>CAZCJL010000100.1:0-26350 GCA_964498785.1 uncultured Cytophagia bacterium | reverse complement strand
AATACGACATAGAGGCAATCGCCCATATCTACCATAAAATATTGAGAAGATACTACTCATTTTAATTGAAATAATTATTTCCCGATTGTAAAACACTCCGAAACCAGCAGATTCCAACGATTACTATTTTAAAAATCATCAGCACATTTTGAATTCGACCGCGCTACCAAAAATCTATGGAACGAGAAATTCCGCCCAACGTGCAGACATCCTGAATTAGCGAAAATTTCCCTTGCAAATCAATTTTAAAATGATAAATTACCATGTTCTCCCTAATTGGAGATGATTAAAACGAACCTGATTCATTAGACATCTATCAGCAATTACTAATGCGACGATTATTCATTCTATCCTGCATATTTATACATCTGCTCTCTGCTCTGAATGCATTTGGCGTCCAGCCTGCTAACCGGGTCATCGAAGCCCGGGCAATCTGGGTCACCCGCTGGGATTTTCAGAATGCCGATGACATCCGCAAGATCATACGCAATGTTGCGGAGCATCACTTTAACATCATCTACTTTCAAATTCGCGGCGCGGGATCTGTGTATTACAAATCACAACTGGAACCGTGGGCCTGGGCAAATTCTCCGGCAGACTCCTACTGGGATCCGTTGGAAGTCGCAATTCGTATTGCTCATGAATATGACATCCAACTACATGCCTGGGCAAATGTTTACCCGGGTTGGGCCACTGAAAATTTTCCGCAAAACGAGACCCAGTTGTGGCGTGCTCATCCGGATTGGTTTATGTGCGATATAAATGGCGAGCGGCAACAATTGAACGGAAGTTATGTTTGGCTATCCCCCTCGCATCCGGAAGTGCAGAGACATCTAACAAATTTGTTCTCAGAACTGATCGAACACTACGACATTGACGGTCTGCATTTTGACTACATCCGCTATCCAGGCAGCGGCTATTCCTATGATTCTGCTTCTGTAGAATTTTTTGCCCAAACCTATCATGACGCGCCAAAAAATCTCCCGTTAAAATGGGATCATTTTCGGCGGGCCGGGATCACAACACTTATCGACTCTGTCTATGCCGACGCCGCGCGAGGCAAGCCTTCCGTCGCTCTTTCCGCTGCAGTAATGCGCAATCATTACATGGGGGAAAATTTATATTTCCAGGATGCACACAACTGGATATTGTATGGAATTCTCGATTTTATCTCGCCAATGATTTATACAAAAAATACAAACTTGTTTCATTACAGCCTTGAAAATCATCTGAAAAATGTCCCTCCGTCGAAACTTTATCCTGGAATACTGGCATCCGATCCGCAGCAGCTCATCCATCAAATTGAATTGAGCCGGCAAAAAGGATGTCTTGGTCATGCAATTTTTTCCTACAGCGTTCTGTTTCCTGGACATACGCCAGGCAATATGGCACATCTGCTGAAAAGCTCAGTTTACAAACATCGGGCTGAAATTCCGTCCATACAATGGAAGGATGAAAAAAACCAACCGGTACGGATTACGGATATTTCGGTGCAGCCGGCACGTCCTAAAAAAGGCGAGGGAATCAATATTCAGTGTAAATTAAACAAGCTGCCAGAAAATACCAGACTCTACCTGATGTGGAGCCATTCAAAATTTGTGGAAAACGGTCGAATAATTCCGATGTGCAAAGTAAGCGGAACATCAAATTATTATATCACCTGTTACAGCATTCCCCCGCAGAAGGCAGGCGCTTCGCTGAATTTTCGTATCTCGAATAAATATAACATTATAACCAGCAAAATCCATTCAGTGGTCATTAACAGTGGTAAAGCACTGTTCCACCAACGTTCAGTTCTGCCGCCGTTGATTCACGACGCCCAATTTGTCGCCGTCGATGCAAAAGGGCGCGCCTGGGTCTGTGAACGCGGACGTCAGCGAATCCGGGTGATTGACGTGTCCGGAACAGAAGCCAGTTTTTCGCCGATTGCGGTGGGCCTGGATGCCGACGGTCTTCTTAAAAAAATTACCAATCCCTGCGGCATTGCTATCGATCAAAAGGGGATTGTTTACGTCACTGCCAATCCATCCATCGGACTAATTTGCCGCTTCAACGCTTTCGACGGATCACCATTTACAGGTTTGAACGTGCAATTCTGGCCCGGAGAGCTGGATGTTGATAATAGCGGTCATTTGTTCATTCTGGAAGCAAGCGGCAACCGCTGGCATGTATTCGACCAAAACAATAATGAACTGCGTCACAGTCCGATAACCGGCAGCCACATCAGCACCGGCATTGCAGTGAACGATAGCGGGAACCGGGTGTACGTGGTGTGCCAGGCAGAAGGAACCGTCCACTGCTGGCAGGGCAAAATTACCAACGGCGCCGCGAATTACCAGCAAATAAACGATCTGCCTGTGCGCCACGTAGGCATGGGGACTGTAGATGTGGATGCCGCTGGTCGTATTTATGTCTCCCATATCGATAATGGCAGCATTACCATTTTCGACCGCCACCACAACTTTCTCTGGTCGTTGAAAGGTACCTCTCCCCCACTGCGCGCTCCCCGCGGCGCCGGACTCACCACCAACGGTTCACACTTGTTCATCGCGGACTGGGGGATTGAAAGTGGGACGCAACTGCAGGTGTGGGAACACGGAGATATTAACAACTAAACGAGCGCTTATTATTCATAAAACATACAAAGGAACGGAGAGGAAAAATATTTAGCCACAATAATTCATAAACTGCAAAGACGCCATCACTCAACGCATTATTCTAAATAGCGGTTATCTTTTTTTATCATTCTGACGAGCCCTGCGATATGCTCCGGATAAACTGCCCGACAAAGCACCTCTGTCCACTAAATTTATGTCTTTATTACGGTTCGTTGGATAGGATTCTTTATCAAAGATGGATTCAAGATAAAATTTTTCGTATTTTTGCCCGGAGAAAATAAAAGATCGTAATTTTATTTAAACCAAACAGATTTTTAAAACTGAGTTTGTATTCACGAATAGAATTACGTTTTTATTTCTTTGCACCTTAGCGACTCTACGGCAACTATTTATGAGTAATTTAAGTTAGAAAAACTTTTTTGCATCACTCTGCAACCCTTGCATGTTTTGTGGTTTCATGCGATACTTTTAATACACGTCCGATTAAGAATCGCACCTTTATTTTGATTCAACCTGATGTTCTTTTTCCGGTAATTTTTCTTTTAATAACTCACTTATGCCAGCAATACTGCCGAGCACACCGGAAGCTTCATAAGGCAAAAATACTTTCGTTGCCTTGCCATCAGCAATTTTTTGGAGCGCCTCTAAATATTTAATAGCGATAAGATCATTGGTCGGATTGCCGTTATGGATGGATTGGTACACTCTTTCAATCGCTTCGGCTTCCCCTTTTGCGACGGTTAGTTTTTGATATTTTTCCGCGTCTGCGACTTTCTTAATTGCCTCGGCCTGGCCATCGGCTTTTAAAATGGCCGCTTCCCGGATTCCTTCAGCTTCCAGAATTGCTGATTTTTTGCGTCCCTCAGCTTCGAGAATCATCGCCCGGCGCTCCCGCTCTGCCTTCATCTGCCGATGCATCGCCTCGGTAACGTCCTTTGGCGGTTCGATACGCTGGAGTTCTACGCGCGTCACTTTTGTGCCCCATTTGTCTGTGGCATCATCCAAAATCTGCCGCAATTGCGTATTCACAGTTTCCCGGGAAGTAAGCGATTCATCCAGCGCCATGTCACCGATTAAATTCCTCAAATTAGTTTGCGCCAGCTTTGTCGCAGCCGCGTAAAAATTCGCCACGTTATACGCTACTTTAACAGGATCGGTCACCTCATAGTAAACAACTGCATCGACTTCAACAACCACGTTATCTTTTGTGATCACTCCCTGCGGCGGAACATCCACAACCTGTTCACGCATATCGACCTTTTGCAGCTTATCCAGGAATGGGATAATAAAAGCCAATCCGCTATCTGCCAACCTCTGGAATCTGCCCAACCGTTCGACCAATCCCTTTTCCCAGGGGCGAATAATCTTAATTCCTGTTGCCGCAATAATAAGCATAACGATTACCAGCAGGACGAATAATGGTTCCATGTTACTTTCCTTTCTTCATTTTAGATACGACCAAGTGAGTACCATCCACTTTATTAATTTCAACCCGCTCTCCGACGATTAATACATCTTCTTCCATGGAAGTCGCTCTCCATACTTCCGACCCCACCCGCACTTTCCCTGTTCCGGCAATTTCATTGATTTGTTCGATTACAAGTCCCTGTTGTCCGATCAGCCGATCAGCGCCAATTCCGGGTGGTTGTTTGTGTGAAAACTTATCTGCAAAACGTCGGGAGATAAATACCAGCACTGTTGAAACAATGAGAAATACAAGCCACTGCCAAAACACACCAATACCTAATAAAGCAAAAATACCAGCAACTGCCGCCCCAACTCCAAACCATAAGATGAAAAAGCCGGCGGTAAATATTTCAGCTATTACAAAAATAGCTGCAAGTCCCATCCAGATCCACCAGGTTTCAAGATTCATGATTTTCTCCTGTCTTAGAATCATCAACGTGTAAAAATACTTTACGGATTAAGATCGCCTCTGGTTGCATTATTTATTAAAGATCAATTTATCGCTAAAACACGATATTTAGATATGTTGCGGTTCCATCGTTTTTCAATTTAACAGACAAGGTCTTCTCTTTGTGATCGCGATACCAGCCGTAATCCAGATGCTCCATATCAGCGGGATTTTCAACTTTCTCAATTGTACGTCCGATTATTGATACGTTTTGAGGATTTTCCCTGATATTCTTCAATTTAACAATAAAAGATCGATTGGCCGGACTGAAAGCGCCAATCTTCTCCCCTATTTTGAAATCTAATATTTTCTCATCAAAATCCATTTCAAAAGGAGTAATGCAGTATTTGCCCTGCTGGTAATCAAAACTGGAACCATCATCTTCATACAGGGAATTTGTGACAACACCTTTTTTCGGGAAAAGCGCCAAATAAATTGGTTCGCCTTTTTTTTCATCCACATAATTCATTGCCGGCTGCATGGGAATCACACTGCCCGCTTTCACATATACCGGAATTTTGTCCAATGGCGCGTCGACCCACTGATATTTTGGCCCGGTTATTTTTTCACCTGTCCAAAAATCAAACCAATTCCCTGCCGGGAAATAGACACGGCAGGATCGGTGATTTTCTGCACGCACCGGAGCTACCAACAAATTCTCACCAAACATGAATTGACTGCTCATTTCAAAGGTCTCAGGATCATCCTGAAATTCCAGTACCATTGGTCGCATGATGGGAAGACCTGTTTTAGATGACTGATAAAATGCATTGTAAATGTAAGGCATCAATTCGTAACGCAAACGGATAGATCGCTTACAAATTTCTTCGCTTTCGTCTCCGTAAGTCCATGGCTCCTGTTGTTGAGTATTATACGCGGTATGGGTTCTAAAAAATGGCGTAAACACTCCCAGTTGAATCCACCGGGTAAATAATTCCGGTGTTGCTGCTCCGGCGAATCCACCAATATCCGGGCCACAAAACGCGATCCCGGACATGCCCATTCCAATGCACATATCAATGGACAATCGTAGATGCTCCCACGAAGACACGTTATCACCGGTCCACACCGCAGCGTATCGTTGAACGCCAACATAGCCCGCCCGGTCCAGCACGAACGGGCGTTGTCCCTGTTGCAGCTTTTTCACGCCTTCGTAGGTTGCACGCGCCATAAGAGAGCCATACAAATTATGGATTTTCAAATGACTTGCTCCCCGGTTTTCATCATCAAAGCACACGATATCCGGGAATGTTCCGCCCCAGGTCGCGGGTTCATTCATATCATTCCAGAATCCCATCACTCCTTGTTCAATATAATTTTTATAAAGCACACCCCACCATTCCCGGGTGGCCGGCTTGCTGAAATCCGGAAAACTACACCATCCGGGCCAGACTTCTCCCTCATAAAGACTCCCATCCGGATATTTACAGAAATGATCGCCCTCTTTTCCCGATTTATAAACTGCGTAATCCGGGTCGACCTTAATTCCGGGATCGATAATGAGGACGACTTTAAATCCCATTTTCCGTAATTGAGCCAGCATTTTTTTCGGATCGGGAAAGCGCTGTTTATCCCAGGTGAAACAACGGTATCCGTCCATATAATGAATGTCCAGATAAAGCACATCACAGGGGATTTCTTTATGGCGGAAGGTGCGCGCCAGCTCCATTACTTCAGATTCAGGATGATAACTCCATCGGCACTGCTGGTATCCGAGGCTCCATTTCGGTGGCAGCGGCATTTTGCCAACCAGTTTTCCGTAATGCTTCAAAATAGTTTTCAATTCCGGGCCATAAATGAAATAATAGTCCAGCACACCATTATCTGCTCCAAAACTGTAAAACTGCTTCGTCCCCATTCCCATATTAAATTCGGAACGGTGGCTATTATCCATGAAGATGGCAAATGCATTCCCATCCTTCAAACCGATAAAATAGGGATGGCTTTGATAAAGCGGATCGGTATAAATAGTATATGCCGGAATATCGCTGTTCCACATGGTGTACATGTTCCCGCGCTTATTGAATTTCCGTGTTTTTTCGCCCAGACCATAAAACACTTCATCGTGCAATTTTTTATGGCAGATAATTTTGGCGCCATTCCAGCCCATTCCATAGCCCGCATGATCCTCACAAATAATCTGCCCTTCCAAATCAGTAAATGATATTTTACACGGAGACTTTCGGATGAAGATCATCATCTTATGCGTGGTAATTTTTAATTGATCACCGCGGTCTTCGATTGGATAAACATCGGATGAATTTTCCATGGGCAACACAGCATACGAATGCGTATCCGGAATTGACTCTCCGGGATACATTCTCACCCGAATGATATCCGCAGTTTTGATTGTTATTTCAACTCGTGCATTCTCGCATTTCAGATCAATGACATTTTGTTTTTGCGTGTAACTTACGACTTCACCGACAAACTGGTATTCTGTAGTATTCATAATTCATCCGTATTAATGTTAGAAAGATTATTCGTATCGCAGTTCCGAATCAAACTGTAAACTCTCCCGCTGCATGAAAACAGTGATCCCATGATCGCCGATTGTACCACTGATGATTATTTTATCGCCTGGCCCGGCTTTCTTTCCTGAAATTGAAACATTCTTCGGAATAAAACCAATTCCCGATGTATTAATAAAAATCTTATCAGCAGCCTTGCGCGGTACAACTTTCGTATCGCCGGTCACAATCTGAATACCGGTATATTCGGCAACCGTTTTCATGCTTGCAAGTATTCGCTTGAAATCTGAAAACGGAAAACCTTCTTCAATAATAAATCCGACGCTCAAATATTTGGGGATTGCGCCCCGCATGGCCAGATCGTCGACTGTCCCGTTAATCGCCAGTTCCCCGATATCGCTGCCCAAGAAAAAGAGCGGGGCTACAGTATCGGAATCTGTGGAAAACGCCAGCTTTTGTCCGGGAGTTTCTAAAACAGCGCTGTCATCAAGTTCTGATAAAATGGGATTATTAAAGTAGGATAAAATGAGTTCTGAAATGAGTTGATGAGAGGCTCTGCCACCGCTTCCGTAATCAGGCAGAATTTTTTCATTCTTCATGAAAACTGTGCCCTGGTTTGATTGGGAATTTTATTATAAACCGATTATTTGAGATTTATTTTAATAAATATAAGATTTTTACAGAATTGTTGCAAGTAAAAATTGTATGACTCTTAATTAAAATCAGGAGTGCGATGACAATTTTTTAATAAAAATGACATTGACGAAAATAAATCTTGACATTCATAATATTATGTGTTATCTTTTTACAATTCGTAACACGAAAGAGAATCAAATGAGCATTTTAAGCCGATTCGGCGTTTCCATTGAGAATAATCTTCTCACGAAATTTGACAAATTGATTTCAGAGCGCGGTTATGTAAACCGGTCCGAGGCTATTCGGGATCTGATTCGAAAGGAACTTGTACAACAACATATTTCTGAAAATAAAGGCGACGCAGTGGGGACTGTTACTATCGTATTCAACCATCACGAGAGCGAAGTCACCGAACATTTAACCACTGTTCAACACGAATTTATGAACCAAATCGTCTCCAGTGTCCACGTTCATCTTGATCACCACAACTGCCTCGAAGTCATTATTGTAAAAGGACCGGCAATCGATATTCGCAAAATCGCCGACCGGCTGATTAGTTTGAAAGGTGTAAAACATGGTAATTTGTCAATGACAATCACAGGGAAGATCGAATAATTTTTTTATCTTTACGTATCACTAAATCTAAAAAAGTAACACTATCCAAATACTTTCTTAAAATTATTAACACAATTCAATGGAGGGAATAATGCTAATCAAACTGAAAATAGTCACAAGCGTCATTTTCTTTTTCATCTTCTCAGGCGCTCTTCATGCAGAAATGAATTCCCGGGATTCTGTAAAATATGAATTTAAACCTCTCGTCGTTACCGGGCAACGATATGAAGTCCCGCAAAAAGAAGTCGCAGCCAGTATTTCAATCGTCCCGCCTCAAATGATTCGCAGAACTAATTTCACCAATGTCGCTGATGCTGTTTCGTTTCTCACTCCCGGCGTTTTCACGACCCGAAGATCAACCATGGGTTACGGTGTTGCAGCAATGGCTGGCGGAAGTATTACGATTCGCGGTGTTGGTGGCAAACCAAATTCACAGGTTTTAATTTTGATTGATGGTCGTCCCGATATTCAGGGCATTTTCAGCCATCCGTTGAACGATGCCTATTTAATGGATAATGTCGACCATATCGAGATTTTGCGGGGTCCTGCTTCTGCGGTTTATGGCACAAATTCGCTTGGCGGAGTGATCAATATCATCACGAAAAAATTACCGGAAAAAGGTTACAAAACCGAAGTAAGTACGCATTACGGTTCTTACAATACGCAAAAATATTCAGTACGTCATTCGGGCGTTATCGGGAAGTTGCAATATATGGGGTCAATTGGGTATAACTCATCAGATGGCCATCGTGACAACAGCCGGTTCGAGGGGCAAAATTACGCGTTGAAACTGGGGTACCGCATGAATCCACATTTCAACATTACTTTCAACGGCAACGTAACGCCGTACGAATTCAACGATCCGGGTCCTGAAGGAATCGATCTGTACGGCTATTTCGATTTTGGCGATATTACGAGAACTTCTATGGATCTCACGCTGAGTAACGACTTTGGCAATACGTCCGGGACTCTTAAACTCCATGGAAATTTTGGAGAACACACATTAAGCGACGGCTGGTATTCTGAAGACCAGACCAATGGCATTATCGCATTTCAAAATTTTGATCTCATATTAGATATTAAAACCACCGTTGGATTTGATGTAAAACGTTTTGGCGGATCAGCAAAATCGAATGGCACGAGATTAGGCACGTACTTCAACGACGAAGTTGCCGGTTATTTTCATATTCAGAAAACATTTTTCAAAGACGTGATTTTTGCTACAGGTTTGCGCCTCGAAGATAATTCCAATTTTGGCAGAGAGTGGATTCCGAAAGTCGGGCTGGTTTATAATATATTTTCAACGACTGCATTACGGGCTTCTGCTTCAAAAGGTTTCCGAACACCTTCGGTAAAAGACCTGTTTTTGTTCCCACCGGCAAATGATAATCTTCAGCCAGAGCGTCTCTGGAATTACGAGGTTGGTTTCAATCAGATGTTCGGAAATCTCGCATCACTTGATGTGACTGGTTTTTATTATGAAGGGGATCAATTAATTGAAACTGTGATGATTGCACCGGGGCAGATGCAAAATCAAAATATTGGATCAAATAATGCGCGTGGGCTCGAAGTCACATTAAAAGCGAATCCATTCCGTAATTTCGCGACGAACATTTCTTATTCATATCTGGACTCCGATGAAATCCTTCCTTTTTCACCGAACAAACTGAATTTCATGTTCAATTATAATTACAGACAACTCGATTTCAATTTATACGGAGAATTTATCCAGGATTTGTACACAAGTTATCAGAAAAATCAATTTCCGTTGAAAACGACGGTTGAAAGATTAGCTAATTATAACGTAATGCATTTCAAGTTGCGTTATCATCTGTCGCAACAATTGCAACTGGCATTTGGTGTAGAAAATTTATTGGATACGGATTACGTAATCCTGAAAGGGTATCCCATGCCAGGCAGAACTTTTTATTCAAAAATAAATATTTCTTTTTAATTGGTGATCCTATCCTTAAATCACACGAGTGGAGTTGCCGGAGTTACGTTTAATATTCCGGCGCTCCACGTTTTTTAAATCGCCAGTTAACGCCATAAAAATTGAATGAACTTGAAAAACATTTTTTAAACGAATAATCCAGTACGTGAGAAATTTTTGATGAAAATCCGCACACAACAAATCACATATATCGCTCTCTTTTTGGCATTATGTGTCATTGTCCCAATCATATTTCATGCATTTGGCGGCGGAGCGATGTTCTTACCGATGTTTCTGCCGATTGTGCTTTCTGCTTTTTTAATCCAGTTTCCGTATGCAATTCTCGTTGGTTTACTTGGACCGTGGATTTCAGGTCTGGCAACCGGGATGCCGCCATTATTTCCGACAGCATTGATTATGAGTATCGAGGGGATTGTCGCTGCCGGAGTTGTTTCCTGGCTATATCAAAAACTCCGGATTTCACCATGGATCAGTCTGGTGATCGGAATATTTGCTGAACGAGTTGCTTATTTTATCACAATTTATGCCTTCGGCCCGCTGTTAGGATTACCACCGAAAATGCTTTCGATAGCCGCGATCATTTATACATTGCCGGGTGTTTTGTTGCAACTTTTTTTAATTCCTGTTTTGTTGAAAACAATTTGGAGAATTAAATTAGGGTCTTCAAAATGATTACAGAAAATGTTATCACGCGCCATTATTTTAACGAACGTGCCAGTCATTGGCATGAGAGCACGCAACCGGATTCCGAAAAAATCTCGCGTGTCATTGCTGAAACAGGTTTGAGGCCGGGACATTATATTCTTGATGTCGGCTGCGGAACTGGTATTCTTTTTCCGTATCTCTTTAATTTCACTAACGGAAAGGGCAATATTTTCGCGATTGATTTTGCCAAACGTATGACAAAGCGAGCAAAACAAAATGATAGTCGTGCAAATATTACCTGCGCCGAGGCAGAATATCTCCCATATCAGAATAATTTATTTCATCATATTATCGCATTTCAAATTTTTCCCCATATTCAGCAAAAAAATCAGGCGCTGCGGGAATGTTGGCGCACGCTAAAAAATAGTGGGGTAATCACCATTTTTCATCTCAATTGTAGCAGGAAATTAAACGCATTTCACGCAACTCTTTCTGAACCAGTAAACAGGCATCTGCTCCTGCGGGTGGAACAGATGAGTGAACTGTTGTTAGAAACAGGTTTCAGGATTGAAACGAAAATAGAGAATCCGGAATTGTATTTGATCCGCGGGAAAAAAGTAGTGAATTAAAAATTGAGATTTCGGAAATCTGAACCATCAAAGCTTGTATTTATAATATGCAGCACACGTCCCTTCCGAAGATACCATGCACGGACCGATGGGATTCTCCGGTGTGCACGTTTTCCCGAACAATGTGCATTGATGTGGCGATTTAAGGCCTGTCAGAATTTCACCACACACGCAACCGGCAGGTTCGGATACCTCCGGTACTGTCAACTCAAATCTAAATGTCGCGTCAAATTGTTTGAATTCGTCCCGAAACCGCAATCCGCTCTCCGGTATCAAACCGATCCCCCGCCATGTTACATCACACGGATCAAATACCTGGAATAACACATCCATTGCTTTCGGATTGCCGTGGGCATTCACAGCCCGCTTGTATGCAATATCCACCCGCGCATATCCGTTTTCGATTTGTTCAACAATCAGATAAGTCGCATGTAAAATATCTGCGGGTTCAAATCCGGCAATGACGCAAGGAACATGATAATTTTCTACAATCGGCACATACGCATCAGCACCGATCATCACTGATACGTGACCGGGACAGATAAAACCGTCGATCTTCACTGCTTCATTTTCCATCAATTTTTTCATCGCCGGCGGCACTAATTTATGCGCAGAAATCACTGAGAAATTTTTTATATTCCGCTTTGCCGCGGCAAAAACAGCAGCCGCGATAGTCGTTGCTGTGGTTTCAAATCCTACACCAGGAAACACGACTTGTTTATCCGGATTTTTTTCTGCGATGTCGAGGCAATCGGTGGCAGAACATACAACACGAATATCCGAGCCATTTGCCCGCTCCATTTGCAAAGATGATTCCGAGCCAGGTACGCCCATTAAATCGCCAAACGTAGTGAGAATAACATCCGGGTGTTTTGCCAGTGCAATAAATTTATCTATCTCCTGATGAGATGTCACGCAAACCGGACAACCAGGACCAGATAAAAGCGCAACCGTTTCCGGCATCAGTTTCCGGATGCCATTGCGGGAAATAGCCACGGTGTGAGTCCCGCAGACTTCCATCAATCGTATTTCATGCGTGCTGATTTCACGGATCATGTTTGATAGCGTCTGGCAAACATCTTTATTTCGATATTCAGTGAGATGAGTCAGATTCATGTGCTAACATCTCCTCAAAATCATTCAAAATTATTTGCGCCTCATTTTCATCAAGCACATCAATGGCAAACCCGGCATGAACAATCACATAGTCGCCAAGGTTATGCTTGGGATCGACAATGTCCAGCCCGATGGTTTTCTGTGTGCCCCCCATTTCAACCAGGGCAGATTCCTCGTCAATTTTAATGACTTTCATCAGAACTGCTACACACATAAATTGCACCTTTTATTCATTTGCTGATTTCGCGGCGACATAAGCCTGCCCCAATGCAATGCCGCCGTCATTTGTGGGAATTCGGGAATTCGAATAAACGCGTAAACGACAGGATTCTAATAATCGCTGTAACCCTGTCAATAAGCTGTTATTTTGAAATATGCACCCGCTCAAAACAACTTTTTTTATTCCTGTTTCACGGCTCAAATTTGTTGTCAGATCGGCATATAAGCGTATCAGTGTTTGGTGAAATTTCCGACTCATTGTCTCTTTCCGTTGGCCATAAAGCGTATCATAGACAATTTCACGGATTAACGGAAACGGAGAAACAACATAGATATCGTCGACTTTTTCCCAAGAATAATTATACTGTTGTATATCCACATAATCTCTCTGAATCATTTCCAGGCTAATTGCTGCCTGGCTTTCAAAAGTTACATCTGAACAAACATCCAACAATGCAGCCACTGCATCAAATAAGCACCCGAGGCTGGATGTGAGCGGACAATTAATGTTCTTTTTTAGCATTTGCTGAATGTTCTTCTTTTTATCATGCTCTATTCTTCTGATACCGGGCAAATCAAAAATTTCCCAATCAGCGAAAAACGTTTTCTCCAGATAACTAATTGCCATCCGCCATGGCTCCTTGATCGCAGCATTGCCTCCGGGCATGGGTACATAATCCAGGTGAGCCAATCTTTTAAATTTCGCCCCACTCACCAATAGAATCTCACTGCCCCAGATATTTCCATCGGTTCCGAATCCGGCGCCGTCAAACGACAGGCCAATGACAGGTTCATCTAATCCGTGCTCTGCCATGCAACTGGCAATATGAGCATGATGATGCTGCACTCCGATTTTATCGTCTTCTTGTTGCTCCAGCGCATATTGAGTGCTTAAATAATTCGGATGCAAATCATAAGCGACTATCTCCGGCTTAATATCCAAAATTTGTTTAAGATGCCTGGCAGTCATCTTAAAAAAATCATAGCTCTCCTGGTTTTTCAGATTACCAATATGTTGACTTAAAAACGCATGATTTCCTTTGGTGAGGCAGATTGTATTTCTTATTTCAGCGCCTAAAGCAAGGATTTTAGGTGAGTCTATTCTCAGAAAAATCGGCGCCGGCACATATCCCCGGGATCGCCTGACAATACGAATTTCCTCTGCCATATATCGCGTGACCGAATCATCACTGCGAAGATAAATATCCCGATTATGAATAAGGAAATAATCAGCAATGTTCGCCAGTTTGCGAAATGCTTCTTCATTATCAATTGCGATCGGTTCTTCACTGATATTTCCGCTCGTCATCACCAGCGCTAAAAAATCAGTATTTAGGAACAAATAATGCAATGGCGTATATGGAAGCATCACTCCGATATATTTATTATTGGGAGCGATTTGAAAAGCCAATGGATTTGGCATTATTTTCTTTAATAACACAATGGGGCGTTGCGAAGATTCTAATAACCGTTGTTCCTCAATTTCCATCAGTGCAAAGACCGCGGCCTTTTCCACGTTAGCAACCATCACTGCTATTGGTTTTTCTTCACGTTTTTTTCTTTCACGTAGCTTAAGTACAGCTTTATTATTTTTAGCATCTACAGCAAGCTGAAAACCTCCCAACCCCTTAATCGCTAAAACGTTCCCCCTTTTTAATAATTCTCTTGCAGTATTTATCGGATCATCTGTTTCAATTTTAGCCTGCCGGGCATCCCATAGTTCAACGTGTGGGCCGCATGTGGGGCAAGCGTTGGGTTGTGCATGAAAACGTCGGTTGGCAGGATTTTTATATTCAGCCAGGCATTTCTCGCACATTTCAAAATTGTGCATTGATGTAAAAGGACGGTCGTAAGGAATGTTCCTGATAATTGTATAACGCGGGCCACAATTTGTACAATTAATAAAAGGATATCGATATCGACGGTCGGTCGGATCGTTCATTTCTCGGAGGCAATTGTCGCACACACAAATATCCGGGGATATTAACGTTGATCGGGTATGATTTGAAATACTCTTCCGAATTTCAAACTGCTGATATTCAATCGGCTCTAAATAAATTCTTTCAATCGAAGTGATGTGCACAAGCGGTAGATGATTGTTACTGATTATGTTAAAAAATTTACTGATGGATTCCTGCTCCCCCTCAACTTCAATAATTACGCCATCACTGGTGTTCACAATATAGCCGTTCAACTTATTTTTCAATGCTAGATTATATACGAACGGCCGGAAACCGATTCCCTGAACAATTCCTTTAATTGTTGCTTTAACACGTTGTGTCATTTTTTATCATTTATTTTATTTTTAAGGCAATCAAACCACTATAGGAAACAGAATAATTTATCATCATTTTAAAATCGATAAAATACTCTTTTCAAATGAAAATATACAAAAGCACTTAATCTTATAACTGGATGGTGATTAGTATGAATATCCGGGGAATTTATAATTATCATAAAACCTAAAGATTGTTATCTTTATCGACCATTATTTAACTGCTGACATGAAAATAATTCATCATATATCTTCACGTTTCAACTCGTTCACTCAGGAAAGATAATTATTCGGTAGAAAAATATAACAATTATTTTTCAAAAAGTCAACATTTTTTTAAACCCATGATCATCACAATTATATTTATTACCACCTATATTTATTGGTTTTACAACTATTTTTATTCATTAATACATATTAGATCACTATCGATCATTACTCAATTTCATTCCAATTTTAAAACAAAAACCCAACGATTAAACATCATTGGGTTTTTGTTAATAGAATTTCATTAAAGGTTTTATCTTTGTCTTCGATTTGAGCTATAAGGAGGATACCTGCAAACCTCCCGCTGTTCTATTTACACATCTTACTTACTGCTCACCTAATAATATTATCGACCCTTTTGCGTAACCTCACCGGGTTTATCGGCAGGATAAGTGATATCTCCGTCATGACAATTGCTGCAAGCAGGTTTCTTATCGAATTGCCGATCGGCATGACAATCAGAACAATCGGCCTCAATGTGAATTTCATCCAGCGCTAATCCAACGATAGCATGATCAAAATTCGATGAATTCCAGTTTTTATGGCAACTATTACA
Organism: uncultured Cytophagia bacterium; assembly: GCA_964498785.1. Lineage (GTDB taxonomy): Bacteria > Zhuqueibacterota > Zhuqueibacteria > Thermofontimicrobiales > Thiofontviventaceae > Mariaggregatimicrobium. Next base: position 10,434 of record CAZCJL010000100.1, on the reverse strand, counting down.
GGATCGATCGAGCTTCCCAATACGTTCTCCTTTGGGATGGCAACGATCACAGCTTAACTTGCTGTGATAAATATTGAGCGGCCAGCCAGTTGCCCGTGCATGATCAAATCCTTTTTTCTCTTGTTGAGAATGGCATTTATCACATTCTTTTTTATCGTCAATATCGTGACAGGCAGAGCATTTATGATGCATAACATCTTCGTGCTCCTCAACTACAGAAACCGTTCGTTCTCCTTGAAAATGGCACCGAACGCAGGGATCTTCACGGTGACAATCTTTACATTCAAGGCCATAAGAGTGTGAATGATAATTATGAAAGAATGTAACAATTGGCGCCTGTTCATAATTCGTTTTGTATATTTTTTTATCCGGCTCGTTGCACTTTTTATAATGCGGTTGTACATAATTTTCACCAGCAGCCGCTTTTTTTTCTTTCATCGCATGGCATTTGTCACAGTCAGCCTCGCCGCTCCAGTCCTGATGGCAACCAATACACTGACGGTGATAAGCCGCCTTCAGGCTTAGCTTTTTTAGATTCTCACTTATGATTTCAGGGCTATGGCATTCTTTACATGGTGGATGCGCCTGGTTAGTAGGTGTAAAATGATGACAGGAGACACAACCACCTGACATATTCGCCATATCTGCGTGCAATTTATGAGAAAATACAACCGGATCGTATAATTTTTCTAATTCGTCTAAGATCACAATTTCCGGACCTTCGCTTGCAGTCATTTTTTTTCCGGTGTCTTTATCCCGAAACGGACGGGGACAGGGTTTCAAACAGGGATTCTTTTTAGTGGGTTTATCACATTCATGACATTGCGAACAATCTATCCCCTTTGTCTCATGAATGCTCCTGTGTTGAGCATTACTCAAAAAATAAATACTGAACATGAATACAAAAATTAATGCTACCCTTTTATTTAACATGCTAAGTTCTCCTATTAAAACATTGCTTCATACCGCTACCGAATTTCATAATTATTTTCTTAATGCTATCCATTTCACCACGATTTATGCTTTGCTTTCATGTGCTGGTAAAATAGGGAAAATTGTAACGAAGATACGGTAAATAAGGATCAGGGCTGATATCAAACCAATGGTTAATGCAAATTCGCCAATTGCTGGAATGTATGTTTCTGTCGCATAAGGCGGTTTATATGCAATAAAAAAGACATTAATTCGATTGAGCAACACACCAAACACAATATAGAGCGACGCAGCCGTAAATAATAGCCACGTGGTTTCCCTTACTTTTTTAGCCATTAACATAATTGACGGGGCAATTACTCCAACAATAAATTCCAATAAAAACCAGTTGGATTGATAACTACCCTCAAAAACATGGCCCCAGGCATTACGAATGGTTAAATCGCCGACCTTTAGAAAAAAATACAATCCAATAATTACAGCAGCGATTCGTGAAAGCGGACTTAAAATTTCTCTTTCTACGGGACGATTAAATGATTTGGAAGCCAAAGTACTTTCAAAAATAACCATGGGAAAGCCAACACCAATTGCAGAAACTAAAAACAGTAGTGGCAATAACGGAGTGTACCATAACGGGTGCATTTTGTATGGCGCAATTACCATTAAATTTCCCAATGAAGATTGGTGCAGGAAAGATAAAACCACACCCAAAATAATAAAAATCCACATAATTTTATCTAAAATTCTATTTAGAAACCGGAGAATTGAATCAATCCATTTTGGAGATCGCCCAATAAATCGTTCTGCCACAATGGGAACGAATTCAATATAAAGAACAGTTAAATAGATCATCACACACATACCAACTTCAAAAAGCACAGAATTTCCCTGCCACATCATGGGCAGCGCCGGATGCCACACATTATACCAACGGCCGAGATCGAAAAGCAATCCGATTGCCACAAAAGTATAGCCCAGCATCGCAGTAAGATGTGCTGGTCTGCCAATCGCATGATAATGTTCCCGATGGAAAATGTAAATCAGCGCGGCGGTCGTAAAACCACCGGCAGCCAATGCAACACCACTGGCGACATCAACGCCAATCCAAAAGCCTAATGGGTATTGATCGTTCAGGTTGGTAACAGCGCCCAAACCAAAAATCATACGATATAAACCAACGGCAGCACCAATCCCAAATAGCGCAGTTAATATTTTGACTCCAGGAGTGAAGAATTTTTTATCAACAGGGGCAGCGTTAACTGAATGTGAACTCATTTTCCACCTCCTTCAGTAGATTTTTTGTCATTTTTCTTATCAAACATCCACATGATTCCACCTAAAAAAAGAAAAAGGGATATTGGCGGAATAAAATTTTTAAAAATAGCATGTTGTAATGGCTCAGTATAACTCGGAATCGGTTTCTCGCCAAATTTAAGCAGTCCAAGCTCTTCCATTGGGCGCCCGGACAAATATATCCACGAAGTACCACCAAGTTCATGTTCTCCATAGATATGATCAATATACCTTTCCGGTTCCATTGCTATTTTTTCACTGGCTAATTCAATAAGTTCAGTTCTTTTACCAAATGTTAGCGCTCCAACAGGACATATTTCTACACATCCCGGGACGCCCCCCCCTTCTTTGGTAATTCGATCGAAACAAAATGTACATTTTCTCACTTCTGGGGTTAAAGCATTATGATATTCATACGCCGGAATTTGAAACGGACAGGCTGCCATGCAGTACCGACAGCCGATACACTTCCAGGCATCATAGTGAACAGCCCCTGTTTCCGGATGTTTTGTCAGAGCCCCGACAATACAGGCAGATACACAGGCAGCATCATTACAATGCATACATTGAACTTTTACATTATACGGCAATGCCGAATTGCGTGGATTATTATATTGATTCACAACAGTATAAGCGCTTGCATCAGGTCTTCTCTGTTTTTTGAAAACAGATTTATCTTCGAATTCTGCGAGAGACTTATTGGGAAGATTGTTGACGTCATTACACGCCCATTCACATTTCCGGCATCCGATACAGACGGTCGTATCCACTAATACACCTAACCAATCCGGTGAAACAGCTCTCTGGTGGCCGGCATTCGCTTTCTTCGCTGCATTCGTTACGCCTACTGTTCCTGCGGCCGCAGTGAATTTTAGAAAATTTCTTCTGGTTAAATCCAATTTCCACCTCCTAAGGTTAATAACAATTACTTATCATAAAATAAGTTATCGATTTTTCTTATTTCGATACTTGATCGAGCAGAAATATTGATAGCTTGCAAATCTTTTGTTATACGGATTCTATAATCAAACCAACGCGATGTGAAAAAAAGAGTGAAAAAACAAAGGAATCATAACTATAAAAAAAATGTGATCCATCATGTTATATAAATTGCTTGACGCCAGAGGCAATTTTCTCCTCTCTGTCGGGTAACATCATCAGGATCACATTTATTTTATTTTCTGAGCGACTCGTAATTAATCCGTATCAATAGAGTGAATATCAATATCTTCAAATATATTTACGAAACATCATCTGTTAATTATTTTACGTTCGACAGACCTTTTTATAAAAAATTAGGTAAGCAAGATGAAATTAAACGGATTATTTGTCATGGCATCCTGTACAACTGGGATCTCCGCCAGCATCTGAATGACAGGCGATGCATGAATCCAGATCTAATTTTGCTGCACGGGCGTGGCCTCCGCCTGTTGACATGTTTGTCCAATTTGCCGTCAAATGACTTCTTGGAGTTACTCCACGCGTTTGGTGACATTCAACGCAGAAAGCAAGCTCTTCATGACAGGTGTAACAATTTTCCTTGTTTGCGCGCGCAAAAATTCCATGAGTATTCACATATCCTAACGGATGCACTTTGTGATCCAGATTATCGCCTTCATGACATTCAAGACAGCTATTTTCCGTATGGCAGGCGCTGCAATTTTCTTCGGTTTGCGCAACAATGCCGTGATCCTGCCGCCAGGCAAGGTGATGATCTGCCGGAATCAAATTTTCTCCTTTTTCATGACAGATATAGCAATAGTCAGCGTCTGACGTTACGACATGGCATTCCACGCATTTTTCCATAGAGGGAAGATGTTTTTCAGTAATGTCCGAACTTTTTGCCACTCCCTTGTGGCAATTTTCACATGTAAAATCCTCTCCCGAATGTTCAGCATGGGAGAATTTGGCAATATATTCCGTAATTCGTGGATATGCAATAGCATTATCAGGATCTTTGTGACAGACTGTACATTCCTGGTCTTCATCATGGCAGGTGTAACAACCGTCCATATCCGGCAATAAATTATCCGAAGCGAGTTTGCTTTCTGTTGCCGGATGACAATCCGTACACTCAACGCCTATTTCCTCTGCATGATATTTATGAGAAAATATTAATTCTAATTCCTGAGCTATCAGTAAATAGGATAATGAAACAATCATGGCGAACAGAATTATCAAAAACATGAATTTTTTCATATTTTTTTTCCTTACCAACTAAATTGGATATGATTTAAAATTCGTGAATCATTTTCGGTTTCCTCAAAACGGTCATTATTGATCCATTGATACTCCAGATCAATTGTCCAGTGTTTCTTGAAACGATAAGCAACGCGAACAGCATTGGCGAGCTGGTTGTCAGTATCATATTCATATACTGTCTCGGTTTTATATTTTGTATAATCCACGCTGGCTGATGCGATCAGATTCGGCGTAATCGAATAGGCATAATCTGCAAGAATACCAAGCTGTTCACCGGAATATCCGGATTCATAAATTAATCCGAGGCTACCATTTAAATGGCTGATCGTTGCAAAAAATTGATTAGCATCTTCTGTATCAAACTGCAAATAACGATATTGACCGTTCAGAAAAAAATTTCCAAATAATTTGTATGTGCATCCCAGGCGGTATTGCTGATATGCGTCGATTTCAAATATTGTATAAAATGAATTTGCATAGACCTGAGGGTATTGACTTTTGTATCCAAGAGTAACTAATAAATTTTTATTTATTGTGTGGCGAGTTGACAAGTACAGCCGATGAAGCTGTGAATTTTCAATATCATAGTGTGCCTGAACTCTTAATCTCGTATATGGAATTAATTGAGTGTCAAAATTCCATCCCGTTAAATGCCAGAAGACTTCTTCATCTGTCGCTTTTCTGAGGTACAGGAATTGCATATTCGACTGAAAGATTTTTTTCAACTCGAACAAACCTCCTGTGGTGAAGCTGTCTTCTGCCTTATAAATCTTAAAACTTCTCTGGAAATGCGATTCCACTCCGCCGTAAACAGAAAACGCCATATTCGGGCTTAAATAGTATTTCAGATACAAGCCGTCTAAACCTCCCAAAACTGTTCCCGGGTGGAGAAATTGCCGTCCGAAGACCACATCCAGGCGATTGAAAAGTTTTTTCGCTTTAATATTTAAATTGTAGGCTTTGAAACGAGCGTCGTCTTCAAGGTCGACATCCACATCTGTCAGGGCTCGTAAGGATGCGTTTAGTGAAACATTACTTATTTCGGGGGAATCCAGAGAAAATCTTAAGAATTGATACAGCCGGGTATGGGTTTCAATATCTTCATAATGATAAACAGAGTTCGCTGCACTACCGTGAAAATTCAAGCCTAAACCGTACCCATCACCAATAAATAAAATTAACGCAATCAGAACAACGTATAATTTAATCTTATTCATTGTATATCAGTCTCTCGTTAATTTTAAATTGCAGAGCGGCTGACACATTTTGCCAGCCTCTCTTTCCATTTATTTACAGTGCAAGACTATTCGAGAATAGCGCTATAATCTGCTGTAGGAGCGGAATATTTGCTTACTGAGTTAGTATCAAATCCATTCACTCCAAACGTTAAGGAATATGCATCGTAGCCCAATATTTTCAAGTACGTGATAACCTGGGCTGAGGTTTGACCGGTGTAACAATAAACCACAATTTTCTTATCCATTGGCAGCAAATTCAGTTTCTCGGTTGACTTCAGATCTACTTTTGGAGTGAACTGATATGCTCCCGGGATATGGCCCGGGTCAATATATTCATTGGCAGGCCAGTAATTAATAATGAAATAATCATCCGGATTATCCCAAACAGCATCAGCGGATATTCCGCCCCAACCAGCAGAAATATAGTCGGAGTAACTCTTTTTAATAATTTCTTCAGCAGTCGATTCGCCGGTTGCTAAAGTGGGATAATCATGCGTTTCTGTTGCAACGGATTCGTCTGCGACCATTTGTCCGGCGCGTTCATCTGTTGCAATCTGTTTTACCCAAAGATCTCCTTTAGTAATACTAACGTCGACGCCACACATACCAAACAGCAAGTTCTGTGCTTCGTATCCCAACATATTTAATAAGGCAGTTGCGGCACTTGCGGTTTGTCCGGAATAACACACATTTAAGATCATTTTATCTTTGGGAATTGTGCCATCTTCAATTTTTGCGACTAAATTGTCAAGAGAAATATTTTCAGCTCCTTTAATATGTTTTTCGTTATATTCGGCTGGTCCCCGTAAATCAATGATGAACGGATCATTTGATGCATCGCCGTCTGTCAAAATATCAAAAACAGCCGCAATATTTGTGTTCACTTCGTCGCCGGATGAAGTCTTGTAATTAGTAAAATATTGATCACCAATTGCAGCAACCAGATCAAACTCATTTACTGCTTCCGGTTCTGATGAATTTTTGTCGCATCCGGTTAAACCAATTAACGCGATTGCCAGCACCAACATTACAACAATTAATCTTTTCTCCATACGTCCTCCTTAAGGGGTTGTTATAGTTTATCATCCATCACGATTTCTTTATTTGCTTCAATTTCGTAATCCAATAAATCGGCATTCAACAAATAATATTCAGTTGAACTATGACAATTAGCCGCGCAACTTTGCCCATCTTCAACTGTTGTTAAAGCAGTCCATTTTTGAACATTGTGCGGAGTTGTGTATTTCCAGGTTGGTTCGCTATTAAAATTATCCAGGTTTGCAATTCCCCAACTTGCGTACGTATCCGGGGCAATCGGAATATGGCGAACTGTCACATAATCATAATTTCTGTTCGCGGCTTCCAGATTGAACTTATTTTTCGCGATTTTTAATTTCATGTAGGAAGACCCGGTAATTCCGGAACCGCCGGTATGACAGCCATCGCAGTTTTTGTAGGGCTGTGAGTGACACACATGGCATGAAAGGGTGGGTACACTTGCGTGCGCCCAATGTACCTGGTGGTAGGTATTCGCATTTTTCGCATCCTCGTGACAATCTTCACACCGTGGCATTTCCGTATTTAAGTAACGATAAGTATACGTCACACCAGAGCTATGCATCTCCGAACCAGAGTGACAAAATCCACAACTACCGCCACCTGCTTTAAAGCGATGAAGGTCTGGCGGATATCCCTCATGCTGTCCGAGATATTCAGCGCCAACCCTGCTGCCATGACAGGCAACGCAATTATTATCTCTGTCCGGTTTATCAAATTTGTGTCCATGAACAAATCCTCCATGAACAGATACCGGTCTGGATACATGACACTGCCCACAACTTGCATGACATTTTCCGCATTCCTCGTTGTAGTGTTCCATCAAATCCTGGTCACTTCGAATATCAAATCCGGTTCGATTTTCAATTCTTTGAAAATAACCTTCCTGATTATAATGTAGAGAATTTGCATACCTTGCCACGATGTCGGGATGGCACCCTTTGCAATAAACTTCCGCGCTGTCACTGGGCAACGCGATGATTCCCTGGTGTGCGCCTTGTTTGTCGAATGCACTTGAGTTACCATTATGACAATCCACACATTGTGATTTTCCGTGAGCGGTTTGCAGAAAATCTTCACTCACATAAACCATTTGCCATGCCTCTAACTGAGACACTTCGCCGCCTCAGCCTTCCCCCGCTTCGCCAGATGGCGGTGGGAGCGGCGTGGCAACTTCTTTCAGTAATTCTGGATTTAGATGGCAATGTACACAACTCGAACCAGGTGTCGGTTCGTATTTGTTAGTACACCCCGTGTAAAATATTAAAGACATCAAAAATAAAAATAACAAGCTAACAACCACATTTTTTTGTTTCATTAGCTCCTCACTTATAGAGTATTAGTTAATTAATTATTCATATCATACACATCAGATCAAATCTCTTGAAATCAGGTACGAATTTAATATAGATAGTATTTTTATTACGAAAGGATTATCGGATTTTATTTTTTTGTATTCATTAAAATAATAAATCGATTTATCGATTTCGCAATACAGCCAGAAAATTCCTAATTTTAAATTTGAGGTTGCCAGTTTTTTGTCGCTATCTACTTGAGATTCCAATTCATAGGCTAATTCAGGACAGGGACAATCATCAAAGATCGGATCAGATTTAGTAATGAATTCAATATCTTCCTCAAGTAGCGAAATAAGCAGGTCCAGCGCTCTTTCGAGTTCCCCACATTGTGCATTACAAATCACCAACTTACGGCGGATGGCTTTGTTTTGCGGCTGCTTTTTCAATGCCTCTTCGAGCTCTTTGGTAGCTAAAAGATATTTTCGGGCAAGAAAATAGTGATTTCCCAACATTTCAGACATAATGACCTCAATATTGTGTTGGGAATCAGCAATTTCCTTGCCAAATTTATCTCTGTAATAATAACAATGCGTTACGATCATATTCGTAGTAAGAGATGTTTCAAAAATCCATTCATTACCAGACTAACTAATTAAATTACAACCTGATAAACAGTTCGAAACAATTTGTTTCATTTGAAACACTATTTTTGCAAATTTAGGTGTTTCAGTTTACGCCACAATGTGCTTCTTCCAATTCCAAGCTCTTTTGCAACTTTTGTTTTATTCCAATGATGTTTATCCAGTAATTTTAAGATATCCCGTGTTTGATCAGAATTCTCAACCGATTTCTGCGTTTTAGCGATTGAAGCGCTGGTATCATAAAAAACAGAGCACTGCCGGATAGACGGGGGTAATTTATTAATTTTTATTATATTATCATCCTTAATTCTCGCAAATGCATACTCGAGCACATTCTCTAATTCACGAATATTACCAGGCCAGGAGTAATTTATTAACAAGTCAAGCGCATCATCCTCTATATCAACAATATTTTTTTTGTATATCAATTTAAACTTTTTGAGAAAATAATCTATTAGATACGGAATATCTTCAGGTCGTTGTCGCAATGGCGGAATTTCCACAGGTATCACATTTAATCGATAATACAAATCTTTTCTGAATTTTTTTCGCGCAATTTCATCTGTCAAACATTTATTCGTTGCAGCAATCACGCGGACATCCACTTTTCGGGTATTCGACTCTCCGACTCGCTCAAAAGTTCCTTCTTGTAAAACTCTTAATAATTGTAATTGCATTTGCTGTGGCATCTCAGCAACTTCATCCAAAAAAATCGTTCCTTCGTCAGCGACTTCAAAGCGTCCAGCTCGGTCTTTAATTGCGCCGGTAAATGCGCCTTTAACATGCCCGAAAAGCTCACTCGCCAACAATTGTGGGGTAAAAACAGAGCAGTTGATTTTGATATATGGTTTTTTGCAGCGTTGACTACTTTTTTGAATCGCATCTGCGATCATTTCTTTTCCTGTACCTGATTCACCCTGGATTAATATTGTCGCGTCGGAATCCATTATCTCTTCAATGAGTTCAAAAATTTCGTGCATCGCCTTGCTATGTCCGATCACACCATAATACTGATCATCTGTATTGAATTGTTTTCTTAATAATTCAAGGTCTGATATGTCGCGAAACGAAATGACGCCGCCTACAGGTTCGTCCCCCTCATTTTTCAAAATTGATGAGTTCAGTTTTATTGGCGTGATTGTGCCATTTTTATTTCGAATATTGGATTCCAGATCATAAATATTTTGCCCGGTTTCTAAAATTATCGCAATAGGGCATTGATTGACACATCTATCTGATTTAAATATGTGTTTACACATTCGCCCCAAAATATCTTCTTTCTTATATCCGGTAATTTTTTCCGCAGCACGGTTAAAATAATTTATTCTAAAATATTTATCAACAGTAAATAATCCTTCGCCAATTGAATCAAGAATATCACTGGTCAAATTTGTTGCTAAAGCCACTTCTTCCTCCTGAATGTTTCAAAAATCGAAACAGTGAAACAATATGTTTTAATTTAAAACTTTTTTTCACAAATTCAACAAGAAAATGATAATTTTAAAAAAATTTTGACCATCAAGATTAGGCCCAGTTTATCTATCTTATTGATACCTAAAATTCTAAAACGAATTTTCAATTCAAAAAAATAGCTAAATTTAATGTCAATTTGGCTCATTAGACCTGAAAATAACGCTTATTAAAAACATTGATAATCAATCGCACTTCTCCCATTAAGATATTCAAAATAACTATTCGATATAGCAAGTATTGCTAAATTAGTATCCATTCAATAATTGATGGTGTGCATCAAAGCTTTCGGATTCTCTTTAA
>CAZCJL010000099.1:0-26615 GCA_964498785.1 uncultured Cytophagia bacterium | reverse complement strand
AATACGACATAGCGGCAATCGCCCATATCTACCATAAAATATTGAGAAGATACAAGGATTTTACTCCAACTATTACTAAAATAGTTAGTTATAATTTGAATACAGATTTAATTTAGAATTTTAGGTATTAAAACATCTCCCCAAACACCATCCCGGTCACCGTTGCCATGGCTACCACCAACAATATAAATGTCAATGTTTTTTGTGTGCCAATAACACTTCTGATAACCAGCATATTGGGCAAACTCAACGCAGGTCCTGCTAACAGCAGCGCCAACGCAGGACCTTTTCCCATGCCAGCGCCTAATAATCCCTGCAAAATGGGCACTTCGGTGAGCGTGGCAAAATACATGAGAGCGCCAGAAACCGACGCCAATAGATTTGCCCAAATTGAATTTCCGCCCAAAGCTGTCTGAATCCACTCGGCAGGAATAATGCCGGCGTTTGTATTGGGTCGTCCCATTAAAAAACCTGCCACGATAACGCCTGCAAACAGCAGCGGTAAAATCTGCCACGCAAAAAACCAGGTTTGATTGACCCATTCATCCATTTCGTCTTTTTTAAACCATTTCCATAGTTGAATTGCAAGTGCTGCTAACAGCGCAATGGTTAAATACCATTTGATTTGAAAAACAGCGTTCCAAAATCCGACTGGCTGGGCTGGTTTGCCCCAGGCGGCAAAGATTAAAATGAGCACAAGCGTAAGAAAGTAAATGCCTGTTTGCCATAACGGTCGTCCGTCTTCATCCATGCCTGCGGTCATGGCAGCAGCCTGCCCGTTTCGTTCCTGTTCTTCTTTGCGGTAGATGAATGCCATTGCCAATCCGATGATCACTGAAAAAATAATAGCGCCAACGGCTCGGGCGATACCGAGTTCAGGACCAAGCACACGCGCGGTTAAAATAATCGCTAGCACGTTGATTGCTGGACCTGAATACAGAAATGCCGTCGCCGGGCCAATGCCGGCGCCGCGTTTGTAAATGCCGGCAAACAGCGGCAGCACGGTGCAGGAACACACTGCCAAAATGGTTCCTGAAACTGATGCAACGCTATACGACAAAATTTTGCGTGCCTGCGCGCCAAAATATTTCATCACCGCCGCCTGATTGACAAACACAGCGATAGCGCCCGCGATAAAGAAAGCAGGCACAAGACAAAACAACACATGCTCCCTGGCATAGTCCTGAAGCATGAGAAACGATTCAACCAGGGCTGTCTGAATATTCGATTTATCGAATGGAATATAATAAGCAGCGATAAACGTTGATACAATAATTATAAACTTTGTTCGATCTTTCATCTTTATTGTCCTTCATTAATTCAATACCAGATACAAACCACCTAATATCACTAAAACGCCGCATATTTTTCGTAGAATAATGGCTCCTTTTGTCTTTTCGGTCCAGTTCAGGTACTGCTGGACTTTTTCAGTGAGCGTACCAGCCAGAACAATGACAGAACAATGCCCAATTCCAAATGCAGCTAACAAAGCAATTGCAAAAACAATTTGAGTTGATGCAACCTGAAATACAACACCCAGCATGGGCGCCATGTAGGCAAAGGTACAGGGACCCAACCCAATGCCGAACAACAATCCCAAAATTAACGCTGCCATCAAACCTTTCTGCTTCACATTGCTACCGCCAAAATTTCCCCAGTCAAGTTTAATTACATCCAGTAGGTACAATCCTACCACCACAAACACGACAGCAACTAAATAGTTGCCAATTCGTCCCACGTCTCCCATCAATCTGCCAAACGAAGCGGTAATTAATCCAATCGCTGCAATGGTAATTAAAATGCCTACAGAGAACATGAGCGACAACGTAAATGCCCGTTTCACTGAAACACGCCCCTGTTTATCGATGAAACCAATAATTAACGGGATGCTGGATAAATGACAGGGACTCAACAAAATACTTAAAATACCCCACGCAAACGCCGCGCTAATTGCAATAACAGGGCTTCCCTGAACTGCATTCGTAAGCCACGTGAATAATTCTGTTAACATGTCTGCTCCAATTTATTTTTCAATTTCAACTTGTTTGAGCATTTTCAATCCTTTTTCAACCAATAGTTTTTCGATATCTTCTTTGGGAAAAAATCCCTGATGCCGGAAAAATTCCTTACCTGATTCGTCTAAAAAAACCTGGGTCGGTATCACCCGAATTCCATATTTTCTGCCAGGCGCCGGATCTTTCCATACATCATAAAACACAACTTCAATCTGACTGCCAAATTCTTCTTCAATGGCTTTCATCACCGGCTGCATCATAATACAGGGAATGCAGTTCACAGAGCCTAATTCGATAAAAGTAACCTTTGGTTTTTCCTGTTGCTTTGTAGAATCCGCCTGCGTCTTATTTGCCTGTTGGCGGGTCGAATCTGCTTTGGATTGGGCTTCATTCTCTCCGCAGCCATAAAAAATAACCAGCAGAACAAGAATCGAAAATGTAAATAGATATTTTGTTCTCTTCATTGCACCATTCTCCATAATAAAAATTAGTTTGTTTCCTGAATCCATGTTTTAATTTGCTCAACAGATGGAATCTTGCCAGCGATTTTTACTTGCTCATTAATGACCAGCCCAGGCGTCATCATTACTCCATAGCTCATAATTTTGTCAAGATCAGTTACTTTTTCCACTTCCGCATGCGCGTTCAATTCAGCAACTGCTTTTTGGGCAAGTTCTTCTAATTTGATGCATTTGGCACACCCTGTGCCCAGGATTTTAATGTTCATTTTTGTTTCTCCAGCTTTTTAATTTATAGAATAGTTAGTTTTTATTTTATGTTATGTTCGCTTTAAAAATTCTTCATCCAATTGCTCCTTTAACGGGACGCCAATAACACAAACATTGTCTTTACGCAGCGCTAATCGCTTTTCCAGTCTTTTAATGTCTTCAGGATAATGACCTGCCAGGTGTTGCCGAAGCAACTTAAAAAATGATGTGAGAAATTTTGATTCGCTGCTTAACTGATTATGAACCCAGGTTCCCTGCCTGCCTGAAACCGTCAGATTGGCATTGCGCAACACACTCAGCGCTTTGGAAATCGTGTATTGCGGTAATTGCAGCGCATCTTCCATTTCGCACACGCAGAGTCGTTCATTGCTCTGTACAAACAGGTTTATGATGCGCAGACGGGTCTCATCCCCAAGTGATTTAAAAATAGCTACGTAATCCATTACCATTCCTTTATGCTTGTATGCACTAATTGGCATATAATATAGCGTAAAAGAATGACAATGTCAAGTAAAATTTTTTATAGAAACAGAATTCCTGCAAGTTTCATTTTTACAGAGAAAGCAATGAAATATTTTTGAATTTTATTGGAACAAAATTTATAATGAAGACGTTTAAAAAGTTTATTATTATTTCATTTTTTGTGCTATTTTGAGCAAAGCAAGTCCTGAAAGCTTTGATATGGAAAAATGCTTAAGTAGTTTAAAAATAATGTTAACACTGCATCATCCTTAACGCTTTTAAAAGTGAAGATAATAATGCTAACATGCAATTGATTTTCCGCGAACCAGCGTTGTCCGCTTGATAATCATTTCATTTTTTACAAATCAGACTCTATTTAACATTAAATTAAGGTATATAATAAATGTCAATTATTTCTGAAATTGACAAACGCAAGACGTTTGCAATTATAAGCCATCCGGACGCTGGAAAAACAACATTAACTGAAAAATTGTTGCTTTACAGCGGCGCAATCCAGATTGCCGGTGCAGTTAAATCGAATAAAATTAAAAAAACGGCGGTATCGGATTTTTTGGAAATTGAAAAGCAACGGGGTATTTCCATTGCAACTTCAGTGCTTTCGTTCGATTACAACGCTTATAAAATCAATCTGCTGGATACGCCCGGGCATAAAGATTTTGCAGAAGATACGTACCGGACATTAACTGCTGTGGACAGTGTCATTCTCGTTATCGATTGTGTAAAAGGGGTTGAGGAGCAAACCGAGAAATTAATGCAGGTATGCCGGATGCGAAATACGCCGGTTATTATTTTTATCAACAAAATGGATCGCGAAGGAAAGGATCCGATTGAACTGCTGGATGAACTGGAGTTAAAACTTTCAATTAAAGTCCGGCCGTTGACCTACCCGCTTGGCATAGGATCGAAGTTTAGCGGTGTTTACAATATTCACAATAATTCATTTGCTTTTTATAACGCCAATAAAGTAAAGGTAGTACAAAATATTCGTGTTTTTAACGGGCTATCGGATTCAGGGTTGGATGAGACCTTTGGAGCCGACGCGCAGAAACTCCGCCACGATGTTACCCTGATCGATGGGATCTACGACAAATTTACCCGGGAAGCATATCTGAGCGGCGGTCTGGCGCCGGTATTTTTTGGCAGCGCACTCAATAATTTTGGCGTGAAAGAATTGCTCGATACATTTATTGAAATTGCGCCTGCGCCAAAAAAAAGAGACACAACAAACGGCAGCATCGCGCCGGGTGACAAAAATTTCAGCGGCTTTATTTTTAAGATTCATGCAAACCTGAATCCGAAACACAGGGACAGAATTGCATTCTTAAGGGTCTGTTCGGGAAAATTTGAACGAAACAAATTTTATCATCACGTGCGGTTAAACCGGCAGCTCAAATTTCCCAGTCCGGCTTCGTTTATGGCGCAAACAAAATCGCTTTTGGAACAAGCCTTTCCTGGTGATGTAATCGGACTTTACGATTCAGGAATTTTTAATATTGGGGATACCCTGACCGAAGGGGACAATTTTATGTTTAAAGGCATACCACAGTTTTCACCGGAAGTGTTTCGAATTGTGAATAATGCCGATCCTCTCAAATCAAAACAGATGCGGAAAGGCATCCAATATTTAACTGATGAAGGACTGGCCCAGTTATTTACGCAGAATTTAGGAAATAAAAAAGTAGTGGGCGTTGTGGGCGAACTTCAATTTGATGTATTAAAATACAGGCTGCTCCATGAATATAGCGCACGGGTTGAGTTCCTTCCGATGAATTCATTCAAAGCATTTTGGCTGAAATATTCTACCAAAGCCGATATCGATTATCTGGTAAAATTTTACGCCAATAAGCTTTATTATGATAAGAATCATAATCTGGTGTTTATACCCGAAACCCAATATGCATACCAACTGGCTCAGGAAAAATGTCCGGATGTGAAATTTCTTACATCAATTGAACACAATACTCAAACATTCATGTTGGATAACAATGCACAAGGAAATGATCATGAACAAAACTGACAAAATACAGATTAAAAAATTAATTTTGGATCAGATAGCAGAACTGGAAAAGGATGTGTTGCGTCTTGAAGAAGCGACAAAACCAATTTCTCCGGATAATGCCTACGGACGAGTATCGCGCATGGACGCCATAAATAATAAGGCGATTTTCGACGCCGCACTAATTGATGTTCGCTCGCAACTGCAAAGCTGTAAAAATGCATTGATGAAAATTGATTCTAATGAATATGGTAAGTGTGTTAAATGTGGTAATAATATCGCCATTGAAAGACTTAGAAGCATTCCATTCGCCGATTTTTGTATTATATGTGCGGCGAATCAAGGATAGCAGATGGATTGCAGATTATGTTTGAGCGGTCAGGTTAAAAAAATAGCCGGCGCCGATAAAACGACTTAAACAAAAATTATGATTTTATCTTTTCAACGGAAGTTTTTGAACACTTTTGCAATCAGCAAAACGAAATTGAAAAGATTGTTAATTTATTAAAGCCAGACGGGATGTTGATTATCATTACGGAACGATGGAAATCCCTCGACACATTTGCTACGTGGTATTATACCCGTGAAACTTTCCACGTGGCTTTCTATCACAATAAAACGATTGTAGTGAATTCGGCTCTCAAAAAGCATTTAACGACGAATACAGAGTAACGCTTCTTAAAAAGGTTTGGATTTAAAAATAATGGAGTATATCAGGTTCTTTTTGAATAATAGAAGATTAATTTCATTTGGTTTTCTGCTGACATTCTTTTCCGGTTTCGGGCAAACATTTCTGCTTTCTCTGTACGTCCCGTTCATAATCACGGAATTTAAAATGTCGAACTCAGGTTTTGGCGGCTTGTACGCCCTGGCAACCATCGGCAGTTCATTTATTTTGGTGTATGTCGGAAAACTAATCGACAACACCGATCTGAAAAAATATACATTATCGGCCGCTGTTTTATTAATCCTTTCCTGTCTGATAATGGCATTTTCGATAAATATTTTCATGATCTTTATTGGCCTTTTGGGTTTACGATTTGCCGGACAGGGGTTGTTAAGCCATATTTCAAATACGACGATTTCCCGGTATTATAACAAAACCCGCGGGAAAGCATTGAGCATAACATCGCTCGGGTATTCCAGCGGCGAAGGCTTGTTTCCACTGTTGGTGAGCATGATCATCGGTTATCTTGGCTGGCGCTATTCATTAATTACTAATTCTGCTGCGGTTATGGCGCTGTTAATTCCATTTGTGCTGTTCGCTGTTCCAAAAAACAGCGGGGATTTTTCTGAATCCGACAATCAAAACGCGGTTGATGATTTTTCCAGAAGACGGCTGTTCAACGATAAACGATTTTATCTGCTGGCGCTTAATGCGGTTACTGTTCCGTTTCTGGCAACCGGACTGTTTTTTTATCAAACGTCGCTCGCTGATTATAAGAATTGGGATATTGAATGGCTCTCGTTTTGCTTTTTGGGCTTTGCCATCGGCAGAACAGTCTTCTCGTTGCTAAGTGGACTCTTCATTGATAAATATTCCGCCGTGCGACTGCTTCCGCTGTATTTACTACCATTTTTATCGGGTTTGTTGTTATTGTTGTTTGTTGATCACAGCTATGTGGGGTTCATTTATTTGTTGCTCACAGGCGTCACCGTTGGCATGGGCGGGACAATTAACACAGCCGTACTTGCCGAAATTTATGGCCGTAAGCATTTGGGCGGCGTTCGCAGCGTGTTCGCCACGCTGATGGTGCTGGGGACGGCGCTTAGCCCGCTGCTGTTCGGCTATCTGATGGATCATGGGTTTGATTTTTCAATAATAATAATTATTGGTATAGTTTTTTTAGCGGGCAGTTCTTTTTTAAGCGCCCAGTATTTATTCAGCCACAGCGAATCAGAATTCGCTGAAATAATATAGTTGTTCAAAAATATACGACCTCTGCTTTAAGGAAAGATATTCTCTTTTTTTATTTTAATATTTCACCTGCGAATGAATTAGAAAAATTATTTTTTGCACGGGATAACTTTCGTAAAAGTCTTTTTCATTGATAAACTTTTCTCTGTGATCTCCGTGACTCGTGGCTGAATAGTTACAGCGCCCAATTTAACGTTTTATAGGCGTCAAAATATTTTCTTTCCGTTATTCTCATTTTTGTCCACCTGTTTTATGCTCAAACATACTCATTTTTGATGTCAAATCCTTTGGGCACAGCGGTTTTTTTGCATGGAGCGAAGCATATCCATATAGCCGCTGTTGTAGGATCGTGCCGAGGAGATTTTTGTCTTTGGTGTCTTGAGATATATGTGTCATCCTTTTTAATTTTTAAGATTTGCCCGTTTTATTTCTGCTAAAGCACACGATGTGCGGAAGCGGTTTTTAATCCAATTCTCCTACTGTTGATACCTGTCTGTATTTTACGTTTTCAAATTCATTAAAATGTGCGTGACCACATTTTATCTTTCTTTTTTCACTGGTCTTTAATTCCTGTCCGGCGGATTTGGTTTCAGCGACAAAATAAACGGTTTTCTCATTCTTTTTTATCAATGCCCAGTCGGGATTATAGCTGCCGATCGGTGTTTTTATCTTAAACCAGAAGGGCAGTTTAAAGTAAAATTCTATATCCTCACGGCTTTCACATTCTTTGGCAAAAGCATATTCGACATTGGAATCAAGCGGAACAAGATTGCTGTAAATCGTTTTATCCTGCTTTTGAATCTTAAAGGTCAGTTCATTGACATGAATTTCATAATCTTCGAACAATCGCATTTCATATTCTTTCGAACCCATTTTCTCGTATTTTATGCCGTCAATTATTAAATCGGTCAGTATGTCCCGTATAGCCGTAATTGCACTGTCAAGAAAGAGCTGCGGATTAATCAACAAATCACCAAGTCTTTCTGATTTCAGTAAAATATCAAGAATGGTGGAACGGGTAAGTTCCGTTCTTTCCTGTATATAAAAAAGTACGTCCGGAATACTGAAAACTCCGTCCAGTGCTGTTGTGTAAGATGCTTTGGTTTCCATGACAATGCCGGTATCACCAAATTCCAGCGCTGTTTTTGTTGTCTTTATTACAGCCTTCTTTATTATGGGCATTTGACTCACGGCTTTGGCGGCCTTATTTATCAGTTCATCGGTACCGTATTCTACTCGATACACGGTATGGAATTTTATCCGATCCCATATGTCTTTAAATTTACCGTCAATCTCAAAACCTTTTCTGTATTTTACAGTCGCCCTCTTTTGCTTGTTTTTAATTCTGCCTTTAAACGAAACACCGCAATCTTTTTCAATTTCTGTTTGTAGTTGCTTGGCAAAATCCTCATACGATTCATTGGCGATAACCGTTAAACGATTGATGCTTGTATCCTGAATCCTTAACCCTTCCTGATTTACCGAAAGCCTTAAGCCTCTTCCGATTTCCTGTCTCTTTTTCAGTTCGGATTGCGTTTCATTCAATGTGCATATCTGGAAAACATTGGGGCTGTCCCATCCTTCACGCAAAGCGGAATGGCTGAAAATGAATCTTAACGGCTCATTAATATCCAAGAGCCGTTCTTTATCTTTCATAATCAGTTTGAAAGTGTCGTCATCGGCTTGGCTGTTCCCTTGCGTATCTTTCCAGTTTCCTTTTTTGTCAGCCGAAAAGTAGCCGTTGTGAACTTGTTCGGCGTCAAAGGGGATTAATCCCTTGTATGCGTTTTTCTCGCCGGTTTCTTTAAATATTTCCTCGAACCATTTGGCGAATTTACCCTTTTGCGGTCTTCCTTCGGAATCGTAATCACGATAATTTGATACACGGTCAATAAAAAAGAGAGAAAGAACTTTTATCCCTTTGTTTTTAAGGTTTCGTTCTTTTATAAAATGTTCCTCAACTGTCTTTCTTATCTGTACTTTCATTACTTCATCCGAAAGCCCGCCCAAAGTATCGCCGACAAAAACGGTTTCACCATTTGAAAGCTCAATCAGATTGGCTGAAACATCAATGCCGTTTATGATGTACCCGTTCTTATAGATTTCCCGTTTGTTGGATAAATCGAATAAATCATCCCCTACCTTGGCGGTAACGGTTTTTCTTTTCACGCCTTCCGGTGTGTTACAGTCGATTTCAATTTTTGCGGCTGTTCGGGTTTTGGTTGCCGTTACTTTTTTAAGGCATAGGTAGGCTTCATTAAAGTCATTTTCCGTAACAATGGAATCGACCTCTATTTGCTTTACAAGGCCGAGATCATACGCTTTTACCGGGTCAAGGCTGTAAACCATATTGTAGCGGTTTGTGTGGGTGGCCGAATACCGGAGAGTGCAAAGGGGGTTGAGGTTCTCTATGGCTTTTTTACGTATCTCCGTTTCCATATTTTGCGGTTCGTCAACAATCACAATCGGCCGTGTGGCCTGAATAAACTCAATCGGTTTCTTGCCGGTCAATTTGTCATTAAACTTGTTGATAATATTTTCGTCTTTGGCAAAAGAATCTATGTTGATAACAAGGATTTGAATAGTATTGTTTATGGAAAATCCGCGTAGGCCGGAGACTCTCCTGGAATCGTAAACATCAAAATTAACCGGTATTTTATCGTAAAGATTCTGGAAATGTTCAAAGGTAATTTCAAGGTTTTTCAGCACTCCCTCTCGAATAGCGATTGAAGGCACGACAATGACGAATTTCTTAAAGCCGTACTTTTTATTAAGTTCGTAAATTGTGCGGAGATAGACATAGGTTTTCCCTGTTCCGGTTTCCATTTCAACGGAAAAGTGCATACCGTCAAGAGTATCGGTAATTTGTAATTCGTTTTTCTTCTGAATTTCCCGGATATTTTTTAAAAGCTGTTCCTCGGTTATCAGTGAACGGTTACCGATACCGCCTTCCTGGAAAAGGTAGCTTTCGGAATTGAACGAAAAATCGAAATCGCCCCGGTTTAATGGCTGGCCTTCAAATATATCTACAATAGATTGGATTGCGTCAATCTGGAATTGCTGATTTGGGTCGAAATGCAGTTTCATATTAACGTTCCAGATATTTCAATAATTCGTTTTTTACAATTTCAGACAAAGGTAGGCGCTTGATAATTTCTGGATAATCTATTTTAAATTGTAAAAGTTCTTTTTCGGGATATTCCGCCAGTTCCACAATATGGCTTTTTATCTCCGGAAATCTCTCAAGTAATTTGGATTTTTCGGCAAATTTCAGTCTGGGGATTTTTACAATAAATTGCTCTCCCTCGGTATCATTGGTTAATTCAATGTTCGGTTGCTCCGCCAACGCACGGGCCAATCCGGTTCCCAAACCGCTGTAGGGCAGGGTATGAAAACAGAATTTGACAAGCTGGGGATTTCTGATAATCGGGTTTCCATAGATTGCCTCTTCTACAGTCAGGCTATTTGGCAATTTTCCCGGACTTGTTATCTCAACACGGTTATCGAAAATCATAATTCTTATCGGAGCATTTTTAAAATAATCTCTGTGAACCAGAGCATTTATGATTATTTCAACAAGCGCGTCTCTTGAAATTTCCAGTATGCCAATAAAGTTAAAGTTTTGCTCTTTCTGAATATGATGTAAATTTGACTCAATGAATTTCATTGCGTTTTCAAACAACTCGGGTATGGTTCCCTTTAAATCTTCCGGTTTGGTTCTATAACTTTTACCGGCGCTTGAATTTCCGAAAAATGAAACGGCTTTAACGCAAAAGGCTGGTTTTACCGCCTGCGGGTCATTGCCGAAGAAAAGAAGTCCGGCCAGTGTTAATTTACCGTTGCGCAAAACCTTTTTTACTTTTAGAGCCTGTTCGTAGGTCAATCCTTTTTCTTCATAAGCAACATGAAATTCTTTCCTAAAATAATCAGAAAATACTTGCTTGTTTATATCGTCAATTGAAGTATCGAAGACCTCCATTTCATCCGCCAATAAATGTGAGCCTTGCTGGAAAAGGCGAAGCATTTCCGCATTATCCGTTACTCTCCGTTTATCAGAACCCTGCTTTACCCAAACATCTCTGTTTAAATCTTTATATGGTTTATTAATTCCATCATCAACATAAACAACTAATATTTTTTTCCCATCCATTGAGTGAATTTGGACGACTTCCGTTTTTATATATATGCCCGGGACAACGTTGTGAGTAGCATAAGCGGCTATTTTCTCGTTATATTCATGAATTTCATCATTCGAAAGGCCAATTACTTCGCCGGTTTTGTCTTTGACACCAAAAAGAATGATTCCCCCCATTGTATTTGAAAATGCAGCCATCTCGGCAGAAATAGAATCCTTGTGGGGTATTTTTTCTTTAAATTGCACTTTGCTTGTTTCCCCGGTGCTGATAATATCAAGAAGTTCAAGTGCGTTCATTATTTTTTACTCCATAATTCATATATGTTTTTACGACGGTTAAATGCTTCTTTTCCGCCTTCCATAATAGTTACTATTTGCTCCTGTGTTTCAGGATTGTCGATGGTACCAGCTATTGTATGTATTTTTGACTCTGAATAATTACATGCAACAATTTTTTCGCTGTCACCCAGCACTGGTATGTTCGCGTTGTGCGTTGCAAATATAAACTGCATATCCCCCTTTAAAGATTTTATCTGCTTTATTACGTCTTCATAAATTGTTTGATTGTCCAAATCATCCTCAGGTTGGTCAATTATTAATACATCAGTTTCTTTCTGGGCTAAAAGGAACAAAATGAGTGCGGTTGCTCTCTGTCCCAAAGAATGGTCTCCCAGTGGTTTATTGTTATACTTAATCGTAAATCTATCCTCTATACGGAATGTCAACAATTCAAAAATGTTTTCTATAAACCGTTTTTTTAATTCACCTATCAGATTTTCGCTGATATTAAGCTTCGAATTAATTGAATCAAGGTCTCGATATATTTCGATGAAGTCCATGTATTGTGATTTAATGTTATCGTAGGTCGCGCTTCTGATTCCCGAGCCTGAAAACACTTGTCTCAATTTTGTGTCGAAAATATCTTTTCGGCCTTTATATTCGACGGAAATGGACAGGCTGCTTTCATATTCATTTATACGGGAAACTTCTTGCTCAAGAATTTTATATTCTTCATGCCATAATTTGTTTAGTTCGGATATTTTATCGTTGAGTGATTTATTCAGGTCATTTTTCTTTTTTTCCGACTTGTCTATTTCAACGAGTTTTAATTTTGATGTTTCTATTATCCGGTTCAATTTCAAAAAGTCGTCAGGACTCAAATTCGGAACATTAATGTCACGTTTAATTTTTGCGAAATCTTCTTTTAGATTTTCCTTTTTTTCCTCAAGTTTATCATAAAGCTTTTTAAATTCTGTTATATTGCCATCAGTGCTTGCTTTAATCGCATTTAACTTGTGGAAATCCTCAGATATATTCCTAAATACCTTATCTGCTTGGGCGAATATATCCTTGTTTTCATCAGATTCAAAAGCAGCTTTTTGAAAAAAATGTTGATAGTTATTAATCAGGCCATGTAATGAATTTTGATAATTTGACAATTCACTGATAAATTCATTAAATCTTGAAATATCAGACTCGAATTTGCTCTGTTGTTTAAGTTTTTCTTCCACTCCTTTTTCTTTAAATTCCTTGAGCTTGTATTGGGCATCTTTAATGCTTGCTTCAATTTCCTTTTTTACTTCATCAAGATTTTCAAGTTTTTTAAGTTGACTAATTATCTCTTCAATTTCAGATATTTCCTGGTTTTGTTTCTGTTTAATGCCGTCCAGTCGGTTGCCAATAAGTTTTCTAACCAGGTCAGCTTCAAAATCAATATGCTTACTGGAAAGGTCTTTCTGGCCGAAGTATACCGGAGTTTGAAAAACTGTATCAATCGAAGGTACATCTATCCTTGTATTGTTTTCATATATATCTTCTTTCTGCCCGTATATTTTTTCAATTCTATATTCTTTTTTAAGGTTATTAACGATATCAACAATAACTTTACCGCCGCTTTTCAGAACATGCTCGATAAGGCCGTTTTTATAGTTTTTATCGCTTGCCTGATTGCTTAAAGAAATACCAAGCGTATATCTTAAAATTTCCAGTATTGATGATTTACCGCTACCCCTGATTCCGATAAAGCTGTTTAGTTCAGGTGAG
Organism: uncultured Cytophagia bacterium; assembly: GCA_964498785.1. Lineage (GTDB taxonomy): Bacteria > Zhuqueibacterota > Zhuqueibacteria > Thermofontimicrobiales > Thiofontviventaceae > Mariaggregatimicrobium. The sequence continues at coordinate 13,297 of CAZCJL010000099.1, read as the reverse complement.
AAATCCAATTCGGTATCATTGAGCAGGCCGCCTTCAAAAGAAATTGATTTAATGAAAGAGTTGTTAATAGTTAGCTTTTCTGTTGCCAAACGATTTGTCATATCTATTAAGGAATATTTCACGGCTTCAAAATTAAAATCCCCAATTTTTAAATAACATGTTTTATCATTATCGTGTCCATTTTCATCCTTTTGTTTTCCGCAGATACCGATTTCATCAATATTTTTACAATCTGAACCTTCTACAAAGGCCGGCAAATTTATTTCACCACCAAACCAGGTAATCAGGTTCCTTTTTAAATCATTTGTCCTTAATTTTTGGAAGGCAAAAACGTTCTTTTTAAAATGTTCATCTTTTACAAGCTGGGTTATCCTGCCGCCGTCCAGCTCCTTGCAAAAACCGCAATCCTGTTCAATATGAGCCATTACAATAAACGAGTCCCTACCATGTTTTCTGTGTTCATCAAGTTTCTTAAACAATTCTGAAAGATTGTATTTGCATCGTGTGTTACTGTTCTCGCGATTGCTTATTCCTTCAAAAGCCGAATTAAGAAATTGGTCAATAAAATTATCACTATTTATTACCCATTTGCTGTAGTCGAAAACAATCAGTGCATGAATCCCATTTGAGCCGTCATTTACCGATAGCTCTACACCTGCCAGCAGGTAAATACCCTTCTTGTTGGCTAATTTCCGTAACGCTTTATATTCATTATTATCAAATTTATTGTGGTTTGTAATTACCCCAATACCTGTGTTTGTTGATTCAAGTTTTTCAATGAACAGATTGACGTATTGGTTGTCTTTCCCCTCGAATTTAAATTCCTTATCCGCCCTTGTGTGCATGTGAAAATCAGCTTTCAGCCATACAGAACCGTTTTTAAAAATATTGTTGTTTTCTGACATGTTACACCGCCTTAAATTCAATTCCCGCATCTTTCATCTGCAATGCGGTATTTGTTTTTAGCCGGTCGTTTTTTAATTTACTTGAATTAGCGTAAAGTCCGGCAATCACAAAGGGTTTAGCGTAAATCAAAACACAAAATAACTTACGCAAATTGCTTTGCGGATATCTCACTTTACTCAAAATCATAGAATTTTTTTCCCTTCAGCTATGTTAAGCAAATCCGGCAAAGCGTATACTGTCGGCATTCTTCCCCGGCCTTTCCGTAAGGTTTTGATAATATCAATTTTTGCCAGTTTCCGTAATAAATCATTAACGGTTACTTTGTTCGGGATACCGGAAAGTTTAATGAAATCAACGGTGTTGATAATGGGGGCCTTGAAGAAAGTATCAAGAGCAGGAACGGCATATTGCGAATGGGTTGTATTAATAAATTTATCGTTCAAATTCTCATATAACCGGAGAATATCCTTTGCTTTTGATATATTTGTATCTGATTGTATTATAATGGCCTGCAGGAAATATTCTAGCCAGCCCTGCCAGTTGTTGTCCGAGGTAATCGCCAATAAGCCGTCGTAATACTCGTCCCGGTGCGTTTCCAGATACTCGCTCAAATAAAACATGGGACTATTAAGAGATTTCTTCATGTAAAGAAACAGCGGAATAAGCAGCCTGCCGATACGGCCGTTTCCGTCCATAAAGGGGTGTAGTATTTCAAATTGGGCATGGACAATAGCAAGCTGTACCAGAGGATCGGAGAAATTATCCTGCCATAAGAATTTTTCCCATTTTTCCAAATGCTCCTGCAAAATAAACGGGGCAGGAGGTACAAAACGGGCATTTTCAATGGGTGTGCCTTTTTTCCCTATCCAGTTTTGATCTTTTCTGAATAGCCCCGGTTCCTTGTTTTTGCCACGGACGCTGTCAAGTAAAACCTCATGGAGGCTTTTTATAAAACCAAGACTGATTGGGCGTTTTTTTAATTCATCCTCGGCAATCCTTAAAACTTTTCGATAATTACTTATTTCTTTTATGTCTTCATTTATTGAGGCTGATTTCCCGGTATCAAGTCCGGCATCGTGTTCAAGAACCTCTCCTAACGAAGCCTGCGTTCCTTCAATCCGTGAAGATAAAACCGCTTCATTGGTCGTCATGGGAGAAAGCAGGACAGCCGGATTAATTAAACTTTGCAACAGTCCATCATATCTGGCGATTGCGGCGTTCGCCTTGCCGATAGGCGGCACTAATTTTTTCCAATCCAGATTTTCCGGTGGCAATTCATGGGGGACAAAAGGTTTCATTCCTACACCGCCTTGAATTCAATTCCCGCATCCTTCATCTGCAATGCGGTATTTGTTTTTAGCCGGTCGTTTTTATTAAAAAGCCGGTCAAGGGTGATGACCTTTCTGGGCGCCAATTCAATAACCTTTTTCATTATATTCATTTTTCAGCTTAAACCTGTTCTTCAAGATAATTTTTGATTCTTTCTTTATTGGATAAAAGCGATGAAAATTGTTTTTCACCGATATCACTAAACTTTGCCAAGACACGCCTGTTTATTGTCTCCTGATCTTCAAATATGGTAATCGAATGAAACTTTATGCCCCAGCGTTCAAACTGGTACATCGAAATCATTACATCCCTGCATTTATTGGAGTTGGGTACAGCGAATAAATAGACAGGCTTAGGCATGCCGTTAATTCGGCAATCGACTATGTATTTCTTTTCCTTATCAAATTCAGGATGCGCATAATCAAATGTAATCCTTTCTGCGGGAACAGAGCTTGTGACTAACTCACGGAAATCCTCATAAAATGTTGAACGAACCTGCTCTTTGCTCAGATAATTCAAGTCTGTAATTTTGACAAGCGCCTGTAAAAAGTTATAAAAAGACCCACCCAAATCATTTAAAGAGGCTTTTATAAAAAGTTCGCCGTCATTTTCCTCAATACCAAAATTTGCAAGGATATTTGTCAGTATCTTTTGCCTATTCCCTTTTCTTAAAACAGAAATGTCCATGTCGTAGCTCATGTGCATCAAGGTATGCGCTTCGTCAGTAAAAACAAAAGAGTCATCAATTTTCTTTAAAATGATTGAGAAATGATCGCCGTCTTCAAATTCAAAAGGTGTAAATACACGGTATCGATTCACCCCTTCATCCAATAAGGAAATCTCGGATGAAACAGTGTTTCTTAATTTTTCTTGTATTTCAGTTAGAACCATGTTAACATCCTCCTATTCGCTAAACAAGCTTGTTTGAGGATTTGGATTTGTTTTTATATTACAGTCTTGCAGAAGGCACTTTAATGCGCTTTTTATATCGCCGAACCGTGTGGTTTTTTCTGCATAACTTTCTTCTTTTTTGCCTGCATCCTGGTAGCGCTGTGTAGCAATATGAATATGGAATCCATAAAATTTATTGCCTTCCAGTTTATTCGTATGTTCCTGGTTTTTACCATTATATCTTCGCAATTTAAAATCCTTATTGCTTCCTTTTGGCTGAAAAGCAAATATGGCAGAAAAATCATTGATGTTTTGAAGGCTTTGGCGAAGTTTTACAATAAATTTAGCGCCATCAGAACGTTTCATTTCTATTGAAGCTCTTTTATGACCATCAGATTCCTTAAAAGCCAAGATGTCTTCAATAGTACCATTAAACACCTTTTCTTCAGCCATGAGACTTTCAATTTCATTATCGGTGAAATAAATCATTCCTACACCGCCTTAAATTCAATGCCCGCATCCTTCATCTGCAATGCGGTATTTGTTTTTAACTGGTCGTTTTTATTGAAAAGCCGGTCAAGAGTAATGACCTTTCGGGGCGCTAATTCAATAACCTTTTTAATTATATTTTTATCGACTTTATCAAGGATAAGGGCTATTTCATTTTCGTTAACGATAAAACAACCGTCTTTTTCTTCGATTTTGGCGGTAAGGGAAATGCCGGATTTTAACAGAAGCTCGAAAAGGACGTCTTCGGTTCTGGCGTTTTCATCCAGCGGTTCAAGGTGCTGCTGCAACTGTTCCACAAGCTGCGCTTCATTATCTATCTTTGACCGCCATATTTTGAAATTTGATTCCCGTAATTTGAAAACCTTAAAGCCAACCCTAACCCCCTCAGTCCCCCTTGACAGGGGGAGGTCCGTCACAGTCCCCCTTGACAGGGGGAAATCCGAATCTATCCCCCTTGACAGGGGGAAATCCGAATCTATCCCCCATGACAGGGGGAGGTCAGAATTTAGAGAAGCGGAAGATACTAATGCCATAATATTTTGTTTAACTGTTTCAAAGTTATTTTCAACGTCGGTGTTTGATACCCTGATAACCTTTATGCCGCATTTGTTCAGAAAATTATCCCGTTCGGCATCATATTCTTTTCTCGTTTCATGTATATCACCATCAATTTCAACGGCAAGGAGGAGTTCGGAGCAGTAAAAATCAAGAATGTAATTACCAATGGGTTTTTGTCGTAAAAATTTATATCCTCCTGGCCGATCTTTGAGAAAACCATCCCATATTTTCTTTTCTGTCTGCGTAGAATTTTTACGTAATTCCCGCGCCCGTTCAGTTAATTTTGGATTATACTTAAATACACCCCGCTCACTTAACGCCGCCGGATTTGCCGAATGTTCAAAAAGATTCTGCTGTATCCCATTCTCCCCTTTCCCTGTCAAGGGAGAGGGGCCGGGGGAGAGGGTTCTGATTACCCGGCGAATACGCTCTTTGCCGATTTCGGCAATAGTTTTATATCCGGCTTTGTAGGCTTCGGAGTTTTCATCGCATTTTTCAGGAAGCTGGACGCAGATGAATTTTCGGCTGCCGCCGTCTTCTTTGTTAAGTGATAGGACTGCGTGAGCGGTGGTGCAGGAGCCGGAGAAAAAGTCTAATATTATTCCATCATCTTCAACATCAATATTACAAAGAAACTTAATCAATGAAGAAGGTTTGGAGAAGGGAAAGACTTTCTTTTCAAATAATTCATCTATTTCTTTTGTTCCGTCTTCAGTTCGTCCAATATCACTAGGTAAAAGAGTAGATACAGGGGATCTGTTTTGCTCTGTCCCATATTTTTTAAAGCTTTTTTCTTTATCTTCAGTTTCAAATACTCTATATGCTGGTATCGAGATATTAAGAAAATCATAATCCTTTGGAAAAACAATTTTACCACGCTTATAGTATTCAGGGAAAGTGTCCTTAGTTACCCCCCATACGCGGTTTGGATTTGCTGGATATTTATCTCCATTTTTAGGATTTATCATTGTAAAAAAAGAGTTTGGACGCTCTTCTTTACTACGTTGTGTAGTTAAATCCGAAAGCCGCCAGCCAATAGGGTAGTCATCAGAATGATGATATTTTCTTTCAATTAATCTGCCGCCTTCAAAAGCCCGTTTAGCGTAAGCTATAATCCATTCAAAATCCTGTGAAATACCAAATGGGACATCACTTTTAGCAGTTCTTTTTCTCCATGGAAAAACCGCAATAAAATTTTCTTCACCATACATTTCATTCATCAACAGTCTTAAATTATGCACCTCATTATCATCAATAGAAACGAAAATCACCCCGTCATCCCGCAATAAATTTCTTGCCAGAAAAAGTCTCGGATACATCATGGAAAGCCAGTTTGAATGATAATGCCCGCTGTCCTTGCTGTTTTTCCGGAACAAGCCCTCTCGGGTCATAAACCCGGTTTCGTCTTTATCCCCAATGCGGCTTAAATATTCTTCTTTTGTTTCTGAAAATTTATCCGGATAGATAAAATTGTCATTGCCCGTATTATACGGCGGGTCAATGTAAATCATTTTGATTTTGCCAAAGTAGGATTTCTGGAGGATTTTAAGGACTTGGAGATTCTCGCCTTCGATGAAAATGTTTTCGGTGTTATCGAAATTAACGGATTCTTCCTTACAGGCCGCAAGGGTAGCGGTTGTGGGAGATTGAAGCACCCGGAAAGCATCAGATTTCCCCGCCCAATTTAAAACATACCGTTCGTTTTTAAACTCTATATCATCGCCAAGGGCGGCTTTCAGCTTTTCCCAATCTATCTTGTTTTCGGAAAAGGCTTCGGGAATAATCTCTTTGAGCTTATGCAGCTTTTCTTCGGTTATGTTCAATGATTTTCCGTCCATTATCTTTTATCCCTTGCTTTTTCTTTTACCCGCAAGGCCTGTCCTGAGCTATTGTCGAAGAAACGTGCGGGTTTCATAAAACGGGCAAATCTTTTCATAGTAAAAATACCTATTTCCTTTTTTCTTTGACACATATATCTCGTTTCTTAAAAAATCTCCTCGGCATGTCCCACAACGTTGAGTATATGCAAAGTAGGCGATTGCGGGCTTCAAACTTATCAAACCGCTACAAATTTGAAGCGGGCAACAACCGTTGAATTTACTACTGTCTCGCCTATTTTGTATATACATTGTTAGCGGTAGTGGTTAATTGGGTCTTATTGTCACTATTACTCTTTTATAACTTGTCATTTTTGGTTTTCCTCTATCAGTCAGCTTTAAAATAAAGTGAGCTGTTTCTTCTTTATCTACTTTCGGTGCAGTAAAATGAGCCATATGTACGTTATCAGCACCATTTACTTTAATGTTTTTTGTATATGTTCCTGCTTCAGGGTAATTAAACCAAAGGAAACTAAAACTATCTCCATCAGGGTCTGAGGATTCAAATGCGTCTAGTGTAAATGTTTCTCCTGACTTTACAGTAATGTTTTCAGGATGAGATAGAATTGGAATAGGGGCATGATTCGCTTCTTCAAACGACATTTCACACCAATCCATACGGGCAGCAAAATCATTTTGAAAATCATCTCTCCAGCGCCATATTGTTAGCTTAAAACCAGTGTACTCTTTCTCTCTTTGTTTAATTGTCCGACCAAATTCATTTGGAATATATGGGGAATATGTGTCTGTTGCATTTGTCCATATTTTTCTGGTTTCAGGTTTGTTATCAACTATTGAGTGACCATCTTTTAATTTTGAAAAATCAGGCAAATAATATTCATAGCGACCGCCCCAGCCACCCCAATTGGGATTTTCAGCACTATTCAGTCCGTTTAACATTAATGATAGAAAGGCCGGTGTGTCTCCTTCCACAGACCAAGCCACGTCAGGATATGCAGCGCCAAGTGGGCCATGACCTTGTTGTATATTTTGAGCAATCCAACTATTACTTATTGTTGTATGGTCTATTCCCTCAATGTAACTTGCACTTATTCCCATCCAAGTTGCATTTCCATAATCGTCACCAGGACTTACAATATAAAAAAGTTCAGGATAATTATTTCTAATCCATATACCACTATCATCTTGGTCTGAAATAGTATAGACACGAAGTTTAGAAATTAATCGTTTGGCTTCTTTTTTACTTTTAGTTTTCTCAATTTTATATAATGCTTGAGCAAGAGTATTAACACCTCCCCAAGTTGAAATCCACAAAGGGCGTTCATCTTCTTTCTCCAACATTTTAATAATCCAGTCTGAACCTTCTGAATCCATTCCGTCTCCAACTCCTTTCATTCCATATTTAGGCAATCCTTGCTTTACTAAAGGAAATAAAGTCTCGGCTTTTGGATAATCTGAATTGTGTAACAACAAGTTTGGCTGAACCTTTTCGTATGCTTTAATAACTTTGGTTATAGATTGATGGTAGATTTTGTCTGTCATCCAGCATGAGGTAGTAGCAATTATTCCCTCAATATCTATTTCGTTAGAATACAACAGTAAACGAACTAAAGATTGTGTGTCATCTGGGTCTGCTTCGATATCAGTTAGTATAATCACCCTGTTTTTTTGAATATCTTGACCATTAAGAAAAGTAAAAGTCAGTGAAAGAAGAAGTAAAAGAATCATTGGTCTCATATTACAATCTTTAATTATTAATCTTCAAATATACCATTTTAGTTAAGTTGTGTGATGTTCCCCATTACCGCTAACGTTTCTCAGCTATACGCAGGCAGGGATTTTAACCACTGAACTACCTACGAAGAACTGAACTTTAAATTTACCACTTTCCTGTCCTACGAAGCACTAATCCCCTGCTTGCGTATAGGTGATGTTATGCCTTCGTTGTTCTTTTTCATCAGGTCTTTCGACTGTAGTTCAAGTGATTTTACAATTGTTACGTCAGATTCAAAACCAAAAAGTCTGCTTATTCCTGTTTCTCTTGTTTGGATTAAGATTTTCATTTTATAGTCCTTACCATAAGATGCCTTTTCTAGTTTTTCAATTGCATCTTCAATAGATTCATATTCTCCTTGAATTTTTACTGGAACTGGCATACCTTCAAAATGGTCTTTTAAAAATCCGTCAATTCCACTATTTCTTTGAACAGGAAAAGCATTGATGTTTTGTAAAATGGCTAGTTCTTTTTCAGTTTTCTCTTGATACTCGTTTGTTCCTTTGTTTAAAAGGTTTGATTCTGAAATCACCATTTCTTCTAATCGTGAGTTTGCAAGTTCAACTGCATCCTTTGAAATGTCAATTCCGATAAATTGTCTCTTTAATGATTTCGCAGAAACACAAGATGTTCCACTTCCACAAAAAGGGTCAACAACCAAGTCACCTTCGACTGTAACGATGTTTAAAATTTGATTGAGTAGTAAAACTGGTTTTTGGGTTGGGTAGCCCGTTCTTTCTTTAGCTTTTGGGTTTAAGTATGGAATTTCCCAAACGTCAGAAAGAGGAACACCCTTTTTCTCCTTGCCTAAAATCACATTTCCGTTTTCATCTTTTTTATAAACAGATTTTCCGTTTTCATTACGCTCTCGGTCTTGTAAAATTTGGTCAATATTTGTTGTTAATGAATAATCCGTATACAGAGTATTGAATTTAAAATCTTGTGTTTTAGAATAAAAGAAAATTACTTGATGTGCATTTAAAAGTCCTTTTTTTGCATTAGACCATCTTTTGTATGACCAAATAATTTCACTTTGGAAGTTCTCACGCCCAAAAACCTTGTCCATAACAACTCTAATATTATGAGATGCTGTTTTGTCGCAATGAAGAAATACACTTCCTGTATTTTTTAAAACCCTTTTTGATTCTTGTAAAACATTTTCAACAAGTTCTAAATACTCGTCAATTGAGTTGTATTTATCTTCAAATTCATAAGTTTTAGAATTGTCTTTATTCGTAAGACTGTGTTTGCGTTGAGTAAAAAACGGTGGGTCAAAGTAAATCAAGTCAACTTTGTTGGCTTCAATTTCTTTGAGTTTTTCAACACAATTTCCGTGATAGATTTTATTAGTTTCCATTTTCGGGTGTCCTTTCGTTAGCAATCTGTGTCAAAATAGCTTTTAGGTCAACTCCTGAATAAGCTTTTAAGTATTCCCAAGCTTCATCTCCACCATAATATTCTCCTTCTACTCCTGCATAAAGTGTTTTCAAAGTTTCTTGAATTCTTATTGCTTGGTCTCGTTGAGGATAATAGAACATTACCCTAATTGGCTTGTAACCGTGTTCTCTGATTACTTTAACTCTTGTGTGTTCTTTGGTAATATGGTCTCCGTCCGTAGTTGCATCTCTCCACTTTACTTCAATAGCGTCATTGCCATTCAGAAAATCTATTTCAAAAGTTTTTGGTCGCTGTCCAATCGTATTTTCAATTTTGGTCTTTATTCCTTCGGGAAACTTGAAATTCAAACATAAAGTTGCTGCTTCTTCAAGAAATGAACCTGCATACTTATAAAGAAATCGTCCTGTATTTTGATATTGGTCAATAAGTTGTCCTTCTTGTAAGGAAATGCCCAAAACACGATAAATAAGATAATGAGAGTTGTCATCAGCTTTCATTTCTTCTGTTCTGGCTTCAATTTTTCCTTTTAAGTTTGCAGAATAAACTTCCGCTAAATTCTTTATGTTTTGTATTAATTCGTCCATTCGTTTTTGATAAATTATTTGTTTCGCAAGTTACGAAATTTTGTTCAGTTACGGACCTACAATGAGGCATAACGGTTAGTATATGAAAAGTAGGCGATTACGAAGCACTAAACTTTCGGTTAAGCATAAAGCTTGACACGAGCCACAAGCCTTGATATTACTACTGTTTCGCCTATTTTTTATATACATTGTTACCTGCTGTGTTTATTTCATTCCGATAAAACATTTTCCGATTTCAGACATTAATTGCTTTAATTCAGTTGCAAATATGAATTTGACGTTCTTGTCGTGTTCCAATAGTTTAATGTTATCGTCCTTTTTAGCTTTTGTAATAATTACAATTTTCTCAATTAATTTTAAGTTTTCACTTTCCCAATAGTCGTCAGCTTTGTTTATTTGGGAAATAACTTCTTTTCCAACAAAGCCATCATAGTCTTTAACTTGAATTGCAATTGCATAACTATAATTAGATAAAAGACTTGGAAGTTTAATTAAAATATCAGTACCGTGATTTTTTTCTTCTTTACCACCAACTCGCTCAATTTGATAAAATGGGAATATTTGTTTTAATCCGTAAACAAGCGCAAACTCCCATTCTTCTCTGGTAAATTGTTCAGTTAGTTTGTCATATAGTTTGTCAGTAAATAATTTTTCGTCAAAAACTTCATTAAATACAGTTCCGATTGAACTTTCCAATCTGCTGTTATGGTCTTGTCTTTTTGAAAGTTCTGTTATTTGAGAACTTATAAGTATTTCCACATCGTCTGAATAGTGGTTAATATTCCAAAATCTTGATGGATTCTTTAAAGTGGAACGTAAATTACCAGTAACATTTTCATTGTTGCGAGTGAACTTTTTAAGGTATTTTGCAGGGAAGATATGACCATAATCTCCGAAAGTCTGGTCAATTTCAAAAATGTATCCTTTATTCCAATCTTCGGTTGCTTCAACCAAAGCAACTTCTCCCCAATTTGGTAATTGTGGTATAAGTAAAATATCTCCTTTTTTGACCTTGTTGAACATTGGGCGGTTTCGTCCAGCACCTTCGTCCAATTTGAAATCTCTCAAATCTTGAGCTTCGTCCCAACCCCAACCTTGTCTAAGTCGTCCTTCATTTAGTTCCTTAGTAAAAAACTTAATTCTACTTGTGTCAATTCTGTAACACCAATAATTTTTCTTGCTCATTTATGATAGTTATTTTTTAGTTTATATGATTTTAGATGTATAGATTTCTCTTTGTTTTTGCAAATATCATCAGTCCGTCCGTCAAATTGTGTCGTTGTAAATTTTCACAGTCGTTTTTTTTACATAGCAGGTAACGGCTGTGTATGTGCTATTGTTCTTATACCGCCAAATTGGAGGGATAAGAACAATTGTTTATACCTTTTTTATACAGATTGATAATTAGCCGGTCTCAGATACCTGCCTGAAAAGCAGAACGGCTTCATTATGTTGGGGTTACTGTTAACCATCAAACGCATCTCAGCCAACATTATCCCGGGCCGGCGAAAAAAGTTAAAAATAACTGAATGGTAAGAAGTTATAAAAAAATTAGGATACATGCAAGAAGAATTTGGCGGGTTTTGTGTATTCATTCACGCTGTTCATTGCGGTTTGCCTTTTAATTTAATAAATCAGCGCACACCATTTTTTGATCCCCTTTGAAGCAGCGGAAGCCGAAAAGGTTGCGCCGCTCACGGCACCCACGCCATCTCCCGGTATTGAATCGCTCTCGTTTTGCTTTTTAGGCTTCGCTATCGGCAGAACAATATCCTCTTTACTGAGCGGACAATTCATCGATAAATATTCCGCTGTTAGACTGCTTCCGCTGTACTTAATACCATTTTTTTTCGGCTTATTATTATTGTTGATTGTTGATCACATCTATGTGGGCTTCATTTATCTGTTACTCACCGGGGTCACGGTTGGCCTGGGGGAACAATTAAAACAGCCGCAGTGGTCGAAATATATGGTCGCAGGCATTTGGGCGGCGTTCGCAGCGTGTTCGCCACGTTGATGGTGCTGGGAACGGCGATCAGCCCGTTTCTGTTCGGCTATCTGATGGATCATGGGTTTGATTTTTCAATAATAATAATTATTGGAATAGTTTTTTTTAGCGGGCAGTTTTTTTTAAGCGCCCAGTTGATAACTCAATTCGATTATGCTTTTGAAGTTGATTCCTGACGGAGCGCGATATATCAACACATGGCTCGAATTTGTTCCTGTTTAGGCAGGACTTCATATTCAACGGAACATAATCTGCATATCTTTTGGCAAAGCCAAGCTCGCAGCTACCTGCATGGCTTTGAAAATGCCCGCAGGCACGATACATCCAGCGCAGCAGCCAGTTAATATTTCGGCGGCAGACTTTAAAATCTGGCTCTGCGCCGTCGGTAAGATTTCCTGATAAGCATCCACAGGATTAAATTGGTGAATCGCTTCTGCCAGCAATTTTATTTTATCGCAGTTCGACTCAATCTGCAAAACCACGTGTTGCTTTGCGGTTAAGTTATTTCCAACCTGTCGCGCGGGGTATTATTTTTTATTTCAATTTTTCTTCCAACATTTTTTTTAATTGATTCCTGGGCAAAGTTCTGCCCGATAGCACCACCTTGCGGTTAATCACCAGCGATGGCGTTCCCACCATGCCGAAGCGCCCGATTTCTTTTTTATCGTGCACATGTTCCAAATCCGCGGCAATGTTTAGTTCTGCCAATACTGCTTTCATATCTTCCATCAATTTATCGCAGGCATAGCAGCCAGGACCCAATACCAGAATTTCCAGTCCCTCGGGCTCTTCCTCTTCCACCTCAATCCCCAGAGCTTTTTTATATTCTCTAAAAATTGCTTTGGTATAATCTTCTTCAGCCGATGGCGGTACATAATTTTGTGATTTTAATTTTTGAAGTAGCTGTTTTTTAATCGAATCATCGTCTTTCAATTTCATCGCTTTTACTTCGTCAAAGATGTCAGACAATCCCATTAAGCCGATTTTATTCCCCCTGATTGTGACCTTGGTAATTTCTCCACTCATAATGGAACACCTCTTGATTATTTCATGAATTTCAGGATTCCCACAGGACATTCATCATAAATAAATTGAAGTTTCAATTGTTTACATTTTTGAATTGCCTGCTCCGACCAGCATCCTGGCGGCATCCAGACGGTTTCGATGTTTAGTTCTTTAATTGAATCCAGCGTTTGTTCGGTATTTGCTGGCGCCAATGCGGTGATGACGACTTCTGGTTTCTGCTCTAAATCGTGCAGCGAAGGATAACATGGAATCCCGTCAATTTCATTATATTTCGGATTGACAGGGAAGACCTGGTATCCCTTGCTGTGCAGTATTTCAAACACTTCATAACCGTAACGCTCTTTATTTTGCGTGGCGCCGATCACGGCAAACGACTTTTTGGTTTGTAAAATTTGTTTACCATTCATTTTATTATTCCTTTTTAGTATCTTCTCAATATTTTATGGTAGATATGGGCGCTTGCCGCTATGTCGTA
>CAZCJL010000098.1:0-26958 GCA_964498785.1 uncultured Cytophagia bacterium | reverse complement strand
TCCATTCAGCATACTCCTCGTTGCGATGCTTTGCGTCGCAACGCATTCATCGACGTTTTGCATCGTAAATCTATCTTCCGTGCGTTACATAGCCACCGACGCACTCCGTCGGGTAAGGCGTGCGCACGCAGAGCGTACGCACGAGCCTGGGTTTAAATGCTCCACAGGAACAAAATCCCAAATACCAGAAACGGGACAAAATACGTGAACACCGCGGCAATGAACAGAAAACGCTTGTAGCGCCAGATCTGCCCGTGCACTGCCCTGATTTTGTCTGCGGACCGTGCCGGGAACCGGTATCGCCGGGGATAGATTACGAGAAATGTTACCACAAATGATACCAGCCACAGCCCGAAACAGAGCTTGATCCACACGGTGTGGCTGAAGACGGTCAGCACATCATTTAAATTGGTGATGGTAAAAGTCAACGAAAAAGAGATCATGGCGGCGAGATATTTCGCAGCATCCTCGATGCGGTTGGGTGTTTCCTGCTGCATTGTAAATCCGTAATTATGCCATTTCTCCGCATCCGGCGGCGGTTTCACGCCGGTTAATTTTTCCGGTTTCATGGGCATCTCGCTAATAAATATTTATTAGATTGTTCGCAAGGATTTGCAATTTTACAATAGAGAAATATACGTATTTTTGACAATGAAGTCAAGGGGAGAAACGGAAATAATTTTTTGATTAACGGAAGATTTCCGAAGTTTTGAAAACTTCGGAAATCTGAAATGCCTCTGTGATCTCCGTGCACCTAATGCACGAGAATTTCCAACTTTGACATGACGTTGCCTAACAGCACTGGTTTATTTTTGGCAGGAATTTGCCGCTATAGACATATCGTGCCTGACGGCACTTGATAACGGGAATGGATTTCATTATGATAACAATTGTCTCGTTCCAGGTTCTTGAGTCGCGCTAGCGACGGCATGTATTTTCCGGCTTGATTAGACAGCGCATACTAACGGTATTGCGCAAAGCCTTTTTGCCGCTTTGCGGCAATGCAGTCGATAAAGCGACTGCACTCCAAATACGAACGGTATTTTGTGGAATCTTTAAATACCTCTTAAAAGCCTTGCTCCGTGAGAAATTGCGACAATTTCTATGACTTCATTTTTTATGCGATAGACAATCCGATAATGCGTATAAAATTTTTCACGCAAAGACTCCATTTCATATTCGGGAACCATTCTGCCTGAATAGGGGGATTGATTCAATGATTTGCAGAATCCGTTGTACAACTAATGATGCATAGTATTGGGATTGATCAGAAATATAAGTTTAGATGACCTCCATGTCCTCAGCAGCTCTCGGTGACCAAATTATTTTTTTATCCATTGACTCATCCTGTCTTTTACCACAGAATGCGGAATTCCTTTCCCGGCGTATAGTTCCTGCAATCCTTTATCTACCTGTAATTTGAAATATAATTCAGCAAAGATGTCATCGAGGCTGACATCATCTGGCAAAGATTTGACGATATGAAGTACCTGGTCTTTCAAACTGGGCATTTTATTTCCTTTCAAATTGACTTAATTTAAGTCAATACAGATTTGGTAGGATAAAATCAAGCAATTTTTGATCTTGATCTCGTTGCTACGCATTCATTGACGCACTCCGTCAATAATTGCATTGCGACGCGAAGCATCGCAACGAAAAAAAATCCGTAGCTCTAATTGCTTCGGACTCGCATAAATATCCGGTTTCAGACATGAATCACAAAAAGGAAAATTACCACAATTCAAAAAAATTAAACCTTCCTTTCATCATATCGAAATTTATTATTAATCCACAAGTAACATTAAAAGGTTTTATTTGAGAGTTTAACAGAAATGTAATATTCAGAGAAAAATGGACAATACTTCAAAAATTAACTATTCGATTATCATTCCTGTTTACAACGAACAGGACAATCTCATCAAATTGCGTGATAATATCGTCTCTGCGCTGGAAACGATCTCCGGATCGTATCAGGTGCTGCTGATCGATGACGGCAGTACGGATGGCAGCCGGGATATTATCAAGAACATTTGTTCTGAAAATGGTAAATTTCAGTACCTGTTCTTCGACCAAAATCATGGACAGACCGCGGCGTTCGATGCCGGCTTTCGTGCAGCATCCGGGGAAGTCATTATCACGCTGGATGCGGATCTGCAGGTAGACGCACATGACATTCCAAAACTGCTGGAACATATCGGTGACTATGATATGGTAGTCGGGTACCGCGAAAAACGGGCGGACAATCTGCTGAAACGCATTTCATCCGTGATTGCCAACAATGTACGCAACTGGTTGAGCGGCGAAGATATCCGTGATGTCGGCTGTCCGTTGAAGGTGATGCGCAAAGAGGTTTTTCGCAATGTGAAATTGTACGAAGGTCTGCACCGTTTTTTCCCGACGCTCGCGAAACTGGAAGGATACACTGTGATCGAAGTACCGGTGAATCACTATCCGCGGCTTCATGGAAATTCTAAATACAATATTCGAAACCGGCTATTTAAATCACTGCGGGATTTGTTTGCCGTCCGCTGGATGAAAAAACGCTACCTGCGATACAAAATTATCGAAAAAGGAACTTATGTTTAATATCCTCAAACGATCCGGGCTTCTGCTGTGGTATGTGCTAATTCTGATCATTTTAATCATGACGCTGCAATATTTTCTGTGTCCTGTTTATCAATTTAAAAAGCGAACTCCTTTTAATGGGTCTCATTGGTATAATCCTTATGAGAATATTCAGGGACACTGGTTAAAAGGAAATTTTCACCTGCATGCACATTCATGGGGCGGAGTTACCAACGGCGACAATCAGAGCGATACGATTTATCAATTTTATAAAGACATGGGCTACGATATTGTAGCGTTTTCCGATTACCAGAAAGTGAATACATATCGTTTCAACGCGCCGGATTACATTCCAGTGTATGAACACGGGTATAGCCTTTTCAAGACACATCAGCTTGCAATCGGAGCAGAGCAGGTAGAATGGCGGGATTATTTTTTCGGACAACACAGGCATCACAAGCAAAATATTCTCAACCGGCTCAATAGCGATAGTACATTTATCGTTTTAGCGCATCCGCCATGGATGGGTGGATATTCCCAGCGCGACATGATTCGGTTGACAGGTTTCGATGCTATCGAGATCAATAAAAAGAAGATGCAAACACTTCAATTGTTGGACACAGCGCTGTCATCCGGAAAAGTGGTCTGGATTATGGGAAATGATGATTCCCACGATATCTATCATCCGAGGAAAACAGGTGTTCGCTGGACAATGATTCATGCAAATTCTCCCTGTAAAAAGGACGTAATTTCAGCCCTGAAAAAAGGACAGATGTATGCAGTTACCGGTCATCACGGGCGGAATAGTATTTTTTTGAAAAATGTTGAAATCGATAGCAGCACATTGAAGATCACAATTGACAAACCGGCAGATAAGATCAGATTCATTGGAAATAATGGAGAAATATTAAAAATTGTGATGAACAACAATACTGCTGAAATTGAGCTACGGGAAGATTATCTCTATGTACGAACAGAAATCATATCTCCGACAAATTCTTTATATTTGAATCCGGTAATTCGTTACAATGGTCGCGACTTGCCCACTTATTCAAATAAAATAAGCATCCCGTTTACGGTGCTACAGAATGTTTTAATGTTTTCAATTTTTGCGGCAATCGTTTTATTCATTCGAAAAAGACAAATGGCAAGACAGGAAAAACAACCAACGCCCTATGTGCCACTACCGTTTTCAATCAATCAAAAAAAGGAAAAAATTTAAAGGTCGTTTATGAAAAATAGCAGTGTGCTGATTGTTTTAGTTTTGTTGACACTATTATACTTTCTTCCCGGCATCGTTTCTCCACGGGATTTCTGGGTGGAAGACGAAGCGCGCTACGCTGAAGTCTTACGTGAAATGACGGAGTACGGCCAATGGATCGTGCCGCATCTGAACGGTGAATTTTATCCGGATAAACCGCCAATCTATTTCTGGCTGAGCGCGATCTCATCACGCGTTGTCGGCGGCATCAGTCCGTTTAGTTTTATGATTATCACCTGGCTCAGCACGCTGGGAAGTGTTATTTTAATCTATTATTTTGGCAAAGAGTTATTCAATCAACGCGCCGGCGTGTTCAGCGCATTGATTTTTATGTCCACATTTCTGGTCATTATTTGCGGACAAATCGTGCGCATGGATATGCTGCTGACTTTTTTCGTAATGTGGGCGCTGTATGTTTTTTATCTCGGATTGAAGAGACAAAATCCCTGGTATTATGTGCTCTTTTATCTGTTCTCCGGACTGGCAGTGCTTACGAAAGGACCCTTCGGTTTTTCATTTACTTTTTTACCGGCAATCGGTTTTCTGATTCATAAAAAGAATTGGACTGAGCTCAAACGATTTATCATCAATTGGGGATTCATTCTGTTTTTTGCAATCATTAGCGGCTGGCTGGGAATTGCATGGATGACCGGACATCAGGATTTTGTAATCAATTTGTTCGTGAAACAAATTGCCGGCAGAGCGGTGAATTCATTCAGCCATAAAGAACCGTTCTATTTTTACCTGCTACTGCTACCGCTGGTAATGCTGCCGTGGTTCTTTTTTCTGCCCTCGGCAATTGCGCATGTAAATCGCATAGCAAAGGACGCGCTGCATCTGCTGGTGTGGTGGTTCATTACCGGCTTCATTACCATTTCGCTGGTCAGCGGTAAATTGTTCATCTACCTGCTGCCATTTGTTCCGGCAACGTCACTGATGCTGGGAGCCTTATTCAACGATCTGTTTCTGCGAAATATCCGCTATTATAAAACCACCTTTACTTTCGGACTATTGGGCGTTATTCTCACTTTCGGGATTTTTGCGATCGTGCCCTTTTTCGTGCAAAAATTTCCGGTTGTTGCGGATCTGAATATTTTCTTTCTCACGTATACATTCATCCCCCTGACCATCGCAGGCGTTATTTTCTGCATTACGCGGAAGATCAGGCGAATAGCTGCGACGCTGTTCATCGGAATGTGGATTTTTTCGGTGTACGCAGTGCAGCATATTGCTCCGAAACTGAATCCGATGTTCTCTGCCCGCGCTATCGGCAACGAAATAGAAGCAGTGGAAGAGGCGGGATTCGATATTGCCTCTTACAAAGTGCGACCCGGAATTTTGAATTTTTATGCGGAAACAATTATACCGGCGCTATCCACAGAAGAACTGGAGAATTATTTTGATGAACAAAAACGAATGCTGGTGATGAAGACAAAGCATTATAAACAAAAAGAGGGATTCTGGGGAGAGCGGATTACGCATGTTTCCAATTATGAAATCGCAAATGAACATTATGTACTGATAACGAATTAAAACGCGAGGTTTATCAACGATGAATTTTTGGCTTTATCTGGGATTTACGGCACAGGGACTTTTCGGAAGCCGGTTCCTGGTGCAATGGATTGTTTCCGAAAAGAAGAAGCAGAGTGTTATTCCGATTTATTTCTGGTACATCAGCATTGCCGGCGGCATTATGTTGTTGATGTACGCAATCCACCGCGCCGATCCGGTGTTTATCGTGGGACAGGCGAGCGGTCTTCTCGTCTACACCAGAAACCTGATGTTGATCTATCAGAAGAAAAAACAAGAAACGTTACATCATACACAAAAAATGACGCCAAATATAGAAACCACCTATTAATTTTTTTCATCTCATGAACAGGCGGGTCCGGTTATCCCATTGGGTGGCCGGATTCGCGTTTTATAAATTAATGAATAATGCCAGATATAACATACTTTTTCTGAATTCAGGAAAAAGCTGGGGCGGAAATGAAAAATGGATGTACATTGCCGCACATACGCTTGCGGAAAATCATCAGGTGCTTGTCGCCTATCGACGGGAAATTGTGGGCGAACGGTTTCGAGTACGTAAATATAAGCTGCCATTTGCGAATGAAGCAGATGGGTACACAATTTTTCGGCTGATGTATTTGATTGTCAGATTTCGCATTCACATCCTGATTCCCACCAAACCGAAAGAATATTTCATCAGCGGCATGCTGGCAAAATTATTCCGACGGATTAATATTGTTCGATTGGGTATTGTCCGGGATTTGAATAATTCTCACATTAAAAAGTTTGTTTATCACACGCTGACAGATGGCATTATTGTGAACGCAGAGTCGATTCGGGATCATTTGTTGCAATCTTCTTTCATGAGACCGGAGAAGATTCGGGTCATTTACAATGGCGTGAATACAGACGAAATCGACGCACTGGCGGAAGCATCTGTCCCTGTTAAACTGAATCAACCATTTCTGATCACTGCAATGGGAAAGCTCACGAAGCGCAAAGCCTTTGATATTGTGCTCCGGGGTTTTGCAGAGTTTGTTAATCAGTCGAAAATTAACGATGCCGGATTGATCATCATCGGCGCTGGCGAAAAATCGGGAGCATTGCAAAAGATTGCCGAAGACGCGGGTGTGACGAATTATGTGCATTTTACTGGATTCATCGAAAATCCGTATCCGTATTTGAAAGTTAGTCAGGTATTCATCTCCGCGTCTAAAAATGAAGGACTTGCCAACGCGCTGCTGGAGGCGATGTACCTGAACAATGCGGTCATTAGCACACGCGCCGGAGGGAGTGAATATGCTGTGGAACATGGACAGAATGGTTTCCTGCTAAATGACGAGCCGGTATCTGAAATCGCATCGTATCTTACAAAGTTATACCAGGATCAGCTTTTGACCAGCCGCATGGCGCAACGGTCGCATCAGAACGTTATGGAAAAATTCTCACTGATGCGAATGAAGGAGCAGATGGAGGACTATTTTAACGAGGTATTGCAGGTGAGGTAAAGTGCGTGGTAATACATCGGTGTTCGACTGCCAGTATCCGAAGGGAAGGAGGAAAAGTGCCACGCACTGGCGATTGAAACAAAGATATCCGAAGTCTTTGAGACTCACAAAATCTATAATTTCAGGATGACCCATGATCGACAAGACCATTTTGTTTGTAAATTCGATCTCGCCACAGATGTATGGCGGCGGTGAAAAATGGTGCTATGAAACGGCTGCCGCATTCATCGAAAAAGGCTATCGCGTGGCGCTGATTGCCCGACCTGCATCCAGAATTATGGAGAAATTTCAGGAGCTGGATTGCGACATGTACCCGCTCGTCTTTGGCCCCGATTATAATCCGGTGAGCATCATCAGGCTGTATCGCCATTTCAAAAAAATTAACGCGGGTTATCTCATTCTCATTTTTAATAAAGACGTTACAACCGCAGGTGTTGCCGGTCGTCTGTTAGGAGTTAAAAAGATCGTTTTTCGAAATGGCTATTCATTGATCAATAAAAAAAGCAGACACCGCATGATGATGCCATTGTACGATACGCTGGTGTGCAATTCCATGGAGATCGCGGAGCACTACCGCTCGTTTGGCTGGGGACTGGAACACAAAATATCCGTGGTCTACAATGGCGCTCAGATCAGGGAAAAGCTGCCGGTTGCCGACAGAAAGCCACTGGTCATTCTCGGCGCAGGGCGGCTGGTAAATGTAAAGCGATTTCATATTTTCCTTAATATAGCCGCAATGTTAAATTCGCATATTCCGGTGAAAGGCATATTACTCGGCGACGGACCGGAGAAGTCCAGGCTGGAGCAGCAGGCGCGGGAAATCGGCGCGCCGGTAGAATTTAGCGGACACGTTCCATCCATCGAGCCTTATTTGCAAAAGTGCGATCTGTTTCTTCACACGTCCCGCAATGAAGGGATCCCCAATGTGGTGATGGAAGCGATGTCCGCGGGCATTCCGGTGGTTGCCACAAACGCTGGCGGAACCGGCGAATTACTAACAGACAACGAAAACGGATTCCTGTGCGCCATTGACGATGTTGACTGTTTATTTCAAAAGTCATTACAATTACTTACGGATATCGAACTGCGTCGCACATTTAGTCAGGCAGGGTGGGAAACAATCGCTTCAAAATTTAACGTTCAGAAATCAGTTGAACAGATCGAACAACTTTTAATCAAATAAATACAATGACAGCAAAAAAAATAATCATCGTTCAAATGGGTCGCATCGGCGATATGATTTTATTGACGCCACTGTTCAAATCGCTGAAAGTACTCAATCAGGATAATGAGATCCAGGTGTTAGCGGGAAAGCATAATTATTTAGTTGCCGAGAGACATCCGTTCATCGAAAAAGTGTATATTTATAAAAAGAATCCGATATCAGACCTCAACCTGATCCGTAATTTACGGAAAGAACAATACGATTACTGGATCGACGTCAAAGACCATTATTCCAGCGAAAGTTACTATTTCGCCAAATTATCCAATGCCCGGATAAAAGTGGGATTTAATGCTCCGGGCAAATGCGTTTTCCACCATTCCCTTCCCGCGCATACCGAACAACGGGATAAACATGTGGTGCAGCGAAATATGGCAGCCGTAAGTCCTCTGGGACTCAAAACACCGCCCCTGTCGCAACTTCGCCCGACGCTTTACACTGATTCACAGGCAGACGAAAAACTTCACACCTTTTTACAGCAGCACAGTATTTCCAGGTATGCGTGTATCAATATTTCGGCGACTTCTCCCAGACGCTACTGGACCACAGAAAAATGGATCGCGCTCATCCGGTTTTTACAGCATCATCAGACGCCGTGCCTGCTCGTTTCGGCGCCCGCGGATTACCCGATGGTGCAGGACATTGTGGACGCCACCGCCAACGCGCACGCCTTCCCCACGGCATCGATCATCGAAGTGTTCTCAGTGGTTAATCGTGCGCAGACTGTGATTTCACCCGATACCTCTGTCGTTCACATCGCTGCCGCATTCGATATCCCGATTGTCGCTCTATTCTGGAACAATCCCAACAACATTATCAAATTCAAGCCATTGAGCACCCGTTCCCGGCTGGTTACGCTTCCGGAGCGCGGTGGTTCCGTGGAAGACATCCCGGTGGATGACGTGACGGAAAGTTATATTTCACTGATCAACGAATTAAAAACACCAAAGCGCGGCAATCGAAAAAAATTCATTGATTTCACCCCAATCAAAAGATGCGTATGAAAACTTATGACTTTGAAAAAATTCTGGTCATCCAGACCGCGTTCCTGGGCGATCTGATTTTGACCACTCCGCTCATTCGTGAGCTTAGCATACTATTCCCCGAGGCAGCCATCGATGTGCTCACCATTCCCGGGACGCAGATTATTCTAAAATACAATCCGTACATCAATCGCTCGCTTGTTTTCAATAAAAACGGGATACGCAACAAAACAAAATCGTTTCGACAATTGGTGGGTCAATTCCGGAAGACAAACTACGAAATAGCGATCTCGGCGCAAAGTTCGCTGACCTCGGCGCTGCTCATGCGACAGGCTGGAATTCCCATGCGGATTGGATTCGATTTTCAAAAATTTTTAACAACCCGTGTGCCTTATGAACAGCATCTGCATACGCGTGAGCGATATCTGAAATTACTGTCGCCGTTCTCAGAAAATCAGTTCGACAGTCACACCGAAATTTTCTGGTCTGACGTCGAGGAGGAAAAAGCGAGCCAGTTGTTCAACGTGATCGCCGCGCAGCATCCTTTCACTATCGGGGTCGCTCCAGGATCGGTGTGGTTTACGAAAATGTGGCCTCCGGAATATTATGTCGGACTGATCCGGCGACTGGCGTGGAATGATGTCGGCATTGTGCTGCTGGGCGGAAAGGCGGAACGGGAACTGTGCAATCACATCGCGCAGCAGGCAGGCGTGAAAGTATACAACATGGCAGGAATCCTGAATATTCTGGAATCTACCGCATTGATCAAAAAACTTCATCTGCTCGTTACCAACGACAGTGCGCCAATGCATATTGCCAATGCCGTGCAGACGGACGTACTGGCGGTTTTCGGTCCCACTGTCAAAGAATTCGGTTTCTACCCGTACCGGAAAAACGACCGCCTGCTCGAAGTCAATCTCGATTGCCGCCCCTGCGGTAAACACGGCGGCAGATATTGCCCCCATGGACATTTCCAGTGCATGAGACTCATCACCCCCAAATACGTCCACCAGATCGCCAGCGCCATGCTCGACGCCCGCCCGGATACGTACACCGATAAATGGATTTATGAGATGGTTTAGAAGAAAAATCCCGTGCGTACGCTTTGCGTGCGCACACCTTGTCTGACGCTTCGAGTCGATGAATGCATTGCGATGAAGTGCGTCGTAAATCCGTTTTCCACTCATTGAATTGCAGAAGATTTCCGAAGTTTTGAAAACTTCGGAAATCTGGTTCAATTCGATTTAAATGCCTCTTTTTTATTGACAATTAGCCGCAATTTACATACATTAAAAAAAGATTATCTTACAAACAAAAATGAGAGCCATTATGAAGCCAAAACTCGCATTAATTCTGATTTTAATAACCAGCAATATCTCTCTTTCTTCTCAAAACTGCACTAACTATGTCGATCTTTTTATGTGTACTGCTAATGACAACGGGCAGCTTGATCCGGCGGCGACTGTTCCCTGGGGGATGATTAAATTGGGACCGGATACCGATCCCGGAAATCACAGCGGCTACAACTACTATTCGACAAAAATATCCGGTTTTTCTCACAACCGAATCGGTGGCGTGGGATGCAGTGGCGCCGGTGGCAATTTACGAATACTGCCCGGGACCGGATCGATTACTGGTATAAGCCTGTCATTTAAAAAAGAGACAGAGAAAGCTGCCCCGGGTTATTATTCAGTGGAATTTGAAAATGGCATCACCGCCAAACTGACTGCCACGAATCAGACCGGTTTTCATCGCTACATGTTTCCGGCGAGCGACAGCGCGTTTCTTCGATTCGATCTGAAAAGTTCGTTCGCGGATTTCATTGCTGCCGATTATGAACAAATAAACGAGCGCGAGCTGGTTGTCACGGTCTCTGCCAAAAATGTCTGCAATGTGGGTCGGTACACGGTTCATTATCATATCTGGTGTGATAAAAACCTGACTGCGATCAGTGAAAATGATCTGATTCTCACGTCTTATTTCAAAACCATGGCTGACGAACAAATTCAATTAAAAGTTACTGTTTCCCCCATCAGTCGTGACGATGCCAGAGCCGAATGGGAAAGCGGGACAAGGCAGCTCACTTTTGATCAGGCAAAAGACCGGGCAGCGCAGCGATGGGAGCAATTGCTATCCCGCATCATCGTCGAAGGGAAAGAGGAATATAAAACGCTCTTTTACACCCACCTGTATCATACGCTGCTCAATCCGGTGCAATCCGAAAACAGAGAACACCAGTTTCAGGGTACGGATGGCAATATTCACACGGCTGATGATTACACGCACTATGATTGCTGGTCGATGTGGGATAATTTCCGGAACAAGTTCAGTCTGTATGCGATTATTATACCGGATGTGTCCAGGGATATTGCCCGTTCGCTGGTGGATTTGTATCGTTTCGGGAAACCGTGCTGGAGCGGATATTACGAGCCGGTCCCCACGGTGCGGACAGAGCATACGGTCGTCACACTGCTTGATTTGTACCGCCGGGGAATTACTGATTTTGATATATCGCCGGTATATCAAAAACTGTGTGCCGAAATCACCAATCAATTCGACAAAACCCCGGATAAAAAACTGGAGCTGTGTTATGATTACTGGGCGATGGCGCAATTCGCCAAAATTTTGGATAAAGAAGATGACTATCAATTATTCATGGCGAAAGCGCAGGAATATAAACCGGTGTGGAAAAAATATTTTTTAACGATCACCGATAAATCTGACATCATGCACGGCGACGGTCTGTACGAAGGAACACTGTGGCAATATCGCTGGCATGTGCAATTCGATGTCCACGGCATCATCGATATGATTGGTGGCAAGGATAAATATGTCGAGCAATTGTCTTATTTCTTTGATAATTATCTCTACAATCACGGCAATCAACCGGATATTCATGTGCCGTTCATGTTCAATTTTGGGGATGCCCCGTGGCTCACGCAAAAATGGGTCAATGAAATTTTGACTAAAGAGACGGATCAGTATTACGGCACGCATGAAAAATGGGATGAGCCGTACACCGGCAGAATTTACAAAGCCGATCCCGAAGGCTACATCCCGGAAATGGATGACGACGAAGGTACCATGTCCGGCTGGTTTGTGTTGAGCTCGATGGGAATGTATCCGGTGCTGGTCGGCGATCCGGTCTTTCAAATGAGCACGCCGATTTTCGAAAAAATCGTTTTTAAATTATCCGATGAAAAGACATTTACTATTCTCACAGAAGATTTCAGCGACACAAGTTATTACATCAAATCTGCCACACTAAGCGGCGAACCGTTCAATCAAAGTTATATCACCCATGATCAGATCGTCAACGGCGGGACGCTTGTGATTCGGACGTCGGCAGAGCCGAATAAAGAGTGGGGGCATGGGACGGACTAATTGCATTACATTTGATTTTCCGGAGAACGCATGAACCGAAGAAAATTTATAAAGATGACTGGCAGCGGAATTACCGCAGCGCTTTTTTCTCACAAATTATTTGCCAAAAATGAAGCCGCACAATCGAAAATTATCAATGCCTATTATTTCAGGGCGCACACCTACACTCTGGTTCCCCGCCATATTCGCGAAGACATGAAATGGATGGCGGATGTTGGCACGAACGCGGTTTCACTGGCGATTTTGGAGCAGGATTTATTTGCGGCGAAAGAAAATTTGGAAATCATCTGCAACGAAGCCGCGAAAGCAGGCATCGATGTATTTGCAGTTCCTTCCCGATGGGCAGGATTATTTGCCGGCGCGCCCAAAGTCCCCAGCCCATTCGCTGTAAATCATCCCCGGACGTGGATTCTCGACAAAGATGGAAATCCTCCGGATCGCGGTGTGTTCGGTCCGTACAGCAGCATCCATTATCCGGAAACCGTGGAATTCTTCAAAAAAACAGTCGATGAAATATTTTCGATCTGGCAGGTGAAGGGAATTATCTGGGATGAGCCGAAAATATTCACGACAAAAGATTTCAGCCCGAAAGCCATTGAAAATTTAGGAGCCGATGCGCCGGTCGAGAAACATTGTCGGGCGTTTGTTAATTTCCTTTCGGATGTGAATTTGCATATTAAAAGGAAGCATCCGGAAAAGATCACTTCGATGTTCGGTTATGCCAATCTGCCGACCTGGGTGGTCGAGCTGGCAGCCACAACCAGGGGTCTCGATTATTTCGGCTGCGACGGACGTCCCTGGCGCACAGATGATCGCGGCACTGCCGAAAGCGAGGGCAAAGTTTTGCTGGGCGATGATGCAGGAGAGCGCTTCCTGACAGCTGCACGGAAGAATGGCAAAAAGACGTTCTGGCTGATCGAAAATCACAATCTGCAAAATGAGGATATTCCCATCATGGAAAAGCGCCTGCCCGAAGTGATCGGCAAGGATATCGATCTGCTGACGTACTATTATTATCCCCGCAATCTGGAAGACCCGGATCGGAATATGGCTGTGATTGGGAAATATGTCAGGGAATTTGCAAAAAAATACAAGTGATTTGATGGTCGGTCTGCGGCGATTTTGTTATTGCAATTTGAAAGAATTATTTTTATATTTAATATGTTGTAAGAATAGGAAAGCCTTTGTATGAAATCAATTAGAGAATGGAAAAAAAGAATTCCCGGAACTGAAAAAGTTCTGACTAAAATTCGAAAAACGGTTAATTCCATTAGACCGGATGCGGATGTAATCCTTTATGGCTCAAGAGCCCGCGGTGATATGGAGAATGATTCGGATTGGGATATTCTGATTTTATTGAATGACCCGGTTGACAGGCAGGTAAAAAATGAATTATCAGATGCTTTATATGAAACAGAATTAGAAACAAACGAAGTATTCAGCAGCATCATAAGAACAAAAGAAGAATGGAATTCTCCCCAATATTCAGTACTACCATTTAAAAAAAATGTAGAAGAAGAAGGGATACTGCTGTGAAGGATAAATATCTGCAGGATCTCATTAAATACCGTATTGACAGGGCAAAAGAAACATTCGAAGAAGCTATCTTGTTGAAAAATGAAAAGCATTGGAATACATGTGCCAACAGGTTGTATTATGCTTGCTTTTATGCTATAATCGCACTCCTTGAAATGCATTCATTTAAATATAGCAAACACAGTAGTGTCAAATCTCTTTTTAATCGCCATTTTGTTAAAACCGGAAAAATTGATAAAAAATACGGTAAATTATTCAATAATTTATTTGATTTAAGGCAGGAAGCGGACTACATAGACTTTGTTTATTATGATGCTGTTACGGTAGATCCTTTGATTCCTGAAGTTAAAGAATTCATATCAAATATTGACAAGCTTCTAAAATAAGGTAATTCCATGAAAATATTCGAGTACACCACCGAGAATCATCCGGATGGACATATACCAATACCGGAAGGCATATTGAAAAAATTGAATCTTAAAACGCACTCTAAAATACGCATTTCAATTTCTCGAATCGAAAATCAAAAGAAAGTGCTCGCATATTTTGGTGGAAAGCGGCAGGATGATCGAGATGCGGATGAAATCATAGAGGATATTTATGAATCCAGAAAACGAAACATTCGATCCGAAAGATCAGAGCTATGAACGACTCCTATTTAATCTTCCTCCATATCCACCAACCCCATAAACAACATTTCCAGCGATGAATTGTTTTCCCGCAGATGCTCCCAATCTGCCTGTTTCAACTGCTTCACGATTTCCCCTTTATTAAGGATGACAATCCGGTTGCACAGATGCTCTGCAGTTTCGATGATATGCGTGGAGAACAGCACCGTTCCGCCGTCCGCGCAAAACTTCTTCAAATATTCCTTGAATTTGAAACTGCTTGACGGATCGAGTCCGTTTGTGGCTTCATCCAGTAGCAGGAATTTGGGATCGGATAACAGCGCCGCGATCAGGCTGAGTTTGCGGCGCATGCCCTGGGAATAATTTTTCACAAGCTCATGCGCTTTCGGAGTCAACGAGAAAAAATCCAGCCAGTGATTAATGCGATCTGCCCGGATTTCCGGCGGCATCTGTTTCGCTGCGGCGATGAATTGCAGGAATTCGACACCTGTGAGATATTCGTACAATACCGGTTCTTCCGGAGCATATCCAATCAACTGCTTGTATTCGGTATCGCCAAACCGGATTTCCTCGCCATTTAAGATGATTGTTCCGGCATCCTGCTCCAGCAATCCCATGATGATCTTAAACAATGTCGATTTTCCGGCACCGTTGGGACCGACCAGTCCGCAAATTTCGCCGTCTGATATGTCGAAAGAGATTCTGTTCAGTGCGATTGTGGCATCGAAGGCTTTTTGTATATTTTTGATTTGAATCATTCGATTTCCTTTGATTTGAAATTACGCTGCGATTTTCGGATCCAGTAGACAAGCGTCAGCAGAATAATGACCGATCCGAAAGGCATGAAAAACCAGAACAGGATGATCAGCACGATGGAAAGCATGATGATCAACCCGCTGTATTTAATGTGCGGAAACAGGCTGAACGCCGCGTTGCACTGGATGGTCGCCAGAATTGCAGGGATGAGAATTAATCCGGCTGCGGAAAACAGGACGAAGTTAAGATCAGGATGGAATTTGAGCAAAAGTACCAGCGCCGGCACGATCCACTGGCTGGCGATGATGATACCCGTCATCAGCCAGCGCGCCCACCAGATTCTGCGCGGCGAAATTGGCAGGGACCGGTCGAGGTGAAAATGTCCGGCATCAGCTTCGTAAACTTTCAGCAGGCTGTTGATAATGAAAATCCCGAAAATCGATTGAATGACAACATTACCAAAACCAGCTTCTGTCGATTGCTTTGCTGCGGAAACGTTTATCAACATGACAAGCGTGCCGAATATCGGCCACATAAAAACAGATCGTTGTCTGCGCCAGAGACATGTGAAGTCACGCCAGAGCAGACGTGTTAACGGACCGCAGCGATGCGATAATGGTATGGTGAAATAATGATACTGGTTTGAATGAGTGCTCTTTTTTATTATTTTGATTTTATCGCTCGCAGGATGAAATGATGCATAAAGATTTTTCAACAACAGGCAATCTGCTATTAGCAGAAATGGAATGGTGATCCAGCAGTAAATCAAATTACCAAGGACAGCGGGTAAAAAATAGACACCAGACATTAGAATCATCAATAGCGATAACTCCCTCAACAACCAGCGCCATCGATTTGGCTGTTGGAATACATTCGCCTGCCAAAATGATATGACTTGCAACAATATCAGAAATCCGGATGCAGCAACAAATTGGCTCGCTTTCTGCAAAATCGACATCCCGGTTCCTGCCCAGAAAAGCATCGCCAATATGAGAAAAAGCGGTGCAATTTTCAGAAAGTGCCGGATGAGGTAAAAATGAATAATCTCGTTTCGGCGGAATGGCAATGTGCCGAGAATTTTCCAGTCAGACTCTCTCTTCCGGGTGATAATCGCCATGAATTCTGAAATGACATAGAAGCAGATTATCAACAACGGGAACAGGCGGAGATACGTCGGAGTGAAATTTTCACTCCGCAGGAAACGCATATTATAGCCGATGTCAGCAGGAGAGCGCGCCAGTAAAAGCAGAAATATGAAAATGATAATACTAATTTCCAACACTGTGACACGGTCGAAATGATGCCGGATGTAATTGCGGTAAATACGGAATCGGGTTTTAAGCAAAAGTGTCAGCATTCAGGCCTCAGTAAATGTGTTGGGATTATGTTCAATGAAACGTAAATTCAGGTGAGATGTTTCGGGCATAAAATTGTTTATTGACATTTCGTTTTTATTTTACTATCTTTATTTCATTGACTTTTCCAAATGACTCTATCTACTATTTTGCTTTATAAGTTATACTTCTGCCTACCATTGAATCAGTGCTGAATATTAGAATCATCCGGAACAACAAAATCAAGAATCACTCCATTTTATCAAATATGATGAACTCGTAAAAAGTCAGACGGATTAAAATGTAGCACAATATATTGATGATTTAGCTATAATACAACACATTATATAGTGCACATCGAGCGTCTCGTCGACTTTCTACGAAGCCATCAAATATTTATTTTTTCATTAAAGAGGAGGTTTTTTATGTATTCAAAGAAAATTTTACTCATCGCTTTCGTTCTCTTATTTGCAGCCTCGCCGTCATTTTCTGTAAATGGTCCTGGTGACGGTTATATTTACGTGAAAGCCGCGCCCAGTGGTCCCGATGTCACGACAACGTCCTCCCAGTTCCAGGACATTCCTGATCTTTCGCTGCATTTTTTCCAGTATTTTCCGTCCCATGTTGTGATCACAATGAGCGCCGAAGCGGAAGTTACCGCGGGCAAACGGATGTTTGTCCGGGCACTGGTTGACGGAGAACCAGCCAATCCGAGTGACGTCGTCTTTGCCAACGATGGTTTTACCGGTGTGCATTCATTCAATTTTGCGACAGATGTTGGCGGTGGACATCATAATGTGACATTTCAGTACCTGGTCGATAACGGCGGGACCGCGTATTTAGGAGATCGTACCATCACCGTGACAACAGCGCCCGATATTCTTAACACAGTCGCCGCGCCCGGCGGACCGGATGTCTCCACAACGAGCAGCAGTTTTTCGGACATCCCGAA
This sequence comes from uncultured Cytophagia bacterium, assembly GCA_964498785.1. Lineage (GTDB taxonomy): Bacteria > Zhuqueibacterota > Zhuqueibacteria > Thermofontimicrobiales > Thiofontviventaceae > Mariaggregatimicrobium. Next base: position 9,316 of record CAZCJL010000098.1, on the reverse strand, counting down.
TCTTTCGTTTAATATTAATATGCCGGAGCCCGGAGACGCTGTAATCACGATCACCGGAGAAGCGGAAACCACGGATAACAAACGAATGTTTGTACGCGTGCTGGTGAACGGCGAGCCATGCAGTCCGGAGGATGTTGTGTTTGCCGTTGGTGGATTTAAAGGGACCCACAGTTTCACCTTTGTGAAATCCAATCTTGATGTGGGCTCACATTCCGTAAAAGTACAATGGCTGGTTGATAACGGCGGCACTGCATATATGGGTGATCGCAGTTTTACTTTCGGCTGCTCCAACCCACAGGCATTGGTCGAAGGAAGGGGCGGAATTCTCTCTGTCAGCGCTCCCAGCGGACCGAGTGTTTCTACCACCGCAAATACTTTTGTGGATATTCCGGATTTAAGTACATCTGTCAAAATACCGGTAAACGGCAATTTGAGCGTCGCTTTAACGGCTGAAGCATATTGCACCTCCGGTAAACGGATGTTCGTACGCGCGGTTGTGGATGGCAATCCCCTGGAACCAACGGACGTTTTGTTCGCTGACGGAAATTTGATCGGAACGAACCGCATGATTTTTATCGCACCCCATTTGGGCGATGGTCAATTTCATCAGGTAGCATTACAATGGACTGTCGATGGAGGCGGCGCCGCATATATGGGTGACCGCAACATGACGATCATAACCACGCCAACCCCCTGTCCTGATATGACTGATCCGTTCAATGGTGTAAAACCGGTTTTCGGCGATCATCCGATGTTGGTAATTTTGTGGGATCCGCATCGTGCCGAACATCCGGCGCCCTCCAAAACAGATGTGGAAAATCTCATTTTCGGAAGCCAACCCAGCGTCCGCGATTATTTCATCACGAATTCACACAATCGCTTTTTCCTGAATCCTGCCGGCGTTAAAGGCTGGTATAACGCAGATAAGCCCGCCAGTCACTACTGGGCGCCAGCAGAAACTACCGATGTTGATGGCGATGGCTTTCTGAGCGGACATATCGAAAAATGGGCGGAAGCCGTTCGCAAGGCAGGTCAGTCCTTTGATTTTGCCAGCTTTGACCGGGATGGGGACGGCACCCTTCAACCGGACGAGCTGGGAATATTAATAGTCATTCCGCAAAACAATCCGTTCGGTACAGTCAGGGTTCCGTTGGGAAGACAGGTTCCCAATAATGAAGCGCTGGTCGTGGATGGCGTCATTATTCCGCTGATCGCAGAGGCATATATCGGCTCGCCACCGAATTTGGGATTAGTCGCTCATGAATTAAGTCACCTGTTTTTAAACCTGCCGGACATGTACTTCAATTTCTTCTTTCCGTACGCCGCAGGAGTCTATTCGTTGATGGACGCCACAATGGGTGACAATCACCTCGATCCGTTTCATAAAATCAGGCTTGGCTGGATCCAGCCGCCGATTGTCCGTGAAAGCGGCTGGTATCCGTTTGAAGCAGTAGAAAATTCGCACGTTGCTTTTGTCCTCCACGATCCTTCGTACGGAGCAGGAGAATATTTCATTGTCGAAAACCGGCAGCCAAACGTGAACTATGATTCAAATCTCCCGGATAAAGGACTGGCAATATGGCACATCATTGAAGATCCCGATATTTATAAAAATCTGCCGGCGCCGGCTGGTGTAGACCCTGCCAACTGGAGTAAAATTGGCGCTAACGATTGGGGCAGAAGAGTCATTCGAATGATTCGTCCGGTCTACGGTCCGCCTTTCAATAATTCAAAAGCACTGTGGGATGGGTCTGATCCTGAGACAGGCTACGATCTGAATTTGAATTGGAGCGATGGATCGCCAAGCGGGTTCGCAATAAAGGATATCAGTCCGGCTGGCGAAATGATGGAAGCTTATATCGAAGTCCCCGGAACTGTGACATTAGTGGAAGAGCATGAAATAATGATCTCCTATCAGGCGCCCGCTGATTTTCAATTAATGCAAAATTTCCCGAATCCGTTCAATCCAACAACCAGGATCCCGTTTCTATTAACGAATGGTTCAAAGGTTACGGTGAAAGTATTCAATACGCTCGGTCAGGAGATAACAACATTATTGAACACTCAGCTTGCTGCAGGAAATCACAAAATTCAATGGGACGGAACAGATGATAGCGGACGTCAGGTAGTTTCCGGAATCTATTTCTATCAAATGCAAACAGATGATAAAAAGGCGGTGAAAAAGATGATGCTGATGCGATAATTTTAAGAAGCGCTTTTAGGAGTATTTTAATGGAGTGGGGCTGTATCAAAAGTTAATCTTTCTTATCCTGAAAAAGTCATAACCACAGAGGTTCAGAGTACACAGAGCTTTTATTTTCAAAACGTTAGGCAAACAATATTAACTCGAATTTTTCTTAACTCAGTTTGAAAAGTAATGTGCACACACGTTATTGTTTCTCTGTGATTTCTGTGCGGAGGGATACCTTCTGTGGCACGATTTGTGAGTAATGCAGGTTATGTAATATTTTTTAGTAGAGCAGCGATTGGATCGCAATTCCTCATGAATTTGCAAAATACAAATTCGGGACTTTTAATACAGCCCCGACAGCTCGATGCTGAATAGTAAATTTTCATTTTAGAATTTTAGGTATTTCTTGATTGCAAAGACGTTAAATTGTAATCATTTGCCTAATACACTATTCGATTTTATGTATGCTAAAAGGGAATTCGATATAAATTTGTCTAAATTTGCTAAAATAGATAATTTTTTTTAATTGAATGGATTTTTTCATTGACTATTTATGAATAAATTCGTATATATTAATTCGTTAAAAAAGGGAGCGCTATGTTAGCAAAAGTATTATGTGCCGCGGTATTGGGCATTGATGCTTATCCGGTAGACGTAGAAACTCATTTAGAAAGTCAGCTTCCTGCCTTTGCGATCGTGGGCCTACCAGATAATGCAGTAAAAGAATCTAAAGAGCGCGTGAGCGCGGCTATTAAAAACTCTGATTTGCCATTTCCTCAAAAACGTATCACAATCAATTTAGCTCCGGCTGATATAAAAAAAGAAGGCTCTGCATTTGACCTTTCAATTGCTGTAGGGATTTTAACAGCATCCGGCGTACTTACGCAGGAACAAATATCAGACTATGTGATCCTCGGCGAGCTGTCACTGGACGGTGCACTGAGACCAATCCATGGTGCGTTGCCCATTTCTGTCGAAATCAGCCATAAAAAATTCAAAGGAATAGTTCTTCCGAAGAAAAACGCGAAAGAAGCGGCCATGGCTCAGGGTATAAATGTATATCCTGTTGAAAGTCTAAATGAAGCAGTTGCGTTTTTTGAAAGTGAAACCAAGCCACAGCCTTTTACCATTGATTTGAATGAAGTATTTTCTGAAAGTCGTAAATCTCATGTCGATTTCCAGGATGTGAAGGGTCAGGAGCATGTAAAACGAGCGCTGGAAGTAGCAGCCGCCGGTGGACACAATATTTTGATGATCGGACCTCCTGGTTCCGGGAAAACAATGCTTGCAAAACGACTGTCAACAATTCTGCCGGATCTTACACTGGACGAAGCGCTGGAAACAACAAAGATTCATTCTGTGGCAGGCTTGCTTGCTTCCAATACAGCGCTGATAGCAACACGCCCGTTTCGATCGCCGCATCATACAATATCCGACGCCGGATTGATCGGCGGCGGGCAGGTTCCGCGTCCGGGAGAAGTGAGCCTTTCACATCATGGCGTTTTGTTTCTCGATGAGTTGCCGGAATTTCGAAAAAACGTGCTGGAAGTCATGCGCCAGCCACTGGAAGATGGTAAAGTAACGATTTCGAGAGCATTGCTGTCGCTAACATACCCGGCAGAATTTATGCTTGCCGCTGCGATGAATCCCTGTCCCTGCGGATATAGCACTGACCCAAACAACGAATGTTCGTGCACCCCCCCGCAAATTCAGCGTTATTTATCGAGAGTTTCAGGGCCCCTGCTTGACCGAATCGACATTCATATTGAAGTGCCCTCAGTTAAATACAGCGACTTAACCAGCATTTATAAGGGCGATACATCGGAAACAATCCGGGATCGTGTAAAACGCACACGTAAAACTCAATTACAGCGATTTAAAGACAAGAAACATATTTTTTGTAACGCTCGAATGGAAACAAAGGACATCCGATATTTTTGCAGTTTAGATACTGAGGGTGAAAACCTGCTAAAAACAGCGATCACAAAACTGGGTCTATCGGCTCGGGCTTATGACAGAATTCTGAAAGTAAGCCGCACCATAGCAGACCTGGAACACAGCGACCGTATTCTACCGATGCACGTGAGCGAGGCCATACAATATCGGAGCCTTGATCGATATAATTTCATTTAAACAAAAGAGAAAATATTCATCATGGATACCAATGTTTCTGATTTAGTCGTTTTTCTGTTCCTAATATTGTTATGCCTTGTTGTTGTTCAATTCATAATGCTTTTTCGAATTAAAAAATTAGCCCAAAAAATTATGGCTTTATTTGTCAATTTTGAAAAAGCAATAAATGATTTTGATACGCTAACATCTGAAAAGGTCATCCGGATTGATAAAACATGCCAATATTGTAAACATCGCATTGTTTATTTTCATGGTGAAAGTGGGGCATATTTTTATCTTAAATGCCGGCTCAAAAATAAAACTGTCAATCAAAACGACACATGTCAACAATTTGTGTTGGATCCACAGAGTTATAAAATATAGGTGAACTTATGGCTTTTCAAACTATCCGCGTAACGGAACAAGAAAAAGAATTATTGATAACAGTCCTTGAGAAAAGAATTTATCTTGGTGTGACGGATATTTTCTCTGAAGAAATAAATCAGACGCTAACAATGGATGTGGACACTTTTATAATTAATATGAGCAATGTAAGCGTCATGAATAGTTCAGGTATTGGGGTTTTAATAAAAGCAAGAGGTGAAATCACAAAGATGGGTAAGACATTAAAATTATGGAACCTGCAACCGCTAATGAAAGATATTTTTGATCGAATGAGACTGGACACACTTTTCGACATCTCGTAAAATGAAAAATCCCTGCAACGAGATGGGGTTATAAAGAACCGTGTTTGACACGGTGGGTACCAGCCCAAACGCTTTTTACTTCCACTATCCGCCGTTGGCAGAGAGGCTTGTAATACACGTCCAGAGCGAAGCTCCCATAATGTAGGTGTTGGCTCTTTATAATTATCCCACCGTACACTTGCAGGGATTTGATGCTATAATTAATAAAAAATTCTGTTAAAAGTCAAGAAATATTTTTTTTTTTGAATATATCTATCTGGTTCTAATCCATTGAAATTAATTTAAATATACCGAGTTAGAATATAAATTCTTTCCTAAATTTAACGAGTTGAACGATGAACGCTCAAAGCGCTGGCAAAGCCGTATTATTAATCGGAATTATTTTTGTTGTCTTTGGCTTAATTTTAATGTATATTAAAAAGTTGCCTTTAATTGGTCATCTTCCAGGTGATATATTGATCAAGAAAAAGAATTTCACTATTTATTTTCCGTTAACATCGAGCATTATAATCAGCCTGGTAATTTCGGTCATTATTTATTTATTAAAGAGAAGATAAATGAAAATACGCCACGTTTTTATCTTAGCATTTTTTTTAGTTTCGCTCATAAATGCACAGTCAATATTTGCCCAAACCGCACATGTCGATCTCATCCAAATTCAGGGCGGCACAATTAATCCTGCATCAGGTAATTTTATAATTGAAGCAATCGACCGGGCGGAAACGAACAACGCCAGATGTCTGATTATTGAACTTGATACACCCGGAGGTCTCCTATCAGCGACGCAAAAAATTGTGAAGCGAATGCTGAGTTCTAATGTACCATTAGTGGTTTACGTTTCTCCCAGTGGTGCAGGAGCGGTTTCTGCCGGAGTATCTATCACAATTGCCGCTCATTTTGCGGTTATGGCTCCCGGAACAAGTATTGGCGCGGCGCATCCTGTAACTGGTGGCGGTAAAACAGATTCCTCGGATGTCGGAATTCAGAAAGCCACAAACTGGTGGGCATCTTTCAATCAATCAATTGCAGAAAAACGGGGTCGCAATCCGGAATGGGTCGTTCAGGCGGTAAAACTGAGCATCTCTGCCACAGAAACCGAAGCGCTTGAAAATAATGTCATCGATTATATCTGCCCCAATGTCGATAGCTTGCTCGTTTTACTCAACGGAAAAACAGCCGAGGTCGACACGGGTATTGTAACGCTAAAAACAAAAAAAGCTAAAATTATTGTACATGAAATGAATATACGTGCAAAAATTCTGGACATGATATCCAATCCATCGATCGCATATATTTTAATGATGTTGGGAATTCTCGGAATTTATTTTGAACTATCCAATCCAGGTGCAATATTTCCTGGCGTTCTCGGCGGTATCTTTTTGATTCTGGCTTTTTTCGCATTACAACAGCTACCGGTGAACGCAGCCGGGATTCTTCTTATTTTATTTGCTACTATTCTGTTCATTCTGGAAGTTAAAATTACAAGTTACGGCGTTTTAACAATCGGAGGGATTGTCGCTATGTTACTCGGATCATTAATGTTATTTAAAAGCACTCCCACCATGAATATCCATCTTCCGCTAACCATTATATTAGCTGTCACAATTACCGTGGCTGCTTTCTTTATTTTTGCCATCAGCATGGCTTTAAAAACAAAATTAACAAAAGTAACAACCGGCAAGGAGGGAATAATCGGAGAAACTGGGATTGCAATTTCAAAAATTGCGCCAGAGGGAGATGTGAAGGTTCACGGAGAATATTGGAAAGCCTTTAGCGATGAACTGATCAAAAAGGGAGAAAAAATAATTGTGGAAAATGTTGACGGTTTAAAATTAAAAGTCACAAAAATTAGTTAACATATAGATTTTCAGATTAAGGAGAAATATTATGCAAAACTTTTTAGTTCCTGTACTAATTATCGTGTTCTTTATCCTGGCAAGCGCTATCAAAATTTTGAAAGAATATGAGCGCGGTGTTATTTTCCGATTGGGGCGTCTCGCCGGCGCCAAAGGTCCAGGACTTATTTTACTCATTCCGATGATTGATCGCATGGTAAAAATAAGCCTCAGAACACTTGCGATGGACGTTCCGCCACAGGATGTAATCACAAAGGACAATGTCTCGATAAAAGTAAATGCAGTTCTCTATTTTCGGGTGATTGAACCAACCAAAGCGGTTGTCGAAGTGGAAGACTATCTGTTTGCAACATCTCAGTTAGCGCAAACCACGCTTCGCAGCATTTTGGGACAGGCGGATTTGGACGAATTATTATCAGCCCGTGATAAAATAAATCAGGAGCTGCAGGAAATTATTGATAATCAAACAGATCCCTGGGGAATTAAGGTCAGTTTGGTTGAAATTAAGCATGTCGATTTACCTCAGGAAATGCAACGAGCCATGGCAAGACAGGCAGAATCCGAACGAGAACGACGCGCAAAAGTGATCCATGCAGCAGGTGAATACGAAGCCTCGGAAAAACTGTCAGAAGCCGCCAGCGTAATCGAGGCGCATCCGATGGCGCTGCAGCTTCGTTTTCTGCAAACACTTACCGATGTGGCATCAGAAAATAATTCTACTGTTGTATTTCCTATTCCTATAGATCTCTTCAAAATATTTTTCGATAAAATAAAAAAATAACTGTAATCATGGTGCAGATTTTTGAGTCATACCGCGGAGCCTGGCTTATCCGGCAGGCTCCGTCTTTATTTCAACAATAAAAATTATCATCGCTATGAAAAACAATACTATTTTACTGGTCAATCCATGGATTTACGATTTTGCAGCTTATGATTTCTGGATTAAACCAATCGGGCTGCTTTCAATCGGAACCATTCTGGAACGTTTCGGATATAAAACCTATTTGATTGATTGCATGGATCGGTTTCACCCGTTAATCGCACAAAAATCAAAAAAGCACATATCGATAAAACATAAATTTGGAACTGGTAAATTTCTTAGACAAGAAGTCGACAAACCTCAAATACTTGCAGATATCACCCGAAAATTCTGCCGCTATGGAATGCCGCAGAATATTTTCAAGACAGCATTAACACACATTCCAAAGCCAGATGTTATCCTCATCACATCGATGATGACATACTGGTATCCGGGGCCGTTCAAAGCGATTGAGGTGTTAAAACAAGTATTTCCGGACGTGAAAATAATATTAGGCGGTGTATACGCGACTTTTTTCTACGCACATGCGGTAAATTTTTCAGGAGCGGATATCGTCATTAAAGGCCCTGGTGAAAAGCAGGCTCTGCAAACAGTAAATCAACTTACAGATAATGAATCGGACTGGAATCAGTTTCCGGAAAAATGGAAAGATATGCCGGCCCCATCCTACCATTATTACGAAACATTGGCGTCAATTCCGGTAATAACATCCAAAGGCTGCCCTTATCGATGTTCATTTTGCGCGTCCCATTTATTATCAGGGCCTTTTGAACAAAAAGAAGCGTACAAAATTATTGATCACATTGAATATCACTACCGGAAAAGACATGTGCATCAGTTTGCTTTTCTTGATGATGCACTGTTAATAAACAAACAATCACACATCATAAAAATTTTGGAGGGATGTCTTTGCAAATCCATAAATGTGAACTTTCATACGCCAAATGGTCTTCATCCCGGGAAGATCGATACAGACATGGCAAAAATGATGTTCAAAACACATTTTAAAACAATCCGGTTGAGTTATGAAAGCTCGAACAAAGATCGACAAAAAGAGATGAACCATAAAGTTACTGACGATTCCCTGAGCAATGCGTTAGATAATCTTGAAAAAGCTAACTTTAACAGAAAACACATCGATGTATATGTGATCATGGGGCTGCCGGGTCAGGCGCTTGATGAAGTTGTTGACAGTATGATTTTCGTGAATTCTCTCGGCGCAAAAGTCCGGTTAACCTCATTTTCTCCAATCCCGCATACAGTTGCCTGGGATCGAGCGGTTGTGCAACATGGGATGGATAAAAATATAGACCCATTATTAACTAACAATACAATTTTTCCCTTAAAAAACGATCGACAGACATATACTCACCATCAAAAATTAAGAACTCTATCAAAAGTATTAAACTATGGTTTGGACCAGGGAATTTCTTTATTTGAGAAATCAGAACTAAATGATATAATCTGGAAAACTACCTAATAATTTTAATAATTTCAAAAGATAAACTAACATTAAAAATGACAATGAACAGACCATTTTCTGAATATCTGGTTAAAAATAATATTAATAAAGTTAATTTTGTATCCATTCAATAATTGATGGTGTGCATCAAAGCTTTCGGATTCTCTT
>CAZCJL010000097.1:0-27016 GCA_964498785.1 uncultured Cytophagia bacterium | reverse complement strand
AATTAAGCAAAGTGGATGCCCGATAGAAGCTGTATCATAAGTCTGATTTTTTTGTTAAATGTCATTCCGGGCTTGTCCCGGAATCTCCTGATTATTATAAATTTAGGGGATTCCTGCATTCGCAGGAATGACGCCAAAAAATGACATTTTACAAAAAGTGTCTGGTAGCAAGCGGCAATTGTATTTTTTTGTAAATCCCCCGATCAAATTCTTTTTATGTTCATACACACGTCTAATAAGGTTGTTTGTAACTCCGATGTAAAGTACATTATTATGCTTGTTTGCCATCATGTACACATAACAGGTCTTCATAATTCTTCAATCAGAAAATGCTTTTCTTTGCCGGTATGATATAAATTTTTATCTCACTTATTCACATTGAAAAGGGAGACTCCTGCATTCTCAGGAGTGACGCCTGAATAGTTAATTTATTTTTAATTTATCCTGGTAGGGAGCGTGTATAACGCCTTTTTCCGTTACGATCGCGGTAATTAAATGATGCGGTGTAATATCAAACGCCGGGCTATATACATCAACGTCGGACGGGGCGATTTGTTTCCCAAAACCGGTGGTTACTTCACTGGTTGCCCTTTCTTCAATCGGTATTTGGTGACCGCTATCCAGTGATATATCTAAACTGGAGACAGGAGCGACAACATAAAACGGTACGTGATGATAATGTGCAAGCACTGCCACATTGTATGTACCAATTTTATTTGCAGTATCCCCGTTTGCAGCGATACGATCCGCTCCCACGAGAACATAATCAATTTTCCCCTGTTGCATAACATAGGCAGCCGTGTTGTCGCAAATTAACGTCACATCGATCTTGTTTTGCATCAGTTCCCAGGTTGTCAGTCTGGCGCCCTGGAGTAATGGCCTGGTTTCATCAGCATAAACCCGAATGTTTTTGCCCTGTTCTTTGGCTGCATAGATAACGCCGAGCGCTGTTCCGTAATCCGCGGTGGCAAGTAATCCGGCATTACAATGAGTAAGTACAGTGGAATTATCTTTCAGAAGCTTTGCTCCGTTCCGTCCTAAAGCTCTGCAAATTTTTCTGTCTTGCTCGAGGATATTGTGCGCCTCATGAAGCAGCCGAAGTTTAGTATGTTCTATATCCTTATCCTCATCCGAATTGTCCAAAAGTGTGCGCATGCGATCAAGCGCCCAGAATAAATTCACCGCAGTTGGCCGGGTTTTGGCAAGATAGTCAATAATTTTGTGCGCTTCCCGACGAAATGTATCACGATTCAAATTTTTCAGGTGTTGCACACCAAGAATCACCCCAAAGGCCGCAGCAATGCCAATGGCCGGCGCTCCCCTAACTTTCAGTTGCTTTATTGCTTCTCCCAGAACATGGTAATCATCGGTTTCCACATATTCGAGTTCCAGCGGTAGCTTTGTCTGGTCGATAATTCGAACCGTTCCGCTATTCCATTCAATTGTTTTTAAAGCCATTCCAATTTTATCCCTGATAACGAATTATGATTGATTCTGTAATACCTTCAATAGCACAGAGGTTGTCTTTTCCGCAGCCCCTACATGCTCCATCACCAGATCCTTCGCGTTCTCACCGGTTTTATGCGCCATATCCCGATTGTTCAGTAATACATCCATTTTGTTAACAATTTCATCTACCGTTTTCACGATGAATCCGCCCGCTGTTGCTACTAACAATTTTGCCTCGGGCTGTGTGTTAATTTTGGGACCAAACAGGACCGGTATACCATGAGCTGCCGGCTCCAGCACATTATGGACATTTTGCGCATAACTTCCGCCCACAAAAGCAGCTATTCCAACGCTGTAAATATTTGCCAATAATCCCATTTTATTCACAACAAGCGCATCAAAATCTGAGTTATTTTCTGTTAGCTCTGAATATCGAATAGCGCTGATGTTAAGTGCAGCAAGTTGCTTTTCGATTTCAGAAACCCGTTGTTCTGTGGGTTCATGTGGGGCGATAATCATTAACAATTTATGGTGTTTATTTTTCAGACGGGCAAAAGCAGTTATTACACGTTTTTCATCTTCGGGCCAGCTACTGCCAATAATCCATATTGGTTTTTTTTTCAAATATGGATGATTTACCAAATGCGCGACTTTATCCGTTTCTCTGGTCCGTTGGTATACCTGGTCAAATTTTGTATCGCCTGTTAATATTGTCTTTTGATTATGACCTAATAAATCATTGAAAGTTTTACTTTGAAATTTTGAGATCGCGAGAATAAAACTAAAGTTGCTATATAAATTCCGGTTAAATCCTTTAAAAATTGGCCAAAGCCGGGATGATTTTTGAGGAATGGACGCATCGATAAGTACGACAGGGATATGCTGTTGATTAAGTTCCCAGATAAAATTCGGCCAAATATCGTGCCTGACAACCACAGCCAACATTGGCGCCACAATCGACACAAACCGTGTTGCATTTGCCTTGCTATCCATTGGCAAATAGCAAATATAATCAACAGGTTGAGACAGCTTTATATGTTCATACGCGGATGGAGAGAAGAATGATACAATGATGGCTATATCTGGTCGAGCTGCTTTTAATTGCAACATCACTGGTTTCGCCTGTTCATATTCACCGTAAGAAGAAATATGAAACCATGCTTTTTTTTTATTGATATTTTTCAAATCATTTACAATCGTTGGCAATAAATTTTTTCTTCCCCGAATTCCACGGCGGATTTTTTCATTGAACAGGCCAGCCACATGAAAACCAAGATACAACAGTGGAATTACAATAAGGTTATATATAATCTGCATCAGAATCTGGTCTTTCGCATTAAGTAGTATTCATCATTCTAATATAAAGCCAGGAATAAAAGAAGGTATTTCCCGGGCTTGATTTATTATGGGGAATTCAAAGGGTTAAAAGAGTACTATTTATTTTTTTGTTGAGTAAAAATTTCCCTGAACGCCTTCAAATCCATAAAATCATGTCCGATAATAACTGAGACATCCAATTTTCGTTGCGGACTAATCTGAGGGAATACATTTTTATCGTCTACGCCAACACTAGTGGCAATTTTTTTGGCAAGTCTTAAATCCATATATTTTCGATCAATTATCAGTGTTTCAGCAATATCGTATCGATCATAATTTTTAAAATCAACAACATCAATATTTCGGTCAACGAGATAATTTCTTAACCGCGCCGCGATTTTATTTTCCCCGCACCCGTTCAAAACCTCAACCTGAATTAAAGTTTCTTTCGTTTTCTCAACAGATTGCTGAATTACCTTTGGTTTTGGAGTGACTGGTTGAACGTCTTCCTGACTCGCTTTAAGAGATTGAAAAAGAAATGAGACAACAATAATGAGATTTGCAAACCCCAGGAACCACATAAAAATCGTTAATGCAATGTTCCGAAGCTTTTCAGTAATGTTGATATTTAAAATTTTATTTTTCTTAGGCGGCTTTTTCCTTAGTACTCTCCTGCCACCGGGTCTTATTGGCATTGTAGGCCTCTCTCTAAAAGCAAACGAATTGCTTTAACACGTTCTATTCTTCTGTATCCCAAAAATTATTGAAACGTGAATAATATGGATAGCGATAGTTGCTATAATATCCGGGCATGGTATTATATTGAAATTTCACAAGAACATTTTCAGTGGGGCGATAATCCAACTCAGCGCCGGATATGAAAGGGCCTCCTTTAAACGCCGGATGATTTGCCATAAACGTATTGTGCGGAAAATTCTGGATTCCCCATTGAAGTTTTAAGGTTAATGGATCTGCAATCTGATAACGAATGGTATTCAGGTACAGACTTTGGCTTAAACTGTTTCCTCCAAACGAAAAATAAGACATTGAAAAACTGTGACTCATTGATAGTTTGGAAGGATCAATCAGTCCAATGCCAGAAAGCGTGTTTCCCAGCGGCTCAATGATTGCACTTTTTATATCAACAGTGTCATTTTGTCTTTTCAACTGCCCAAACGCCAACGTTGGTACTATTGACAGAATTATTATCATCATGAATAATTTTCGCATGTTATATCCCTCCATTTACATCTGCAATGACAAATCACTTTGAAATTAATTTTCAAATTGGAACATAATCGAAAGCCAGGCACATTAATGATGTGGTTGATTTAGTCAGTTATCATAAATTTTGATAACGTTAATATTGCACTTACGCATTGGGAATTCTTGAAAAATAGACTTTTTCAACAACATCATTAATAGGCACTGTATTTCGTTCCTGTTCAATTAGTAATTAACTAAATTTTTTAAGAAAAGTCAATATTTTTTTATCGGCGATTATGAATCCTTTCTCAAATTCTATATCGGTTTATTGTTTTATAGGTTGTTAGTAATGATTCCGCCACCTAACACAATATCATTATTATAAAACACAACAGATTGCCCAGGCGTAACTGCTTCTGCAGGTTCATGAAATAACACTTTAATTTCTGTTTCACTAAGTGCAAAGACCGTTGCCATTTTTCCCGGATCATTATACCGAATTTTCGCCTCAGCCTCTATCCCTTGTTTTACAGGCTGGTGTGAAATCCAGTTCGCTTGTGTTGCAATCAAGCCATGGCTTAGCAAATCAGTTTTATCACCAACAACAATTCGGTTATTTTCTGCATCGATATCAACAACATAAATCGGTTTACCGAGTGCGACGCCCAATCCCCGCCGTTGCCCAACAGTATAAAAAGGGTATCCCTTATGATTTCCCAGCATATTACCGCTTGTATCAACGATTTCACCGCCCTGTACTTTTTCACTCAACTCCGGGTCTTGCTCATGCAAAAATCGGTTGTAATCATTATCCGGGATAAAACAAATATCCTGGCTTTCTTGTTTTTGCTTTGTTTTCAATCCAAATTCAGCCGCGATCTCTCGTACTATTGATTTCGATAATTTTCCGAGCGGAAATTCAGTAATCTTCAGTTGTTCCTGAGTAAGCGCCCAGAGCGCGTACGACTGATCTTTTGTATGATCAATTCCTTTTCTCAATACAAATCGTTGTTTTTGCTCGTTGTATTCAACGATTGCATAATGCCCTGTGGCCAGATAATCCGCTCCAAGTTCAGTAGCTCTTTTATATAAGACTGTCCATTTCATAATCGAGTTGCATAAAATACAGGGATTTGGCGTACGACCGTGCATATACTCGGAAATAAAATCCGCAATTATTTTTGTTCTAAACTCTTTGCGGACATCAACCACATAATGTGGAACACCAATTTTATCGCATACAGCCCTGGCGTCATGAATGCTTTCCATAGAACAACAGTTTGCTTCATTTAATTCATTTCCGCCAACCCCGTCATAATCCCAGAGATGCATTGTCAATCCAACAACATTGTGTTGCTGTTTATGTAGCAAAGCAGCAGCGACCGAGCTATCCACGCCGCCGCTCATGGCAACAGCCACGTTTTTCTTTTCCATTCCTTTCAAACTACCTTCATAATTTATGCAAGCGGAGACATCGCTCTTAACCGGCTTACTGTTGACGGTAATATTTCACATACATAATCGATATCTTCCATTGAATTGGTTCTTCCTAAAGTAAAACGAATAGAAGATTGCGCACGTTCCGGCGGTACATTCATTGCCCTTAAAACATGGGACGGATCGACCGCACCCGAAGTGCACGCGGAGCCACTCGATGTTGCGATTCCCTTTAAATCAAGACTGAGCAACAGGGATTCTCCCTCAATTCCCCCGAATGACAGATTGAGATTGTTATACAGTCGTTTTTCAGGATGACCGTTCAGGAAAATACGGGGAATTTTTTGATTCAGTTTATTATACAACAAATCACGCAAATTACCGATATCCGCCTGGTCTTTTTCCATTTTTTGTTCACATATTTCAACCGCCTTGGCAAGCCCCATAATTCCCGGAATATTTTCAGTGCCAGCCCGACGATTTTGTTCATGAACGCCACCGTGCATAAATTTTGCCAGGCGAACTCCTTTCCTTATATACAGAGCGCCGGTTCCTTTCGGACCATATATTTTGTGTCCGGAAAAACTTAATATATCTACGGGTATTTCGGAAACATTTATTTTTAGTTTACCAAAAGATTGCACTGCATCCGAATGAAATAAAATCCCGTGTTCTCTGGCGATTTTTCCGATCTCAGCGATGGGATTGATTGTTCCCACCTCATTATTCGCATGCATGATGGTTATTAAAATTGTTTTATCAGTAATCGCTTCATCGACAGATTCCGGTTGTATCATCCCATATTTATCAGGTTTTAAAAATGTAACATCAAATCCCTGTTTTTTCAAATATTCACACGTATGTAAAACAGCATGGTGTTCAACTTTAGACGTAATAATATGATTGCCTTTTTCGCGCAGTTGCCAGACAACGCCTTTAATTGCCATGTTATCCGATTCAGTACCACCGCTGGTGAAATAAATTTCACGGGATTGAGCATTTATAAAGTGGGAAAGTGTTTCTCTAGCTTCCTCCAGTGCAACTTTGGCCTGACGACCAAACAAATGAATGCTTGATGCATTGCCAAATTTATTTGTAAAAAAGGGCATCATTGCTTCCAAAACCTGAGGATCAACCGGTGTTGTTGCACTGTGATCAAGATACACTTTTCGCGTGGTTATAGTTGATTTCACACTGCCATCCTATTTTATTAAATGTACAACAAAAAGATAATCCGACATCTATCAACTTGCGTCGATTTGATGTCGGAATGATATCGAAAATCTAATAATCGGACATAAGTGTTGAATTTAGAGTGAAGCAGAAAAGGTAAGTCTGTTTAAGGAACCAATTTCTCCCATGGACGACAGGGAATAATCCAGAGAAAATTGTTTCCATTGATATCCAAATCCAACCGACCCACCAGCGACCTGATCCAAATCACCATCAACTCTTTGATCTCTTCCGATTGAATTATAACCCAACCGGAGTACCAATCCCGGAGAAAGCGTAAATTCACCACCGAGTGCGAATTGGAAATCAAAATCAACATACTTATAAACAAGAACATTTAACAACAAAGGTAAATGGGCTAATTTTTTCGAGAAACCGGCAGCATATTTTAGCGGCATATCTTCTTTGGTTTTAATAAAAGCAGACGTTGCCTGTCCGATATTGGAGACAGTGACAGCTATATTCAAATCTTCAGTAAAAGGAACGTCATAAAGAAGGCCGACATCAACTGCATAAGCCTGCGCGGTAAAGCGTTCTATTTCACTACGAATATATTTGAATCCAATCCCTGCTGACGCACCATTGAAAAATTCCTTTCCGATTGCTGTGGAAACCACAAAACTACTGGCGCCAAAAGTGCCATATTTTTCCCCATTACCGTCTGTTTCATTAAACGTTCCATAATCCATATAATTAATTCCAACTCCCAGAACACCGTAATTTCTAAACGGTTGCGCATACCCGACAAAGCCGGATTGAAAATCGAGCAGATGGTTTAAGTACGTTACGCTTGCCACGCGGTGATTTATGGTGGCCATTCCGGCAGGGTTGAAGAGCATTGCATGTACATCTCCGGGAATTGCAATAAAAGCGCCAGCCATAGCCGATGCACGGGCGCTCACATGAGTTCTCAAAAAATTAAAGCCTGCCATATCAGCCGAGTAAATAACCCCCGGGCCAATAATAACGAACACAACGATAAACAGAATAATCGTTCTTGAAAATATTTTCATTACAAACCTCACATAATAAGGTTTTATTCAACACTTTATTTCATTGCCAGCCATGCTACTCATTTGTCCGAATGTATCTTGTAAAGCTGTATTTTTAACGTGAAAAAAAATACATTAGTTCCCGTATGTTGATAGACCTAATTTGAGTTCTTTTCCTGGGGGCTATCTTCGATTAAAAGAAGTCCAAATGTTTTTCCTGATATTTCGATTCCCACTTTAATTGTTCCGCCGACTCGAACACGATCGCCTTTATAAGGGACGTCTCCGCTCGGTTTGACCCAAATTTGCCCAGACCCATCGTCAATTTGGTAAACACCAACCCCCAGAATTGGCAACGTAATCACGTCATCCACTGTTCCACTTATTGTAATATGTTTGTCATGGTACTCCCGGGGGCGTTGTTTGATATCACTAACGCGCACAACCGATGCACACGTGGCGATAAAAATGAATACTATCGAAATCATTATAGCATTTTTATACCTCATGGAAAGTCTCCCTTCTAATGACAGATACATCCGAAAAATCGAATGACCTGTTATTAATAACCTCTGATTCTTTATTTCAACGCCTTTTCCAAATCATCCTCTAATAGGGCTTTTAACCTGGCAAAAATATCTTTCGATTGTTCCCCGGAAGTGTTTATTAGGTAGCAGGGCGCAATCTGGAATAATTTATTAAAATATCGTTTTTGCAATTCAATCCGGTCCATGGAGCGAACTAACAGATGGGGATTGAAAAACGGGATATTTCTGATGGCGCCGTAATCAGTTTGCGCTCGCCCTTCTTCCAGTATTTTTATCGCATCTTCAGGATTTAATTTTTGAATTACGGGCGAAAGCGCATCTTTGGCAAACAGGATAACAGACTTGACCGCCGAACGCTTCACATGTTTTTCCGGGCCTCTCAGCCAATATGGATCCAACATTGCCATTGAAACAGGAGCTCCTTTAAAACAATAAGGCGCTCCCTGATCTAATTGGCAATCATCCTGATTTTTGCATTTTTCATTCATGCAATCATCTTTAAATGTAATCACATTTTCGCACTTACTTTTTTCAAATAGTGGCGCCATGGATGGTAATTTTTCAACAAAATCTGTTCTCATTAAAAATTTACGTTCAACCACATCTGCCATTGCCTGCTCGGAAAGATATCGCAGGAAAACCACATCACTGGAATGCAATTTTGCGTGATTTAAACGTAAAAATTCTGCAAACTGTGTCATTTTACCAGTGCCTGGTGCGCCCATAAATAGCGTTGCTTTTCCATTTATATCGATGGACTGAGCTCTTACGACATGAAGATCATACAGCCGTTCGGTAATATCCTGTACAATTCCGAGGGCCAGGCTACGTAATTGCGGATAAAATGCAGATTTAAAGTAGAATGCAGTGCGGGAGTCGGAATTATAATAAGCTCCGGGCTCACGACCGGTAATCCAATTTACTGCGTAAATAACTGCATGAGGTTCTAAATCGGTTTCCAATTGAGCAGGGTAAAAATTTTCCAGCCAGAAATCATACAAATGCGGACTGTTTGTTCTCAATTGAATAATCATACCGGCAATATTAACATTCCATTCATAATATCCCTCATGCGTCAGGAAATCTTCGCTTTCAGCAACAAGGGCGTCTCGTCGTTCCATGCTGATATTTACTTCTGTTTCCACAAAATCCGTGCGCTTGGTCACAGTATTGTTCAACGGTTTCGCTTGTTTTTTCTTAACCAGAGTTAATTTTTCCATTGCTTTTGAGATACGATCCATTGCCTGTTCAATTTTTTCCATTGAAGTGGCATAGGAAAGTCTTATAAAAGTATCGGCGCCAAAAGCATCTCCGGGAACAATAGCGACATGCGCATGTTTGATCAGATAGTATGCTAATCCATGTGAATTACGAATCTGATTATTTTCATACGCCATGTCATAATAAGCGGAAAAATTTGGAAACACGTAAAAAGCGCCCTGGGGTTTATAACAGGAAACTCCTGGAATTTGCATCAGCCGATAGTGCATATAATCACGTCGGCGCTGAAAATCCGCCAGCATTTTGTTGACGTCATTTTGCGGACCATTTAGCGCGGTAATTCCGGCCATTTGCGAAATAGACGAAGCGTTTGATGTATTGTGACTTTGCACTTTATCCATTCCAGCGATCAATTCTTCGGGACCAGCGGCAAATCCCAACCGCCAACCGGTCATGGCATAAGATTTGGAAAAGCCATTAATGATGACTGAATTTTTTTTCACATCTTCACCCAAAGAAGCGATGCTAAAAAACCGGAAACCATCATAAACAAGTTTTGAATAAATTTCGTCTGCAATTATGACTAAACCCTCGTTGACCGCAATTTCCACAATATCTTCCAGTTCTTCCCGAGAATAAGCCGATCCGGTAGGATTAGAGGGATTATTCAGAATAAGCGCTTTTGTATTACTGTTAATGGCGCGGCTTAATTCTTTTGCAGTCAGCCGGAAACCATTTTCTTCTCGTGTCGGAACAATTACCGGTACACCTTTGGCCAGATTTACCATGTGGGGATAGGATACCCAATATGGCGCGGGAATAATCGCTTCTTCCCCTTTATTAAATAGTGCGATACATAAATTATAAAGACAATTTTTAGCGCCACTGGAGACAATAACCTGGTTTGGGTTGTACGTTACGCCATAATCCTCATGCAACCGTCGAATAATCGCCTGTTTCAACTCCGGCATACCTGCATTTGCAGTATATTTTGTATAGTTTTCATCGATAGCTTTTTTACCTGCTTCTTTAATAAATTCCGGAGTCGGAAAATCGGGCTCACCCACACTTAAATCAATAACATCAATGCCTTGTTCGCGCATTGCTCTGGCTTTTGCGGTAATCCGTAAAGTTGGTGAATAACCGATTCGTTGTACTCTATCTGAAATCATAAAAATTATAATATCCGTTTTAATGTTTTATATTAAAATGAATTTTGCTATTTTGATGCGTCTTTTTTCTGAGTCTGTTCTTTGGCAAGGCCTGGTAATTTTTCCAAAAGTTTTTTCATATCCACCCCACTTAGCGATTCGACTACAGTTGGCATTTGCGCTAAAACCTGTGCTACCTGGCCTGTTAACCTGGAAATTCCGGGTGATCCCTCTCCCCCGCTATCGATCATCACAATTTTATCAACTTTTGAAAGCGGTTCAGATATAGCCCGCGCTAATTCGGGTAATGCATCAATCACCATTTTATAAATGGCAGCCTCATTGTAATCTTTCCATGCCTCGGCTTTCATGCGCATAGACTCCGCTTCTGCCTCTCCCTGTGATCGGATGAATTCAGCTTCTGTTTCAGTCTCAAGTTTACGTGCTTCGGCTCGTCCTTTTGCTTCTGCAGCCAGTCGATAACTTTCTGCATCTGCTTCGGCTTGTGATTGATATTTTTTAGCATCAGCTTCTTTTTTTACAGATGAATCAAGCTCCTTTTCCCGACGCTGAATTTCCATATCTTCAATTTTGATCGCATTCTCTTTTTCAATTAATTTCACCTGAGATTCTTCTCTTCTTATCTGCTGGTTCATTTTTTGTTTTTCAAGATCATAGGCAAAATCAGCCTGTGCTTTCGCCTGGTTGATACTTACCTGGAATGATGCACGATTTGCTTCAAAATCACGGTTTGCTTTAGCGATTTCGGTCTCTGCTTTTAACTTTGCAATATCGCCGTCTTTTCGCGCTTGCGCCGCTTTAATTGAGGCGTCTTTATCCGCCTCGGCCTGGGCAATAGAAGCATCCTTTTTAACCTGGGCAATCCGCGGTTGTCCCAACGCAGCCAAATATCCTTTTGTATCACTAATATCGCGTAATGCAAACGAAAGCAGTTCCAATCCCATCTTAGTAAAATCCTCGGAAACAGCTTGCTTCACTTTTTCAGCAAACTTCTCACGATTTTGATAAATTTCTTCAACAGTCATTGTACCTAATACAGCCCTCATAACACCTTCCAAAACCCCGTCCGCAACATCACGAACGGCGTCTGAATTTTTGCCCAAAAATTGTTCGGCTGCACGACGAATCGCATATTCTTCACTGCTGATTTTCACCTGCGCCAGCGCCTCTGCAATTACCTGTACTCCCTGTGCAGTAAGAACTTCAGGGGTTTTAATGTTCAGTGTGATAACATTCAACGGCAATATTTCCACTCGCTCTACAAGTGGCTTTACTAATGTGCCGCCACCGATACTTATTCGATAGCCGATTTTTTTTACAGTTCCGTCAGGATCCTGTATTTTACGCGTCCTGCCACCAGAGATTATCAAGGCCTCATTTGGCCCTGCTTTATGATATTGCCGGGATAACGCAATAAAAAACAGTACAATCAGAACAATAACAACAGCTATAATGATAATTAAATTAAGCGAAATAAATTCCATAGTGCCTCCTTGAAGCCGCAATTTTAGTTAGTTTATTGCAGATAAAATTCAATAAATATTTAACCTGAAAAATTCATAGCCACAGAGGCTCAGAGTACACAGCGTTTTTATTTTCAAAACATTACGCAAACAATAGCAACTCGTATTTTTCTTAACTCAGGTTAAAAAGCAATATGCACACAAGTTGTTGTTTCTCTGTGACCTCTGTGCTTCTGTGGCACGTTTTGTGAATAATGCAGGTTAAGTAACTATCTATTGGATAACGTTCAATATATGGAAAAATAAGTTGATTTGCAACATTTTTTTACCATAAGTTCTCATGCAACCTTGTATAAAATTTTGTTCTTGATTTTCGATAATTTTTTCTGTAATTTAATTCTATCATCAAAGAATTATTGAGTTGACTTAAAAATTGTTCATTATCTAATTTAAGGAATACGCATGTCCACACCCAAATATGATGAAGATGCTTACCGCCAGTTTTATGAAAATATGGTACCACTACTAAACGGACCGAACATCCAACATCTCCCTTTAAAAAAAATAAAAAAACCAGCGTTTAAAACAGGTACAAAAACTAAATTTGGTTCTTATGGCTGGCGTTCAGCAATTTCCAGCCGAATTGCCCCGCGCACTGTTTATATGGGAAGCGAAAATGTACGTCTTCCAAGGCCAACAGAATTACATAAAAATATTATCGAATCAGCACCAAACGAACTTCATAATGTACTTCACATGCTGCGAACATTGCCGTTTGTCCATATTCAGCGGCAAATGGGAAATAACAGTGAGTACAATCCCATTTGCAACTTATATATTTCCGTTGCCGATCCGAAAAATTATCGCATTGCCTACATGTGGGCGAATACCATGTTTGAACCCAGCGGACGCCCCGGGCCTGAATTCACAATGATTCATATTCCAGAAGAACATCAAATCAGGCAACAGGTGCTTACGCTTCCTGAATATAATTTGAATATTGCACTGGGCTCAGATTACATGGGTGAAGATAAAAAAGGATTTTTACGGCAGGCAATGTGGTATGCAGACGAACATGATATGTTAGGCCTCCACGCCGGGACCAAAACCGTGTACGTACGAGATGTCAAAGACGACAAAATAAAAACTATTGGTGTTTTCCTGTTTGGCTTAACGGCAACGGGAAAATCAACCTGGTCGTGTCATCAATTAGGACTGGACCACAAACGAGGCGAAAAAACAGAGGCCACCCAGGATGACATCGTTTTCCTGCGCCGTGATGGCTCGGCGTATGGCAGTGAAGCTGGTTTTTTTGTAAAAACTGATGTGGATGAAAAATTGCAGGAAGCAATGTATTATGCATTAATCGATAAATCAGCGCTTTATGAAAACGTAATGATCGATTCAAAAGGGAATCCTGACTTCCTTGATGAGAGCTTATGTGCAAATGGAAGATCCGTAATTCAGAAAAGCAAACTACGTATTAAACGTGGTCGGCGACTGGTTAGTATTGAATCTGATACCATTAATCTGCCTTCTTTAGAAGAATTGGATGGAATTATTTTTGCTTTCATTACCCGCCGAAATACGATCATGCCTTTCTCGCAAAAATTAACTGCCGAACAAGCTGTACTCGCCTACCTTTGGGGAGAATCCACGCACAGCTACGCGTCCCAGCCATTAAAAGCCGGAGAATCTGTGCGGATTGTGGGAACCGATCCATTTATTGTCGGATCCAGAGCCCGAAAAGTGAATAGATTTCATGACATCATTATGGATTTGATGGAGCGTTTTCCGGGAAAAGTTCAATTTTACCAATATAATACCGGTGGTGTCGGAGAAATACTTGATGAATATATGGATGGCGAGACTCCTAAAAAACGCCTGATCCGGAAAGTCGTTCGCGTTCCAATTGATTTAATGGCAGCAGTCCAAAGAGGTGATTTACGAGGAACAAATCGTTATGAAAAACAAATGCTGGGCACAGAAGAAATTATATCCTGCGAAGGACAGGACTTATCTAAATTTGATCCTCACAACTTTTACTCGCAAGATCAAATCGACGAATATATTGAAAACATTGTAGCCGGACGTCGAGAGTTTACCAAAGAAATTGCCTCTGAAGGACTTGATTCTCGTATACTTAAATATGCAGAAAAATCGTTTGCGATTTCTAAAAAGCGGACAAAAAGTAATGTATTTATTCCAGAAAAAAAATCTGAATCTAAAGAGAACGCTAAAACCGCTGTACCTGGTTCCTGGACATCCAAAAAACGCCCCCCGCGCCCGTTTAAATTCATTTAAAACCTTTCGTTGTTATCAGAAACCCATCAGCAGATGGGTTTCTTTTTTTTTATTTTCGCCTGGGCGCAAATTGATAACTCTAATATCACACATTACTCCCCTTAACATACTGGCCCAAAATTGAACCATTCTTTTTTTATCCATCATATAATCAGCCGACTAATTTTCGGTTAAATAAAATATAATTTTAATCTAATTTAATTTGTTTCATAATAATACAATTGTTTCAATTACTTACACATTAAATAACAACGAACTTACATTTATATTAATACATCAGTTATAATTCATTCTTTTTTTACAATCTACCATTTAAAGATATTGTAACAATCTTATCAATAGATTGGTATATTAATTGCGAACAACTTTTATTATTTTATATAGTTATTATCTGCGTGATTTACATTTTTAAATTTTTATTATACTTGGATTATTTTTTGTAAAATTTATCACGCCTTAAGCAATTAGTTGTTCATAATATTTTTTACGCAAAAGCATAATCATAAAGCAGCTAACTTTTTGACATTCTTGCGTTTTCACACGAAATCCACTATTTCGTTTTTATTTTCAGTATCGCGCGAATACGAACCAAAAAATACAGATTTGTGGAGCGTAAAACCTCAAATAAATCTACGTATATTAATTATATAAAGAGGTAATACGATGGCCGAAACGCTATCAGGTAATATTTCTGAAATGTCGTTATTACAAATTCTAAAGATGCTTAATTCAGGCAAGATGAATGGATGCCTTGCTGTAACCAATAGTGTTGCTGACGGCGAGATTTATGTTAAGAATGGGCAAATTATTCATTGTACTGCTGGTTCTTCAACCGGAGAAATTGCGTTGTTGAATATGCTTGGTTGGATTGATGGCCGTTTTCAATTTGAAAATAGTGCAGATACCTCGCAGACAAGCATCAAACAAAATACAGAATTATTGCTAAAAGAAGGCGAAAAAAAAACCGAGGACTGGAAAAAAATTAAAAGTGTCGTTCGATCGATGAACATGGTTTCGGAACTTGTTCAGGGCAGCAATGCGAGCGGAGTTAATCTAACTCCGATGGAATGGGAGATAATCTCTCAGATAAATGGCGTGCGAACAATAAGTGATATTGTCGATTTAACAGGAAAAGATGAATTTGAAGTCGCTAAAACAATTTATAATTTAACATTAACAGGTTTAATTCAGGAAAAATCTTCCAGTCGTGTTCAAATACAGTCTGTCACAGCTAACTTTTTTAAAACAATGGAACAAGAACTTGTAACTGTTATTGGGCCTATGGCACGTATTATTATCGATGAAACAATAGAAAAAATGGGGGAATCCCGGTATAATTTTCCTGGTTCAAAAATCGCCGTTTTGGTGGAAAAAGTGAGCAATGAAATTAAACAAGAAGAAAAAAAATTGAACTTTTCACAGGTCATGATTCGATCCTTAAATAAATACTAACTATTAAAAACATTGCTTGGGGGAGCTTAATGTGTAAATCGTCGTTATCCATACTTAAATTTAGCTTTAGCGGGTAAACTGAGGAGACTAACTAATGAATTTTATTCATTCACGAATTCAAAACAAAATGATCGCAGCTTTCCTAATTATACTTCTAATTCCTTTAATTTTTTATGTTTATACCTATGTTTCCGCCAGTCGAACCGTCACTGAAATCACTGTCAATTATAAAATTGATAAACTGAGAATATCTCTCGTCTCTCTGCAGCAACATTTAAAAAGAGTTATGCATGACATAAAATATATTAGCGAATCCGGAGATTTGTACAGAGTTTTGCGCTTCATCCAGGCCAGGAACGAACGGCAATTGCAAAACGCACTAACAGAGATGGAAACGAATTTAGTAAATTTTGCAAGACATAATACGATCTATCATCATCTTTCCTATATTAACGAATCCGGAGAAGAGTTATTTCGGTTGAACAATGATAAATCACAAATAACAATTATTGAATCAGAATTTTTGCAAGATCAATCGCACCATAATTTTTTTAAACAGACAATGAAGATGAATGATGGGGAGTTTTACGTATCAAATATTTATTTACTTATGGAAAATAATGAAGTTACAATACCTTACCAACCAGTTTTAAGTTATGCAACCCCTGTCTTTTATCCGAACGGAAACAGAGCAGGCATTATTTTGTTGACCGCGAATGCAAAATTATTTTTAGCCGGAATTGATTCTACAAACCTGAGAGAATCCGGTAAACTTTACCTTGTTGATAAAGACGGCTATTTCTTTTCACATCCGGATTCTACAAAACTATGGGGCAGGGACCTGGAAACAGACGCCAAATTAAATGCATTACTCGACAAAGAGCATTTGCAGCAAGTACTTTCCCCAGAAGACGGACACACCTTTACTGACCAAAACCTCGTCTGTCACGTAATGTTTATTCCTCCGGGAAAAACAGATACTTATTGGAAATTACTAAACATTATTAAAAAAGATGAATTGACCGAACCTATCACGTCGTTTCGTAATTTGTTTATTATTGCTTTGATTATAGGTATTATTGTTGCGGTTGCGGTTGCTGTTTATCTTGCACAGGGCATAAGCGGCCCGGTACAGTACCTGACTCAGGTAGCGAATCGAATTAGTCATGGAGAGCTGGATATTGAAGTTAAAACAAAAAACAAAGATGAGATTGGTCAGCTTGCTGATTCTATTAATCGGATGCGAGCCAGCCTTGAAGCAGCTATTATTCGGCTACGTAAACACCGATAATTTTTTAGTGTTAGCTACAATAATAACAAATAATAATTAAGTGGTTTTCACAATTCAACCATAGGGTGGTGGATATTTTTTTTACAACTTATGGCAATTTTTCGGGCTGCTTGCTGAAAACGAATCGTTATTTTTCAGTTTCATTTACAATCCAATTTATCTGGGGGAAAAAGCGCTGATTTTCACACGAAACAAGATGCTATAATCAAAAGCCACAAAAGTAATTAAAATCAGATTGCGGGTAAATCTCCGCATTAAAAAAAATTATGGTAACTATTCAGGCGTCACTCCTGCGAATGCAGGAGTCTCCCTTTTCAATAGACGTGTGTATGAACATAAAAAGAATTTGATCGGGGGATTTACAAAAAAATACAATTGCCACTTGCTACCGGACATTTTTTGTAAAATGTCATTCGAGACATGATTCCGGAATGGAAAGACTTATACAATGATTTCGTTAAAATAGATTCCTGCATCCGCAGGAATGACAGCTCTATGCTGAATAGTAACTTTTCAAATAAGTATTGTCAGGCAAGGAGATCACATTTTTTCTGATCTGTAGTATCTTGTTTGGTGGAAATCGGGGGCGTCAAAAAACAATTAAGATAAGTTCTTGAAATAAATACGAAAAAAATCGTTAAACTCGGAGTAAATCCCCGGATGATTATCAAAGAATTGCAAGGAGAAGTTCATTTAAAAATAGTATATTTCGGCCCGGCACTAAGCGGAAAAACAACAAATCTTGAAAAAATTCATGAAAAAATTTCCCCAAAGTTTTGTAGCGATCTAACCACAATCAAAACCAGAGAGGACAGAACCCTGTTTTTTGATTTCATGCAATTAAACATGGGCAAAATAAATGGTTTATTGCCACGATTTAATTTATATACCGTCCCGGGACAAGCATATTATCAAGCCACACGCAAACTAGTGCTGGTAGGTGTAGATGGTATTGTTTTTGTAGCAGATTCACAACCAGGCCGGATGGATGATAATATCCATGCTTTTCTTGATTTAAAACAATACCTTCAAGACATGGAAAAATCGACCAATTCAATTCCGGTTGTAGTACAGTGTAATAAACAAGATATAGAAAATGCTGTTTCTCCTGCAGATTTTCAAAAGAAGTTAGCAGCAGATGGAGTTCCTTGCATACCTTCCAGTGCATTAACCGGTTCCGGTGTTATTGAAACACTTAACCAGATCATCTCAAATGTCGGCAGAATGCTGGAAATTTAAATTGAATCTAACACAGATTGAATGCATTAGAAAAAATATTGAATAATACTGACCTCAGGGTGCGCTATGAATTATTTGAAAAGAAGACGTTATTTCGGTGAAATACTGAATGAAAAAATCCGCGGCGGCAATTATGTTCTGCAAGCCGAGTTGCGCGGTAATCTTCAATTTATGAGTTTGGGAACGCTTATATCCATTAACTGTAATGAAAATCGCACAGTTCGGGTGGAAATTAATAAGGATGGTACAATTGGTGAAATTTTTATTGAGCAAGGAAGAATTGTACACGCCCGATTGGGTTCAGAACTCGGCGAAGATGCTTTTCTTAAAATTTTAAAATTTAAACAAGGCACCTTTACTATTTTCCCAAATGAATTGCCATCTCAGAAAAGCATTGAAAAAAATTGGTCGACTTTACTCATGGAAAGCACCCGTCGAATGGATGAAGCAGAAGCTAAAATTGAAGATAACGGGAATTCCGAACAGAAAACCGAAACTGATGTTGATGTGAATAAGGAAAACAAAATCGACTGGGATAATTTTCAAATTGATTTTACAACCGGTTCGGCAGAAAAAACAATTGTCGACGAACATTTCAAGCGAATGATCCGCACAATGAAACGACTGGACGGGGTAAACGCAATCACGATCATTTCGCATGATGGTAACATCATTTATAATGACGATGATATGGAAACAGAACGATATTCTTTGCTGGCAAACGCATACATGGATGCCGGGCAAAAACTATCAGCGCTTATCAATGCCCGCTATCAGAAATATGTTTTCATTAACAACCATCAAGATTTTGTTGTCGTAAATCGGGGGCAAGATCTTATCATTTTAGTGCTGGAAAAAAACGTAACACCAGAACTACTACTTGAAGACGTCTCTTCTGTCTTAAATCGTTATCGTTAATTTGTGGAGGCAACAAATGATTTTTCCAAAATCAAATCAAATTTATGAAAATTTGAGTACATCTTTTACAAATTTCGATGAACTATTATCGAATTTAAAAGCAAATCAAACTACCGGGTATATGCAAATTTCCTTCTGGGATTTTGAGGGAGTGCTTTTTTTGGATTCCGGGTCTATCATAAACGGAGTAAAAGAAATCGGCAACGTCCGCCAGGTCGGCAACTCCGCGATAAATAGTATACTGAAAAAAGCAGAAGAAAAGGACGGAACAATTTCCGTATATAGTTTAAGCCCTGAGGTTGTTTTAATGCTTGCCGGATCAGTTCAGGGAGAGGTTAAGTTCAAGGATTTGACGAGTGATTTTGCTGATCCTGATAAATTGGTAACCAAACTTATAAATGACAAACACACCGGATATATCGAATTTTTGACAAATGATCATAAAGGAACGGCTGTTATCTTTCTACACAATGGGGATATCATCGAATCGTTTCTTTCGTTAGAGGATAAAACATTTTCAAAAAATGAAACATTAAGTTGTATCTATGAAACAGCGGCTGATCGAGGCGCAGTAATGAACGTCTATAAATCCGGTTTATCAGTGAACGGAACCGAAATTACAACATCTGCCAACAGTTCGCAATTAATGGAGCTTTGGAACGCAATCATTGATATTATTGAAAAGCATTATAAAGAAAAAAGTTTTGATCATACCTTTCGAAAAATATTGATTGACAAAGCTGATAAATATCCTTTTCTCGATCCATTTGCCGGAGAGTTTATTATCGCAAAAAATAAAATTGACTTTAAGGGAATATTGCCATCCAATTTTAACCAGGGTTTGGGTGAAGCGATTATCGCGATATTACAGCAGATGGCTGATCTAAAAATAAATAAGCAGCTTGAATTAATTCTTAAAAACCACAAAGACGTAATCGACAAGTATGAACTTGAAAACCTCTTTAATAATATACTATCTTCAGGGAATAACTAATGTTTGAATCACTGAAAGAGCTCAATGAGACAAAAGGAGTTATTGGCAGCTTTGTTGCCAACACGACCGGCCATATTGTCGCGCAGGAAGGTAACCTATCGCACTTGCCTTTATTAAAACTAACAGCCGAAATTCGCAATTTATTGATCCATGAAAATTTAAAGGCAACAGATGAACCACTGCGGATTCACTATGAGTTTGATAACATGGTTATAACCATCCAAAAATTAAAGGTCGGATTTTTAGTTATCGTTAGCGAATCTCATTCTGCAAATGCGTTATTAAGATTGAGTGTTAATGTACTATGCACACAAATAAACAATGATCCAAAGGCATTAAAGAGTATTGCAACAGCATAACAAGACGACAGGTTACTTGAAGTGGCACCTGAAATTCTAAAATAAAAATTATTCACTAAAACTGCCCCACAAAACACATAAAAATATATGAAAAGTTGGTATTTTTAATTTCGTGTTGTTCGTGCATTTCGTTAGCAAAAGGATTTTATTTTTCAGTACTATTGTTCATTTTATAAATGTAGTTGGAATTATAACAAACAGGCATCAATTTAAAAACAAAAATTGAAAAAATAATTGAGGTCGAATATGCAAGGTGGAATGATTCTGTCTTCAGAATTAGCGATGAAAATCGATAAAATCATCGAACAATTAAGGAAAAAAATTAATCCCAGATGTATCGTATTAGCAGATATTTCCGGGCGCGTGATTTCAACTTATGTATCAAGAAACAACATTGATGTTACCAGTTTAGCGGCACTATTTGCGAGCAATATCGGAGCGACCGGCGCAATCGCCGAAAAGATACAGGAGACCTCTGGCTTTGATACGATTATGCAAGAAGGAAAAAACTTCAATGTATTTTTATCCAAAGTGCAAAACAGCTATATTCTTGCTGTTGTGTTTTCACGTTCCGAGCAAGTTGGAATGGTTCGTTTGTTTACGAAAAAGGCGTGTGATAATCTTGTCGAAATTGCAGTTGAATATGAAAAGCAAAATTCACATAAATTTAACGGTAAATCATTCCATCAATTTTCAGGCAAGTTAGCACAACAATTAAGCAGCATTTTGAAAGATCCTGATTCAATGTAATAAATCGTTTTCTGCAAAATTGAAACGAAATTGGTAGTACGAATTGAATAACTTCGTTTTCCGATTCGGCTTTGTTTTACCGGATACTGTTAATTCCATTATTATCATCATCTAAAAAGTGAAAATAACGTGCTGATTAAACATAAATTACAAGAAATTCATTTTAAAATTGTTTATTTCGGACCAAGTATGAGCGGAAAAACGACGAATCTGGAACAGATACACACAAAAATTCAGCCGGACTTACGCTCATCAATGATTTCCATTAAAACGCTTGAAGATAGAACCCTTTATTTCGACTTTACCCAATTGAGTATGAAAAAAATTAACGGGCTAACCCCCCGCTTCGATATTTATACGATTCCCGGACAGGTGCAATATAAAGCAACCCGTAAAATTATCTTACAGGGAGTTGATGGAATTGTTTTTGTTGCTGACTCCCAAATCAACCGAATCAAAGACAACATTGAGTCCTATCGTGGTTTAAAATCTCTGTTACAGGAAATGAACATATCGGAGCATGATTGCCCGATTGTCATCCAGTCGAATAAGCAAGATCTGAAAGACGCGATGCCCCCGGATATTTTAAAGAAGAATTTTGAAGAAAGCGATCATATTTCCAATTATAGTGCAATTGCAATTAATGGAATAGGGGTTTTTGAAACGTTAAAAGATATTATTGTACAACTCGGCAAGAAACTTGTAACATTATAACCAGGAGTATTTTGTGGCCAAGGCGGAAATAAACGGAAATCTGGAATTTATGAGTTTAGCGACTCTTATCTCTGATAATTGCAATGAGCAACGTACCTGCCGAATTTTGGTTCAAACGAAAAGTAATGAGGGTGAAATTTTCCTCGAATCAGGTAGTGTGATTCATGCAGCAATTGATAATGATACAGGCGAAAGTGCATTTCGCCGAATCATTCATTTAAATCAAGGAACTTTCAAACTTTTTTCTGATGAAAAATCACCCCGGAATACCATCCGGAAAAATTATAACAAATTATTGTTAGAAAGCGCTCAGTACATTGATGAAAATAAGGAGGGACTTGATTGGAGCAATTTTTCTATTCACGTACCAACCACGAGAAAATCCATCGATCGACTGGAGCAATTTATTGAAGATTTAAAAAAAGTGGATGGAATTCTTGGTGTTACTGCTTATTATAAACAATCAAAAACATTTCAGGAAAATTCGACAATCGATTTAATAAAATATGGTTCGTTAATCATCGAATTAATTCAGCAGGCAAAACTAGTTGGAAAGCTATTTCGCGCCGTGCGATTAAATTATATTCTGGTCAATAACAGTGAAAGCATCATGATCATTAATTATGGCCTGAACGCGATTGTTTTACTCGTTGAAAAAATGAATATCGATGACATTTTTATGAATCACATTAAAAGGTTGATAAAAAAATACAAATAGAATATGAATGAAATACTATTAAAAATTCAATCGCTTAAGGGGATTAAAGGAGTTGTTATTTGTAACCACCATGGCAACTTATTAGGATTAACAGGGGATTTCTCTACTTTTGACATAGCCATGTTTAACATGGATCAATTGCCGGGTGTGGCACGGATTATTAATGAATTGAGCTTTGAGAAACATGGTTTACAATTTTCATTTGAGAACCTTTATCTTGATATTCGCATATTCTCCAAAGGATTTTTCGTTGTTGTGTCAGATCCGACAATTGATATAATTCAATTAAATAAATTAATTGAAAAACTTCAAAAAAATTCAATTCACGAAAAAAATCTCTTTAAAGTTCAGGAATAGATACTCAAATTAAAAGGAATACGCATTTGATATGAATACGCTAACGACGGAATTATCAGACAAGTTCGACGAAATTATAAATGAGCTTTATGAAAAAATCAACGTTTCATGCATTATTTTAGCAGATTTAAATGGTCAGCTCATTACCTATCGTAAAGATGAAAAGGATTTTAACGAAACCAATCTTGCAATATTATTTGCCAGCCATATTGGCACTACCAGAGAAATTTCGCGGGAGATCAAAGACAATTATGGGTTTAATTATTTATTACATGAAGGAAAAGAACAATGTATATTTCTTTCAAGCATCAATAAAAGCTATGTTCTGGCTCTTGTTTTCGAAAATTCATCCCAGATAGGCGCGGTTCGGTTATTTGCCAAAAAAGCATGTTCGCAACTGACAGAAACACTTTATGAAAACAACCCTGACTCGCTACCAAAATCGACTGATATTAGTATTAACAGGGATTTTGTCGACTCGCTCTCGGATCAGTGTGATAATTTATTCAATTTATAAATTACAATTCAGTACCTGGCGGAATAATAGCACCTTTCGGAATAACAGTTATTCCGTCACAAAGCCAGAAATACTCACCTTGATAATCTTTTTCAGTTTTTTTTGATTTAATAACGACGCCATCGCCGATACGTGCATTTTTATCAATAATTGCATTTTCGATGTAACACTTTTTCCCAATGCCAAGCGCCGGAACAGCCTTTTTCGGGTTCTTCATCTCAATTTGCTCTTGTTCACCATCAAAGAAATCTGCACCCATCATCACAACATTATGAAACTCTGTCCCCTTTCTGACAGTTGCCCGCATTCCGATGATTGAATTATTAATATGAGCGCCGACAATATCCGAACCTTCCACTAACAAACTATCCCGGATTTTAGATTGTATGACGCGACTCGGGGGCAACGAACGAGTACGGGTATAAATAGGCCAGTCTGGAAAATAAAGTTCAAACGGTGGTTCAGCCTGCGCCAATGAAATGTTCGCTTCAAAGAAGGATGAAATCGTCCCGATATCTTTCCAGTAATTGCCAAACGGATAAGCCATCACTTTGAAATTATCAAGAGCAGAAGGAATGACATCTTTGCCAAAGTCAGTGTTATTTTGATCCTCAAGTAATTTTAGCATCACTTCACGCTCAAAAACATAAATCCCCATGGATGCCAAACAGCGTTCTTCATCAAAAACCAATCCCTTTTGTTCAAAAATAGTTCTCGGTGCACTAAACTGTTCCAGCACTCTGCGTTCCTTTGGTTTCTCCCGAAATTCCCGGACAATTCCGCTCTCATCGACTTTCAATAATCCCAATTGTGGGGCTTCAGCAAAAGTCACAGGATATACACAAATGGTAATATCGGCATTTGTTTTCTGATGAAACCCCAATAATTCCCTGTAATCCATCCGATATAAATGATCTCCTGATAAAATTAAAATTTGATCAGGATTGTAGTACATGGTGTGATTCAATGTGGCCCGGACAGCGTCTGCGGTTCCCTGAAACCAATCCGATCGTTGCGGGGTCTGTTCCGCAGCTAAAATATCCACAAAACCATTACTGAATACGTCAAACTGGTATGTTTGCATGATATGGCGATGCAGGCTGGCAGACAGAAACTGGGTTAGTACAAAGGTACGCTTTATGCCTGAATTGATACAATTGGACATCGGAATGTCGATTAGTCGATATTTTCCGGCAAAACTGACAGCCGGTTTTGCCCGTTCATAAGTCAACGGAAACAGACGTGTTCCCCGGCCTCCGCCAAGGATAACTGCTGTGGTCTTTGTCAAGCCGATACTCCTTTACTTATTTGTGTCCGCATTTATTTTATCTGCTATTTCGACAAATTGTTTTTCAATTAATTTAAATTTATTTAAAAGCGGAAACAGTTTCTTTTCTTCTTCAGCAATATAATCGTAGAACTCAGAAAAGCTTCGATTGATGTCTTCGTAAATGATTTTCAATTTGGAGGTTAGTTCTTTTTCCATTTCCGCCTGAAACTGTTTTTTGCCTTTATCTAATCCGTTTTCAAATGTTCGGATAATTTTCCCTTTTTTAAAAATTAATACACCGCCGGCCAGAATAACTCCGACGCTGGTTAAAATTCCGCCTGTTATATCAAAGAAAGCGCCGTGCGTTACACTCATAATAACAGTTCCAATAATCGCCAAAATCCCGCCTCCCATAACTGTTGGCGCGATTGTCGTGGGATCAGATTTCAATGAATCCAAAAAAGAGTCATTGCTTTTTAATTCATATACTCGATGCATAACCTCTTCAATCACTTCCTTACGTCGTGTTTTAATTTTATGAAAAAGTTCTTCGTCCCGGATGCGAGATTCTTTGATTCGCCTTAAATCTTCAATCAAACTCTGAAGTAATTGCCGGATGCCCTCCAAAAAATGTCTGGCCCCATCTATCGCGATCTCCTGAAAACTGATATGCAGCTTCTTATCAAAGCGGTTCTGCAAATCTTTAAGCCATTTTTGGATTGATTCATCCCGGGCAAAAATCGATTTAAATGATTTTCTGAACAGGACAAATAAGGACAACCCCTGCCGAAATTCTATTTTCGCTTCATTGGCAATTCGATCGTAATTGGAAACCAGGCGTTCAATGAGAGAACGGATTTCGTAACCAGACTGCTGCTCTCCGGTCATGAGACGACTTTTTACTTTTTCCACAATGATCTTATCACTATCAAATTGATTTTTCCGTTGCCCCAAACTCACCTCAACCTTGCTCATAATTTGTTCCATGCTATCAATAATAGATTGCAATTTCAATCGATAATGTGCCCCGCCGGTAATCGTTTGGCGAATAAACTCCCGAACTTCTTCAAATCCACTGTCAGCACGCCCGTCCAATTCATGTTGTGCCGAAGTTGCAAATATTTGTGGCGCTGAAATATTTCGGGTAATTGCATATTCCTTCACTTTTTCGATATTGGTTTTCAATTCTGCCGGGGTTGCCAGATCTGCTTGCTGCAAAATAAATATTACCTTTTTACGCCATTCTACATTAATATAATTTAGTAAATCCCATGATGACTGTGTATGTGGATTTTTTGCCGGGACGACAAACAAAATAAGATCACCATTTGGAATAAATTGCTGCGTAATTTGTTCATGGCGCTTAATCAGCGTATTTGTGCCGGGTGTATCAACAATGGCAATGGTTTTGAGAATATCTACCGGAAGCGTTATCCGCTTGAGATATTTCGTGAGTATGGTTTCCGAATGTTTCTCACCGTAAACAATTTGCTGCACTGTATCGGTAATCGGAGCCGCATCGACCTTACAAATGGCTTCACCTAAAAGCGCATTTATGAAACTACTCTTGCCAGATTTCACTTCTCCGACAACGACAAACAGGAAGGGCTCATTAATATTTGTTCTTAAGCTACTGATGATTTCTTGAAACTCTTTATTTTCAATGTCAAATGTAAATTGTTCCAGAGCCTTTAATAATTCATCCAGCCGAAATTTATATTGATAGAATACCTCATCAACAATGTGTTTATCCATGCACAATTACTCCATTAATTTATTGTTGCTAATAATATAAAGGATTTAAGTAAAAATAGCAACAATAATTTATAAACGAGCATTTAGCGATTTTGCTTTTTGAATCACTTAATAATCGGAGTACAACATTTAATAAAATAAATTTTTAATTCCAATTAAATATTCGGTGTGTCTTTCACCCTATCGATGAGCAAAATAATTACTGTATGTCTCAATTAAATTAAAAAACTACTTGTATCTGTAATAAAATATTTTTATGTTAGTTAGCTTATGCTATTATCAACAATTGGGTGCAATTCCATTTTGTTGGTATTTTAAAATCCTAAACAATGTTCTCGTT
>CAZCJL010000096.1:0-27248 GCA_964498785.1 uncultured Cytophagia bacterium | reverse complement strand
AAATACGACATAGCGGCAAGCGCCCATATCTACCATAAAATATTGAGAAGATACTCTCGTTTTTCTTATAGATGTAATACATTAATTATTAGATTATTAACTATTTTTATTTACAAATGATTATTCGATTTATTGTTTTTTTGGTATTGCTTTTTGATTATCTTTCGGCTCAACCGGTTGCTTTTCCAGGCGCCGAAGGTTTTGGCAGATTTACATCCGGCGGCAGAGGCGGGATGGTCATTGAAGTCACGAATCTTAACGACAGCGGTCCGGGAAGTTTGCGGAATGCTGTTTCAACAAACGGTCGCAGGACCATCATCTTTCGCCTTTCAGGAACAATCGAGTTGAAATCACCGCTCGTTATTCAGGAAAATGATCTCACAATCGCCGGTCAAACCGCTCCCGGAGACGGCATCTGCATCAAAAATTATCCGGTACTCATCGGGGCTGACAATATTATCATTCGCTACATGCGTTTTCGAATGGGCGATCTTGCAAAGATCGAGGCAGATGCACTGAGTGCGTTGAATCAAAAGGACATTATTATTGATCATTGCTCCATGAGCTGGGGCAATGACGAGGTCGCTACATTTTATGATAATACAAATTCAACAGTACAGTGGTGCATTATCAGCGAAAGCTTGCATCATTCGTATCACCACAAGGGAGCGCACGGCTACGGAGGGATCTGGGGCGGAAAGGGCGCGACATTTCACCATAATTTGATCGCTCATAACGCCAGCCGCAATCCGCGGTTCAACGGCAGCAGAACCCACGGTCACCCGGAACAGGAAATTGTTGATTTTCGAAATAATGTAATTTACAACTGGGGATTTAACAGCGCGTATGGCGGAGAAGGCGGGAACCATAATATCATCGCGAATTATTACAAATCTGGTCCCGGATCGAAAAAAAGAAATCGGATTGTTGAACCATGGAATAAACAAAGTGCCTGGTATATCACGGACAATTTTGTGGTTGGTTATCCTGAAATAACCGCCGATAACCGCAACGGTGGTGTGCAGGGCAAATTTCGGAAAGAGGGAAGAACCGATTCTCCGATTCCCTGTGCGCCGGTGCTCACGCAATCTGCGGAACAGGCGTTTGAACTCGTCCTAACAGATGCCGGCGCGGCCTTACCGAAAAGAGATGCAGTTGATGTGCGTATTGTGACGGATGTTAGAAATGGTACCGCGACGTTTGGCGGATTATATGGCGCCGGAACCGGAATTGTCGATTCACAAACTGAGGTTGGTGGTTGGCCTGAATTACACACTGCTCCCTCGCCTCCTGATGATGATCTTGACGGAATGACAAATGAATGGGAAACAGCGCATGGTCTGGATCCGAAAAATCCCGCAGACCGAAATGACGACCCGGATGGTGATGGCTATACAAATTTGGAAGATTATTTAAATGCGCTTACGATTCGCAGCGATTATATTATCGCACCCGCCGGATTGACAGCGCATGTTATTTCGCCGATGAAAATTGAGCTTTTTTGGGAAGAAGGTTCTTTTTATGAAGATGGATTTTCAATCGAACGTTTCGAAAATAATACGAATCAATTTGTTGAAATCACAACTGTCCCGACGAATACTACATCTTATACAGACAGCGACGTTGTTCCCGCTACCATATATTATTATCGGATTCGTGCGTTTTATGGCGCTGAATACTCAATCTATACGAATATTGCATCTGTGAAAACGCCGGCGCAATAAAAAACAGCGAGGTGTATACATAGCAAGAAATAACCTAAATAAATCATTCATAAATTAAACGGAGGAATTATTATGTTTAAACACTTGGTACTCGTTCTTTTTTTGATTAGCAGTGTTGTTTTTGCCCAGACGTATGTACCGCCAGGTGACGGAACTCTGTCACAGGCAATTTTTGATGCGCAGGATGGTGATGTGCTGGAGTTGGTTCCCGAGGGAGAATACACCGAATCGACAAACAATGAATTCGGGACAATCGTTGACAAAAGCCTGACGATTCAGGTTGAAGGAGAAGATCCGTTGCAGGCAAAGCTGCAATTATTGGTTTCCAATGCCGATGTCACGCCCATTTTCTTTCTGGTTGGCGACAATGCATCTTTAACATTGAGAGATCTGGAAATTGACGGATCATTAGATGGTGTGTCCAACGCGGAATATTTGATCCAATTTTACATGGGTGAATTTCCGGCGCCGGCAACCATAAACAAGATTTCTGTTGAAAATTGTTACATCCACGATCTGGCAAGCGATGTTCTTGCTGCCGGAAATTCGGGTATGAGAGGAAACGTGATTGTGGATTCAACATTTGTGGATAATTGCGTCGTGGAAAACACAGGAACATCAGTTTATTACAAATATGCAGGATCCAATTTTATTTCAGTGACAAATTCAACGTTTAACACGATTTTAAGTTATGGCATCCGAATTGCCGGTCCGGGCGAAAATAATCTGCCAGACAATACACCGGATGTTATTATCGATCACACAACCTGGTACAATGTCGGTACCAACGATGGCCGGGAAATTATTCTTGGAGAGAAGGGTCCTCATCAGGGACAGTGGAGAGTGAGTAATTCGATACTGGTGAAACAGATCAACAAAAGTAAAACTGTAATCAATATCAAGGAAACACTGACGCCGGATCTGGCGGTGATCAATAACATTTGTTTGTGGGATGTCGGTGCAAGGACCTGGCGCGATCATCCGGTGTCCGATACCCTGAATATCGACCCGCAATTTGCTGATCCGGATAATGGCGATTTTACATTGCCTGCTGAATCTGTATTATTGACATTTGCCTCGGATGGCGGCGCCATTGGCGATCCGCGTTGGGCAACCAATGCAACTTCGGTGAAACATGCAGTCAACGCAGTGCCGGAAAAAATGTCGATGGGGCAGAATTATCCGAATCCGTTTAATCCGACTACAATGATTCGTTTTAATCTTGAAAAATCGGGACATGCAGTATTAAGCGTGTACAATTTAATCGGACGTGAGATCGCTCAATTGGTGAACCAGGATTTACCTGCGGGTCTGCACAGCGTTTCTTTTGATGCGCGTCAATTACCATCCGGAATCTATTTTTATCAATTGAAATCTTCGGGCCAAACAATGACCAGAAAGATGACGTTGTTACAGTAGATTTCCGTAAACATCGGAGCAGATAGAGAGTTAAGATTTCCGAAGTTTCAAAAACTTCGGAAATCTGTCGTGCTCCAATGATTCGATGTACAAGATTTCCGAAATCTCAAAGATTTCGGAAATCTGATTTAATAACACGCATTTTAGGAACAGGAAAGAATTTATGCATTTTACAGATTGGATTGATCGGAAAAACCACACACTAAATTTGCTAAAACCTGTTTTGATCATTTTACTATTCCTATTGAATGAGAATTTAACCGCACAACAATTAACTTTTCCTGGTGCGGAAGGAAACGGTCAATACACCATCGGCGGACGGGGAGGAGTCGTTTATGAAGTGACAAACCTGAATGACAGTGGGCCGGGAAGTTTGCGCGAGGCAGTGGACGCGAGGGGAGCACGCACCGTCGTTTTCCGTGTTTCCGGGACTATCAGACTGCAATCCGATCTGAAAATTAAATATTCCAATATTACGATTGCCGGGCAAACTGCGCCAGGGGATGGAATTTGCCTTGCGGACAATACGTTGTTTGTAAATGGCGATCAGGTGATTATCCGTTATCTCCGTTTCCGGCTCGGCGACGAATCCGGCCAGGAGGATGATGCAACCTGGGGGAGGTACTGCAAAAATGTGATCATCGATCATTGTTCCGCCAGTTGGAGCGTGGATGAGGCGTTTTCGTATTACGGTATCGACAGCCTGACGGTGCAATGGTGTTTGATTTCGGAAAGCCTGTACCTGTCGCATCACAGCAA
This sequence comes from uncultured Cytophagia bacterium, assembly GCA_964498785.1. Lineage (GTDB taxonomy): Bacteria > Zhuqueibacterota > Zhuqueibacteria > Thermofontimicrobiales > Thiofontviventaceae > Mariaggregatimicrobium. The sequence continues at coordinate 23,346 of CAZCJL010000096.1, read as the reverse complement.
GGGCGCCCATGGCTACGGCGGAATCTGGGGCGGAACGAACGCCACGTTTCATCATAATCTACTGGCGCATCATTCCAGTCGCAATCCGCGATTTTCCGGGGGAGAAACGCCGCCGTGTGTGAATGTTGATTTTCGAAATAACGTGATCTATAACTGGGGATTTAACAGCGCGTATGGGGGAGAGGCGGGTCAAATTAATATGGTAGCCAATTATTATAAAGCGGGGCCGGCCACGAAAAGCTCGGTCAGGAACAGAATTGTCCAGCCCGGCAGCGGCGGAAAGTGGTATATCGGGGATAACTTCGTTGAGGGCTATCCGGAGATCACTGAAAATAACTGGAATGGCGGCGTGCAGGGTTCGTATGGATTCGAAGAGGCTTCCCGGGTATATGAACCGCTCCCGTATATACCGATCACTGAACATACGGCAGAAGAAGCATACGAAGCGGTGCTGGAACATGCCGGTGCCAATTTACCTGTTCGTGATGCTGTTGATGAAAGAATTTTAAATGAAGTCCGAATTGGCGCCGCGACGTACGATGGAACAGGGTACGAGCGAATACAGGGATTTTCCGATACCTCTGTGGTACGCGGAATTATCGATTCACAATCACAGGTTGGCGGCTGGCCGCTGCTCGAGAGCACGGAGCCGCCCGTGGATTCTGATCACGATGGCATGCCGGATGAATGGGAACTGACGAACGGTTTGAACCCTGATGATGACACTGATCGCAATGTCGTCGATGCGTCCGGATATACGATGCTGGAAAATTATTTAAATAGCCTGGTTCCGTTTGATCCGACTTCTGTAGTAAATGAGGACGCGCCGATTTCCGCAAAATTTACACTGTTACAAAACTATCCGAATCCGTTCAATCCGACGACAACAATTACGCTCTCAATCCCGAACGCTGGCGTAGTTGATCTCAAAATTTACGATATTCGCGGGCGACTGGTCAGTCAATTATTAAATCAGGCGCTTCCGGCGGGAATGCACCCGATTGAGTGGAACGGGAGAAACGTACAGGGACAGCATGTTGCTTCTGGAATATATTTCAGCGTACTTAGATTTAATCATAAACAGGAAGTTATTAAAATGCAGTTGATAAGGTGATTGCCTTTTCAGATAATGATGTCGGGGCTATGTTGACTTTTCCTGAAAATCACGGGCGTTGCATGTTTGAATGGAGCGTTTTTCAGCCACTGGATGTAATTAAAAAGCAATATTGTGGAATCTCCCGTTGGGATTCGGAATAATTGTGTGGCTTGCACCCAGGGGGCTAAAAAAACGGCACCCCGGGTTTTGATGTACAACGCCTTCAGTGTAGTTAAAGAAAGTTTGCAGGGACGATATGTCGCTCCCGACGTATAGAAATTTGGTGAGGTTAGGTTATTTTGAGATTTCCGAAGTTTCACAAACTTCGGAAATCTGGTTTTCGTCTTTTGGATTCGAAATATCCGCCAAAGGCGTTAAACGGCTAAGCCGAGGGTTGTGCTTTTCAACCCCCGGATGTAAATGAAGAAGTGGCGTGAAATCTGAAAGGATTCGGCAAAGGATGTGGAATTATTTGAAAAAACAGTCTATTGCCAATAAAAGATATTGACAGAAAATTTTGAAGTCGATTTACGAACACGGATTAACGATTTTCGGATTTAGAAAATGATATTCGATTATCTGTGTTCTGAGATCCAAAAGCAATAACTTTAAGAGTAATCAGGAAGTATTGTTCGAGTCCCGGCAGGGATGCTTGAGAATAGCCCAGCGATTTATCGCTGTGGTTTAATGAAAAACGTAATTGTCTTAAGTCCCGAAAGGGACGACTGAAAAAGAGCAGCATCGATGATACGAACTAATTGAGAAAACCATATTTAGCAAATTGTAAGTTAAATACAGGGAGTTCATTTTATGTTTACCAGGGAATCAATTTTAAATCAAATTTTCCTGATTTTTATTACCCTGTCGCTGGTGTTCTGCGCTGTTTTAACGGCACAGACACGGAGCAGGATTGCTGGTTCTGTTGCAGATGCTGTTACTGGCGATCCGTTACCCGGCGCGAACATCAGTATCGAGGGGACTATCATGGGCGCGGCGGCAGATGAAAACGGAAAATTTATCATTATCAATGTGCCGGTGGGAACGTATCGTCTCAAAGCATCAATGATGGGATTTGAGACCAGAATTTTCACCGATGTCATTGTGTCCATGGACCGGATAACAAAAGTCGATATTGAGTTGAATTCGACTGTGCTTCAAAGCGGCGAAGTTGTTGTGGTGGCGGAGCGGGATGAATTGCACAAAGAAGTTTCAAATACGCAGCTTGTGGTTTCGGACGTGCAGTTACACGAAGCCACTGGTATTCGGCAGATCAATGCTTTTCTGACGAAGTTGCCCGGCGTCTCGGAAGAAAATGGATACCTGAGTATTCGCGGTGGATCCGCCGATCAAACAGGGTTGATGGTGAACGGCCTGTCGTATACCAATATGGCGACCGGAAACGCGGAAACGAGCATTCCATTGAGCGCAATCGAACAGGTGTCGCTCATGTCCGGTGGTTATAACGCGGAGTATGGAAATTTCCGATCCGGTTTAATAAACGTTACTACCAAGTCCGGGTCACGGGAAGGTTATCACGGAACGTTCAGTTTTTCCATGGATCAATCGCATCAACGGCGCTTTGGCGAGTCTTTTTATAGCACGGATAATCCGGTGCTGCGCCCGTTTCTTGATCCTGCGGTGGCTTTTGTGGGAACCGAAAAAGCATGGGCGGATCAACCGTATATGAGGGAACAGTACCCCAGTTTCATGGGCTGGGATAAAGCCGCTCAAATCTATAACCTCGGGAAAGAGCCTGAAAATTTTGTAACTCCTCTTGATTATTATCTTCTCGGCTGCTGGATGCACATGACTGTTCCGGATTACGAGGGGTTGGCTGAATTAGGTTATTCTGTGCCAGAGGATCAAAAAAAACTGTTTGCTGAACACGCGATGAAAGAAGATGGTTCGGACTGGAATTTTGACGGCGGTTTTGGCGGGCCGGTTCCGTTTATCGGTAAAAAACTGGGAAATGCCACATTCTACATTTCCAATAATTCGCGCGAACGGCACTATATCATGCCGGTCACGCTGCGCAGTGAAAAAACATACACAACTCTGGCCACTGTAAAATCGCAACCGATGGACAATTTGACGCTTACATTTAACGGCCTCTGGAAAAAACAAAAGGGGATCAGCCCGATACGTCCTGCCTGGGGAGATTTCCCCGATGCCAGCCGTGAAGGCGGCTTCATGCCAATTGATAATACAAAGTATGTGGCTAAAAACCCGGAATATTGGTATGATCAACCGTTTTTCCCGGTGCTCAATCAAAATACATTAATGGGCGGCTTAACCATCAACCATATTTTAAATCCTTCCACATTCTGGGAATTAAGTCTGAGCGCGATGAGAATAAAAAATGATACCCCGGTTGGCAATGACCGCGATCAAACTGTTCTTACCTATTTCGGGCCATTTCCGGTTTCTGAAATGCCTTATGGAAAATTACAGTATGGCTCTAATATCCTTGATGGTTATAATTACCCAAGTTATGATGCGCTGCCCGGTATTAATCGCCGTTTCAGAAGAAAAGAAGGCGATTTGTACGACAATGTGAAAGTGAGCCAATATCGGGCAAAGTTTGAAATTGCGTCGCAGATAGACATGCATAATTATGTCAAAACCGGGATCGAGTACAATTATATCGATCTGGATCATAAGCTGTGGGAAAAATGGAATGAAAATTATTACAATGTGTATGAATTCAATTACCATCGCACGCCAAGCCAGACCGGATTTTTTATTCAGGATCAGTTGAATTTCGAAGCAATTATTGCAAACATCGGTCTGCGGTTTGATTATTATTATGGCGGCGGCGGCAAATGGCCTACTGGCAATCCTTTTGCCGAAGAGGTTTTTGTGCCTCAAAAATTTGCCGAAGATTCTGTTTTGTTCAATTATCTGGAAGCGGGGCGTTCTTTTATCTGGGATACCTGGGTTGCTTATGATAAAGAACATCCCGGATTCTTGCAACCCATCAAGAATCACTTCACAGTGAGCCCGCGCATTGGGGTGTCATTCCCGGTGACTATGAATTCAAAATTCTATTTCAATTATGGTCATTTCAGATCAAATCCGCCATATTACACAATGTATTTGTATCGCTATCGATATGATAAAAATGGCCTCTACGATATGTCGAATCCAAACCTCGCACCGCCGCGGACAATTTCGTATGAATTGGGAATGGCATCGAATTTTTATGACACGTATGTAGTGCGGATCTCAGCATATTCTAAAGATGTGACCGGAGAGCATGGCGAAGTGAACTACCTGAACGGTGTAAAAGGAATCGATTACGAGATGTGGGAGGATAATGAATACGAGGATATTCAGGGAGTTGAGATCAATCTGGCAAAGAATGATAATAGCTGGCTGAACGGGTGGATCAATTTCAACTATATGTTAAAAAAATCAGGGTTGACCGGACGTGAGGAAATTAATGAAGTTGATATTAACGACAGAGAAGGATTATACGAAGGGCAGGAAAGCCGTTCCCTGCCGGTACCGGAATTGAACGCCAATATTACGTTTCGGTCGCCGCAGAACTGGGGACCGGAGATTTTTGGATCTCATCCGCTGGAATACTGGAATCTGACATTTTTCGCTGAATGGGAAGCCGGCGGATATTTTACATGGAATCCGATCAATCAGTTGCATTTGAATGACAATATGCGCTGGCCTGATTACTACATGGTCGATCTTAAATTGACAAAGACATTTAAGTTGGGTGGATTCGGCGCGACATTTTTTGTGGACGTCAGTAATTTGTTTAATATCAAGGAAAATATGATGCACAGAGGGTACGCATTTGTACGGGATGATGGTGTTGGCTGGGATGAGGACGATGATAAATGGCGCGATTTCTTCAATTATATGGGCTCGTTACGGCTGCCGATGTACGATTCACCGAAATATGATCAATTGCGGGAGAAATATCCCGGTATGTTCCTCCCTGGCAATGATGATGTCGGGGATTTGCGAACAACAGATAAATCGTATATTAATGATCCGAACTATCTGTTCTGGCTGTATGGCAGACCGAGGGATATCTGGTTTGGGGTACAGTTTAATTTTTAAATTGTTGAAAAACTTCAGTGTTGAAAAAATGGAGTCTTTTATGAATTTCAATAAAGTTGATAATAATTACCTGAACGTCTGGCTGTTGCTAGTGATGGTGTCGGTGTTTTTCGCCATACCTGCAATTTACGGGCAGACGCAGCCGGAACTGGAAAGGGCGGTCATGAAATTAGGGCATGTCTGGTGCGGAGTTACAGCCAATGGGGATAAAGGAAATTTCGATTATCGCTCCGGGTTTTTCCCAAATGATTATGATATCCTGGGAATGCGCGGTCAGTATCGGGATGCCTGGGCCGGTGCCGGTTTTCGACTGACGACCACGAATTGGGTCGATCCTAATGATTCACTGCACGCTGTTGCAATTTACGGACCTACCAACGAATTTATGCCCATCGGAAAAGTGGTTGTTCCGATGACGAATTACATTCGTTATAACTATCCGCACGAAGTCGTTGATTTTAAGGAAGTGGAGATTGAGGACTTCGGAACGCACGATCCTTCACAATTTGGAGAATACACCTGCGATCAACTGATCGAAGTCACTACTGAAAGCATTCTGGGTGTGCAGATTCATCGAAAAATATTGATGTGGAGTCAGAATTACAATGATGATTATGTGGTTGTGGATGTGACATTTACGAACGTTACCGAAGACACATTGCCTGATTTTTACATTAATATTGAGTCCAATGGAAATAATTCCGTGCGCTCAAACGGCTCCAATCCGTCTCCCGCGGCGGGTGAACGGTTTAATGCGGCGACGACGTGGCAGCACTATTACGGAGGCAGAGTGGGCGATACGCTGCGGGTTTTTTATGAATACAGCGCCGATGATCCGGACGTGCCGGGAGACAATATGGGCGCGCCGTCGCCTTCGCAGGGAGGCCGGTTGTTGAACGCAAAGTTTATCTGGTATTCGATTTTACATGCCTCGAAAGAACCGTACTCAGAACCGGCGGACGATGTCGATGATTTCCTGCAGCCAAAAGTAACCTACATCGGAAAGAGCAATCTCATTCCGTACAATGATCAGGGCGACGAATTTGGCGACAAAAACTTCTGGGCAATACGGGGGGAGTATTCTGATTTTTTCCCGATGATCGGAGAAACCTGGCCCGAAACGCATCACGGTGGTAACAGCGACGAACAGAACAGCGCGGACTATTCGAGCCATCCCGCAGGGACACGGCAGAAAAACGATTCCAAAATGTGGAGTTCGTTTGGACCGTATACGCTGGCGCCGGGTGAAAAAGTGCATCTTGCGTACGCCAGCGGTTATACCGGGCTAAGCCTGGAAACGGCCAAAGAGGTGGGGAATAAATGGCTCACCGGAACACTAAAAGAACCACCGGGTATTCCTGATGCCCGTACCGGTTATTTCCCGACAAATTTTGTTTATCCGGCAGATGCCACAGCAATGGATAAGTGCAAAAACAGATGGCTCAGTACAGGTATCGATTCTGTGATGCAAAGTGCTTTCCGGGCAAAATGGAATTTTGAGACTGGTTACAAAATTCCGCAGGCGCCGCCGCCTCCTGCTAAAATTGAGATTGTTGGTTTGGGAACAGGTGTTGAAATCAAATGGGTTGATATTGAAGCGGAAGCGATGTCTAATTTCGCGGGCTATCGGATCATGCGTCGTATTTCAAATAAAGATACTGTGTTTTATGAAGAGGTCTATTCATCGGGCGCTGATGATAAGGCGGACGAGCATTTGTATGTTGACAAGAATGTGCTCATCGGCGCGCAATATTATTATTACATTCAGGCAAAGACCAGAATTGCTGAAAACGATCCGAATGCTGATCCCGGGACACGCGGGAAAATTATATACAGCAGCAGGGTTCTCGATCCCAATATTTACTGGATCAATCCCCCGCACTTTTCACAGGACGATTTGACTGAAATACGAATTGTCCCAAATCCTTACAATATTAATGATCCGTTACTGGTTGAGCACGGCTTCACTGACCAGCGGGCGATTCAGTTTTTTAATCTTCCCGGAAAAGTGACTATAAAAATATTTACAGAAAACGGAGATCACGTTCAAACGATTGAACATGAAAGTTCGGTCAGTTCGGGGTACGAAAACTGGAATATGATCACTAAAAATCAACAGGTCATTAGCAGCGGCGTCTATATTGCTGTGTTTCAAAAACCGAACGGCGAAGTTTCGCACCAGAAATTTCTGGTGATTCGTTAATTCAGAAAAGGGAGAATTTTTAATGAAATATATACAGATTCTCATATTCCTCGTGATGCTTATCATCATCGCACAACCGATGCAGGCGCAGGTCGGATTAAATAAAGTCGCTCAAAGTACGATGAATTTCCAGTTAGTGGGAATTTCTCCAAAAGCGAGCGCGATGGGCGATGCGTTTATGGCATTGGGCAAAGGCGCAGAAAGCATTTTCTTCAATCCGGCAGGAATTGCTGAAATGTCTCATCGTTTTGATGTGAAAATGTACGCCACACAATGGATCTCGGACATCAATTATATGGCGGGCGCTGCTGTCTGGAACGGAAATAAATTCGGAGCGATTGGCGCCAGTTTTTTGTGGGTGGATTATGGAACAATTCACGGTACAAGTCTGGTGCCGCTGGCAGAGCAGAGTTTGTATCCCCGCGGCTATATTGACAATGGCGCTGTGAGCAATGTTGGCGCTTATTCCTTTGGGATCAGTTACGGACTGGCAGTGAGCACACAATTTCACATCGGCGCAAACATGCGGCTGGTTGGGCAAAATTTGGGACAGAATTATTTTGCAACCGGGGAAGTGATTGACAATAATGCCGCCAAGCTGGTGTTTGATGCCGGAGTGAAATACTATACCGGATTTAAGAGCTTTCGGTTTGGTATGGCCATCCGCAATTTTTCATCAAATCTGAAGCGGGAAGAAATTAGCGAGCAAATGCCGCTGTTGTTTACCATGGGCGTGGCAATGGATCTTTTCGATGTCCTTGCACCTGTTTATTCTGAAAATAATTCATTAACCCCGGCAATTGATTTTCAACATCCGAATAATTTTTCGGAACGGGCAAGTTTCGGATTAGAATACCGCTTCCGGGAAAAACTTGCATTGCGCGGCGGCTATCTCACGAACCACGATCTCGCATCCTGGTCTGTGGGCGCAGGATTTCAATCCACGGTTGCCGGGAATGATTTTGAATTCGATTATTCATATTCCAATCTAAAAATCTTCGATGCGGTGAATCGGTTTTCAATCGGGATTTCGTTTTAATCAGATTTCCGAAATCTGATCCGAGAGAAAATGACCAGATTGGACAAAGTTAAAAATGGAAACCATGATGAACAAGACGAGTTTCAGACAAATTAATAGTTATTTGATTTTCATAATACTCATTTGTGCGGGTTTTGCTTTTTCAAGTACCTATTATGTATCTCCCGACGGCGACGATTCAAATCCCGGAACACCGGAACAACCATTCAAAACAGTTGCCAGAGCAATATCGTTTGTTGATTCTGGAACGACGATCTATCTGCGGGAAGGCGCGTTTCGCTGCGCTTCCAAAATTTCGTTGAGTAAAGACGGAACTGCCAAAAATCCCATTTATCTGCAAGCGTATCCCAATGAAATCCCGATACTTGATTTTTCCGATGGCGGTGTTTCCAGCAGCGCGCGCGGCTTTAATTTATCCGGCGATTACTGGCGGTTGAAAGGATTCATCATTCAACATGCCGGGGATAATGCAATTAATGTTTCTGGCGCGCATAACGTTGTGGAAAATGTCATTGCCCGCTACAATCATGATTCTGGCATTCAATTGCACACAGGCGCTGCATTTACGCAAATTATCAATTGTGATTCCTATGGAAATTATGATCCTGGGAATCATGGGGAGAATGCCGATGGCTTCGCTGCAAAATTTGGTCTTGGCGAAGGCAACATATTTAAAGGCTGTCGTGCCTGGAATAACTCCGATGACGGATATGATTTCTGGGAAGCGGGAAATGGCGTTACAGTGGAAAATTGTGAAGCGTTTCGAAATGGCGTTAACCGTTGGGGGGATACATCTTTTGATGGCGACGGAAATGGTTACAAATTGGGACACGGTGGCGGCGCTCACGTATTAATTCGCTGTCTCGCATTTGATAATCCTGCCCACGGCATCGATGTGAATGGTAACGAAACCGGCGTGACGCTTTATAACTGCAGCGCCTGTCGAAACGGAAAACGGGATTTCAATTTTGACGACAGCCTGCCGCATCTGCTCAGAAATAATCTTTCTGTTTCCAATAATGAACGAATGGATGATGGAATTGATCATCAATTCAATAGCTGGAACGACATGGTCTTTTCAGAAACCGATTTTCTCAGTCTGGATACGACTGGTGTAATCTCTATCAGAAATACGGATGGCAGTTTGTTAAATTCGGAGTTTTTGAAGTTAGCGCCGAACAGTTCCTTAATCGATGCGGGTGTGGATGTCGGATTAGCCTATCAGGGCGCAGCGCCGGATATCGGGGCGTATGAGTCGGGCGCCACGTCTGGTGTTTATGTTGACGCTCGTCAAAATCCGGCGAATTATCAAGTCTTTCAAAATTATCCCAATCCGTTCAATCCGGATACACAAATTCAGTTTTATCTTTCGGAAGATTCTTATGTGACAATTACCGTTTTTAATGCATTGGGTGAACGCATTATGACTTTACTGGATGCCTCATTATCGAAGGGAATGCATCGTGTTGTTTTCAATGGTCGCAGCAATGCATCCGGACTTTATTTTTACGAGATTCAAGCCGGGGAATTCACACAGGTGAAGAAGATGGTAATGATGCAATAGAATCTTATGACCAGAAGATAGGTTAATCATTGAAAAGTTAATTAGTAGACAGGATAATCATGCCACAGGCGCATCTATATATAAAATGATTATCCTGTCTAAATTAAATCAGTTACGAATTCATAAGGTTATTTGATACAAACTACAAGTGATTTTCTAAAGAAGACCCTTGCGAGGGTTTGAAACCTTCGCAAGGGTGAATAAAAAAATGGAGATGGCTCAATGAAAAAAATAATTGGTCTCGTTCTGCTGATAACGATCGGATTTTGCTGGGGTTGTCAGAAAAATGATCCGCCGCAGCGATGGTCTGTTCGCATGACAGAATCCGTCATGCAGCGCAATCCCGATCCCTGGAGGATCGATTTCCGGGAGACGCCTAAATGGGAGTACACACAGGGACTGGTGCTGAAAGCGATTCAGGATGTGTGGAAATCCACGGGCGAGGAAAAATATTTTAATTATGTCAAAGATTATTATGATCAGTTCGTGCAGGACGATGGCAGTATTATGTTGTATAAACTGACGAATTACAACATCGACCGCATTAATCCTGGTAAGCCGCTGTTTTCTTTGTACGAAAGGACCGGTGAGGAGAAATTCAAAAAAGCGATCTACGTGTTACGGGAGCAAATGAAAACACATCCCCGGGTGAGTGAGGGCGGTTTCTGGCACAAGAAAATCTATCCCCATCAAATGTGGCTGGACGGTATTTATATGGCATCTCCGTTTCTGGCGCAATTTGCGAAGACTTTCGACGAACCAGCGTTATTCGACGATGTTGCCAATCAAATCCTGTTGATTGAAAAACATACCCGGGATGAAAAGACAGGATTGCTCTATCATGGCTGGGACGAAAGCCGGGAGCAGCGATGGGCAGATCAGGAAACCGGTCGCTCGCCGCATTTCTGGGGCAGAGCAATGGGCTGGTATGCCATGGCGCTGGTGGATGTGCTGGATTTTTTTCCAAAAGATCACCCCAATCGTCCGGATATCATCGGGGTACTGCAACGACTGGCGGATGCGATCGCACGTGTTCAGGATGAGGAAACCGGTCTGTGGTATCAGGTGCTGGATCAGGGAGATCGCGAAGGGAATTATCTCGAGGCGTCTGTCTCCTGCATGTTCACCTATTCGCTGTTCAAGGCAACCCGGAACGGATATATCGATGATAATTTCAGGGACATTGCCCGCAAAGCATATCAGGGCATTTTAGATGAATTCATCGGGGTCGATGACGCCGGACTGGTTAATCTGCATCAGATTTGTGCGGTTGCCGGACTGGGCGGCGATCCGTACCGCGATGGTTCCTACGAATATTACATCAGTACAGAAATTAAAAGCAACGATCCAAAGGGCGTCGGGCCATTTATTCTGGCGAGTCTGGAGATTGAGGCACTGGAAAACTGAAATTGAATTATTTATCGAATGAAGAGGACATTGTGAATACAAAAGCCCGTATCAATAATTTCAAAAAAATCTCGCTTTTACTGGCAATAACATCAATATTATTTGTTGGATGCAACAGCGTTGCACAACATGAAACCGGTTGGGAGCAGCTCCCACAAATTTTAGAGCGGATTAACCCGCCTGAATTTCCGGATCGGGATTTTATACTTACAGATTATGGCGCAATCGGCGATGGAAGTACTGACTGCACGGATGCGTTTCGAAAAGCGATTGAGATGTGCACCCAAAATGGCGGTGGTCGCGTCGTGGTGCCGGAGGGCATTTATCTGACCGGCGCGATTCATTTGAAAAATAATGTGAATCTGTACATTTCGGAAAATGCCATCATCCGGTTCAGCCAGAATCCGGCGGACTATCTACCGGTCGTCTACAGCCGCTGGGAGGGAGTGGAGTGCATGAATTACTCGCCGTTCATTTACGCGTACGAGCAGGAGAATATCGCGATCACCGGCAGCGGTGTACTGGACGGGCAGGCGGATAATGATCACTGGTGGCAGTGGAAAGGCAAAAGTGAATACGGCTGGGAACCGGGTGAGCCCAATCAGGATGCGGCGCGCAACAAATTATTTGAAATGGCAGAGAACGGTACGCCAGTGGAGCAACGAATCATGGGCGAAGGCTCGTATCTGCGTCCGCAATTTATACAGCCGTACAAATGCAAAAATATGCTGATCGATGGCGTGACTATCAAAAATTCGCCAATGTGGGAGATCCATCCAGTGCTCTGCGAAAATGTGACCGTGCAAAACGTGACTGTCATCAGCCACGGTCCGAATAACGACGGCTGCGATCCGGAATCGTGCCGGGATGTGCTCATCAAAAAATGTTATTTCGATACCGGCGACGACTGCATCGCGATAAAGTCCGGGCGCAATGCGGATGGCAGACGGGTGAATGTTCCCAGCGAGAATATCGTGATCCAGGATTGCGAAATGCGCGACGGGCACGGCGGTGTGGTGATCGGCAGTGAGATTTCGGGAAACGTCCGCAATGTATTTGCGGAAAATTGCATCATGAACAGCCCCAATCTGGATCGGGCGTTACGGATTAAAACCAACTCTGTGCGCGGCGGGATTGTGGAAAATATTTTCCTGCGCAATATCACCGTGGGACAGGTTGCGGATGCGGTATTCCGTATCAACCTCAATTATGAAGAAGGCGACGCCGGAAAATACACGCCGCAGATCCGGAACATTCGGTTCGAGGATATTTCCAGCGAAAAGAGCAATTACGCATTGCGGATAGAAGGTTACGAGCGATCCCCGGTGCGTGATATTTATCTCAATAATTGCCGGTTTGAAAATGTGACGAAAAAGAATATTCTACAAAATGTGACTGCGATTGAGTTCAGGGATGTGCGGATTAATGGGGAAGAAATCTCCGAATGACCGATCAAGATAGTTGGATTCCATCCGTCATTTGCCGGATGGAATCCAACCATTTTATTGAGACGAGATTTCTGATTTTAATTTTGCTGTTAGAGGTTTTCGGCGTGGTATGCGACTCCTGATCGTACCCTATTTTTTTCATAATTAACACGCTTTAAACCGTTTCAAATTCCAACAAGGTATGTTTCAATCGAGGAGAGCGCTTTGATAAATTTAGAATTTCAATACCTACTATTTCTTCCTGATCATTGTAATCCAGAATGATTCCCGGCGAAATTTCATCAGATTCGAGCACCGGAGAATCGTCCAGCGAGAAATAAAGGGCGTCTGCCTCACGGTCTATTTTTAATTTCATATTTTGCTTTTACGTGTTTATAACAATTTGTATAATTTATCCTTCTTAAGAAAGACAAATTTACAGAAAAATGTCCTTCTATGCAAGGACTATTTTATTAAGTTGTGTAAATTTAAAGTTCAACTTAAAATTTGCACAAAATATATTCTTTTGTAAATAGGTTCAGCCAGTTAAATTTACTGTCGACGAATTTTCTCTCAAAAAAGACTTGCTTTTCACAAAATCGTTTCTTATATTTTTGGCAGTTCTTGAATATATCAACCATTATGGTGCCTGAACAGGATAATAGGGAAAACGGTGCAAATCCGTTGCAGCCCCGCTACTGTGAGGAGCTACGAAAGTCACTGATTTTAATAGCCACTGTCCGCTGAATTGCGGGTGGGAAGGTGTGACGAGTAGGTTCGATGCTCCGAGCCAGGAGACCTGCCTGATGGTTTTTCAGTCAATATGACCTTCGCGGGTGAGGTTCGACGATAATACAACGAATTTATATAGAATCCCTGATATTCGGCCGCGAATGTCAGGGATTTTTTTTTGATGAAAATGAAATCACTAAAAATTATCATTACCTACTTCCTTATTTTTACTCCGATTATTGCCAGTGCGCAATCCACGGTAAAACTACACGGCACTGTCAGCGATGCACATACGAAACAACCGGTCTATGGCGCAAATGTGCTGATTGAAGGAACCGGTTACGGAAGCGCGAGTAATCGACAGGGCTATTTTGAAATCGAAAACGTGATGGCAGGAAATTATTCGATTATCATTAGCCATGTGGGGTATCAAAACCAGCGATTTCGAAACGTGCATGTTCCCAAAGACCATCCGGTTCGATTGACAGTCTCTTTGCAGCCGGCGGCGATCCCGTTGCCGGAAGTCGAAGTTTTTGCAGAGCGATATAATGAAATCGAGCGTACCGCAGTATGGATTATCGAAGAAGAAACCATCGCCCGCAGCAATGTGCACAATGTGGGAGAACTGATTGCGCAGACGCCCGGAATTCATGTTCAGGATTCCGGCGGTATGAGCGGTAGTAAGAAGATTTCCATACGCGGCAGCCAGTCAAATCAGGTGCTGGTACTGCTCGATGGCGTGCCTCTGAACGACGAGCTTGGCGGCGATGTGGATTTGTCCTCCATTCCGGCGAACATTATTGAAAAGATCGAAATCCATCGCGGCAGCAGTTCGCACCGCTTCGGGAGTGGTTCCATCGGCGGGGTGATCAACATCATCACAAAGAGGACGATGGAAAACACGCTGCAGGTGAATAGCAGCTTCGGAGCGTTCGGGACAAAGGGGATCGAGCCGGGCTATTCCGGGCGTTATAAAAATAGCGGATTTCTGGTGGCATATCATTATGTAACCAGTCAGGGAGACTTTCCGTATCAGTACGAAAATTCGGCAGGGGAGACCATCCGGGAAAATCGAATGAATGCCGATCTTCTTTCCAGAAATCTGTTTGGCAGAATCAGTTATTTTGTTGGAGATCATCACTTTTCCGCACAGGCAGGTCGAATGATGTCAGCCCGTGGCATTCCGGGAAAAATTAACGGCTGGACGCCTTACGCACGCTCATCGATGCAGCAGGATTTGTATGGCATCGAATATCAGGTGCAGAAATCAGCGCTGGAATTATCGACGAATGTGCGATACTCAAATTCCTTCACTGAGAATACCAATCGTTATCCGCCGGACGTTGATCGCCGTTACAAGCGCTACCCGCAGTACGATTATAGCTATCGCCTTCGGAATGTCATTGCAAATTCCGAAATCAAATATACACTTTCTAAATGGCTGCAACTGATTGCCGGATATCGGTTTCGGAATATATCTTATAAAGATAAAAACAACATGCAGAATTTATTTACACCGGCAGTTCAGAAAGCACACGATCACGCACACTCGATTTTTCTGCATCAGGACTGGATTTTCGAAATTCCCTGGAATTCATTGCAGCTTTCGATCCGCCCGGCAATCCGTTATGATGAAATGAACATCGAAAGTGAGACCGGAAACCGGTTCGAGCATCAATGGAGCCCTGCCTGCGATCTGTTTTTATCGACCGGAGACTTGGGAAAGATTTACGTAAAATCAACTGTTGCTAAATCCTTTCGGTTGCCGACCTTTGCCGATCTGTTCTATCAGGATGTCCGTATCGAAGGCAAACCGGATTTGCTGCCGGAGCAAAGTGATAATTTCGAAGCCGGGATTGGCTTTCAGCTAACAGAATGGGGCAGGTTTCATGGCGAGGCGACGTATTTTCATTACACGATTGATAATCTGATCATCTGGCGGCTGGGCAGCTTCGAGGTGTTTCGTCCATACAATAATGATGCAGAAATTTCAGGACAGGAATATTTGTTAACAGTTATTACTCCGGAAGAGAAATTGAGTGTTGAATTAAGCTACTCACATCTGAATCCGCTGAATAAAAATACGAACGAAACCACTTTCAATAAAATCATTCCCTATCGTCCCCGCTCGACATTCAAGGGAACAGTTGGAATTCAACTTGAAAATGTAGGGATGCAAATTCGGTTTCGAAATGTTGGCAAACGCTATGTTAACGAGGCGAATACGAAGAGTCTGGATCGCTATCAGGTGTTTGATCTGAATCTGATCTATTCAATGAATTTAGCTTCACTCGATATGGATTGGAAATTTTCCGGCTACAATATCTTTGCTGAAGAATATGAAACAGTTCGCGACATGCCGCTGCCCGGGCGGGAATGGCGGATTGGTTTGAATTTAAAAATCGATTACTAATTTTATTAACTTAAGGGAGGTTTCAATGTTAAACAAAAAAAGTTACTGTTTAATGCTCATCTTGATGCTGTATTCTGTGATACAATCCAGTGCTGATATTCCGAGAACGATGTATGTGATCAATGAATCGGCGGAAACCCTGTCCAAAATGAATATGGAAAATTACGCAATTCAAACTAATTTTGTGGCTACCGGGCAGGTTCCGAATCAGATTGCAGTACATAACGATATGATTTATGTCGTTAATTCGGGATCTGATAATATTATGGTCATCGATCCGAAAGATGATAGCCACATCAAACAAACCATCGCCTTGCCGGAAGGCAGCAATCCCTGGGCGATTGGTTTTGTCGGGACTCAAAAAGCGTATGTGACAAACTGGCTTGCTAATACTGTGGCTGTCATTGATTTGGAGGCAGGAACAGTGATCAAGGAGATTGAAGTCGGCACGGCGCCGCAGGGAATTTTAGTTTATGGAAACAAAGCTTTTATTGCGAATAGCGGTTACGATATTTCGAGCTATACGTACAGTCAGTCAAGCGTCTCGATTATAGATGTAATTAATGATTCCGTTACTCACACTGTCGATGTGCCGACAAATGTTCAGGACATTGCGGTCGATCCAATTGGCAGAATCCACGTGATGTGCACCGGAGATTATATGACTGTTTCCGGGCAGGTCGCGATAATTGATTTGTACACAGGTCCGATGTGGGATACGCCGGCAGTGGTAGATACCCTCGATTTCGGCTGGATCGAAGCGGGATCAACGACTTTTGCACCGGGTGACTTCGTGATAACAACCGGTGGAAAAGGTTATTGTGTCGCATGGGGCGATGGGACAAACGGATTTCTGTGCTCTTACGATGCATTTCAGGATTCCGTGCTGCGGTCTGCTGCCGATCCCATCCTGGTCGGTCCGAATGTTTCTCAATTGCTCTTTGATGCCACAGAAAATATGCTGTGGATTCCGTATATGACAATGTGGGGCGGCGATGGTTTCGTCCAGAAATTCGATGTGGTGAAGGATTCCGTGGTCTGGATTTCCGATGTACTGGGAAATGGCACAAAAAGTCTGACAATCCTGGAGCCGATCTATAGTTCCGATCCCGGTGCGGATGCTGTTGTGTCATTCATGCCCGGCGTCGGAGCCGGTTTCGGGCAAAATTATTTTCCCGATAATGTTCTCGGTATGCCGGATCCGGATCCTGCAGTTAGTGAATATAATCCGTCTACAAAACCACAGGAAATTCTTTCATTGGGACATGGCGGCGAAATCATTCTCGAATTCACTGATAATTACATTTACGATGGCGAGGGCGTTGATTTTACCGTCTTTGAAAACCCGTTCATCAGTTTCATGACCGGAGAACCATTTATCGAAGCAGGGATCGTGGCTGTGAGTATGGATGGCGAAGAGTTTGTGGAATTTCCGTATGATACCAGCACCTGGGAAGGACTCGCCGGCGTTACACCGACAAAGGACACGCAAAATCCCACTGATCCGGCAGTGTCCGGCGGAGACCAGTTCGATCTTGCCGATGTTGGGTTAGCGTACGCAAAATTTGTAAAGATTACAGACCTCGGCGATATTAAAAAAGAAGGCGATTGGAATGGCGATTTTGACCTGGATGCTGTTGTCGCAGTGAACAGCAAAACCGGCGAACCGTCTGCTGTCGTACATAAAGGAACACATCAGCCGGTTGAATTTCAATTAGCGCAAAACTATCCCAATCCGTTCAATCCGACAACCTCGATATCTTTCTTTGTGGATCGTACCCGACAGGTAGAGCTGAAAATTTATAATGCTATGGGACAGGAAATCACAACGCTCGTTAATGGCGTCAAATCTCAGGGCACACATCAGGCGATTTGGGATGGTAGAGATTATTCGGGAAATATTGTGCCGAGCGGCATTTATCTCTATCGTTTGAAAAGTGGCCATAACATGCAAATTCGAAAAATGACATTTGTGAAATAGCTTCTGGTTCAAAAAAACGGCAGGTTACAGCATGAGAATGCAGTTGCCTGCCGTTTGTCGGAAGATAATTGCAGAGTTATTTAAAAATACAAATTGCACTAATTTGTAAAAAGTGCTTGCATTTGATTGTGAATAAATATAAATTAGACTTCTTAAACAATACAACATTTTTAAATGATATTATACCTATAAAATAAACAATCATGATATCGCAACTGCGAATGAAAAAAACGACTCAATCCGGCATAGCAATTATTCTTGTTCTGTCGATGCTTATAGGCATAAGCTTAGTTTATGCCACAATGCATATCCATATTGTCGATGGACGAGTTGTGGTTCATAGTCATTACTCCGGATCGAATAAAAATTCGTCGCAACAAGCACAGCATACACATTCCAATCTGCAATTTCTTCATTATTGTCTGACGTCAGTTTTTGACAAACAGCTCTTGCTATTATATGCGATCGTTTTTATCGCTGCAATATTTTCTATTTTCAGCATGATTTCAGACGTTCGTCTGGGTCAACCCTCAATTTACCTCAATTATTTACACCGCGCTCCTCCGGCTTTCGCTGTTTCACTTATTCACTAATACAAATCCCGGGACTTAGAATAGCTGAATTTGATTTGTGACAATGAAATCTCTATTGTCATAAAACGAATTGAACTGTAGTAATGGTGCTCGCTTTATTTTTGTATGTAAAAAGCGGATCAGGCTGTTTCTGTTTCCTGTGGTTATTGATTTCCATTACATCTCCTTGTGAGTGTAGCGTATTCAATCTAAATACCAGAGGTTCAAAAAAGTGAAAATCGGACGAGCTGACCGTAGTTACGTATTGATTATAATTTTTATATATGTATCAATTTTAGTTGTGGTTGATTTTTTTCATAATCATCCGGCGGATATCTTTGGTAATTTTCATGATGATTGTCCGGCATGTTTGTGGAATTACCAAACCAAGACTGTTGATAATTCGGATTTACGCGATGAGATTATCAAAATAATTTGCAATGATTTGGTTTCGAAATATATATGTCCTGATGATGATTCAAGATTAATCTATCAAATTGTCATTGATTTTATCCGGAAACGGGGGCCTCCTGAAAAGTTAACAATTTCTGTTTTTATCTAAGATAATTATAATAATAATAAGGAGTGCAATCCCTTTAGGGTGTCCACGAACTACCCTTGCGAAGGTTCTTAAAATAGACTGGTCTGTATATTGGAAAAATATCAATAAATTATCTATATATTGTATAGCTACAAACCTTCGCAAGGGTGTGCCCGTCAATTACCGAGTTCCGGGACACGTTCTAATGACGCAGCACTCCAGGCAAAAATCTAAAATATAACGGAGGAATTTCTCAATGAGATTTAACAGATTCAATTTGGTAAATACAATTTTAATTCTATTATTTGCTTTGGCGACCAGCGCCATGGCAACGACTCCAGCAGCGAAAAGCGCTGCAAGCGGAGCGATAACAGGAACCGTTGTGGATGCGGAAACCGGCGATCCGCTGGCTGGTGTGAATGTCTATATTGAACACACAACCAATGGCGACGCGACTGACGTAAATGGAAGTTATGAAATAACGAACTCGCCGGTAGGTGAATGGCGTATTGTTGCCTCGATTATGGGATATCAACAAATACATAAAGTCATTCAAGTCGGCGTAAATGAGACTATCACCCTTAATTTCGAATTGAAATCGACAATATTGGAAATGGGCGCGGTTGTTGTTACGGGAACATCCACGCCGCATTTGCTGGAGGACACTCCGGTGCGAACCGAGGTGATTCCCAGAAAAATTATTGAGCAAAAACAGGCGATTAATCTTGCAGAAGCGCTTTCGTTTCAAACCGGCATTCGGGTGGAAAACAACTGCAACAATTGCAATTTTTCCCAGGTGCGAATTTTGGGCATGGATGGCAAGTATTCGCAAATTTTGATCGATGGCGATCCGGTCATTAGCAGTTTGGCAGGTGTTTACGGGCTGGAGCACTTCCCCGAAGAAATGGTCGATCAAATTGAAGTCGTTAAAGGTGGTGGATCTTCCTTGTATGGCGGCGGCGCTGTTGCCGGTGTAATTAACATGATCACCCGTCGACCGCTGCTGAATCAGGTGCGCATTAAATATCAGAATAGCTCAACACGTGGCGAAATGGATCAGCACGTGGGCGCAGTGGCAGAAACCGTTTTTAAAAAAGGAACGTCCGGCGCGTATGTATTTGGTTCATTCCGAAAACGCAATCCGTACGACCATAATGACGATGGCTTTAGTGAACTGGGTGAATTGCGCAATGAGTCGATTGGTTTTAAATGGTATTATCAACCATTCAATAATGGCGAATTATTGGCGTCACTGCATCAGATTCACGAAGAGCGGCGCGGAGGCAATAAATTTGATCAGCCGGTTCACGAAGCTGAAATTGCGGAATGGCTGGAACATTGGCGCACCGGCGGCACGGTTCGATGGTCACATCGCCCCACACCGCTTTGGGATTATCGTTTGTATTATTCTTTTTCAAATACAGACCGTAAGTCGTATTTTGGCGGATTGGGCGGAGATACGCCGGAAGATCAATTAGAAGCATTAACATTTTATGGGAAAACAGATAATCCGTTGCAAATTGCGGGATTTCAAACCAATTATCGGCTGGCGAGTCATCTGTTTACGGCAGGGTTTCAGTATTCTCATGACAAAATAAATGATGAAACAGCAGCCGAAACTGCCTATTTCCTGGATGAAGTCTACAAGAACGCCGGGATTTTCATTCAGGACAATCTGCACTTTGGTTCGGATGAACAAGTGGAATTTGTGGTTGGCGTGCGCATGGATAAACATTCTGAATTGAGTGACTGGATTGTGAGTCCGCGTATCAACGGAAAATTTGAAATAAGCGATGGATGGAAATTACGGGCGGCATATACCACCGGTTTTAAGCCACCGCAAACGTATGATGAAGATTTGCATTTGTGCGGCATCGAGGGGGATCAGCGCATTATCCGTAATTCCGCTGAATTAAAAGAAGAACGCAGTCATTCGTATAGTGGTGGTTTGGAATTTAATGGATATTTAAACGACATGGCGACGATGTTTTCCGCCACTGCGTTTTATACCAGACTCTCCGATTCCTTTACCGAACAGTTTGTTGCCAAACAGGGAAATATCGAACGTTGGGAACGCGTGAATAGCGATGGAGCAAAAGTACAAGGGTTTGAAATGGAGTTGGGTATTCGCCCGATAAAGCGTTTGGAAGCCCGGAGCGGAATAACGTATAAACAAAGCCGTTATGATAGCCCAAATGAAGATTTCGGCACCAGAAACTTTTTCAGAACACCGGACCTGTCGGCTGATATTCGATTATCATGGACTGCAACAAACAATCTCGATGTGTTCGCTAACGGCCAGTACATTGGCAAAGCCGATGTGCCCCATGAAAAAGCTGTCGATTACCAGGAAGACCCGCTGCTGATTCTGGAAAGAAGTGATGCCTATTTTGAAGCCGATTTAGGTTTGTCGTATAAACTGCCATTAAATAATGGTCTGAATGCAAAATTGAATCTTGGTGTGAAAAATATTCTGGATGCTTACCAGGATGATCTCGATTTTGGCGCAGACAGAGACCCGGCTTATATTTACGGACCTATGCGACCACGAACGATTTATTTTGGATTGGAAACTGCTTTCTAAATGTTAAAATAGCCCTGAATGATGTTAATTGTTCAGGGCTAACTTCTTTGTTTTATGTAAAACAAAACACATGCATCAGACCATGGATCCATAAACATAATACATTAGAAAAATGCAACAGGAGTGAACATCATGCGAAGGTTTATCAAATTCGGAATACCGATACTAATTATTACGGCAGTAATAACGATATTGGTTAATAAAGCATTTTTATTTTCGCAATTTGCAATTGTTATACGAAGTTTAAATAATAGTATTAACGAGGTGCTCAGAGAGATTAAAGCCGGCGCTAATTTGTCTGCGGTTTTTTTCTTTTTGGGGATATCATTTCTTTACGGAATAATCCATTCAATTGGTCCTGGTCATGGTAAAGCTCTCATTATGGCATATTTTCTGAAAAATAGACACCGATTATGGAAATCTGTTACCTTGGCGGGGATCGCGTCCATCACACATACGCTGGGCGCGATTGTGCTAGCATTTCTTTTTAACACAATTCTTAGTGAAGTTAGAGGCATGTTTCGGATTCAATTGCAGGGTTATTTTGTGATCGCAAATGGGATTCTGATTTTGCTTATCGGACTATTTTATTTTTTTCTAAAAATAATGAAGAGTAAAAATCAAAGTACAGGAGTAACTGAAGCTGATAATAAAAACTTATTGGTCATCGGGGTTACTGCAGGAATGGTGCCGTGCCCTGCCTCATTATTAATTATGTTATATGCAATGTCAAATAATATTGTCCAGTTCGGTCTGCTGTCGGTGTTGGCAATTTCGATGGGAATGTTTGTGTTGCTTGTGCCTGTCGGCGCAGCAAGTATTGCATCCAGGGAAAAGATACTGACATTCTCCGGTAATTTTGGCAAATTACCGGTTATTTTCGAGTACCTGTCAATTTTGTTAATCATTGGGATCGGATTAATGATGATCGTTCCATTTATTTAAAACGGGGGAATACATTATGCAAAAAATATTTATAAAAGTCTGCTTTTTCGTATTGATTCAGGTTCAGTTTTTGAGTGCGCATCCACATCTCTTTGTGAAACCGTCGATCGCAGTTAAAGAAATTAATAACAATCAAATCTTTCTTAAAATTACTTGGGAGTGGGATCAGTGGTGGAGTGAAGATATTATTAGGGCTTGTGACCAAAATAAAAATGGTATTTTGGATAGTGAGGATAATAAACTGGTTTACCAGGATTTTTTCAAAAACACTAAAAATTACCACTATTTTACCTGGATTAAGCTGAATAATGAATATAAAAGTTATGTTCTCCGGAATTTCAAGGCGTCAATCAATAAAAGCAAAATTGTTGTGTATGAATTCGAAATTCAGATAGAGTTTGATGAAAATACAACGGCGAAACCATATAATATGACAGTTATTTTTAATGATAAGTCGATTTACACCGCATTTGATGATAAAATTTTGATTAACGATCCAAACGGAAAAGGCAATTACCAAAATATCAAATTCGGCACACAAAGTTTTTATGGCGTGAAAATCGATTTTGCGTATAACCCGATTAAATGAATGTTTAATCTGAAATGAAATTTACTACCGGACACTTTTTGATTCTGAAGTTTTTTTAGTATCTTCTCAATATTTTATGGTAGATATGGGCGCTTGCCGCAATGTCGTATTTAAATATATTCCGTAGGTGTCACTTCTCGACTTCGCTCGATATGACAGATTCGCGTCTTAAT
>CAZCJL010000095.1:0-27574 GCA_964498785.1 uncultured Cytophagia bacterium | reverse complement strand
GATATTTATTATATTAAGAGTTGTTTCTATTAATAAATCAACAGAATCATATATTATCAATCGTAAACAAAGATAGTATCCGTATCCGTGCTTTTATTAATCAAGATCATGGAATGAAAATTTATTTGGATCAGAAGGTGACTCTACAAAAATTTTCGACAACAAAAAAAGAGCAATCTCCACTGACCGGTTATATCAGTTATATTGCTCCTGAAATTAAAAAAGGACTCCAGAAAATATTGATTCGGATAGAAGATCAACATCCTATTCAGTTCGGAACTTCAATGCAAATAAATATCCCGATTTATTCTGCATCAGACCAACTAATCGTCCCGATAGAAGCGATTCGGTGCGATCACGGAGACAACTTTTTATTTCTCATTGAGAATGGAATTGTAAGAAGACAAAATGTGACTATTGGTGAAACAAATCATGCCGAAGTTGAAATTGAACAAACAGATGATATAAATGAGGGCACACTTGTTGTGTTATCTCATTTTGATATACTTCATGATGGAATGAAATTAACGCCGATGGAAAAGCATTAAAATGACTAATAGAATTTATGATATTTTCAAAAACATCTATCTAAATAAATTTCGATTTTACATTGTGTTATTCATGATGACAATTGGGGTTTTTTCATTGACTTCTGTTCGAATAATCAGTAGATTGGCAAAGCAATTGATATATAGGGAGATTCAAACTTTTGGCATAAATCGCATTTGGATTTATCGTGATTTTAATACAGAAGCAAACAATGCAATTACTAATTCAATCATTGATGAAAAACAACTTAGTCTGACACATGCAAAGCAATTAATGAAATATTGTCCAAATATAACTCATATAGCTCCCAGTATTTATGATGCGATGGAAATACGTTATCAGGATAAACTTATGAAAGGAGTGCGAGCAATAGCAACAGTACCGGAATGGATAGCTGTAAAAAATGAAGAGATCGCCTTCGGAAGGTTTCTAACGCCGCTTGATGAATTATGCAGTAATTACGTGTGTGTACTATCGTTCGAAACTTGTGCTTCTTTATTTGGAAGTAGCATTGCTCTGCATAAACAGATACTAATCGACGGGGAATATTTTACAATCGTGGGAGTGTTAAAAAAGAAAGAACGCCCGCTCTTAAACATGATTGGCGCCGTTCCCATGCGTGAAGAATTAATTGTTATACCGCTTTCTGTAATGCAGAGCTCCCGTTGGAAAAATACAGTTGATATACAATATCTTGATTTGCAGGTTTCAAGCGAAACGTATATTAATTTAACAATAGATCAGATTAAAAACTATTTGGATCTTTGTTTTGGAGAAAATAAAATTTTTGAAATTAAAACACTGTCAGGCGAGATCGAAAAAGCGGACAGGATTATGAAAATTTTAACTTTTTCACTGACAATGATTGCTGCGGTCGTGCTATTGCTTGCAGGACTGGGAATAATGAACATTATGCTGACGGCTGTTAATGAACGCTATTTTGAAATAGGTATCCGCCGTGCAGTCGGCGCTCGAAAAGCGGATATATTATTTCAATTTTTGGCTGAATCTTTCGCAGTTGGTATAATTGGCGGTTGTCTGGGAATTGCTGGTAGCCTGGTTGTTTATTACTTAGCTCTATCTTTTTTGGGCAAAACTCAAATATCCTTAATAGAACCTGTAACAACCGCCGTAATTGTTTCTATGAGCGTCGGTCTTTTGGCAGGAATTTATCCTGCCAGAGAAGCAGCAGATTTAAATCCGATTGATGCGTTAAGGAATGCTAATTGATATTTTCAACATCCGGGGACAGCGAATAAAAACGTTGGTTAATTGCCACCAATCAGCAGGATATTATTCATATAGATGGGATGGGCGCGATGACAGAGAACAGAAAATAGAAAGTGGAGTTTATTTTTGTTTAATGAAATGCAATAATTATAACGAAACAAAAAAGTTACTATATTTAAGGTAAAATAATGTTACGTGCACGTGCAATAATAATACTAATTTATTGTATTTTATGTAGCTGTGAATTAAAAATTCAATCTGAAAACTTATATAATATATCTTTGGAAAAGATTGCAGTTCGATGGGCAGGCGATATGGATCCTGATGCAAATCTCTCATGGTCTCCGAATGGTGATTGTTTAGTCACAACTAGAAAAAAACGCGGAACGCATATAAACAAAATTTCTCTTGTTGATGGATCAGAAAGTACAATATTTCAATATAGAGGTGGTTGTGGATATATTTCGCTATCTCCAGATGGAAATAGGTTCGCATTTTCTCCCTGGTACACAAATCAGGTATTTGTTGCCTCAATCATCGACAGTACAGCAAGGCAGCTTACATCGATTGGTAGTAGCATATATGGTTTTTTTTGGTCTCCGGATTCTTACGTAATAGGCTTTAATGTTTATCAGGATTATGCATATCAAATATGGACCATAACTGTCAATGGTGATAAATTAAGACGAATTTCCCCTGATGATCGAAAATCATATTGCGGTTCTGAATTTTATCCTGACGGTCAAAAAATACTTATAACTCACGATAGAGATGTTTGGAATATCGATATAAATTCTAAACAACTAACGAAGCTTACCGACCTGTCAGATGTCACATCTCACCCAAATATGATTGATCTTGATATGTCAAAATTAGTATATCATTATAATTTTGGATCTAATCCAATACTGATATACTTGTATGATCTAACATCCCAAAATAGAGAGGAAATGATCTCTCTGAATGGACCCTGTATTCAACAAGTAGTGTCGCCAGATAGAAGCCAACTTGCCATTGATCTTGTAACTCCTGCTGGAGATGTGATATATGTTATTTCAATACCAGATGGCAAGATTGAAAAAATTATTGAAAATAGAAGGTATCCCAGTTTCTTCCCAAACGGTGAATCGATTTTGGCTGCTCAAATTAAATATTATTCGGTTATCCGCGTTGTTTCGTTAACAGATTCTACGATTAATGATATTACTGATTGGGATATGAAAAATGGAGATACAAAGCCTTTGTGGATTGATAATGGAAAATCCATTCTGTTTTTGCGTCAAGGAAATTTGTGGAAAATATCATATCCTGAAAAGACGATGGTACAACTTACGAAGTTCAAAGATAAAAGGATATTTAATCCAGAAATATCAGCCGATGGTGATAAAATATTTTATGATGATGGTAATGATGTGTATGTGGTAAATATTCAAACAGGAGAATTAGTTAATTTATCGGTTGATATAAACGAACCACTAAGTCAACCGTGTGTATCACCTGACGGTAAATTTATGCTATGCTGTTTTTCTTATGGAATAAAAGTTTTTGAACTTAAAAATGATATACTGAACCATAAATACGATATATTCGGTGACTATAAAAATCCGACCTGGTCAGTTTACAATCCAGATTTTGGCTCGCACATAGCAGTTGAAAACAACAGTGATATTTACATTGTTTCGCCAAAAGATTGGATTCCGGAATTACTAATTTCGCGAGCTAAAGGACCATGTTGGGCCCCGGATGGGACAAAGATTGCTTATATTCAAGATCGTGTTGTTTGCATATCAACGATTTTTAAAGAACTCGAATAATATGAAAATATTAAAATCCTCTATCTTATCTATTCTTATCTTATTTACTTCGGCGAAAGGTAAAACGATATTAATCGAATCTTCCTGTGAACACTTTGTATTGGAATCAAATATCAAAGAGTATTCGATCAGTTCCAATAAAAAGCAATTATCAATTGATGATTTAAATTACAATAGCGAACCAGGGAAACCACAACTACCAGTCGATGGAGTATTATTAAGCATTCCTGCGAATGCGAAATATGAGATTATTATTTTAGACGAGGAAAAGGAAGTTCTTAATAATATTTATATTGCTCCAAATCCTACACCAATATTGAATAGTAGCACTTATGAATACGTAGATAACATTGTCTATGAAATAACCGAAGATAAAAATATTTATCAAGCCAATAACTATTATCCTGAAAGAATTATTGAATTAGATTATTTAGGATTTATGCGGGACCAATATCTTTTACGTGTAAAAATTAATGTGACGCAATTCAATCCCATTTTACAATCAATCATTATTTATAAAAGGCTAAAGTTTATTTTAAAGCAGGTGAATCCGGGTATTGAGAAATTACCAGACCTTGAGAAATCAAACACAAGAAGTAAAGAGCGTTCAGATGTTTATGAACGTATATTTGAAAAGCAGGTTTTGAATTACAATAATACCTTTGAAGATCAAGTTAGCGGTTTAAATAGAATATTAAATACCTCTTCAAAAGAGTTCGGGGCGGTCGAGTTCTATAAAAAAATTGTTAACAGAGAGAATGCAAAACTCACGATAAATGAAAATGGTATTTACAAGCTAACATACAATGATTTGGAAAGTTCAAAATTTTCTATCTCAACACTAAATCCCGAGCATTTGCACCTATATAATCGTGGTATAGAAATACCAATTTTTATCGATGGTGAACAAGATGGTAAATTTGATGCATTGGATTATATTTTATTTTACGGCGAAAAAAATAATACAATTTTTTCTAATGATAATATATATTGGCTGGTGGCTGAAGAAACAAATGGAAAACGAGTTCAGCAACCTTCGGAAATTAAAAAAATTAACTCGATAAAGTTAAAAGTCTTTGAAGATCGGCAGCATTTTGAAAAGGATTTACTTTATAAGGGATATCAAAAAGTTATTACAGGCAGCGATCATTGGATGTGGGAAGAAATTGAGCCTGCAAATGAGAAAGAGATAGATATTTTATTATCTGACATTAGCGATCAAACTAACGCCCAAAATGCCCGGATTAGCATATTGCTCTATGGGTATGAGGTCGGTAGCTCTTTTGCGTATAAAGACTACCAGGTGAAATTATACCTGAATAATCATGAGCTAATTGATACGACATGGATTGATGAAAAAGAAATTAAGATTACAAAACAAATTCCCCATACCATTTTAAATGATGGAATTAATAAAATTAAAATAAAATCATTATTAAACAGCAATACGGATAATATTTATGTTGACTGGATTGAGGTCGCGTATTCGAGAAAATTGAAAGCATCGGATAATAAACTAGAATTCACTTATGAAAAACCAGGGAATTATTCCTTTGTTATCAATAATTTTAGTAGCGATTCAATTATTGTGTGGCAGACCTCTAAAGCAGGAGATCAGTTTTTAAGTTTAAAAAATGAACGCATACAGCAAGATTCAAGTTTCAGTTTGGTTTTTAATTCGGATATCAATGACACAACAAATTTTATTTGCCTGACTGCAAATCAGATACTGACAACAAAGAATATGGGCTCAATTAATTGTTCGAATTTATATTCAACGTCGAATAAGAGCGATTATATCATTATTGCCCATGAACTATTCATCGAAAGTGTTTATCCGTTAGCAGAATTCCATCAAAACGAGAATTTATCGACCTCAATAATTAATATACAAGATGTTTATGATGAGTTTAATTATGGGATTTTTAATCCTCAGGCAATTAAGGATTTTTTGCAATATGCATATTACAATTGGCAGTCTCCGGCTCCTTTTTATGTATTGTTGGTAGGTGACGCCAGTTATGATTATAAAAACAATTTGAGCACTGACAATAATAACTTTGTTCCGACACATTTATTTGAGGCGCCATTTTTCTATATTCCAGCGTATAGCGAAACAGCAAGTGATAACTGGTTCGCTTGTGTTAGCGGAGATGATGTGATTCCAGATATTTTGGTGGGAAGATTAGCTGTTCGAAAACCGGAAGAAGTCAA
The DNA here is from genome assembly GCA_964498785.1 of uncultured Cytophagia bacterium. GTDB lineage: Bacteria > Zhuqueibacterota > Zhuqueibacteria > Thermofontimicrobiales > Thiofontviventaceae > Mariaggregatimicrobium. Next base: position 21,767 of record CAZCJL010000095.1, on the reverse strand, counting down.
TCATTTTATTATGAAGATGCAAAGATATTGTAATGATTTTACAAAACATGACTGGAAACAGAATGTCCTAATCGTGGCTGACGATACGCAAAAAAAAGAAAATTTTGAAGCGTTAAGTGATTCCCTGGCGAGCTTAATACCCCCAAATTATAATGTTACTAAACTTTATTTACGGGATATTAACAATGCCTCCACTATGAAAGATCAAATTATTTCATCAATAAACAGCGGAAATTCATTATTATGTTATGTAGGACATGGTGGCGTTGATTTATGGGCACAGGAACGGATTCTCAAAGTCGAGCATCTTATCCAATTGGCAAATGGGCATAAGCTACCTTTTCATATTGCATTTTCCTGTAGCACGGGTATGTTTCAACATGCAGAAAGGGAAAGCATGGCGGAGACGCTGATAAGCGCTGAAAATAGCGGCTGCATTGCAGCGTGGGCAGCAACAGGTAGCCCGTTTTTACATAATCATATCATATTTGGTCAATTCCTGCTTCAAAATTTGTTTCAATCCCAGGAGCATACATTTGGAGAAATGATCGCAAATACAGTGCTGGAATATATATCAAATTTCTGGTATATAACCGAAGTGCCGATGATGTACGTTTTATTCGGTGATCCTGCCCTTTATTTCACCAAAATCAATCCGACAGCCCCTGAAGTAAATATTTTTATTGATAATAAAAAGGTTGTTGAAAGTGATTATGTGGCTGCAGAGCCGCTTATAACAGCAGAAATAAATGCCCTGTCTAAAATTAAAGAAAATTCCATTAGAGTAGTAATCGATGACCACCCACTGGAATCAGCAGACCAGCGCATTGAATATGTGCCAATTGATAAAACAAGTGGGACAGTCTTATATCAGGATTCCTTTGAAGCAGGAACGCACAAGTTACGGATCATAGCAGTCGATTCTACAGGTGCAACAGGTGAAGATAGAATTGCTTTTCAAGTCGCAGAACAATTAAAAATTTTAAATGTACTCAATTATCCAAATCCAATGCAATCGAGGACGAATTTTACGTATACATTAACGCAACCTGCAGAGGTAATAATAAAAGTTTATACAATTTCCGGCAGACTCATTAAGACAATTCGAGATTATTCAAATGCTTCGTTTAATATGGTAGAATGGGATGGACTCGATGGAGATGGAGATCGAATTGCAAATGGTGTTTATTTGTATAAGGTTATCGCGAAACAGGGAGATAAGAGTATTGGTTGTGTGGAGAGGTTGGTTAAAATGGAGTGAATATTATGTTGTTTATAAAAGAGTATTATTGGGAAAATTGGTTTGGGTGAATTAATTTAATTACTTTTAGGAATGATAGTCAATTCAATAATTTTAATAAGGAGACCCTTATGAAAAATAAAATTGGTAATATGGAAACAATTTTTCTTACTCTAATTTGTACTGTAATTATAATAATTTTGAACACTTGTTATGCGCAAAACGATAAAACAATGATGTATAAAGAATGGGAGCGAGAGGTTTTAAAAAATAGACAATATATTCCTAAAGAATTGAATAAATTAACAGACTCTTCCAGAATTGTAAGAGAAAAGACAGTTGATTTTTTGATAAGAACACCGGATCCTCGTTCAATTCAACCGTTAGCTCAGTTACTAAAAACTGAGGAAATAGCAAAAATAAGAAGATACATCATTGAGGCTTTAACTGCTATTGCAAAATACGAGAACGAATATAAGATAAATATTGTTCCTATATTACGAAAAGCGTTGAATGATACTACGGTCGGAGTACAAATTAAGGCGGCACAAAGCTTAATTGATTTGGATGAAGAGGAATATTCAATAAAAACACTTATAAAGATTTTTAAGAAAGAGCATACTATTTTTAGCCAATCATTAAAAGCTTGGGCAGAGACTGAACTATGTAGACCTGATTTGCCTGAAGAAGAACAAATAAGAATGGCAAGAGAAAACAAAGAAACCATTAAAAGATATACTCCAAAACTGCTTATTGCAATAGGAAGTGATGAAGTAATATCGGAGCTAAAAAAATGTCTCAATAGTGATGATGATTGGGTACGTTTCAAAGCTAATGAAATAATAAAAACAATTGAAATGAACAAAAAATCAAAATAAAGCTTGGCTTGGTTACTTTTTTATGCTTTACATACTTGATCTTTATAACATATTTTATAGGTTTTTACTTTGATAAATTTATTAGAGTAAGGAGAATTATCAAAATGTATACATTTTTATCAAACATTAAAAATGTAAGAAACCTTAATTTTATATTTTTTCTAATTATTGTATTTCTCTATCAGAATACCTTATTTTCTTATAATCGATATCAGGCATCACGATATGCTGATAAATGGGTTGATCCTATTGTGAAATTACGTAACACAAGTGGTGGGGATGTGCCAGAGAACCAGTGGCCTTTTCAAGACCATTCACCAAATGATTGTGCAAATTATGTTTCACAATGTCTTATCGCTGGTGGTCTTAATTTACTAAAAAGTAATTATGATGAGACCGGAAGACATGTGGTTGCATACTGTGATTATTTGCATGAAGAATTACAAAATCATATGACTGAGCAACCTGTGAGAGTAGTATACACCGGGAAAGAAGAAGCGCCTGCAAATATGGAGTGGGGGGATGTCAATATTTTATCTGAGTCAAAATTGAAGCCATGCTAATTTTACTACAAACTGTCAACATTTTTTAGATAATTTTTAGAAAATGCAGGCTTCATCAATAATCATGCCACTGATTCAGGAATACCTTAATAACTTTTATAGTATTAGTTCAATAAATTTTGGAGCTTACAATATGAAAATAATAAAATCAAATTTATTTATAATCGCAGCTATAGCAATTTTAACGGTTAACTTTGCACTCGCTGAAAGTAAAACGATACGCTTTAATGAGTCTGAAAGAATTGTTCAGGTTATGGCTTCACAGAAATATGTGAGTGCGATTATTCATAATAGAGTTTCGCATGAAAATGTTGTCTATTTTTGGGATAAGAAGGGAAGTGAAATTTATCGGAAAGATGTTGGAAGAGAATGGATTGAAATGGTGTTTCCAAATGAATTATATAATAATTTCATCATTATCGAACAGGGCTGGGAAACGTCACCAGAAAAAATAACAGCTTATGATATTAATACAAAATCAGTAAAATGGGAAAGTACTACCAACGGGATGCGTTTTGATATATCTCCGGATAACCGATATTTAATCCCGGAAAGTCCACCTGATGAAAGAAAATTCACATTTGAAGTAATCGATTTGAGCAATGGAACTAAACTCGATCTATCCCATTCGTTTTCGGGTCATCAAGGAGCAGTTTGGCTGGATAACGATCGTGTCATAATTGGATTCAATGAAGAAGAGATTAATCCGGAATATAGCCGAAAATATAAAATTGAGAAGGATCCGATACAATATCAAATTGATCAAAGAGGCAAACTATTACTTGAGTTAATGCAGAGAAAGAAAAGCAGTGCAGAAGACAGCACCCTGAATATTCAAATTCAGGAAATACGTTCTGAGATAGAGCAGCTGATGGGAAGGTTAGCCCGACCAATAGAGAAAAAGCGTTTTCGAAATAAAGCAAGTAAAATAATTATATATAATATAAAATCTGATGAATTAGAACTGGAAAGAGCTATATACGACAGTCAAAATGAAGAATTCATTTTTGCTTCTGGAATGGGTACAGTAAGCGTACTCAGTTCTGATAGGGAAAAAAATATTTATTTAATTGGGTACGGTCCAAATGGAAATGACGAAAAGAAACTTTTAAAATTAGATAAATTTGGCAATCTTATATGGACTTCACATTTAGGGCGATATGCAAACATAGTAAAAACTTGTTACAATGGTGAGATATATTATACAAAAAAAATAGGAGACGGCAACTATCGTTTAGTTAATAACAAAACTGGCAAGTTAATGGATGATTTCGAGAGTGTTCCACAAAAAAGCATTTTTCTGGAAATTCTGCCTAAAAATATCAATCCGGTTATTCATGGGTATGAGTTTAATGCATTCGACGATATAAAAATAGACAGGTTAAATAATAATATATTATTTTTCTAGAATAGGAGCATAATAATTATGAAAAATAAAAATATTAAATTCCTTACTATTTTTGGATTTTTCATTTTGATTACTACTTTAAAAAGTCAGGATTTTCCATTGTGGCCATTTTGGAATCAATATTTTGAGCATGATTTCTCATCAGCTTTCGGACCAAGAAACTTAGGAACGGAAGAATACCCTAATAATGGTTATAATTATGATTTCCATCATGGAATTGATATTGCGGCGCCACAATTCACACCATTTTATAAATCAGATGCAGTTGGGATTGTCAAATTCGTTGGAGGAACTGGGTATAATCAATTTTTTGTTGTAGAATACCTACCGGCTAACGGTGATATTTATTACCTTAAATACAAGCATGTTATATGGGATAAGGGAACCGAACATGTTGATATTTATGAAGAGCGTGACATTACTTATGATTTAACAATTGGCTGGATTGCTGATTATTATCCTACGGGGGAAATAGCAGGTGATCATCTCCATATCTGCTATTATACAAGTGAACCTTCATCAGCGTACGATGAATCAGGTGCAATAAATCCCGGACACAAATTAAAGGATATGAATGATAATTTCAATATGGCACTAAATCAAAATCCAGAACTACGCTATCGAGATGATTTAGGTGATGAACATATTATTAGTTAAATTATTAGCCAATCCTATGCAGATTTAACAAAAATATTTAAATTATTCAGATTTTACATTCAAATATATGGAGAAAAAAATGAAGAAACTCTTTTTTATACACATAATGGTAATCTTCTTAGGATTTTCTAATCGCAATATATCGAAAGCATCTAGCAGAATCATCAATTTTGGTGAATCATATCAAATTGGGCGTGTAACAAGTTCATCTAAGTATGTCGGATTAACTATTCACAATCTGCCTTCAGGTACTCAATCTGCATTGATATTTAGCAAGCAGGGTAAGCAATTGTACAGGAAAGATTTCAATTGTTATGTTGGACAAGTCTTTATTAATGAAAAATTGAATAAATTTTACGTTTATAAACGAGAAAATATTGATTATCCTGAACCCCCAAATTCCTTTGATGATATAATTGCTTATGATTTATCAACTGGTGAAAAGCTTTGGACAGCACATTCAATTGCATCAAGATATGAAACCTCTCCTGATCAACAATACATTATACCGGTCCAACCATTATTTGATCATCCGTTTAATTTAGAAATAATTGATTTATTTGATGGTTCAAAATTACATTTAAATATTCCTTTTAATGAACCAAGCGGTGTAGCTTGGTACGACAATGATCGTATTGTTCTTGTTTATAAGCAATTAAAATTAAGTGATGAATATCTAAGTTCAGAGCAGGTAAAATTGCGAAAAAAAATTGATAACATCACACAGCAGAGAAAACAATTATTAGAATATCTAAAAGAAGGAAATGTTAATGTAGCAAAAACGAAATTAAAGTTAAAAGAACTATACGAGGAACGAGAAATTTTATTAAATAAAGAAAACGAAATTATTAATTCTGCTAAAAGTCCAAATAAATTTAAAGCAGCTCCAAGTAAATTGATTCTTTTCAATATAAAATCGAATAATATCGAAAAAGAAAAGGAATTATTTGATAATTTTTCAAATTCATTTATTATTAACCAGGCAGAAGGCTCATTTCCTGTGGCAAGCGTTGGTAAGAAGAAAAATATCTATTTGTTAGGAGTGACGAAAACGATTGAAGGTAATTAAATTAAGACTCTATTAAAGTTAAATCCAACTGCGCAGGTTCTATGGACATGTAAAATTGATAGAGGTTCTTTCCAAAGAATATTATACGAAGGCATCGTTATTTTTAAACATCAATATAAAAAGTCTAAGGATGATGAGAGAGTATATTCAATAGTTGACGATGAAACAGGAAAAATAAGACCCATAGAGGATTTTGATTATAATTCAATAAAGCGTGAAGAAAAGGATTATTATATCGAATCAAAAATAAAAAAGGCGTCAAATGTTGAAATTTTTCGAAATCTTGGGGTTGACTATGAGAAATCAGTAATTACATTTAATTAATATATAAGGAGTTATGTTATATGAAATATCACAAGGTTATATTTTATATAATTTTGAGCTTTATTATTTCTGTTCGTTTGTTTGGTAACGAAAGACCTCTTCGGAACATAGATTACTCTCGTTTTACTTCGGCATTTGGCCCGAGAAATTTAAGTTCCACACACGAATTCCCTGACACTTATTATGATTATGATTTTCATGCTGGTATGGACATCAAACCATTTTCTACAAATCTGAATCCTGATAATTACGACGTTTATTGCTATACAGATGGTCAGATTGATGCTCAATATAAAAGCACAGGAAACAAATATCAATGGATTAGAGTGAAGCATGGCAGCGGTGAGAATGCATTTTATACCAAATATACTCACATTATTCCAGAAAAGTTTAATATCGGAGATCCCATTGATGAGGGTGATTTACTTGGAAAATTGATAGATTTTGGAGGAAGTGGATATGTAGGCGATCACTTAGACTTTAGATACTATCGAAACACAGAGGCCATCACCAATTATAATAGAGATAATGGGGCGCATAACCCAAGAGTAATATTAGACTTTGATAACAGATCTTACGATCCACCCAAAATCTATTATAAAAATATTAATGGTAATCCAGTCGAGATACCTCGACCCGATGAATCTAATGAATACCCAGAGGACGCTTACTTAAGTATCGAATGGCAAACTACAAATCATTCAGACTTTGAGGACAAAGTTGGTAAATTTTATTTTGAGTTTGGAATAGAAGTTGATGACCTACCATAGGAGTTAGCAGACCAGCGCATTGAATATGTGCCAAATGATAAAACAAATGGGACAGTCTTATATCAGGATTCCTTTGAAGCAGGAACGCACGAGTTACGGATCATAGCAGTCGATTCTACAGGCGCAACAGGTGAAGACAGAATTACTTTTCAAGTCGCAGAACAATTAAAAATTTTAAATGTACTCAACTATCCCAATCCAATGCAATCGAACACGAATTTTACTTATACATTAACGCAACCTGCGGAGGTAACGATAAAAATTTATACAATTTCCGGCAGACTCATTAAGACAATTCGAGATTATTCAAATGCTTCGTTTAATATGGTAGAATGGGATGGACTCGATGGAGATGGAGATCGAATTGCAAATGGTGTTTATTTGTATAAGGTTATCGCGAAACAGGGAGATAAGAGTATTGGTTGTGTGGAGAGGTTGGTTAAAATGGAGTGAATATTATGTTGTTTATAAAAGAGTATTATTGGGAAAATTGGTTTGGGTGAATTAATTTAATTACTTTTAGGAATGATAGTCAATTCAATAATTTTAATAAGGAGACCCTTATGAAAAATAAAATTGGTAATATGGAAACAATTTTTCTTACTCTAATTTGTACTGTAATTATAATAATTTTGAACACTTGTTATGCGCAAAACGATAAAACAATGATGTATAAAGAATGGGAGCGAGAGGTTTTAAAAAATAGACAATATATTCCTAAAGAATTGAATAAATTAACAGACTCTTCCAGAATTGTAAGAGAAAAGACAGTTGATTTTTTGATAAGAACACCGGATCCTCGTTCAATTCAACCGTTAGTTCAGTTATTAAAAACTGAGGAAATAGCATCAATTCGAAAGGATGCAATTAAAGCGTTAGGAGCGATAGTTAATTATGAAAAACAATATAAATCTAACATAATTAAAGTACTGAAGGATGCATTGAATGATAGCTCTATTATCGTTAGACTTGAGGCCTCAGAAATTTTAATAAAATACAATGAAGGCGAATGCACGATAAATACATTAATGGAGATTTTCAAAAAGAGACACTACTTATTTGAAAAACCATTACTTTATTGGATTAAAAATGAAGTTTGTCGCCCAGATATGTCTAATCAGGAGCAAATAGAATTAGCAAAATATGCAATTAAACAGTTGCCAGAATCTGCATTAAAAAAACTAATTAAGATTGGTAGCGATGAAGTTATAGCCGAACTAAAAAATTGTTTAAAAAGCCATGATGAATGGATACAAAAAAAGGCAAAGGAAGCGATAAATTACATAAATATAAGCAAAACAGAGTGAGTAATAACATAAATTTTTGATAGTATCCAATAATTTCTATTAAAAATATGGAGAGATTGCCTTATGTCTTTTGTTTTAACCACAAAAAAATACTTTTTTTTAATAGATCGAACTTTAAAACTGATAATTACATTCATAATTCTATATAATACTAATGGTTTTTCATATAATCGATTTCAAGCAGTGAGATATGCGGACAAGTGGGTTGATCATTTAGAAGAAAGTTCTCTAAGAAATAATAGTGGAAAAGAAATTCAAGACAACCAGTGGCCTTTTATTGACCTTTCACCAAATGATTGTGCAAATTATGTTTCACAATGCCTTATTGCTGGTGGAATTAATCTACTAAAAAGTAATTATGATGAGACCGGAAGACATGTAGTTGCATACTGTGATTATCTGCATGAAGAATTACAAAATCACATGACGGAACAACCTACGAGAATGGTATACAACGGAACAGAAGAGGCGCCTGCAAATATGGAGTGGGGGGATGTCATTATTTTTGGTACTGTAGGCGATGACGAGTTTAAGCACGCTGCTATTGTAAGGTCCGGATCGGGAAATGATATTAAATTTAATGCGCACACCTCAGACAGATGGAATCGGCATTGGACCTTTGCTGCGTCGACAGATCCAACGAAATGGAATTGTATTCATTTTTATCATATTGATGATAATGCGGGTGCTGAAGCAAATTTAAGACATACAGAAACGACACAAGAGTGGTTTTGGCCAATTAGTATCTCGACTGTTAGTGGTAATCATGTTGATGAATATTTCTTTATTCCTGAGCAATTAGTTTTTTTAGACTATCGATTAATAAATAAAAACAACGCAGGAGTAAATGACATTTATAAAAAAATTGATATTCCTGATGAATTTGAGGTAACAATTAATTTATATAAAAATGATGGTACTTTTGAAAAAAGTCTATATTCAAATAATATTGGATTTCTTTGGGCAGATAGCTTATATACTATTGAAGATTTTCCTTTCCTATTGCCTTCTGATGAGGGAAATTATTATTGTGAAGCTACAATTGATGATCCTAATTACTGGGAAGAGGAGGCAGAATATGATAATATTTCTTACCGATATGATTTATCAATCTACCATAATATTGTGTATAACCTTACTGCTGGAGTAAAATCACAAGGAAACTTAAGTGGCACAGGTAATTCCCAAGTTTGGAATTTACTGCAAAATGAGACGGCAATTTTTATGAAAACGACCTTAGACGAATTTGATCCCAGTAATGATTTCGAAATTTATGGTAGATGTGGTTCTGACCCTACAACAAGTAACTATGATTGGAAATGGGATAGTAAAGACAATGGAAAAGTTGAAGCAACACACCAGTTCCCGGAAACGGGAACCTGGCATATTATGGCGTATAGTGCTGCTGGCAGTGGCAGTTATCGAATTCTGTGTGATCTGGATTACGACGATCAAGAGCCCACAATCGAAAGCTTATCTGCAATCTACGAAAATGATGGTACTTCAGTTGGATCTAAAAATTTGCAAAATAAAACTGTACCGTATGATCTCGTTCTTCATACGTATGATGAAGAGAATGGAGAACGATTTCAAGTAAGTAAAATCGAGTATTTCTGCTATTTAGAAGGGGAAACTGAGCCAGATCCAATAGTCGTTTTTGATACCTCCCAACCTGATATTGATAATGTGTATTTGGGAGATCATAAATATGCTCTTACAAACCATAGTGCTGTCGGTGGACATCTCGATATTTCAGGCTATGATGATAACACTCATCTTGTGATTAAGGCTGTTGTTTATGATCATTTTATTGAAAGTCGATCAAAATCAATAACAGAAACATTCATTATCGGTACAATCCCGGATAATGTAATCCCGAGAGTGCATAATGTTTATTTGACTGAAGAAACGAATGAAACAGATGCTCCTTACGATGATAAGTACAACAATAAAATTCTCGAACGAACTAAGTATGATATAATTGTTGAGGTGAGCGATATAGATGCTTATGAAAATCCTCAGGAGGTAAAAAAAATTGAGTACCAATATTATCCTTATCTTAACGAATCGACTCAAGAATTTGAGTGGTCCCCATGGTTTGCGGGATTTGAAAAAAATATATCGAACAGTGACATCATTTATGCTCATGGTGATAATCCTGATCCGAATAATAACAACCATTATAAATATGTGCTAACGAATCATGATGTCAACGCAGATGAAAATGGATACCTTGATTTTACTGACGCCACAAAATTCCCTGAAGAAAAGTCGTTTAAAATTAAGATAAGAGTAGATGACAATATAGGGAATCCGAGTGGTGAAATTTACAAATCAAATTGGGATTATTCCATTGTTTATCAACCTCTTGACATTAATGATTGTGTTATAGGAGAAGAACTTGCTTATTATTTCACTTTAGAAGATGACGAGGAAGAAGATCCTATAAAAGAATATACAGCCTATAACCGCAAACAATTACTTCCGTACGGCACAGATATGGATCTTATTGTGCGAGCTCATTCTAAAAGACGAAAATATGACAATGAGATTGAAAAATTTGACATTCAAAAAATCAAATTTGTATTTAGACACCGTGATAATTACAACAATTGTATTATTAGAGAATTAACAACTACTGCAAGAAATCATTATTTCACGACTCAGGAAAGCATGAGAGAATTCATGTATGCGGACACTACAGATCCGGCAAACGGAATATTTGAATATATAGTTACCAATGGTAATAATCTGTCGAGCGATAATGGGACTTTGAATTTTCCTCAAAGCTGGCAAACGGGAGAAACTGTTGGACCAAACGAATTTCATCGAAAATATGTTTATGTCTATGATTGGTATGGAAATGTGGTTCGTCTTGAAGATGGCCTTAATTGTTATGGTTTTTTTCTTGTGGTCAAACCTGATGATTATGATTGGGGTGTTCATGAAAATGTCCCGGAGTCTTCCATTTTAATAAATAACTATCCCAATCCATTCAATAACAATACGAAAATCGATTATAAAATTTTTCTTAAAGCAAACATCGAAATTTCTATTTATAATATCATGGGGCAGAAAATAAAAATATTGGAAAAATGTCAAAAGCTGGAAGGAAGTTATTCATTAACCTGGAATGGTCAAGACGATAATAATAGGGATGTGCCTAGTGGTGTCTATTTTTGTGTCATTCGAGCCCAAAATCTAAATAAATCAACTAAATTGATTGTATTAAGGTAGAGAAAATGATTAAGCATTTATCGCTTTTTTTGATTTTTATCCTGTTAAGTTGCGACACAAAACTACACGTAGAAAAAATCACCAAAATAGAAGCTAATGCAACTCAACTAACTTTTGATGGCAACGAAAAATACCATCTTTCATGGGAGCCTTGTGGAAATCGAATTGCTTATGCAACGGAACGGTTTGCCACATATTTCAATGCATACTCCATTTATGGTGAAGATTTAGGCGCCTTTTCGCGACCCGGAAATATTGAGTTAATAAGTAATATTGGGCTTTCTCGCGATGCATCAAAAATTGTGTTCAGGGATCCGAATAATGGTGATCTGACTGTTCAATCCTTGCTGGATTTTGAATTAACTACTTATTCTTACCCCTATTTTTATTCACCAAGATTTTTTTGTTGGTCTCCGGATGATCAGCAAATCGCAATGGCGACATGGGAGGAAATTTTCATCTTATCGCTCAAGAGTCATCAGATTACTAAAATTTTGAAAGTCGATTCCTGGAAAATAATATCAGGTTTATCATGGTCGCCGGATAGTAAATCGTTATTGTATGCAATTGATGAAATGAGTGAGGGACAAATATGGCTGATGAATTTAAGTACCGGTAAAAAAAGAGTTATTACACCTGACTCAATTGAAGCTTGCTTGCCTGACTGGAGCCCGGATGGACAAAAAATCGTTTTTCTAACGGTTAAATTTGGGAGCAATGAATGTAAAGTATCAGTCATTGACACATCAAATAATTATTTAATCACTGATATACTGGAAGATGACAGCCTTTCCAGTCCGCGTTGGTCGCCGGATGGAACTAAAATCGCGTATAACAAGGGATATGGAAAGCGAATTTCAATTATTGATGAAAATGGCGCTTCACTACATTCTATTTCGAATTCACTGCCATTTACCAGATATTTCTGGCATCCGGATGGTGATAAAATAATTACATTTGGAAGATTTTACGAATGTACCATCAATCTTGTCTCGACAATTGACTATAGAATAGTTCCGGTGACAAATGGTTTAAATAGCGATAAAGATGAATTCCCGGTCTGGCTCCCAGAAACGAGCGATCTTATATATCTTAAAGATAATCTATTTTGGGCTGTTTTTAACTCTGGCTCCACAAAAAAATTGTTGGAAAGTGCAGATAATTCAACAAAAAGAAATGTAGATATTTCGCCTGATGGGTCACAAATTATTTATGATGATCGCCGGGACATATATCTTCAATCCATCCGCGGCGGTAATCCCATTAACGTGACAGAAAAAATAACTGAAAAACTTACGCACCCCACTTATTCTCCCAATGGTAAGCAAATTGCTTGTTGTTCAAGGGGCGGTTTGAAGATATTTACATTAGATAATAATAAACTGATTGAAGAGATGTCTTTTACTGGTAACTATACAAATCCTGACTGGGGACAGGAAAACGCTGATTTTGGTTCACATATCGCTGTTGAAATTGATGGTAGCATTTATATTATCTCGCCAGATAATTGGAGTCCAGAATTAGTTATCTCCGACGGAACAGAGCCTTGCTGGTCGCCAGATGGGACAAAGATTGCGTTTGTCAGAAACAACAATATTTACATTTCAACGATATTTGAACGCCTAAATTAAATAGCTGTGGAGGATACGATGATATGAAAACAACAGAATTATACAAAAAAAAAGGACTACCTGCCAGCACTCGCCAAAGTAGCAAGACAGGTAATCCCGTTGAGAGCAAAACCTGACGGTTTGGGTCATTAAAGATCCCATACCGGTCTGGTGTGCTATTTTAGCCAGAACTGAAGAATTATGTTCTATAGTCATTATCTTCATTAAAATTATAAAATAATTTAAATAAACCCGATCGGGCATAAGAAATTAATATCATGTTACAAATTAACTTATCGCACAATTAATGCTCTATATACGATTAACTAATTAAAAAATAACAATAATTTTATATCTATATATCTAATAAGTTATAAATTATTTAATTATATAATTATTAATATTCCATCATAAGATTTAAAAAAAATAAAAAAATTGCTTGACAATTTGTTTTTATTTTTTATTATATTAATCACGTCTGGTGTTTGGTGTATTACAGCTTAATATTGTACGTATAAGGAACGGAAATAGTACGTTACGCTTTATCAGATTTTCTCCTCACCATTGTATCATCAACTTTTCCTTTTCGTTTTTTTTAGTCGCTTTACTTGAGTACCGCTTCTCTGAAATTGATTTTGCTGTTGCGAATTTTGATTATTGGTTTTTTTCTATTTGAGAATAACATATTAATAGGTAATGTATGTACATTTTGCGGTTTAAGCTGAAGAAGTTTCTCCCTGTTCTGAGGATGGCTCCACTTTTTATTTTCCTCAATTCACACCATGCGTATACCGGGGCCACAGCGTCCTTATCCGGCAGAATAATCTCCTCAGAAACACAACTCCCGTTGAAAGGGGCAAATGTCGTCATTAAAGAGACTGATCTTGGCGCGGCAACGGACGATTCCGGCTATTACAGCATTCGCAGTATTCCGGCGGGATTTTATACGATTCAAGTATCGCACATCGGGTATCAGTCGCATGTAGAGGAAAACGTGCAGCTCAGTGAAGGTGCGAATAAAAGAATTGATTTTGAATTAATCCCGACGATTGTGAAACTAAAATCTGTTGAAGTTGAAGCCGAGCGATTGTGGGACAAGTACGTGACAGATGTTTCTCTGGTTGGCGTGCAACGCATGAAGCCCGACCAAATCGTGACCATTCCCGGCGCTTTTGATGATCCTGCCCGGGCGGTGCAAATCATGTCCGGCGTGTCCGGGGGCGGGGATTTCAGCAGTTTTTTAGCCGTGCGCGGCGGCAGTCCGGACCAAAATCTCGTCGTTATGGATGGTGTGGTTATTCCCAATCCATACCGCTTTCGGCTGGCAATGGGCGGCGGATTGAGCATTTTCGATCCGAATATTATTGGTGATGTGCATTTGCATTTAGGGGGGTATTCGGCGGAATTTGGGAATCGACTTTCGTCTGTATTGGACGTTGAAACCAGAACAGGCAGCCGGGATGACTTTAATTTTCAGGGATCAATCAATTTAACAGATGCCGGAGCCGTTGTTGAATTTCCATTTTTGAACAACAAAGGATCATTATTGATCTCGGGACGAAGGACCTATTTTGATTTCATTGTCGATGAATTTTCGCAAAGCAATTCCACATATCCTTTCTGTTACGACCTTAACGGTAAATTAGTATTTGATATAAACACAAGCCATCGGTTGACTTTCCGGGGGATGCTAAACAGGGAAAGCACAAAACTGATTTCAGAAATTGCAGAAAATGTGGATTTGACGGAAAATGCGAAAACTATTCTGGCGGCGATTTCCTGGGATTATTTTTTCACCAAAAAACTGAATTTAAACACAGTTGTTTCAGCGTATCGTGACTTAATGAATTACCATTCCTATAAAGTAGATACGGCAATTGTACAATATGATTATGAAAAACAACAGATGAAGATAACCGACATTTCATTTAGAATGAAGATGAACTATCGTCTAAACAGGCAGACAAATCTAACAGCCGGTTTACAATACTCATATATTCATCCAGAAAGTTATTTTTATTCGCAGCCACGGAATTTTTATTATGCCCGAAACGAGTTCCCCGGACTCATCGATTTCAGTAAATTGGAAAGGTATGGCTCCGTTTTTCTGGAAGCCACCCAGAAATTGAACGAACAGTTGGAATTGCGATGCGGAATAAGAGAAGATTATTCAGATATAATTGGAGATTACGAAACCAGTCCGCGATTATCTTTTTTGTACAAGATAAATAGCACGTATAAAATTGATGGCTCGTGGGGCGTTATTTATCAGTTTCCCAGTCCGGAGTCAATTTTTTTCAGAGATCAGCCGTTGAATTTTCAGTATAATTTGAAAAATATCGATGCGGAAAAGGCAACGCATAATGTGTTAAGTATAACTCGTAAATTTAGTCCTGTTATTGAGGCAAAAATGACACTTTACTATAAGGACATCGATCGTCTATTATTGCCGTCAGATAATGAGATTTATGTACCTTATAATGATGGGCGTGGAATATCCAGGGGAATTGAATTTATAATACAAAAGAAACAGTCTCCGAGGTCAAGGATCAATGGTTTGATAAGTTATTCATTATCAAACTCGTACTATTATTCCATCGATAATCATAAAAAGGCGCCGTTTAATTATGATCGGCGCCATAGTCTTTCTTTTTGGACAAATATCAAAATTACGAAAAATATTTCGTTCGTTACTCTTTATCAAATGGCGAGCGGATTGCCCTATACGCCTGTTACGAATGCAGTGATCTATGTGTCGCAAGACGCAGAAGAAGATTGGGATTTTGTACGGGGCGCTCGCAATAGCGGCAGATTGCCCGCTTACCATCGTTTGGATGCCCGGTTAAGTTATCGCTATCGATTTGGTGATAACTTCATGTCATTTTATCTTGATTTTATAAATCTCACCAATCATGAAAATATTTATAATATGACCTGGGAAAAGCTGGAACCAACCGAAGAAGGGGATGAAGCGGCGTTAAAAAGAGCTAAAAAGCGAATTGTTTATATGCTCCCATTTTTGCCATCTCTTGGATTCAGTTTTCGTTTTTAACAATTAGCAATAGGTATAAAAATGCAATTAATGAAAGCTATTATCGTTCTGGTAACGCTGTTTTTTCTGTTCATGCGATGTGATACAAAAATGCAGACAGAATATTTGACTGATATTGAAGGGGAGACGGTGAAAGTGACGAATGATAATTTTATAAAGACTAAACCAGATTGGTCTCCTGATGGTAATACTATTCTCTTTTGCGGAGAGAGAAATGTGAATCCCATTGTTTCAATGCAACCTCAACGCGGAGCAGATCAACAAGTCGTTATTGTTTTAGATGCTGATATTAGTAGTAGACCGGCTATCTCGCCTGATGGTAAATTTTTGGCGTATACAGCAAATGATAAAACCAATCTTAGAGTGGTGTGTTTGGAAGACGGAACTGAAACTATCCTGGCTCATAATCATCCGGGTGTAAAATATCCGGCATGGTCACATGATGGAAAACATATTGCATATAGTGCTTTAGATAATATGGTTTGGAATATCTGGATGACACCCGCAACAGGAGGCATTGAAAAGCAGATCACCAATGAACAAAGGGATTGCACAACTCCTTGTTGGTCTCCGAATGATGAATACATCGCTTATCAATTTAAAAGCAGTTCCTATTTTAATGTTTGGTACACTTCATTATCTGATGGATCACGTAAAAGAATGACGAGCTATGATTCGGATGATGAATTTCCTGATTGGTCACCTGATGGTACTAATATCATATACCATTCATTTAGAAATGGTCGTTCGTCAATTTGGCAAGTAAATATTGATGATAGAACTGAAAAAGAAATAACTTCTTCCATAAATGATGCTACTCGCCCTGTGTATTCCCATGATGGTAAATTGATTTTTTTCGAGACCTCAATAAAAGTTGGAGTCTGCAACAGTGATGGAAGTGGTTTTAAAAAGCTATCGGGATTTGGAAATATTTTCCCGCAGTGGGATGCTAAAGCTAATCGTATTATAATGACACAGCTATTAGTACCATTTTCAACAGTTTGTACCGTATCTTTGAGTAATTTTAAAATAGAGCCCATAGCATTAGGTGAAAATGATATATTGAAATCCAATGCACGATGGTTTTCCACCAGAACTATTGCATTTTTAAAAAATAATAATATTCATTTCATTAACAAAAATCGCGGAAAAATTGAAAAATTATGTAGCGATTCTGATATAAATCGGTTAAATTTCAGAATATCTCCGGATGGGAATTATATTGCGTATGATAACGGAACAGATATCTTTGTTGAATCCATTTCTAAGGGGAGGATTGCCAATATGACAAAACACATTGATTTGGCATTAACTCAACCTACCTGGAGTCCTGATAATACTCAAATTGCATGTAGAAGTTCATCAGGTATGGGTATATATAGAATTGATGAAGATAAATTAATAGAGACAAATTTTTTTCCGGGTAGATATGATAATCCTCATTGGTCAAAAGAAGGTGTTGAAGGCAATTCGCATATAGCCTTCGAACGTTATAATGACATTTATTTATTTTCGAGTATGACGTATGAGGAAAAATTAGTTATACGTGAAGGTGTAGAACCTTGTTGGTCTGCGAATGGAACTGAGATTGCGTTTATTAGAAATAATAATATTTTCTACAAAAAAGTGTTAATTTCATTAGATTAAAAAGCTGGTTACCTGTCTTGCCCCGGCCAGGAACAAAGACAGGTAACCCGGATCAGCAAAATCGAACTATCAAGCTGTTTTATTTTTAGATATGTTCGTTTGCTGACCATATTTTACAACTTTTAATAGAAAAAGTCAAGTAAAAAATGGTCAAAGGGAATAAGGATCCTCCATTTATTCAACCATTAAAATTTTGTAATTAAAAAATAATAAAATGGAGGATAAAATGAAAGTACTTCAAAAACTATTTGTAATTTATTTTGTATTTATTATAATTATCTTTGTCTGGCAAATACAAGGAAATACCATGGAAAATAGAGTTCCCATAGAAAAGTATGGCAAAAGACTCCGTTCATTGTTAAAAAAACAAATGATAAAAATCGATTATACTAGATCTCAGAAAATAATAATTGATAATCGATGGGAAACTTTTGATATATCAGAGGGATGGGAGTACGTAAATTATGATGATTTCGAAAGAGGCTATATCTTCAATGGATATGTTCAAAATACAGAAAATCCAGGATGGGGAATCATACAATATTGGGATACAGAAGGCTATCGGTCGTGTTCAGGTGAACACAGTATTTGGTGTGCAGGAGATAATGATGAAGTTTGGCCTGGCGATCCGATACCCAATGGTATTGAAACTTCACTTATCTATGGTCCATTTAGCCTGTATGATGCTTATGATGCTCATTTTAAATTTAAAATATGGAGCAACGTTGTTGAAGGACAAGATGGATTAGTAGCTTATGCTGGAATCCAAGTTGGAGATTCTATTGGATTTGAACCTCTTCATGTTTGGACTGAAAATAATACAGTTTGGAATGAAATTACAGTCCCCCTAAAAGATGTTGAAATATTTAATGGTGGGGGAGAAATAGCCAATTTTTGTGGAGAAAACTTCGTATATATAAAGTTTACTTTTGAAAGCGATACATTGGTACAGTCCGAACGTGAGGGTATTTATTTAGATGATGTTGAGATACTAAAGAATACCACAGAACCAACCGGAAAAGATATTGCAGTTGAAGATTTTTGGTTATCATTTGAAGAGGATGAATTTTCAGTAACAAGCCACAAGGAATGGAATATTAAACTTAAAAACTTAGGGCCAAGTGATGTCAATTCAGTTAGAATTGGACTACATTGTACATTGGATGAATCTGCACATCCAAATATTAACTCTGAATTATTCTATAGCAGTCAAATAAATGCTCCTTATGTAGGTGAAGAAAGCACTCACTCCATTTACCCAGATTTACCCTTTGCTGGGAATCCGGTTTATTTTTATGCTATTGTCCCTGATGCTGATGATGATACCCGAAATAATGTCATAGGACCCAAGGCGTATATAGTTACTGGCATTAAAGTCTATGGAGACATCCAGTTTTATGATACATTTTTTGAAACTTATAAATCGGTACCCTATACAACTGTTAAAATTATTAACAATAGCAATGGGAATAAATTATATACGACTTGGACCGATGAGAACGGAAATTTCGGTAAAGAGGGGAATGATATATGGATCCAAGATGTAGATGATATTGCCTTAAAACTTGAATCTAATATTTTTGTTAATAATGAAACAATTACTTCGGTCCACCTCAATCTGAATGAGCCTGTCCATATCTCTCCTCTAATTGATGAGCTGAATGGAAAAGAAAAAGGTGATTTTAGTGAAACGGTATTAAAATATGATGAAAGCTCCGAGATGGATATATTTCTTCATTCTCTTCAAATAGCTGTGATGATTTATGATGAGTACAAATGGATACAAGACGAAACTGGATGGAAACGGAATTACCTTCCTGTTCACTATAATCACTTGGATCAAGTAAATAACAGCAAATATGATATGGAATCAGATTTTCTCTTAGTAACTGGTAAAACTGACCATTTTTGGAGTGCTCCCTTACATGAATATGCTCATGCGGTCATGAACCAGATTTATAATTGGGATGTTGATCAAGGTACGCCTATACCGACATCTCACAAACACTACACAGTTGCAGCAAATAATTTAAAATTTCCATGGGTTGAAGGATGGGCGCAATTTATGGAATGCGCTGTTTATAATAATTTAAAACTTAGTCTATATCAAAGTGGTCCATATGCTGGTTCAACAATTGAAAATAATGATTGGTGGTGGGGCGAAAACTATGACAATTATTGTGGCGAATATGTGGAAGGTGCTGTGGCAAGCGTTCTTTGGGATATATGGGATAGTAACTATGATGAGCTTGATGAGACACACGGATCTATGAATGAATCATTTAATCATATTTATGAGAAACTAAATAATCACCCCAAATCGCTTCCCATATTTTTAAGTAATTGGGGAAAAAATGAGTTACTATCAGGCATAGCACAAGGTCATAATATCTGCACTGGCTGGATTGATATCACATCAGATCTGAATCCTTATTTGCCATTAACGTTTGAGGTCTCAACCAATTATCCTAATCCCTTTAATCCCAAAACCACAATTCGATATCAGATGCCAGAACCGGGCGCAGTTAACATTAAAATATATAACATGCTCGGACAATACATCAAGACACTTGTTGAAAGTTATAAGCCTGCTGGTTGGCATAAAACATCGTGGGATGGCACAGACAGTCATGGGATGCAGGTCGTTAGTGGTATTTATTTGACATTTGCTGAATTATGTGATTACCAAAAGGTAATTAAAATAACATTGCTAAAATAAAGGAGACAAAGAAATGAAAAAATATTGGATGATTATTAGCTTGTTTTTAATAGAGGTGTTCTTTATATCACTAGTTTATTCAAAGAAACTTGATGATGTACAATCAAAAAAAAATATAAATCAGGAAATTGATTTTAACTTTGACGAGACAATCGCCGGTGTTTCCACAGAGCGTACAAGGATGCCAGTAAAGGTTCAGATCGATCCCTTGCCTGAATTAAATGTCACATCGAAGGTAACAGTTAAAATATTAATAATGGAATTTTTCAAGGACACTCTTTTTCAAAGATGTGATCATTCATGCAATATGGAAATTAGTTCATTTAATATTCATTATGATCAAATATATCAAACAAATGAAATGAAGAAAGAAAAAGTAAAATTAGTTGAAGGAGAACTATATATTACGCCTCTCGGAATTGGAGATTACCTATTAAGAATTATCGTGGGTTATCACCCTATTTATAAAAATCATAAAGAGAGTTTTACAATCGGTTTTCGACTGGATGAATTAGGTAAGTTAATTTATTTAGGTAAATATCATGAACGGTATCAACATCTTCCTCCAAAAGAGTTACCAAATCACCCGCCGCTAAATACAGAAACAATAATGTTGCACCATCCGAATACATGTCAGAGCTTTGTGAATTCTGATTTCGACTGTCATCTGTTAATTTCACCGCCTTTTTCACTGAATAAGGTTTCCACAGTCCAAGTGCATTTAACGGCACAAGCCTCATATCCGGATGGAATTGAATTTAGCATTTCGCATTATCCGGATATTCTTATGGCAGAAGTTCCAAAAACATGGATGGGACCAGTAGCTACAGGAGATAAGTTTACAACAGAATTTACAGTTGAACCTCAAAAAACAGGCGCTTCGACCTTCATATTATCGGTCTTGGCTTGGCCGACAGAAAAAGAAATTAAAAGTGGCAAGCGTCGAGGTAAGCTTATTTTTACAGTCTATTACGCCCTTGATAGTAGTGGAAATCCCTATTATATTGGTACAGAGTCCATTGAAAACTGGTATCGTCAGTATTTCCCGAAAAAGCTGGCTCGATTGAAATTGCCGCCACGGAAAGAGTATAGAACTAAATTTTCAATCCCGGCGTTGAAGCGTGAATAGGTTGGGGGGAACAGGCTGGGGTGGTTCGTCATTTTGCCGGATTTATGGTTGTGTGATACAAGCTATAAATAGGAGGGATTAATCCTGCCAATATCATTAATCAAATAAGGAGATCCTAAAAATGAATAAAAATTCAATTTTTTTAAAGATATTTCTC
>CAZCJL010000094.1:0-27653 GCA_964498785.1 uncultured Cytophagia bacterium | reverse complement strand
GCTATTTCGCGATGTTCTCAGAAAATGAGGTAATAAGGTTTATTATCCGGGGGAACATCTGGCTGCTAAGGTAGACGGTAAAAACATAAAGTTTTTTACAACCGCCGGGGGCGATAGATTTCCGAAATCGCTGAGATTTCGGAAATCTGGTCTCAGGAAATTAGGATAAGTCGAATGTTTATTTTGTAAACAGATGATTTTTTTTGTTACAACCGCACCATTTTTTTCACAACTGTATGCGTTTTCGTTCGGATTGAATACAAATAAATCCCGCTCGGCAAAACGCACCCCGCCTGATCTCTGCCATCCCATTCAATGTGATAACTGCCTGCTGGCTGTACACCCATATCATACTGGCGAATGGTCTGTCCCCGAATATTGGTAATTACAATAACCACCCGCGTTTCTTCATTTAAAGTATATGGAATTGTCGTGCCCGGATTAAACGGATTCGGGTAGTTCTGGTGCAACTCAAAGCGTGCGGAACGATCTGTTTCATTTTCAACAGAGGAGGAAATTGGCTGATATTTGATATTCGATCGATTAACCACAGGATTATGCAATTTGATCGCTGGTCTGGTATCAGTTAACACTTCAAACGCGGGATGAACGCCAAATCCAGTGTCCGGAAGTCCATGCAACGCGTATCCGCTTATTTTAATAATATTGTTTGATTGCATAAGATATTCAAATACCAAATCATCCGGCGCGTTACTATGCTCAAATCCCTGAAAACGCAATTCAGCCGGATCGAATTCAATCGTCGCCTGGAACGCGTACATTTTCTCCCGGGATTTAAGCGTAATGGGATATGATAATACTTTGCCGTCGGTGACATCTGCCGGATAAACAGAGGCCACGTTTTGTTGCGAAGCAAGCGAATCCGCCTCGATCCAACTGCCGTCTACATCCCCGGTTATCATTCCGGTGTAGTTCTGAATTTCAGTCTCATAAATAGCCGGCGAATAGGCGGTGCTTTCCGGCGAGAACATCCAGTTGCCAATCGTATATTTTGACGGCAGAATTTTACCCACCGTATGTTGCAGAATTAACGAAGCATCATACGCTGTTAGTTTGTTATCCTGATTTATATCCGCGACAATGGTTTGAAATTCATTGGGAGTATTCAAATTTACCGCGAACCGGGCAGTGAGCCAGGCGTCGTATGCAGAAATCGCCTGCGTCCCATCGTGACTGCAATTCGGCGTTACCACATAATTCCGGGAGATCGGGACTTCAAATTGGTATTCACCGGATTGATCCGTTATGATCGTTTGGGTATCATCTCCGGTCAAATGCACGGATACGTTTTCCATGTGTGTGCTATCTGCCCAGTATGAGACCGTTCCGTTAATCGCGCACCTCGAATGCGCTGCCTGTCCCCGGAACAGATAGACCTGACCGGAGCATACTCCCGCTTCACGGTCAAACGGTGCGGAGATGAAATAGTCCGACAGACCGTCGCCATTCACATCTCCCGCGGTGCTCACTCCCCAGCCGACGCAGCTTTGTTCACGGTCGCCACGAAAGAAAATTTCACAGTCCTTTAACTCGGTATTTCGGCTCCAACCGGATTCACGACCTTTATATAAATATGCCTTGCCGCTATGCCACAATTGCCCGCTGTACCATCGGGCGCCGATCATGAAATCATCATAACGATCGGCATCAATATCCCCCAGACCGGAGATACCAAATCCGGCGTGGTTATAGGGACCTTCGGCAGTAAATGACGCGTCCACTTCTGATAATGAGATTTCCGTCTGGTTCCACTGGCGACGCCCGAAAATAAGATACGTTTTTCCGCCTTCAAAACCGCGTCCCTGAAATTTAAACTTCGTGGATGAAATCAAAAAATCATCAATCCCATCGCCATTAACATCACCCGCAGTACAGATGCGATTTCCGGCATCATCATTTGCCATTTCAGCTAAAAATGTCAGATCTGCATGTTGCAGGTCGAAATCAAATCCCCAATTGATATTTTTCTTCCCGAACATTACAAAAATGTGCTGCGCCCCCGGCGCGCTGATGGCAAAATCCTGAAATTCGTCATCATTGATGTCACCGATACCATTTACGCAAAATCCGGTAAGCGCTTCGTTTCCTGAAAAAACAAACGAAGCTGCAGCTCGTTCGTTGATCGATACATGTCGGGCGTCCCAGCCGTCTTCGCTTCCGGCAACCAAATATGCTTTGCCATTCCAGGTTTCGCCATCCCGGTTTTTAAAAGGCACGCCGACTAAAATGTCATCATAGCCGTCACGATTCACATCACCGGCAAATCCGACCGAGTAACCGAGTTGCTCATACGGATCTTCGCCAATGAAAGACGCGTTTGCCTGATAATAGGGGCGGGCGTTTTTATTCCATTGAGGATTTGGGCTGCCGAGCAGAACAAATGCTTCACCTGCATAAGGTTTTCCCTCCCAGTTGCCCGGAGCGCCGATGAGAATGTCGCTGTAGCCGTCGCCATTTATATCGCCGCCACCGGAAAAATTAAATCCCAGCAAATCATACTCCTGGCGTCCGTAAAAAATGTGATCCGCTGTTTTCACCGGACAATCCATCCCCCAGTTGAACGAGGATCGTCCTAAAAAGAGGTATACAACGCCGGCATTGAAACCATGGGTACAATCGTGATATGCGCCAATCATAAAATCGTCATAGCCGTCGCCATTTACATCCCCTGCCTGTGACAGGAAATACCCCAGCCGCCAGTCTTCCTCAGGGCCCCAGAATGAAGCAACCGGAGAAAGCTGGCCTGCGTATGAATCCGCGAAAATATGTGAGGTTAATAATAGTAAATTGATGACGATAATAGCGGTAACATTTTTGATAGAGAATTTCATTTGTGCTTAATCCTGTAGTAAGATGTTCATCGTTTACTTATTAAATATCTTTCAGTTAATTGATATGCGTAAATTTATTTTTATTCGGTTGATTCATTAAAATCTTTAAAAAATTAAGAATCAATTCCATTTTTTAACTTGCAAAATTGATATAGATACGCTATATTAAATATTTCGACATAATTCATCACAGTACAGCAACTTTGAGGAGGTAATCAACCATGTCGTCTAACAAATACGATGCGAATCAGTTTTCAACAGAATCCATAGCCGACACTGAAACTACTACAGGCGTTGATGCGATTTCTGAAAGAACTGTCGAAAAGATGTTGGTCAAAAAAGGGATTTGTTCTCCGGATGAAATTTCCACAGAAAGTATTGTAAATATTCTTATTCAAAAAGGTATATGCACAGCCGAGGAAATTTTAGGGATCGAGGGAACAATTCGTAATCACAAAAGTTTTAAACAGGTTAAGTCCGGCAAAAGAAAAAATACCGCGAATTTCATTAATATTCAAAATCCGTATGATCGGGGAAAATATCCGGGACTTAAGCGCTATTTGAGTAAATATCGCTGGACGCGAAGACTGGGAACAAAGCTATTCGGGTGGAAATGGAGAAAAGTAAAGAAAAGCGATTCATTTTAACAGATCAATCATATTTGTATTTTATAATGAATCCAGGCTCTAATGATATAACGGGGTTTCTTTAAACAGAGGTCAACCATTTAAAGAAACCTTTTTTATTTTAAAGAGATAGGAGATTTATGAGAAAAGTAATAAAATTAGTTGTGATTTTCCTTCTGTTTATGGCAGGTTTTGTTCTTGCACAGAATTATCCCAGCCAGCGCGGAGCAGTCAACGATTTCGCGAATGTCATTCCCACACAAATTGAAAACCAGATCGAGGTCATCAGTCGCGAAGTCTGGCAAAAAACCGGCACTGCCATTGTCGATGTGACCGTGCCATCCATGGACGGGGATGTGATTGAAAATTATGCAGTGGATCTTTATGAAAAATGGGGTATCGGCAAGAAAGGCGAGGATAAGGGCGTGCTCATTTTAAATGCTATCCAGGAACGAAAAATTCGAATTGAAACCGGATATGGTGTGGAGGGCATTCTACCGGATGGAAAAGTCGGCCAAATTCTGGATGATTATGCGATTCCCTATTTAAAGAAAGGCGACTACGGACGGGCGCACTTATCTGCTGTGAGCTCTGTAGCGCAGGTTATCGCTGAAGACGCCGGTGTTGAACTGACCGGTGTGGTAGCATCAAAACCACAATCAAGTCGTGGAAATTCGGGTTCGAGCTGGATCGGCCGGATTATTTCCCTGCTGATCATTTTCCTGATTTTCGGGACACGCGGCAGAGCATTGCCCTGGATTATTTTGGGTTCTCTTCTCGGCGGCGGTGGTCCACGGGATCGTGGCGGATTCGGCGGAGGCTTCGGAGGAGGCGGTTTTAGCGGAGGTTTCGGCGGATTTGGCGGCGGAATGAGCGGCGGCGGCGGAGCAAGCCGCGGATATTAACAATGTTTGAATTTAATCTTATATAACATAAATGGCCTTATTAAAAGGTAACTTCGGACAAGGAGGTTTAAATGGCGAAAATACCGAAAAATCCTTCGGATATTTTTGATGAATTTTCAACTGATGTCAAAAATATCTTCACAGATGATTTGGTTTCAATTATCCTTTATGGCAGCGCTGCCAGAGGAGAATATACGTATAAAAAGTCTGACATCAATTTTCTGATTATTCTCACGGATCAGGGAATTTCTAATTTAAGAAAGTGTCTTTCGCTGATTCCCAAATGGGGAAAGCGCAACGTGGCTACACCATTATTTTTAACCAAAAATTATATTGAAGAATCACTGGATTCCTTTCCGATTGAATTTCTTGGAATGCGAATGCATTATCAACTTATTTATGGCGAAGATGTCCTGCAAGCTGTGGGAGTTGAGGAAGAAGACCTGCGCCTGGCATGTGAGCGGGAAATGAAAGGTAAACTTCTGCATTTAAGAGAGGGTTTTCTCAACGCTGCCAATAACACACGAAACATGAAATCACTGATCTCACAATCGATTGCTGCTTTTACCACGATTTTTTCGGCGATTCTTTCATTAAAAGCCGTGGATCTGCCAGGAAAGCGGCGGGAACTGTTCTCCAAAATGGCTGATGAGTTTGATCTCGATAAAAAAGTTTTTGATGATCTTATGAATGTCAGAGAAAATAACGTTAAATTTTCAAAAATGGATTTGATCAATCTCATGGAGCAATACATTCGTGAAATCGAAAAATTAACAGACATGGTAGATAAATTTTAAATTGAGGAGAAAATGAAATGGGAACCGGAGCAAAAATAGGCATTGGTTGTCTTGTTGTCCTGATTCTTTTTGTTGTTATCGTTGGTCTTTGGGTAAAAGGAATGTACAATGGTCTGGTATCTCTGGATGAAGATGTCAATAATAAATGGGCGCAAGTTGATAATCAATTACAGCGGCGTTACGATTTAATTCCAAATCTTGTGGAGACTGTGAAGGGATTTGCCGCACAGGAAAAAGAAGTACTAACAGAGGTCACCCGCGCCCGCGCCAGTGTCGGCGGAGCACAAACTCCCTCTCAAAAGATCGAAGCCAATAATCAATTATCGAGTGCTTTATCCCGGTTGCTGGTTGTTGTGGAACGGTATCCGGAACTGAAATCGAATCAGAATTTCCTGCGGTTACAGGATGAACTGGCAGGAACTGAAAACAGGATCGCAGTCGAGCGAAAAAGATACAATGATTCTGTGACTGCATTCAACCGTAAAATCAGAACTTTTCCCACGAACTTCATTGCCGGGATGTTGGGATTTGAAAAACGGGCATATTTTGAAGTACCGGAAGAAGCCAGAGAAGCACCGAAAGTCGATTTTGGGACTAAATAATTTATAAATAACGGAGGAAAAAGTGAGTGCAATCTTTCTGCTTATCATTACGCTGATCTGTTTCACGATTGCATACATTTTTTACGGAAGATACGTCGCCCGGCGGCTGGGAATTGATGTTCAGCGAAAAACACCGGCGCACACCATGCGCGATGAAGTAGATTATGTGCCGGCAAAAGCGCCTGTGTTATTAGGACACCATTTCGCGTCGATTGCCGGTGCGGCGCCCATTATCGGACCGATCACCGCGGCGGTTTTCGGCTGGATCCCGGTGTTTTTGTGGATCATTTTTGGCGCCATTTTCATCGGTGCAGCGCACGACTTTTCATCTCTGATCGCTTCGGTGCGCCATCAGGGAAAATCCATCGGTGAAGTCATTGAAACGCAGATTGGTCACCGCGGCAAACAATTGTTTTTGATATTTGCCTGGTCCACGCTGGTGCTGATCATTGCCGCGTTCACTATTTTAGTCGTGAAAACATTTGTCCAGACGCCGGCTGTTGCAACGTCATCATCATTTTTCATTTTGCTGGCAATTCTGTTCGGAGTGTCACTTTACCGATTCAATATCCCGCTGGGCATTGCGACGATATTCGGCGTGATTCTATCGCTCGCCGGCGTCTATTTCGGCGTGCAATCGCCGATTGTGCTTTCCGAAAATGTACAGGCAGCAACGCAGGGCTGGTCTTTTATCGTGCTAATCTATATTTTCATCGCATCGGTCACACCGGTCTGGATTTTATTGCAGCCACGGGATTATTTGAATTCGTTCCTGCTGTATATTTTGCTGATTGCAGCGCTCGT
This sequence comes from uncultured Cytophagia bacterium, assembly GCA_964498785.1. Classification (GTDB taxonomy): domain Bacteria; phylum Zhuqueibacterota; class Zhuqueibacteria; order Thermofontimicrobiales; family Thiofontviventaceae; genus Mariaggregatimicrobium. The sequence goes on along the minus strand of CAZCJL010000094.1, from coordinate 21,067 downwards.
GGGAATAATGTTCGCCAATCCATCAGTAAAATTACCACAATTCGTCTCTTTTGTCGATCCGAAATTAGGCTCGATGTTTCCGATTCTGTTCGTGACCGTAGCGTGTGGCGCGATATCCGGATTTCATTCCCTGGTCGCGTCCGGCACCACGGCAAAGCAACTGAATTCTGAGAAAGACGCGCAGCCCATCGGCTACGGTGCAATGCTCATCGAAGGTCTGCTGGCTGTAATCGCGCTGATTACCATCGCAACTCTGGTGCCGGCGGAGGCGTTTAAAGCGGGTAATCCAATCGCTGTTTTTTCACAGGGAATCGGTGGGTTTGTGGGAAAGATCGGCATTCCGGTTAAAGTCGGCGTGACATTCACCGCACTGGCTGTTTCTGCATTCGCACTGACCTCACTGGATACAGCGACCCGATTGGGCAGATTTGCGTTTCAGGAATTTTTCAAAGATGCAAAACAAACCTGGATGACCAACCGTTTTGTGGCAACAGTGATCACCATTTTGCCGGGCGGAATTCTGGCGCTGTCCGGAAGCTACTCAGCGATCTGGCCCATCTTTGGCGCGGCGAACCAGTTGCTGGCAGCGCTGGCTTTACTGGCAGTGAGTGTGTGGCTCGCAAAACGGCAGATGAAAAATGCATTCCTGAAATACCCGATGATTTTCATGTTCGCCGTCACGCTGTCGGCGCTAATTATTTTAGTGCTGCGGAAAATTTCAGTGATTATTGATTATTTTAAAAATCCATCACAGATGACGGATTTCAGTATCACCGGCTCGATTATATTAACCAGCATCGCGCTGCTGTTATTTGTAGTGGCAATTATTCTCGCAGTACAGGCGCAGCAGAGTTTAAAAGCTGCAAAAAAGGAAAGTGGGAAATAATAAAACTTCGGAAGTTTTCGTACTAATGAAGGGTTGCGCTTTTCAACTCCCGGTAAGAAAAATAGAAAGGCATCAAATCCTGATAATTTCATTAAGAATTGTGGAATCCCGTTGGGATTCAATTAAATGGGCTGTATCATCTCCCAGGGTGTCTGAAAAACAGACACCCTGGGTTTTGGTATGTAACACCTTCGGCGTAAAAAAATGAGAAATCACTATTTATCCCCGTGGCATACGCCGACGGCGTTAAACAGCAGAGCCGAGGGTTGTGCTTTTCAACCCTCGGAGAGAAAGAAGAAAAATGTATCGAATCCTGAAAGGATTCAACAGGAGTTAATAATTTGCCAGAATAGGAAAATCACAGGAATGATAAAAAAGTTTGCTTATATTTTTATTCTCACAATTCTAATCACCGGCTGCAGCGTGCAAAAGCTCGCCATTCGCTCCATGGGCGGTGTGCTGGAACACAGCATGTCTGCATTATATGAAGAACAGGATTTACAAATTGCGGAAAAAGCAATCGCGGCTGATTTGAAGCTGCTCGAAGGAATGATCAAAGGGGATCCGGGCAACGAGCATTTGCTGTTGCTGGCATGTCAGGGATTTGGCGCGTACGCGCTGGGATTTGCAGAGGATACCGACCCCGATCGTGCCCGCTTATTTTACCTGCGCGGCAGGGATTATGGACTGCGAATTTTGAATAAGAAAAGTGAATTTCGCCAGGCACTCCAGCAAAGTACCGGTGATACGGAAGCGGCAATGTCAGCTTTTGATGAGGACGACGTCCCGGCGCTGTTCTGGACTGCCTACTGCTGGGCCGGCTGGATTAATCTCAATTTCACCGAACCACAGGCGCTGGCTGATTTGCCACGGGTGCAACATATCATGCAACGGGTCATCGAACTGGACGAATCGTTCTTTTTCGGCGGTGCGCATCTGTTTTTCGGCACGATTTACGCCGCGCGTCCGCCAATGCTCGGCGGTAACATTGAAAAAGCAAACATGCATTTTCAAAAATGCTTTGAATTCAGCAATGAAAAATTTCTGCTGCCATACATCTATTATGCAAAATATTACGCCACCCGCGCCTTTGATCAGGAATTGTACGAACAGACATTGAAGGATGTCCTCGACAAGCCGGACGATGTTTTCCCGGAACAGAATCTGCCCAATGCCATTGCCAGACAAAAAGCGCGGGTTTTACTGGCACAGGCAGACGAGCTTTTTTGATCTGGGGGAAATTATTTAACGCTGAGATATAAGAGCGGAATCAAACGTTCTCGTGCCTGCGCTTTGCGTCATGATACATGTCCTTTGCTACTACTGATTTACGACGCGAAGCGTCGCTGGAGGCATTCCAACGTAAAACGTTGGAACGAGGATTATAGTGAAAAGTGAATAGAGAATAGTAACTCGTGCCTGCGCTTTGCGTCATGATACATGACATGTCCTTTGCTACTACTGATTTACGACGCGAAGCGTCGCTGGAGGCATTCCAACGTAAAACGTTGGAACGAGGATTATAGTGAAAAGTGAAATAGAGAATAGTAACTCGTGCCTACGCTTTGCGTGGGCACGCCTTGCCGGACGCTTTGCGTCCATAGGCAATGGGCGAACGAAAACTAATTCACGACGCAAAGCGTCGTTAAATGCATTCCCACGAAAATCGTTGGAACGAGATAAAGAATACGGAGATCAGCATGAAAAAATTATGGATAATAGCATGTATTTTAATTATACCAACATTGTTATTTGCACAGAAATATGAAATTAAATTCGCCAGCCTCGCACCGGATGGCACCACCTGGATGAAAGTAATGCGGGAATTCGATCAGGCGATCCGGGAAGAAAGCAACGGGCAGCTCGGTTTTAAATTATATCCCGGCGGCGTGGCCGGTGATGAAAAAGACGTGCTGCGTAAAATCAAACTGGGACAGTTGCACAGCGCCGGCTTCACCGGCGTGGGAATGGGCGAAATCCTGCCAGAGGTGCGCATTCTGGATTCGCCGTTGTTGTTCCGCAGTTATGATGAAGTCGATTACATCAATGCCAAATTTTACGACCGCTTCGCTTCCATGTTTGAGGAACAGGGCTTCGTACTGCTGGGCTGGGCAGAAGTCGGTTTCGTGTATATTTTTTCCGATAGCAAAGTACAGAATTTGGCTGAGCTGCGAAAAACGAAAATGTGGTCATGGGAAGGCGATCCGGTAGCAGAAGCCACGTTCAGGGCGCTGGACGTGAATACCGTGCCGTTATCGGTAATCAACGTGCTGACTTCGCTGCAGACCGGGATGGTGAACAGCGTTTATATTTCGCCGCTGGCGATTCTGGCGCTGCAATGGTTCACCAAACTGAATTACATGCTCGATTTCCCGCTCACCGACGCCGCGGGCGCAGTGCTCATTTCCAAACGCCAGTACGACCGGCTACCGGAAAATCTCCAGGAAATTTTAATGCGCAATGCCAAAACCTATCTCACAAAACTGATGAAACAGAGCCGGCAGGACAATATCAATGCCAAACAAACGCTGAAAGAAAATGGGATTGAAATAATCCCTGCGCCGCGGGGACCGGAACGCCAGGAATTTCTGGACAAAGGCAAAGCCGCCCGCCGGCTGATGGCTGGCAAATTGTATCCGTTGTCGCTGGTGGAAGAGATTGAGCAGGCGCTGGCGGAGTATCGGAAAAATCAAGAAAGTTCGAAGTAATTTAAAATCAATTCTAATTGAACAATGATCACCCAAACTCTCATTTCCACAATTTTGGAAAAATATTGTTTACCGCTGAACGGGATTCACGGCGTGTCGCACTGGGCGCGGGTACTGGAAAACGGACTGCGGCTGGCGCGACATTCCGGGGCTGATGTGCGCATCGTTCAGTTGTTTGCCATTTTTCATGATTCCAAACGAATGAACGAAAGCCGGGATGATGGGCATGGTGTACGCGGCGCCGAATTCGCGGCGCAGTTGCGGAGAACAGCGTTCACGCTATCGAAGCGGGAATTTGATATGCTTTATTACGCGTGCGCTCATCATACCGATGGTCTAATCGAAGCGGACGTCACCGTGCAAACCTGCTGGGATGCCGACCGGCTGGATTTATTGCGAGCGGGAATCACGCCGCAGCCATACAAATTATGCACAGCCGCGGCCCGGAATAAACAGTTCATCGATTGGGCAAATCAGCGCAGCGTGGAACGCATGGTACCGGATTTTGTGCGTGCGGAATGGGGATGTGAATTGGGGTGAATGGGAATGACTTGACGCAGATAAGTGCGGATGAACACGAAACACATCTCATGCCTGCGCTCCCGTGTGTGGACACGCATTGCCACGTTTTGCGTCCCGGCCGTTCGTTGTGCCAATAAAATTCACGACGCAAAGCGTCGCAAAAGACATTCCCACGAAAATCGTGTGAACAAGAGAAATATCATTGAAGGCATTTCACCAAAAATCAGCGGAACGGGAAAACGTGGATTAATCATATACCGGATAACCGGTGATGTCTTTAATTTCCTTATAAAGCTTTTGCAGGTTGTTATACATCTTCTTGTACACCCGCTGATAGAGCTCTTCATAAATATCCCGGCTTTTGGGATTTGGCTCGAAAATGTCTCCGATAGCCGTCATTTCATGAACCGCAGTCTCGAAATCCTTGTACCAGCCCAGACCGACAGCGCCATCAATCGCAGCGCCCAGTCCCGAAGTCTCAAATATTTTGGGGCGGATTGTCGGCAGATTAAAAATATCCGCGGTTAATTGCATCGCAACATCGCTTTGCGAGCCGCCGCCGGAAATTCGCACCTGATGAATTTTCACTCCTGACCGTTTTTCGGTTTTTTCGGTACCTTCCCGCAATGCGTAAGCCAATCCCTCTAAAATCGAACGATAAATATGTGCACGTGTGTGCACATCCCCAAAGCCAATAATCGCTCCTTTTGCCTCGGGTCCCGGCACTTTTACTCCTGGCGCCCAGTACGGTTGCAGCATTAATCCCATGGAACCTGGGGGAATATCCCGGATCATTTCATCGAACAGTGATTCCGGCTCTATATTGTTTTGTTGGGCAATTTCACGTTCCGGATAACCGAATTCTTCTTTGAACCAGCTCACCATCCAGTAGCCGCGAAAGATCTGAATTTCAGTGTTATAGGTGTTCGGAATCGCGCTGGGATAGGGTGGGATGAACGGAATCACTTCAACATATTTTTTTGTTAAAATTGATGTGGTGCAGGTGGTTCCGTAGCTAAGACAGGCAATTTCCGGTGTAATTGCGCCGGCTCCCAAAATTTCAGAAGCCTTGTCCGCAGCACCAGCGATCACCGGCAATCCGGCGGGTATCCCGGTTTTATCACTCGCGTGTTTGGTGATTTTTCCCAATTCCTTTGTCTGTTCTACCAGGCGCGGCAGCTTTTTCATGCTCATGGGAAATAATTTTCGGTTGAGATGTCGTTTCCGTGCCCAGCGAAATTTCTTGTAATCAAAGGGAATATAACCCACCTGATTTCCGATGGAATCGGCAAATTCACCGGTCAGCTTAAAATTTAAATATCCGGAAAGAAACAAGTATTTATGCGTTTGCTCCCAAATCTCTGGCTGGTGTTTTTGAATCCAGTTGGATTCGCATTCCGAATAGGCGAATTCCACGGCAAAATCCATATCCACCAATTTGTACACCATATTCACAACCGGATTAACGACCCGTTTGCGTTCAACTCGTCTTTGGTCCAGCCAGTGGATTGCCGGTCGCAGCGATTTTCCGTTCACATCCACATTAACAAGGGTATTGCGTTGAGCAGTTACAACGACTCCTTTAATCGATTCTTTCCCCTTGCCACATAGTTCCCATAATTGATGACATGCCGCGCACACATTTTCCCAGAAATATTCCGGCTTCTGTTCTGCCCAACCGGGCTGTGTGCTAAAATAGGGTTCAATATCAACCTTTGACTTGTAAAGCATATTTCCGTTGGCATCGAACAACATTGCGCGAATGCTTTGTGTGCCATTATCAATCGCTAAGATAGTATCCATTCTGATTCCCTTTCTCAATTCAGAATAACGGCAATGATTATGCTCTGCTGAATGCATCCCAGCTTATCTCATGCCATCCGTCACCGATGCCGACCTGCGATTGCCGCCAAATAATTCCGGACTTTTCTTTGTCAATTTTATCGTCGATCTCCTTTAGGTGAGCTGCTTCCCCATTATGCTTAAATTTCTCAAGATCGAAATGGGTAAAAATGACTGGAATATGTATGATATCAAAAATAATGTAACTGCCAAATTCCACACCGAATATTGTCTTGTTTCGGTTCTGATTATTCTCAACATCCCAGAAACTGACATGCGATTCATCGAAGTGATAAGCCCCCGCGCCATCCGGTAATTCAATTAAACCAATTTTTCCGGTAGCTCCGTCCGGGAAAAGAATACTCTCTAATTTGGTAGCAGTTTTTTTGGGATTTTGAGTGAAGTTCGTTTGCTGTATTATCTCCGGCTTACCCAACTGCAAGTAATGAGGATCCATAATAATGAAAAAACCGGTTTCACTATAAATTATCATAAATTATTCTCCTTATTCTGGATCAATGAGCGATATCCTGCGCAAATGGCGCCCTCCCTGAAATTGCGCTGATAACCAGGTTTTGACTATATCAATTGTACATTCACTGCTGATCATTCGCTGCCCCATGGAAATGATGTTCGCGTTATTATGCTCTTTTGCAAAACGCGCAGATTCAACATTCCAACAGACCGCACACCGAATTCCTTTGACTTTATTAGCAACCATGGCTTCACCGTTCCCAGATCCACCAAATATAACGCCCAAATCGCAAACTCCTTCGGCAACTGCTTCTGCTGCCGGGCGGATCGTCAACGGATAGTCCATCATTTCCTCTGAATCTGTCCCGAAATCCTTTACCTTATAGCCTTCCTTTTCCAAAAAAGCCTTGATTTTTTCTTTGTACTGATAACCGGCGTGATCTGAAGCAACAGCGATTGTTAAAGATTGATTTTCCATACTGCCGTACCTTCCTGTCTAATCTGGTGTCATTTTTATAGATTTATAGTTAAAGCAAAAATTCTGAATTACAGGTCAAATTTTAAATCTGTTAAGGCATTTCCCGTTTTATCGCACAAACACGCGGCTGCTTCCCAGTTACCGTTGCCTTGCGTCACTTTTATCAGAAGCGTGTTCCATCCTTTATTTAGTTTAATATCGATTTTATCCTCACCTAAAAGCAAACCGCGTCCAACATTTAATGAATGCACCAATTGCTCATTTAACCACACTTTGGTCCCATCATCCGTGCCTAATTCAAGAACAGCGCTGCGGGCATTATCTGACCAGAACCTGGTTCGCATATAAGCAACCCGATCTTCTCCGTCAAAAATATTATGAAATTTCACAATGTGAGGCGTTGATACATCTTCAGAAGTTTTTAGATTCTGCCAATTTGCCACCTGATTGCTCCCGGGTTCCGGCGAAAAAGTCACATCAAAAAGGTCGCTCGAAGATTCTGCACTTTCTGTCGTGTATGGACCTGCCACCTGCCAGACCGTGATGAATTCATCCGGTTTTTGCATACGAACGGTAATTTGATTTTTCTCTTCTTCTGAAAAATTTATATCACCTTTGATCTCGTCCGGCTTCCAACATTGCTCCAGTGCGCCTGGAGTCGGTTCTTTTATCGGAATCACGAACACTTCTTCATCATGTTCATCCTTCTGAATTCGTCCACCGGCGCGCATAACAGCCTGCTGCACCAGTTTTTCACAAACGTTGATCAATCCTGCAAAATCATATTCTGTAAAAGAGAATTTTGTGGTGTATTCCAGCGCCTCTTTATATCGCGCAGGAATTTTGGAATATCCCATTGTCGTAAAAAGAATTCCGGCAGCGTTTGACGGATTACAGTCAGAATCCTGACCACAGCGTGTCGAAATAGTGATTGTGCTATCGATGTTACCCTTTCCGTATAACAGTCCCATAACAATATACGCACCGTTTATTTTCGCATCGATATTAAAATCGGAATCCGTTCCGCTGCAGGAGAATTTACGAAATTCAGGATTTCTGTTATATTTCTCCTCGATTAACTGCCAGGTTTTTTTCCAATCATCAGGATGTATTTTATACCAGGACAAGACATCGGTGATGCATTGATAATACATGCTTTTTGGGGGAATACAATTTAAGCCGGCATGAATTATTTTTGCGATGTCATCTTCAAAAAACGCTTCAGCATACATCCCTCCGATGAACTGACCACCATAAAGACCATCGCCGTAATTCATTAACCGACCAAATATTTCTCCCAGTTCAATAACCGTATTGGGCATTCCCGGTGCGATCAATCCGGAATAATCTGCCTCAATTTGATAATCAATGTCATCTGCATGAAAATTGTATTTGGGATGCCCTGAATATGGCGGAGCGATCCCGGCACGCAGATTATCCCGTCCGGCTTTGTTTGCGTGCCATAGCATATATCTGCTATTGGCGAAGTCAATACCTGCCTGCCGGATAGATACATCAAAACCGCGCTGTTCCAGGGTTCGCAGGAATGTCATTTCCACATAAATATCATCCTGGTTGAATTGATTCACCATTTCTGGTTTCCATTGTGGTATGGCATTTTCAGGAATTATTTTTCCATTCCATTTAAACTCAGTAGCTGCGCCCCAGCCGACGCCAACCATCTGACCGATCCAGCCTGCTTTCATTTTGTCAACATACTTAGAAACCGTAATCGTTCGGACATGACACGGTTTCATTTGACAATTGATAATTAAAATAAGCGCGCAAAAAATACATAAAATAAAACTTCTTGTCATAACACCTCCTGGTAAATCAAAAAAAAATACATCAGATTTACCTAACTTAAATAATTCATAGCCACAGAGTTCTGATTTTTAGATTATTATAAAAAGATACATTATTTTTATTGAAACCGGATTTTGATGATTATTTCGTGCTAAACTTTTTATGTCGTTGTGATCTCTGGTTCTCTGCGGAAAAGTTTGTGAATAATTCAAGTTAAATCAGTTTGACCGGTTATTTTACCTGCTTCCGTCGGCAGGCGTTACCCCGCCAAATTTTTTGATCGTATTGATCGGGCTTTTATCTCAAGAGATCAGGAAAATGAAAATAGGCGTTACAGATAATACCAGCGTTATTTTAAAAATTATCTAAAATTCTAAAAAGAAAATTATTATACAATTGTAGCCCACTAAACACACAAAAATACATGAAATGTTATTTTTTTATTTTGAATTAAGCACTATTTCGTGTGTTTCGCAGGCAATAAATTTATTTTTTCGTTATTATAATTCATTTTAGAAATTTAGGAATTATTTAAATTTTCTTTGAGTTGGGTTGTTTATTATGACCTATTTAATTGTTGCAGCAAAATCGTTAAGTCCGGTACGATAATAGAGCTATACACAGATCAAAATAGTAAAGAAAATTGGTAAATGCAAGAAAGAAATGTAGAATGGGTAAAATATGTGCCTGTAACTTGACTGTAGCATATCGTTCCTAACAGGCCCCAGATTGAAAAATAAGTGCATTGATGTACTAACTTATACCTGCGTTGAATTATTTATAAACGAGTAAATTAGACAAAAAACAGGAAAGATAAGGGATTTAAAAATTTACAAAATTTCAACCGTAAATTCCAGACCAAACATTGGGGAGCACTTTATGTGCATATATACGTTCTGATCGCTCGGTTTTTAACTCCCCATTATATTTACTTCTGTGCAGATGAGATATTTATTTTGCCGGGATTTTTGGGAATGTTTATTCTATCTCCGGATGTCTGGTTAAAGGCACGGCCTGGTCAGTGATAGTATATATCGAAAAATGGATGTATAAAAAAAGCCCCTGATTAAGAGCCTTTTTTTAAACTTAATTTGAAGGCAAAAAAAAAGCACAAGCAAGAAAATCAACTCAATAATTGTTCGATTTAAAAATGCGTGTGCTTTCTTAATGTCTAATACTAATATAAGAAATAAATCGAAAAAGTCAATACTTTTTTTGTGAAATTTTTGTCAAACTTTTAAATATCAATAGAGTTATTAAAATATATTTCCTTAAATATATTAATTAAAACAAATTAACGAGATATTTCGTGAGAATTGACAACTTTTATTAATTCTTCAAGTACAATTTGGGTTGTAGCGCCGAGGGGTTTTAGAACCACGGCTCCTGCTGCAAAATTATGTCCTCCTCCCCCGAATTTACGGGCTACTTCATTTATCACAATATTTCCTTTAGAGCGAAAACTTAATTTTACTTTGTCGGACTCTAATTCTGTGAACATTAAGCTCACTTCCACACCTTCGATGGTTCGCGGTATCTCCGGGAATCCTTCAGTATCCCATTTTTCGGCGCCTGTTTCCTTAAACATTTTTTGTGTAATTGTAAACCACGCCAGTTTGCCGCTGCATTCATATTTTAAATTATTCAGCGCTTTTGCCATAAGGGCAATTTTATTGCGGGAGTTATTTTCATAAACTTCCTGGTAAATTTTTCTGGCATTAACTCCGGTTGCGCGTAATTTTGATGCAATTTGATGAGTAAGCGCGGTTGTATTGGAAAAGCGAAATGAGCCGGTATCGGTTAAAATACACGTATACAATGCACAGGCAATATCCTGATCGATTTTGTGATTCGCGTGATTCAGGAACTCAAAAATCAATTCGCCTGTTGAAGATGCTTCTTTACAAATGATGTCAATATCTGCAAAATGATTCTCGATATGATGATGGTCGATGCAGATTTTGGTGGAACGTGATTTTTGGATAAACCTTCCAAGCTCTTGCAGGCGTTCCCAGTCGCTAATATCTACGATTATGAAAACATCCGCTTGTTCGATTATCCGGATATGTTTTTCAGGATCAAAAACAATAATTTTGTTTTCAGGATCCAGAAATTTGTAATTATTCGTTACAGGCGAATTGTTAATTATCCAAACATTTTTTCCACGGTTTGTTAAATATTTTTCCAAAGCAATTTCTGCCCCCAGCGCATCCCCGTCAGGATTGAAATGTGTTGTGAGAAGAATCGAGTTTGCATTATCAATAATTCGGAGAACCTCACCCCACTGAGACGAATCAACCATAATTAATCCTCAAAATGTGTTCTACCAAATCCAATATTTTTAATAGTATCTGCAGCTTTAATAACCAGGGTGTGTTTTCCTTTTGTTTGATGTACTTTTGTCTGAATAGAAAAATATTCTATTTTTGAATCATTGATGCGATCAATCGGATAAACTATCTTCCACGCCTCGCCGTCAATGGAATATGCTACTTCTCTAACCGGATTGTAATTGTCTTTTACCACAAATTTTATCTGCCTTTCAATTCCTGTTACTGTTGAAATGGAAATATTCGTCACATCGGGGCCAGTGTTGTCTATAATGAATGGTTCACTAATACGGTCCGTTTTTAGAAAGAGATTCGCCGGGTTCGATAATGAGTCTGATGCTTCCAATTTAAGGAAATATTTTCCGTCAGGTAATCGTTGAGTATCCCAGGCAAAGGCATTTGATTGCCAATTTTTAACGAGTGCTAACCAGTATTTTGAATTTGTTTCGCGATAAAACACGTTATAAGTCATATTATCGTTGTTATCATCAACAACGATCCAACTGACCGTCCGCCAACCTTGCCGAAACATTTTTCGACCAAGATAGTGGTTCCGGGAGTTGCGTTGAGAAGGTCTGTTGCCACTATCAAAACTTTCGGGTTCTTCTAAAAATGAGCTTTTTGCGTCGATGTTTTGTTGTGCATTTTCATAAAATTCTCCTGCCGGATAAATCGTAATCGAGGCAATTTCCGGTGGAACATTTTGTTGCAAGCTGGATATAGAAATGGTTTGTACTTTAGGGGTAAGCGTTCGTTCCCGGGTGGTGAGTTCCAGTTTCCATTGGATAAACCGTGAATCCGGATTTTTAATATTTGAACCAAGACTGTTTGTATATGGTGGCGACCAATTGCTCCAGGTATCATTGGGTTTCTCTGTATTGCCGGTTCGAGTATAAAATTTTGCAGTTCCGCCTTTCGTCAGTTTTTCTTCCCAGCTAATGCTTCCCCATTTTGAAACAATGTATTGGTCGATGACCTCTGACAAATATGTTCCTTCTTTTCGAAATCCGTTTTCTACTTTATAAATTTTACCAAGATTAGACGTGGCAAAAAACATTTCGTTTTGGGGAGAAAAGCAAATAGCGCTAATCTGAGATTCATCCAGGTGAATGAGAATATTTTTGTCACCTTTTTTATCGACATTCAGCAAATAACCGTCATTACCGGTTCCTGCGAACAATTTGTCATCATTGCTTAAAATGATACTCTGGACAGGTTCTTTGAATGAGTTCCAGACATTACGAATAAAACCGTTTGGGGCGATTCGGTAGATCGCGCTCTCGCTGATGTCTCTCATTGATCTTTGGCCTTCCCTGGCTTCTACAGAAATTTCGTCAAGAATTATAACCTCATCTGTAGCGCCGTTCCCTTCACTGTCCTTAGTTTTGGTGTCTTGTGTTTTCGAAGATGGTTTTGGTGCAAAATAAGGTTTTGTTCGTCCCAAAGCCGCAGCGTAAATAATGCCCCTGGAATCAACCGCAATTTGATGAATTTCCTTTAAATCAGCATCATAAATGACAAAAGCATCGCGATTTGAAGTGATGCGATAGATGTAGCCATTGCCAAAACTACCGGCTAATAAATTGCCTTGGTTATCCATGGCCAGTGTGCGGATATGGCTTTCCTTACTTTTGTAATAGATAGCACTTTCCCCGGGAGTCGAAACTTTATAAATTTGTCCGCTATCTCCGGTGGCGACGAATAGATTGTTGGTCGCGTCAAATAAGATATCCCAGATATAGGTATCTGGCGGATCAAAATAAATAGTAGCTGTGCCCTGCGAGTTAATCCGGTATATCTTGCCGTCCGGAGAACTGGCGGCATAAAGCGTGTTATTCTGATCAATAGCAAGACTAAAAATTTCGATTTCATTGAGCTTACAAAATTCGACTAATTTCCCCGATCTGTCCAAAGTGTAAATTGTGCCTGAATTTCCGGCGCTTAAATACAATGTGCCATTTTTGTCGCAAACAAGGTCCCATAAATGTGCTTCTGGCGATTCACATAATTGAACAATTTCAGGAGCCAGTAATAATTCACCTTTGCTGGTGATCGATATTCCTGTGGGATCGCCATTGGCAAAATCCTGTTGCATGTTAAAAGTTCTGATTTGCGGATCAGACGCCAAACCAGTTGAAATTAGAATGATTAATAACAATAAAATACGTTTCATTCAACTCTCCATCTATTTAAAAGCGTTTATTGTCTCGAACACGAATTCGTATTGTTTTACCGCCAAAAATTCGATAGTTCATCGGATATTTATATTCTTCAAGTGTTGTTTTATCTAATATTTTAAACGAATCTTGTGTCTTTTTCTCATTTAAAATATTCAATATTGTGGGCGGTAAATTCGATAATTCTTGACCATTAATGAATGAACCCCGTTCAGGACTATTTAATTGAATGTATAAGTTGTCATTTTTTTTCTGATTATTTAAAATGGTGATTAATTCGTTCATATTTTGCGGTGTATATTTTCCGGTAGCAACTCGTTGTTCCCACATATTGATATAATCTGAGCTGCCGACTGTTATCACTAAAAAAGGAACAGATAGATTTGCCGGGATTGCAATGGTTTTATTTACAAAAACAGATTTTCCCTGATATTCTTTTAATTCAATTCTGAGATTTAATTTATCGCCTGGCTCTACTTCGTTTTTATCGAACCAAAGATTATCTATCACGAGTCGTTTGCTCCCTGGCGTGGCCTGAAAATTTAATTCGATTTTTTCAATATCCGGGTATTCAAACCTGTTATTGATTAAAGAAATCAGCGCAACGGTCACATCATAAGCAGAAGCCATAATATCTGATCCACCGCCGGAATTGGAAGAAAAATTTGCTGTAGCGTAAAAATTATCTAATTGAACATCTGGTAAGTCCTTCAGGTCAATACTGCCTGTTAAATTAATTGAATAATCACCATTTGCAAAACGAGCTGTTTCGATTGTGCTTAACAGTGAAACGTAAAACAATATTGGCATTAACTGTTGTAAAGACTTGTCTTCAGCGATTTGATAGTGATATGTTTTCGTCTCACTTAGCGGGGACGAATAATTGATTTGAACCGGAAACATCGGCGCTTCTTCACCGATAATTCCCAGTAGACCCGGAAATCGGTCCTGGTGGATGCTACCAACGATATTTCCTGTCAGGGCTAATTTAGAGGAATGCAAATAGCTGGAAAGAATTGTCAGAATTTTTGCATTCGCCATGGGCATTTTAATTGGGCCGGAATTAAAAAAGGGATGTCCAAAGGCCAATATCTTGTCCCCATCGCGATAAGTAACAGTACCGGTTCCGCTAATTGACATATCACCGGAAAGAATGACGCCGGAAACAGCAGCGCCGGGTTTCAGCGTCTGATCATTTTGTGAGAGATTCCCTGAATTTCCGCCCTGAATAACTGTGAAACCGAGGTTCTCGATAGTTGGTGCCATTTTCGCAATAACGCGTGGATGGAAACCCGAAAATGTGAGCGGTATTGAAATTGGCTTGAGTTGTTCAAAATTATTTCGGATGGATGGCAGCTTTGATGTAAATTTAGAGATAAGGTCGGAATCATTAAAATCTTTTGCTAATAATAAATCATCGAACGAAACCAAATGTGTAGAATGCATTGAAGATAATTCAAGCGTTCGCTTTTGTTCGAAATTTTCGATTTGGAGCATGTATTCAATCGGAGTTATTCCGGCAAGCGGTTCTTTCATAAATGTACCAAACGAGAATGCCAGAGCTCCGATCAATTTTCCGTCAATATAAACCGGGCTACCGCTCATTCCGCTCACAACGCCGGTTTTCTCTACTTTTTCGCCGTATAGTTTTACAATAATGGCATCCAATTGCGGCGCATAGTTGGTTAAGATGTCTACCACCTCGATGTTAAAATCTTCAATTTCAACACCGCTGAATACTGTTTTGCACACGCCCCGCATTCCTGGTTTTATTTCAGAGACAGGTAATGTTGGTACAGACGCGATGGCGATACGTGCTGCTAAAACGAATGAGATTGTTGTGGCTATAAATTTATTCATCACAATTACTACTTTAAGTTAGACGATAAGGTTTCATTATAGTGGTGCAGTCAATCAATTAAGATTGTTTTGTATTGTTTACAGTTAAAAATGCTAAAGGGCTCGTTTGGTTGTTATTCCATTGAGGCATCGTTTGTATATGAATAATTCGGGTATTCGCTTTCAACGAGCCCTGCCGCTAATTTGGTAGATACAATTTCAAATTTTCAACTCAGACTTCTGTATCGTGGTAGATGATCGCACCTTCCACATCGCAAACATCCATGCAATGAGGACTGGAATAATATCCGTCGCAGTCGTTACAATTACTGGCGCTAATTTCATAACTAAAACCAGATTGGCTAATCGCGCCAACAGGACATTCAGCTTCACAATCGCCACACCCGATACACTTATCCGTGATTTCACACGCCATAATGACCTCCTTGAATGATTAGTGGTATAAATGTTATAGAAATTTAATATACCAATTAATTGCAAGGATGTCAAGAAAATTATCTGATTACTATTGATTTTCACGAGTATAGTTCAATAATCCACCAGCTAATAAAATATCCTTTTGTCTGTCAGTGAGATCATGTTTTACCGGAATGGAAATTTTTTTCGTTAAGTTTTTAATAGTTAGTTGGTTGCCCTCTTTTAGAGAATTGACAACGTTTTCTAAAGTTAGTTTATCTCCCTGTGCAAATTTTTCATAATCGTTTTCATTTTCAAATTCAAGAGGTAAGATACCGAAATTAATGAGGTTTGCCTTATGAATTCTCGCAAACGATTTAGTTAAAACCCATTTTATTCCCAGGTACATCGGCGCCAGTGCGGCATGTTCACGACTTGACCCCTGTCCGTAATTACTTCCTCCGATGACAAAACCAATTTTTGCGTCTTTTGCCCGTTTCGCAAATGTATCATCAATAACAGAAAATACGTGTTCTGATAGAGCCGGGACATTGGAACGCAGGGGTAATATTTTTGCCCCTGCCGGCATGATGTGGTCTGTGGTAATATTATCGCCGACTTTAAGAATAACTTCACCAGATAATGTATTGGGAAGCGGACTATTAATCGGTAGCGGTTTGATGTTTGGCCCGCGTATTATTTCCACTTTTTCCGGTTCATCAGAAGGGGGAATAATCATACTGTCATCAATCAGAAATTTTTTGGGAAAATCAATTTTGATGGGCGAGTTCAGGGAGCGGGGATCTGTTATGACGCCATTTATTGCGGTCGCCGCGCACACCTCCGGACTTGCCAGGTAAATTTGAGCGCTTTTCGTTCCGCTTCTTCCCAGAAAATTACGATTAAATGAACGAACAGATATCCCGTCTGTTGGTGGAGATTGCCCCATCCCGATGCAAGGTCCGCATGTGTTTTCAAGAATTCTGGCTCCGGAGTTCACAATGTCTGCCAGTGCGCCGTTGCGGGAAATCATTTCCAGTACCTGGCGCGATCCTGGTGATATACACAAGCTGATATTCGGATGTACCTTTTTGTTCTTCAGCATCCCGGCAACTGTCATCAAATCAGCAAAAGATGAGTTCGTACAACTACCAATTGCCACCTGCGCCACTTTTGTCCCTTCAACCGATGAGACTGTGCACACATTGTCCGGACTGTGCGGACATGCGAGTAACGGCTCTAACTTATCCAAATTTATTTCAATAACTTCATCGTATTGTGCGTCCGGGTCTGCGCTTAATTGCTGCCATGCTTTTTCTCTGTTTTGAGATTTGAGAAAGATCAATGTTTGTTCGTCACTCGGAAAAATCGAAGTGGTGGCGCCTAATTCTGCCCCCATGTTTGTAATTGTCGCTCGTTGTGGTACGGTTAAGCTTTTAACGCCTTCGCCGTTATATTCGATTATTTTTCCAACGCCTCCTTTTACGGACATCAACCGAAGCACTTCCAGGATGATATCTTTTGCCGAAACCCATTCCGGAAGTTCTCCTGTCAGTTTGACTAACGTGACAGAGGGAGTTGTTAAATGGAACGGGCCGCCTCCCATTGCCACGGCAACATCCAAACCACCGGCGCCGATAGCAATCATTCCCAATCCGCCGCCGGTTGGAGTGTGGCTGTCCGAGCCGAGAAGTGTCTTGCCGGGAATCCCAAATCTTTCCAAATGAACCTGATGACAAATCCCATTTCCGGGACGTGAAAAATAAATACCGTATTTGTTAGCTATTGACTGTAAAAATTGGTGATCATCGGCATTTTCAAATCCTGTTTGTAATGTATTATGATCAATATAACTTACGGATAATTCTGTTTTAACCTGCGGAACACCTAATGCTTCAAATTGCAAATATGCCATTGTTCCGGTCGCATCCTGAGTGAGTGTCTGGTCTATTCGTATTGCGATCGGATTTCCGGATTTTAGGGTGCCGCTTTCAAGGTGTTTTTCCAATACTTTATATGCTAATGATTTTCCCATAAAAAAATACCTCCTGTTTTATAATGAGGAGTCTCCGTTAATTTGATGGATTTGTTTTGTTTGATAGTCAATGTTGATTTATTCATTTTGCTTAATGCGACACTATCGAATAACAGTTTGCAGGAAGCGGTTTATAACCAGAAAGCATTCTCAATATGTTTTATTTTCCAGGTACCATCATACCATGTTACAGTAATTACATCAAACCGAAAATCAACGCCATCAATTCCTGTTTTAAGAAGATAAGCCTGCGCAATCCGTCCGATTTGACGCTGTTTACTTCTTGTTACCCAGTGAATCGGATCGCCGAAATCACCAAATTTTTTTGTCTTTACTTCGATAAAAGAGAGAATATTTTCTTTCCGGGCAATAATGTCTATTTCGCCGTGACCTGCTCGAAAATTAGTCTCGATAATTTCATAATCATTTTTTTTTAAATGTACTACAGCCAAAGATTCACCTAATTTTCCGATTTCTTGTGTGGAATTATTTTTCATATAGCGCTCTTATTTTAAAGGTTTTTCGATGAATTGGACTTAAGCCATTTTGATGAATCGCCCGAACATGCTCGCGTGTCGGATAACCCTTGTGTCGGGCAAATCCATAGCATGGATAAATTTTATCATATTCAGTCATAATGAAATCCCTTTCCACCTTTGCAACGATGGAAGCCGCAGCAATACTGAAACTTTTACCATCACCTCCGACAATTGCCAGTTGTGGGTTGGAAAGAAGGGGATTTTCGCGGCCATCGACTAAAATATAATCCGGCGGTTTCGTTAATTTCGAAACAGCGATTTGCATGGCTTTATATGAGGCTTGCAAAATATTAATGTTATCAATCTCAGTTTCGTCTACAATACCAATTCCAATGCTGATTGCTGTGCGCTGAATGATTTTATAAAGAGATTCACGTGTCTTTGCTGTTAATTTTTTGGAATCATTTATCCTTTGAATGAAAATATGTTTCGGAAATACTACCGCGGCGGCAACCACAGGCCCTGCCAGGGGACCTCGACCCGCTTCGTCCACTCCGGCGATACATGAAATGCCACGAGACCAAAAACTATTCTCATGAAAGAGTAAATCTTGTATCCGCTTTTCTTCGGTAATCGTTTTCATGCGCCTTATGCATTTGTAATATCAATATGTTAAATTTATGAAAAATTATGATAAAATCAAGTGGTTTTTATGTCTTTTTCAGAGGATGGAAATATGCAGGATACATTTATACACAATAGCGAAATTAGTCGTGTTTTTTATAGATAGGTTTGCAGAATGAGCGCTAAAAAGTGATCGTCTTGTAAATGTTTCCGGATTCATCAATTTCTCGATTAAGCGTCCTGACGTCAGATTTTGTGCCGATTGCTTTTACTTTAAATTTTTGACCATTTGAATTACTTACATAAAAATAATCGGAAGCCGAATAATATTGGCCGGTTAGTTCTTCATCATTTAAATCAAGGTTCATTAATGATGATAGTTGTGTTACGTTATTAATTATTGGGTAGTGACCATTCTCCTGATAGTAATTCTGAATAATTTTCTGGATGACTTCTAATGTTATTTCAGCCTCATACGCTTTTGCTCGTTTCATATTAGCGTTATAGGCAGGAATCGCAAATGTTGCAAATACTCCGATAATGAGGATGAAAATGATTACATCTAAAAGCCTTAAATTTGAATTTTCTCTCATGATTCACCTCTCTTTTTATTTTTTGATCGGCAATATTTATTCCGACTTTAGCGATAATTTTGATATCAGTAAAAACAGGAAGTTAAGTATTGCTAATATATTGGCTGATTCTTTGTTAAGGAACGTTTTCTATGGATAACTTTCTATAATATGAATTAAATTCCAGTAGGCAGTGCGAGAGGTCAATTTATAAATTCAACTGAAACGAAATGGCGTGTCACGTTTCGCTGAATTTGAATGATTTGATTATGAATCTAATAATAATATAAGCCCAAAAATTATTTTTGTGCGTGATCTTCATCAAATTTTTTAGAAAGAGTATTGTTTATTTTTTTTGAATTGCTTATATTTCTAAACGATCAGTTCTGGTCGTTAATGATCAGATATGAAAAGATAAATGAATGGGTTCAACTGATATTGTGCAGAGGCGTGTCAGTTTTTAAGATATCTGGATGCGATTGCCGATTTGGATTGCCTGTTGCCAGATATTCGCATAATGCGGATAGTGGGCAACCTGTTTACACGTTTCAGAATTTATATGAGTTATCATAACATTTAATTTGGCATAAAATAAAAGGGAGACAAAAAATGAACATTCGATTTGATAACAAAACCGTGATTGTTACCGGAGCGAGCACCGGAATTGGGCGGGCGGCAGCATTGGAGTTCGGTCGCAGCGGGGCGAAAGTGGTTGTGAATTATAATCAAAGCAAAACTGCAGCAGAAGAAGTCGTTTCGATCATCCAGGCTGAAGGAGGAAAAGCGATTGTGGTTCAGGCGGATGTATCCAAATCATCGGACGTTAAACAAATGATTGGGCAAACCCAAAAAGCATTCGGAGAAAAAATAGACATTTTGGTGAACAACGCCGGTGGATTAATTAAAAGAATGCCGATTGAGGAAATGACTGAAGATTTATGGGACAAATGCATGGCGCTTAATCATAAAAGCGTTCTCCTGTGTTCGCAAGCTGTTATTCCACTGATGAAAAAACAGGGCTTTGGTCGAATAATAAATATTTCTTCCGTAGCCGCGAGAAGTGGCGGCGGCCCAGGTTCCGGGCATTACGGAAGCGCAAAAGCAGCGGTTTTACATTATACAAAAGCCATGGCAAAAGAATTGGCACAAACCGGGATTACTGTGAACGGCGTGGCGCCCGGAGTAATTGATACTCCCTTTCATGTAAAATTTACGAACAAAAATGTCCGGGAAAATTTCAAAAATGACATTCCTCTTGGCAGAGAAGGGACCCCGGAAGAAATCGCTTATGTTATATTGTTTTTAGCTTCAGAATTTTCCAGCTATATCCTTGGCGAGACAATCGAAGTCAATGGCGGTATGTGGATGGATTAGTCCATTGAATTAGAATATGACTGAAACAAAGCATTTAAACCAATCTTTGAAAAAGGATATCTGACAGAACAGGTATCCTTTTTTTGTTGGAACGAAAAAAAATTTTAGTAACTATTCAGACGTCACTCCTGCGAATGCAGGAGTCTCTCTTTTCAATGTGAATAAGTGAGGTAAAAATTTATATCATACCGGCAAAGAAAAGCATTTTCTGATTGCGGAATTATGAAGACCTGTTATGTGTACATGATGGCAAACAAGCATAACAATGTACTTTACATCAAAGTTACAAACAACTTTATTAGACGTGTGTATGAACATAAAAAGAATTTGATCGGGGGATTTACAAAAAAATACAATTGCCACTTGCTACCAGACACTTTTTGTAAAATGTCATTTTTTGGTTCAATGTCATGCCCGGGGCTGTATCAAAAGTCATTTTTTGGCGTCATTCCTGCGAATGCAGGAATCCCCTAATTTTATAATAATCAGGAGATTTTGGGACAA
>CAZCJL010000093.1:0-28269 GCA_964498785.1 uncultured Cytophagia bacterium | reverse complement strand
ATTTTTAGAAAATGCAGGCTTCATCAATAATCATGCCACTGATTCAGGATAATGTTAACGACTTAAATGCTCAAAATTGTTCCTTGTTTTTTAAACGGTTAGGATGTGCGAAACTTGAGTTAATAATTCGTATACCATATATGTAAATTTGATAAAATAACTTTACATTTAGTGAAGTTAATGTAAATTAAATCGATTAACTTTACACAAAAAATATTATATATAAAGTATCCGCATTTTTTACTTTAAAAATAAATGCAAATATTTTTCAAAAACAAATTCTCTATTCCTCTGATAACCAGTGCTTTCCTGTAATATATCTAACCGTTGAAAATCACGTATTAATGCGCTGGCTGTTTGATGTGTTACATTCAAATAATTAGCGACATTATTTACACCAATAATCGGATGATAATATAGATGAGTTAACAGCTTGCGTGCCTTTGGTGCTTTTTTACCTAAACCTAGTATTTTCTTTTCAACTTCGCTGCGTATCGCTAAAATAGATTGAAACGTTTGTTTCCCGTCTTCTGATGTCTCGTAAATCGCTAACAAAAAAAATTTTATCCAATGTACTAAATCATTTGATGCCCGAACCGATGTTAAGGCATCATAGTATGCACCCTTATGTTTTTCAAGATAAGCTGATAAATACAATGATGGTTTTGCTAATAAGCCTTTGCTGACCAGGTACAGCGTAATCAATAACCGACCAATTCTACCATTTCCATCCAAAAAGGGATGTATGGTTTCAAACTGGTAATGGCTGATTGCAATACGAATGAGATGCGGCACATCTATTTCATCATTGTGCCAGAATTTTTCCAAATCACTCATCAGATCAGCCACTTCTTCATGATGTGGTGGTATGAATACAGCATCTGCCAGACTTGTTCCTCCAATCCAATTCTGGCTTTTGCGAAATTCACCAGGAGTTCTATGCTCGCCCCGAACACCTCTCATTAAAATACCATGGATACTTTTGAGCAACCGATTGGATAATGGCAAAGATTTTAATTCTATTATTGCTTCGTTCATCGCCTGAACATAGTTTTGAACTTCTTGCCAATCATCTCGTTTTTCCGGCTCGATGTACTTTTTTTCCTTTACAGCCTCGTCAATTTGGGTTTGTGTACCCTCTATCCGGCTGGATGTATTCGCCTCTTTGATAACATGCATACGAATAAATAAATCCACATCAGGTACCATTAATGAAAACGCATTTAACTCGGCGAGAGATCTCGTTGCTTGTTCTAGCAGAACGTTTATTTTGGGATCATCCCATAACCAAACATGGTTCACCAGGCTTGGAGAAAAACTTTCATATTGATATTGTTTCTTAAAATATCCAGCCTTATAATTTTCAAGTTTCATCTGAAGTTTCCTGATAGAAAAATAATTTTTTTATAATTTTAAAATCCCTCTACCTTTAATTCTGCCACTTCTACGAACTCATTAATGTCCGCACTATTCTCCAATATCCTTCTATCAAGGCGTTTCGCCAAAGCTAAAATATCTTCATATCGATTGGTTTTGTAACATTTCTCAAACCCATGGAGAATTGCCTCTTTGCGAACATCCTTTATTTTCTTTTTCGAACCCTTCGCCTCCAGCAACAACGCTTCAAACTCCCGCATAAGCTCTCGTTCCCGGCGTTGAGTCAGCGTTTGTTTTTCAGTGTCGCTTTGCGGGCGACGGTATTTGCCTTGTTCAAAAATAAAATTATCTTCCAGCAGCTTTTTTAAATCCGGGACCAAGTCGCCGCTGATCTCAGAGATTTTTGTATAAGCTGTGTGAATATCTGAAAATGATTTCGGTTCCTGCAAAAAATTATAGAGCCATAACAGCGCTGATTTTTCATCCGTAATAAAAAGCATCATTGCACCCTGCTGCAATTCTGACAAGCCTTCCAGCTTCATTTTTTTCTTATATTCACGATATGCTTCCAACTGCTCCTGTATAAACCAGTAGCCATCTTCCTCCTCAAAATTTTCCGCAAGCATTTTGTAAAAACTGCTGGCATCATAGCGAATTTCATAGCCCCGTTGAATATAATAAGCCAGCATTTTGGAATAGAGCATTTTTTCAGTACGTTCGATCACAGGCTGTTTAGGGAGATTTTCTAAAAATTGTTTGATGAAATCAATTTCTAAGTTTTCACCTGCTTCGCGAATAAAATGTTCTTCAAATCTTTTGCCGGGTTTATAGGCGGAAATAACCAGGTCATTTTTAACAGCGTTCGACGATGTCACTTGCTTAAAACTGCCTTGCTTTTTATCCAAAATTGATACCTGCGCAATAATAAATCCAGCTTTGGTCATCGCCTCCTGGATAGAATTCCAAATTGATGATTTTGAATTATGGAATTCTACTGTAATCCAACGTTTAGGTTTTAATATGCGGTGAAATTCTTCGAATGCTTTATGCATCAATTTATGGTAATCTGATATAGCTTTATTTTGTACCTTATTTATTATTGCCTCGGACACATTATTTGTAGATACTTTCAACCATGCTTCCCAGAAGAAATTTAATTCTGAATACATTAGGTTATTACCAAAAGGTGGATCTGTAAAAATATAATCTACTGAGTTTGAACATATATTTTCCACGTTTGTAGCACTTTGAGTTGAAATTATACATTTTTTTGCATTTATTTGTCTTGATAATTTCAGGACTTGATGTAACCTTCTGATTTTACCTAACATTATATAAGGAAGGGAAACTTCAACAATTTGAGAGCCAATATAAAGTGTCCCAGATAAATATTGATTTACTTGGGAATAGTGTGTAGGAACATATCTTGCAATTTTCGATAATCCAAAAATTGATTGCTCAAATGCAAATGTCAAAAAACCTCTAATATTTTGTGGAGATACGTGCAATTTATGGAATACTGTGCTCAATGCCCATAAATTTCTTTTCGAATAAAAATGATGGAGATGGGTAGTTCCATGAGATTTTTTTGGTTGTGCTGTATTAAACCCAAGAGGAAGTTTTTGTAATGGAAACCAATAGGGGATATCCGATTTATCAATTTTTGAAATAAGTAAAAAGTCCTCATTGTCCGGTGTTTTCTCATAGCGCTGACCGCTACAAGTATAATTAATCAATACAGGAACTTGAACCGCCTGTGTAATATCCTCATTAGTAGATCTGTCAAAATAAGTAATAACGGCTCTTTTACAACTGTTTTTGTTTATTGAAGCTTTACACTCTGGGCATTTATACTCTCTCGAAACTCCTCCGCTATTCTTATCTAGCGCTGCGTTATAGAATATATATTCTTTATCGCAATATGGACAAACAAAGACATCACTCCATACTGTGTAATTAATTTTTCCTTTTGTTTTTCCATCGGAATGCAATGTTTCATACATCCAGCCACATTCTACTCCTACTTCTTCCAGAATTCGATTAGCCTCTCTGGAAAATTCATCCACATTAACTGGATGGTTATAATTATAAGCAATAAATGTAGCAATCGGAGATAATTCTGATAAAATTGCTTTTCTATTTTTGAACTGTGCTGCCACCCCTGTCATACCTGTCCCACAAAATCCGTCAAAGACAATATCGCCTTCATTGGTATAATGCTCAATGTATTTCATTATGGCTTTATGCGGTACTTTTGTATGATAAGAATGCGCATTATAAATCGGATCATTTTTCCCTTCACTCACATCGCCGACAAACGGCTCCCGGTGATAATCATCGGTCTCTTCATCATAGGGTTTGCCGTGCTCCTTTATGAAATCGTTTATATAGGGATTGGGACAGGCGGTATAATATGGCGGATCAGAAAGCGCCAGAATATCTTCATCTTTGCCAATGGGGAAACCTTCAATATCTCGCAGGCTATCGAGTAATTCTTCAAGCGGCGTAATATCGTTTTTATTCATTCCAACTGTGCCTTTACGTTAATTTTATTCTGATTTCTTTCTCACTTTTACCGGCTTTTATTTTTGCTTCCAGATCAAAAAATGCCTTCCGAAAGGCATCCAGCGTGAGCATTTCGCCATCATGGAATAATGCCTTCAGAAGTTGATCGCGATCCAGTTCAACAATATCAATTTTCGTAAATAACTGGTTGATCGTATCAATCAGGCTGCGGTCTATCCTTTCCGGGAGTTTCTTCTGCTCAAGTATTTTATTTATTTGTTTTTTTTCATCCGGCGTGAAATTAAGCATCTCAATATTATCCCGGTACTGGCGGATATTATCAACAATTGTTTTCTCGTGCTGGGTGTAAATTGCGTTCAAATCTCCATCTATTTTATCAAATGCTTTTCTAATTTCTGAATAATTCACATTGGGCTTTGGAAACAGGCACTTATTACAGATAACATAATCAGACAGAGTCGTTGAATCCAGTTGTAAACACTGATGTTTCTTTAGTTCATCCCATTCCGCTATTTTTTGGTTGAAACGAGTCGCTGAAACACAGGTTACCTGATTTAATAAAACTAATTTTAGATAGGTTTCATGCTCCTGAATTTTATTGAGTACATCCCAATCTGCTTTTTTCCCGACGTTGTTTTCATGTACTTTGAAGTAGAAATCGTAAATATAAATTTTCTTAAATTGCTGAATTTTACCGGCAATGGGATTTCTAAATGAGCGCTCGATAAATTTATCAAACTCTGATAAAATGCTGACCACATCATCGCGGAATTCTTTCAGTCTACGATGTTGTTGTGCATCCGTCGCTATAAACGAATTTTCTTGCAATGTGCTCAGTGCCTGATTCATATATTCAACGGCTTTATGGATATCGCTCTGATAGTCTGATAATGCCTCATTTAGCAAATGAAGCTGCTCTAAATTGTTTTTAATCTCATGAAGTTTCCGGTTATAATCTTCAATCGATGAAAACTGAGTATGATTATTGATATCCAACCGATTCCAATCAATTTCCAGTATATTTCGAAAATATGCTTCCACCTGATCGATCTTCAGAAAAATCATCGGACGCTGCTTAATATCTTCAATAAGATTTTGTGTTTCCTCAATTTTCTTCAAGATAGTTGATAACTTGGCTTTATACTCTCTAAAAGCAGCCAACCGTTCTTTTTCCGTTCTGATCTTTGCACCATTCAGTCCGAGTGTATTTAATAATCTTTCTGCAAAATCGTATGAATAATCCTCCTGGAGCTGAACGTAAGCTATTGTTTCAAAGGCTGAAAGACTTTTAAATTCTGTTTTAATATTGTTAATATCTATCTGTTTTCCGCCTCGTTGTTTCAATACAACTTTGCCCTGAACAGTCAGAAGCACCAGAATCAGATGAATTAATTCAGGTTCCAGACCATAAGGTCTATCAGCAAATTCAGCAACAATTTCTTTTTCAATGTCAGTTACCTTTGGTTTATTCTCGTGAAGAATCTGAATAATCCTGTCCACAATTTTAGACTGGCTGACATCCGGATAATTATCAGCATTCAGCAGGTTAAGTGAGTTCAAAACGGTTCGAGTGTTAACAGAAAGCGATGTAAAATCACCGCGAGTCACGTCCTGGGCGACTCTCGTAAAACTATCCACGATATTTCTCGATGAAATACTGATCGGATAGTTCGGGTGTAGCTCATAGTCTTCATTAAAACATTTATCAAACACCGATGCCTTGAATTCTTCCATTATTTCAGCAAAATTATTGAACTCTCTGGTTAGCTGAGATTTGATCGTTTGTTTCTCTCCGTTCAAATAAAAAATATTCGATGCCATGAATATTTTTTGTAATCGATATCTCAATCCCGTCTCCAAAACGTCACCATTACGATATCCGTTTAAACGCTCTTCTAACTTCTTTTGCATCTTATGTTTCAAAATATTATTCGAAATCAGATCCTTGATCGCTACAATCTCTTTAATTTGTTCGATATGTGCTGGTTGATTCAAGGATACTTCTATTGATAACTGGTTTTTGCCGAATTTTGTCCTGGGCGTTTTCGCAAACGGCGAGACCAATACAATTGCATAATCACGTTCCGGAATATTGTTAAAATCTGATTCCTTTTTGGCAAAAATCATATAACCTTTTCTGAATGATTTGACAGTTTTCCATTCACATTCATCCTCAAAAATATCGGGGCTGCCTCTATATTTTTCCAATTCTAAAATTTCAGCGATTTGCTGAAATAATTCGTACTCAACATCGGCATCAGAAACACTCGCTTTTCGTTGATTGATTTTTTCTTCGGGATCGACGCCAACATGAAGATCAAATTTAAAATAATCATTACCGCTTCTATCATCTTTGATGTGTTTAATATAATCCCCTTCAGTTGCCTCCCTAATTTTTTTGATGATCAGAGAAATATTATCCGTTGCAGTCAGTGGTCCGTTTTGTGGGATAATTAAGAGATTTTTAACCAGCTCTTCCGGGCTGGCACCGATTTCATGTTTATTCCAGATTGCATACACAGCAAGAGCTTTGACTATTCTTAGCGCATTTTCCTGGAAAGATTTTGGCAAGCCATGAATTTTTTGTTTAATAACATTAATTGCCTTAATATAGTGGTAAATCTCCTCAATATTTCGCTTATTGGGATTTGATTCTAATTCATCATAAATTTTGTCAAATGTAATAAAGTATGGAAATTCTTCGTCTAAAATATATTTAATCTCTTTAGTAGCAAACTGGATTACACCGCGTTTTTCAAAATAAGGCAAATCACTAAAAAGCTCCAGCAGGAAAGGAGTTAGTGGAAACAGATTGATGTATTCATCAATATTTCTACTTACATCATCTATCTTTTCTGCAAAATCCTTAAATTTCGTTTCCAGATCGTGGTACTGCTCCGATGTTTTTGGAACGATACGCTGGGAAATGACTTTTTTTATGTCTTCTTTATGAATGAATATATTTAAAAATCGTTCTTCAACTCGGGCAAATCCTTCAGCAATGTTTTTAAATTTGGGGCTGGTGAAAACATCTTCCTGCATGGAACCGATAAACATCATATCTTCATTCTGACAGACCTGTCCAATGATTCTCAAAAACTGTATATCGCGATTCATCAAATCTGGCTGTTTTTGGGTCAGGAAATCGGATATTTCATCAATAACCACAAACAGTCCAATGGATGGATCTTGTTTTTTAATTATTTCGAGAATAGCATGAATATTCTCTTTTGGATTAATATCTTTTCTAAAGTCAAATTGTGGAATATCCAAATCATATTTAAATTTCAGTTGTTTGGCAATTTCCCGAAAAAACCATGTTTGAAGTTCAATGGCACCAGGCATAAGCTCAAACTGAACTGTCAAAAATTTTCGACCTATTTTTTTTACGGCTGAACGAATTGCCTGATTTTTGACAACATCCACTAACTCAGGATTATTAACCAGGCTAATGAGGAATGCAATCAGATGTGATTTGCCGCTGCCATAATTGCCAATTACCTTTATTGCTTTATGGTTTGGTTTTTCGAGATTGATGAAAAATTCAACGATTTGATTTTCTAATGAGTCAGATATAATATAGCTCCGGACAATTTCCTTTTGCGAGTTTTCTTCTTTTAAATCTGAATCAATATCAATAACATCTTTAATTTCTTTAAAGTTAAAAAAATGACCAATTGCATTTGCTTTTAGTTTTGACGGATCAGTTATTATTTTGCGTACTTTTGTAGGTCTGGAAAAATCATCGGCAATTTCATCAATCTTCACTAAAAGAATATCATTGATTTCCTGATCATAATAATCAGCTTTTCCTACCTCACCATGATAAATCCGGGAGCCAAGCTGCGTTTCATCTTCTAAAAAGATAACACAATTTTTATTTCGGGAGTTATATTTAAAAGCACCAATCGGAGAAATTTTGGTGAACATTTCATGATACAGAATGCTGCCATTTGTGAGAATTAAATTATTCGGTTTTGAATGAAACCATTCCTTAATTTTTGATCCGATTGAAATCACTTGCTGGTCATCATCCGAATCAAGTTCACTGCGCAATTCGAGTAGTTCTTCTTCGACATCAACCAGATGCCATCCACTATCGATAAGATAATTTATTATCTTTTCCTTTTTATGAGGATCTTTACCAATAATTCCTAACAGTTTAAATCGAAGGCTGTCTGCTTGAGAGAGGTATTCAGAAATGTGATTGTAATTCATTTTCAAGCTCCATAATTTATATACTCAGAAGTAAAAAAATGATCAAGGGAAGGGAACTCTCGTTGCTATATTAATTTAATAACATTTCCATTAAAATCAAGTAATTTATCTGTAACAATCGCTTAATGTTATGATTAACCGCCTGGCTGGCAGCGAATTCAAATCGAAAATCAATCGGACTATTTTCCACCTGGCACTGCAACCGCAGATCAATCTGCCATTGATTAGTGTTTCCACTTTAACGTAAAATTCATCGCTATGAATTAGGAAGTGAATGAGGCAAAATTGAGTCATTGAAATAAAGGAAATAATGGGCATCAATGTGAAATTACCGTATTTCCGGATCAGGACTCTTAAAGCCGCGGAATATTCATCCCCCCGCTGACTTCTATAACTGCGCCGGTCGAATAGGAAAAATAGCCCGCCGCAAGTCCGCAAACGGCTTTACCAACATCCTCCGGATATCCCCAGCGATTTTGCGGGATCAAGCCTTCGGCAATGAGCTTGTTGTATTTTTCCTCAACTTTCGCGGTCATGTCTGTTTTGATAATGCCGGGACGGATTTCATAGACGTTGATGCCAAATTCCGTTAGCCGGTCGGCATAAATCCGGGCTGCCTGGCTGAGTGCTGCTTTTGAAATGCAATACTCGGCTCGCGCCGGAGATGAAAAATACGCTGAAATCGAACCGATAAAAATAATTGTTGGTTTGGGATTGTCCGGCTTTCCGGTGACTTGTTTGATCATTTGGTTGGCAATCAACTGTGTCAGAAAAAACGTTCCTCTGGTGTTGATTGTAAGCAGCCGGTCAAAACTTTCCGGCGAGGTCTCCAGAATATCGAGCCGCTGCAGCGGAGCAACTCCGGCGTTGTTTACGAGCAAATCGATTTCACCAAACTCATCCAACGTTTGTTCCAGTATCTTTTTGTGATCCTCCATCGAGGAAATATCTCCCTGAATCGGAAGAAAACGTGCACCCAATTCTTTCATCCGTACCTTTACTTCAAAAAGACCGGTCTCTGTATTATCCGGTTCACACTTAATATCCACGCCGGCGATACCGAATCCCTGTTTCGCCAGTTCAAGAACGATTCCTCTGCCGATTCCCCGACCTGCTCCGGTGACCAGCGCCACTTTTTTCTGTGTCATGTTCTTTTCTCCTATTGAATGATTTCATCCCGCATGTATTTATTCCAGATATTTTCAAACCAAATTTCTTCTTGCGGTATTGGTCGAACAACCACCCATTCTTTCTGAACGGCTACGTTTTCTGAAAGTGAGATTTCCAGTATTTTATTATTAACAAAATCATCTTCGCTATTTAATGTGAATTTCCATGCATCATCGAGCTCCGGGCAGGGTTTCTCGCCACCGGCATCCATAACCAGATAAGAACCGCGGCTTTTACCGCCCCTGTTCAGATATTCGCTGATTGCTTCGAGATAAAGGATATGTGTCAGGCATAAATCGATATTTCGAAAGACTTCTGGCAATTCAGCAGCCGATGTAATTTTCATTCCATTCCTTAAGCGATGATAAAGCTGACGCGCATCGCGGATTGCTGTTTTCACCTGATCTTTATTTCGAATATGCGCGCCGTGGCCCGACATCCGTTGCTGTATTTCTTCACGCACCTGTTTGATGGACAAGTCATCTGATGAATCGGGATCGATCATCTGCCGGGACAGTTCATATTTTTGCTTGATTTGTGATTTACACTTTTGCAGAAAATTATCGATATCCTGCGGCGAATCACTATATCGCCTGGCAATGTACATCGCTGCGCGCAGGCTGCCCACCTGTCCCGAATTCAGCGCCGAGCCACCCGGTCGATAGGCGCCGTGCGTGCCATTCACCTCGCCGACAGGAAACAAGTGTTTGATATTGGATTCCCACCACAGGTTACCCTTCAGACCGCCGTTATTATGTTGCGCGCATACAGCAATTTCGAGAGGCTCTTTTGTGATATCAATTCCATTGTTTTTGTAGAGATCGATTGCCGGTTGGTTCATTTTCTGCAGCCGCCCGATGGGTGTATTTAAAAGTGCGCCGGACTTTTCCAGATAGGCGTATGGTTCCTGATCCAGCAGATCAAATGAAAAATCCTGGAGAATTCCTGCGCCGCCCGGATTTCGTGTAAAATCCAGGTAAACCCGCCGTCCTTTCACGACCGTTTCCTGATACACCAAAATATCGATCAGTGACGATCCGTAATTCCGCACCTTGCGCGGATCAAAGGGCCATTGATAGCCTTTCAGAAAAATGGCGGTCGCCAGTTTCCCCATGTCCGGGAAATAGTGATTCAGAAATTCCTGTTCATCGTTACCGTTCTGATCGGTGGAAACATATCGCGGGATCACCTGCTGATATGTGCCGGAGAGATTCCACCGGAATTTAATGGACGCCAGCCCGAATTGTGATTCAGTCAGATTATTGCCAATTGCGCCAATCTCATACGCCATTCCGCCGGAGCCGAGCTGGCTTTCCGGGTAGACAGATGTTTTGTACATGCCTGCCGGTCCGCCTGTGCCGAAAATGATGTTCTCACAGTTGACGACCACGTATCCTGAATTTTGAGTATTCAGCGATTCCAAATCAAGAGCAATTGCGCCGATGACCCGTTTTTCACGACCCTGCTCATCCGTAAGCAATGCAATCACCTGATGCCGGTCGATGACCGGAATTCCTTTCCGGCGCACGTCCTTTGCCAGCGCCTCGAACATCAAATGGGATGTTAACGGACCAGCGGACGTGGCTCGTGCCCGCGGATCGTGATCGGTTTTATATCCGATGAATGCACCGTATTTGTCATGCGGAAACGGCACACCAAGACGCGCCAGATGAAAAAATGCCTGCGCTGAATGCTGCGCCTCGCACAGCGCAATATCGCCGTGCATGCAGCCGCCATTGAATAAATCCTGCGCCATCAGTTTCGGCGAGTCAGGCTGATCGCCTGCCAGCGATAATTTGTAATAGGTCTGTTTATCCGAACCGGTATTGTTGGAGGTGCCTCCTCCCCATCGATCCGTAACGATGGCGATATCTTCCTGACCCAACTCATGCAGGCTCACTGCTGCATTCAGTGCAGCGGCTCCGCTGCCGATGATCAATGTGTTCAGCGAGTAAACCGGCATTTTAATATCATTTACTCTAATGTCATATTTTTCCATACTTACAGTATCCTTCTTCGTTTTTCATTATCTCATGTTAATACTCTGTGAATTTCAACAGCGGCTTTCATACCGTCAGCAACTGCCTGAACTGCAGTCGCACCGCCATTAATAACGTCGCCGCCGGCAAATACATCTGCGAGAGAAGTTCGATAGCAAGCATCCACTTTAATCCATCCGTTCCTGTTAAGCCCGATAACTCCGAGCGCTTCTTTCGTATCTTCATCAATGCGTTGTCCGATTGCCTCGATCACCTGCTCCACAGTCAGCACATATTCGCTACCGGGAATTATCTCCGGTCTCCTGCGACCACTTTCGTCCGGCGCCCCTAATTGGGTCCGGATAATTTTTAATCCAGCGAGTGCACCATTTCTTTCGATATAATCCAATGGCTGTGACAGGATCAGGAAATGGATTGATTTCTCCATCGCTGCATCCCGGTCTTTCTGCCAGGCAGGCATTTCATTGAATGACCGTCTATAGACAATATAAACATCCTGCGCACCCTGTTCTTTCGCGGTAATCGCAGCATCGATTGCCGTATTTCCGCCACCCAGAACAGCAACTGTTTTCCCGGTTTCAATATTTCTTTTTGATTTAACGGCTTTCAAATAAGACAGTGCATCCACAACTCCTTTTGGGCTTGATGCCACTCCCGGCAATTTCATGGAAACCGAAAGCCCGAATCCCAGGAATACGGCATCGAATTTTTGGCGGATGGATTCAATATTATTTTTGTTATTTAATGGATAGTCCGTATGGATTATCAGCCGCTGCATCTTTTTTGCATTAATGAACAAGCTATCAACTTCGTTCAATACAATCTGAGAATCGATCCGCTCAAACGGGATCACTGTCCCCGGGATCCCCCCGAGTGTCGATGCTTTCTCAAAGATTTCCACCTGATGCCCGAATTGCAACAACTTTGCCGCACAGGACATTCCTGCCGGACCGGCGCCGACAATCGCCACTTTTCTGCCAGAGGGCAGCTTCGGGATCGCAATTTTTGCAAGTCCCTGTGTCCGGGCTTGTTTAGCGATTGCCAACTGAATCTCGGAAATTGCCACCGGATTCCTGCTGAAAATGTTTTCCACACAAGCGCCTTTGCACTGTACTTCCACAGGACAAATCAACGCACACATTTCCGGGAAAATATTATTCTCCAATAAAATTGAATAGGCTTTAGAAATATCACCTTTGCCGTACGCTTTTATAAATCCCGGTATATCAAGATTCGCTGGACAGGCAAGCTGGCACATCGGCGAATCGCAATCCCGGCATCGTTCTGCCTCTTTCTTCAATACGTCCGCGGCTGTTTTTCTGACTCGCCTGTATTCCGCACCATAAATTTCACTGTCACGCACCACACATCCGGTCCGACCGCCATCGCGCATGATTTGGGTACATGCAGAACACGTAATGCATACTTTGTGTGGATCCATCTGTCCTGTTTGCGCCAAATCATTCACTGAATCCGGATACGCAAAAGCGCCTCTCCCCTGCCCAATTAATGTAGCATTTCCCGATTCCACAGCAGCGGCGGCAACATGCGGAAAATAGTGCCGCAGCCAGGAATAACCGGTCCCGATGACAGGTAATTGTGGAAATGCTTTCTGTATCTCACCGGTTATACTGATTATTCTGGAAATTCCGACCAATGGATGCTCGTTCGGCGATTGCATGCCTGCAACCGGGAAATCATAAGGTCTGCCAACATGCGGATTGAAGTAGGGATTTCCGATACTCACATTGAGAACCGGATAGCTGATCTCCGTTAATTTTTTTATTAATGCAATTGGCTCGGATAAATCCGGTTTTGATTTATCATTCTGATCGACGCCAAAGCCATACGGATATTCGATGGCATCGTAAAGATTCAGCCGGCTGCTGACAAAAATATCCGGAACCGCTGATCTGATTTTTCGGGCTGTTTCGACTAAAAAACGAATGCGATTTTCAAATTCCCCGCCATATCTGCTTTCTTCCCGGGTAAATGATGCCAGCAACTCCGAAACAAGATAGCGGTGACATGCCTTGATATCCACCCCGTCGAAACCTGCTTCTGCTGCGAGCCGCGCTGCTGCCACAAATTTTTCCTGCAGCGTATCCAGTTCCTCATCCGAAATCAGCGGGTAATCCGACGGCAGATCATGTATTGGATCCAGAACCGTGCTGTGATGAGCGATAATGGGATTCGGTTTTCCCACTGGTTTTGAATATCTGCCCGAATGCGTGAGCTGCAAAATCAGCATAATGTCCCGGGCACTGCCGTATTTTTTATAGGCTGAATTTCTGGTTTGTTCCACCAACCGTTTGAAATCTACAGCATTTTTCGAATGAATCCAGAGTTGTCCCGGATTGGAACGTCCTTCAGGAACAACGCTGGTTGCTTCACACCAGATGAGTCCGCTGCCCCCTTCGGCATAGCGGCGATATCTTCGAAAGGTCAGATCCGTTGGCGCGCCGTCCGACGTGCTGTCGAATCCTTCCATGGGATGAACCACGAACCGGTTTGCGACCTGCTTCGAGCCAACTTTAACAGGTTCAAAAAGGATATCAATGGATTCCTGAAATGGCAGAGATACCCCAACGTCCTGTGCTTTTTTTAGTAGATCATTTACTGTTTTGAATTTGAACCGTGCATGTTGTGTTTTCATAATTCGATTAACTGATTCCCTTAATTTCATTATTTATTCTTTGTAATTCGATAATATCCTGTCGCACGCGCTGTTCATAGCTTGCATATCGTTGCGCTCGCTTCGCTGCCGAACA
The DNA here is from genome assembly GCA_964498785.1 of uncultured Cytophagia bacterium. GTDB lineage: Bacteria > Zhuqueibacterota > Zhuqueibacteria > Thermofontimicrobiales > Thiofontviventaceae > Mariaggregatimicrobium. Next base: position 14,207 of record CAZCJL010000093.1, on the reverse strand, counting down.
ACCGCTCATATTGAATATGCCGGGGTGAGTTTTTTCCATCCATCTTTTATGCACATCTTTTAATTGAATTTTAGCCTAAATCAGGACCGCTCGTTGCAAAAACGGCAGCATCATTGCCTTTAATCAATCGACCTTTATACATGCGTGAAAATGAACGCTGCTCCTCGAAATTATTGTCCAGCAGGATACGCAGCAATTTTTTCTGATATCGCGGAACATCTAATATATATTTTTTGTCATTCGCGTTCTGCATGAAGGCATTCATCAGTGCGAGCGCTGTTTCCGGTTGATCACTCACTAACGGACCTATCTGATTAAATTTGCTTCCGCGGCGACCCAGTACAAAACCGGATATTTTATTATTTTGAACGGCTTTAAAAGCATAGTCTCCATTATTCGAAAAAAGAATTTCAATGAGATCTTTACGCTGTGAACCGAATGCATTTCGATCATATTCGGCAATCTCATTCAAATCGCTTTTTTCAATCCGCATTATTTCTATTTTTGATCGTATTTGAAATCTGCCCGCGGATGAACAAATTCTTACAATTTCAAATTCATCTTTAAAATCCGATTTCAAATACAGCAAACGTCCTTCCGGCGTTGCATCCAGCTTAATGCAGATGCAGCCGGACAAATGCTCCATTGCGTGATTAAACAGCCTGCTTCCGATTTTCATGCGCCTGAAGTTACGATCAACCAAAACCATCGCGACCCAGCCGGTTTCATCAAAAACAAGTGTCGTTGCCGTACCAATTACGAGATCATCGCGCTCGGCTACAAAACATCCGTTTTTATTCAGATTTAGAAAAATTTCCCAGTCACTTCTCAGTTGATTCCAGCCTGCTTGTTCTTTTAATGCCACTGCCCGATTCAAATCTGCGGTTTCTAACGTGCGAATTGCCACCTGACTTTTGTGTATTTTCTGCAGTTTTTCCAATTTGTTATTCCTCACAATTCTTCTCGATAAACAGGATCACTGCTGCTCATTTCATTTAAAACACGTTTGCTTATTGCATAATTCCCTGCTTTTTTCACATCATTTAAAAGTGCCATTAATACATCGAATATTTTAACTCTGTTAAATTAAGAACAGGGACACCGGAAAGCATTATCCAATGTCCCTGTATGCATTTTAACAAATATAAAATGACTAACGGATGTACGTCATTTTGATCGATTTCACAAAAGAAGACGTACGAATACGGCAGAAATAGACGCCACTTGCCAGAGCTCCTCCGTTAGAATCAACAGCATTCCATACATGCTTATGTGAACCTGCCTCTTGAAAACCATCAAACAGAACCGATACTCTTCTGCCCATAATGTCAAAAACTGCTAATTCCACGCGCTCCTGTACCGGGAGATCGTATACGATCGTGGTCGATGGGTTGAACGGATTCGGATAATGGCTCAGCGAGTATTCTGTTGGCAATGCCACTTCGGTCTCTTCTGCAAGCTCTTCCTCGGGCACGAGTGCTTTTGACAACGCACGGCTGCTTTCCGAAGGACCTGAACCACTCGGTGTATAGCTGGAGTTCGTCGTCAACACAATCTTATCAAGCATCGTGCCGTCTTCACGCATCCAGATGTTCAATGTATCAACACCGGTCGACGCTATATTGATTCTGGCATCACCATCACCGCCCATGGTGCGCTTTGCCCATACATACGCGCTCTGGGAATGCGGAAAATCCACACTATCTGCTGTGGAAACGACACTGCCATTCAGTCCGTAATGCATGGAATTATCAGCACCGCTATCGCTATAGGCGCGAACCCAGATATAATGCGTGCCTGTCTTCACAAAATTGATGATATAATCCAGACGCGGACTGCTCGACTCAATGCTCGAATTGACATTATCGCCGTCATTCGGTAATGCCTGCATCGTTGTGTCGTTCGTTGCACCGCTCGGTGGGCTGCTATCTATGTCCCAGGAATTTCCACCCTGTGATGCTTTGGAGTCGTAGTGCTCGATTTCAATGGAAACAATCCCATCCGAACCACTATCCTGCTGCCATGCCATCTCTGATTCGGATGATCCACTACTATCTGCCTGCACCACAATACCTACCAGGCTGTGGCGATTCACGTTCGAATGAGTGACGCTCGGTGTAACGCTGGCGCCAGTGGCTGAGAGATAACCTACCACACCATCACCGTCATCCACTGTGATTTCAAGGGCTTCAGTAAATCCGCCGCCTGTTGAATAGTCGCCCAGGTTTCCGCAGGTAGCTGCAAGGATCGCCATATCGCCATCTGACGTAGATAAGGAGGAGGTAGATATCGTGCTGCTGGTGCCGCCTGCTGACTCGGTATCTCCGATAGGCGTCGTTTGATTCACACCGGTCAGGAACACGCTGGTGTATTCAGGCGTGCGAACAGGTGTCGTGGACCACGTTACCGAGAACGAGCTACCGGAGGCATCGGCAATATCGTCTTCTTTGAGGATATATATTCCGGTAACAGCATAATATCCTCCGCTGTCTTCACTCTTTTCAATTACTTCGGTCATGGCTTTACCGCCATAAGATACGCCGTCCAGCGTTAAGCTAGCATTATGCTCTGCATGGGCAGTGAAAACCAGAAGCCGGTTGCTGCCGGACTCTGCGGTGTGTGAAGATGCATTCGTCCAGGAACCGGCAATTTCCACTTCGCCGCTGCCGCCGGATATCTGGCTGAAAGTAGCTGTGACCGATTTATTGGCGTTCATCGTTATCGAATCAGGATTTGCCGAGCCAGTGAGGTCACCGCTCCAACTGTCGAATTGATAACCGGAATCCGCTGTGGCTGTGAGTGTCACGACAGTGCTTGAATCGTACGTTCCACCGGAAGGACTCAATGAAATACTACCCGAACCAGAGGTATTTGTTGTTAATGTGTACTGAATCACACTGAAATTCGCTGTGACGCTCTTATTACTATTCATAGTAATGGTATCGGGGTTTGAAGAGCCTGTGAGATCGCCGCTCCAATTATCAAATTCGTAGCCTGTACCCGGATTCGCAGTCAATATAACCACCGTACTACTATCATAAGTGCCACCGGATGGATCGAGAGTAACACTGCCAGTACCAGATGCATTGGTTGTTAACGTAAACTGTGTTGGAGATGATCCACTACTATCTGCCTGCACCACAATACCGACAAGGCTCTGGCGGTTAACATTCGAATGAGTCACGCTGGGTGTAACGCTGGCGCCAGTGGCTGCGAGATAACCTGCCACACCATCGCCGCCATCAGGATCATCAATTGTGAATTCCAGTGCTTCTGTAAATCCGCCTCCCGTAGAATAATCGCCCAGGTTTCCGCACGTGGCTGCAAGAATCGCCATGTCGCCATCTGACGTGGATAAGCTGGAGGTAGATATCGTGCTACTGGTGCCGCCGGCTGACTGGGTATCTCCTGTTGGCGTCGTTTGATTCACACCGGTCAGAAACACGCTGGAGTATTCAGGTGTACGAATGGGTGTCGTAGACCACGTTACCGAGAAGGTGCTATCGGAAGCATCGGCAATATCAGCTTCTTTGAGGATATATAGCCCGGTAACAGCAAAAAATCCTCCGCTGTCTTCACTCTTTTCAATAACTTCGGTCATGGATTTACCGCCATAAGATACGCCGTTCAGCGTTAAGCTAGCATTATGTTCTGCATGGGCAGTGAAAACCAGAAGCCGGTTGCTGCCGGACTCTGCGGTGTGTGAAGATGCATTATTCCAGGAACCGGCAATTTCCACTTCGCCGCTGCCGCCGGATATTTGGCTGAAAGTAGCTGTGACCGATTTATTGGCGTTCATCGTTATCGAATCTGGATTTGCTGAACCTGTCAGATCACCGCTCCAACTACTAAATTGATAACCTGTACCAGGATTCGCAGTCAATGTGACCACCGTACTGCTGTCATACGTACCGCCCGAAGGAGAAAGAGAAATGCTACCGGAGCCAGATGTATTTGTCGTTAATGTGTACTGAATCACACTGAAATTCGCTGTGATGCTCTTATTGCTATTCATAATAATAGTATCGGGATTTGAAGAACCTGTGAGATCGCCGCTCCAATTATCAAATTCATAACCTGATGCCGGATTCGCCGTCAATATAACCACTGTACTGCTATCATAAGTACCGCCGGAAGGACTGAGTGAAATACTACCGGAGCCGGATGTATTCGTCGTCAGAGTAAATTGTGTAGTCTGGGAACCGGTTTCCACCTCAAGCTTGTCAATATTCGGACAACTCTCTGAATTCGTGCCAACAAGCTTAACTTTGTTCGTATCACTGTTAAAATAGAGACTGCAGCTTTTTGTACTCCAGGTCGTCCAGTTACCTGTAGATTCAAATGACAGGCTGGTTTGTACACTATCATTTACGGACACGTTGACAGGTCGAGAATTCGCGCCACCATTTGCAAACCGAATAATACAATTATAATTCTTGGTGGCACTAACCACTACATTCGTCCACTCCACATAAGTGCCGGTTGAATTATCCGTATTTGCATAACCACTTCCTGTATAGCCTGAATTCTCCGTGTCACAGGAGCCAGTCACAATGCTTGCACTACATCCATCATAAACTGTAGAGGTTACTTCACTGAAAGTAGCGGTCACGCTTTTGTTTGCATTCATCGTAATAGTCTCAGGATTAGCAGAACCAGAGAGATCGCCACTCCAACTGTCGAATTGATAACCTGAACCGGGATTCGCCGTCAATGTGACCACTGTACTGCTGTCATACGTACCACCGGATGGATCAAGAGTAATACTGCCGGAGCCAGAGGTATTCGTCGTCAGGTCAAATTCCGTAATCGTGGTGTCTTCTACAAATGTAGCCGTGACTGATTTATTAGAATTCATCGTAATCGAATCAGGATTATTTGAACCAGTCAAATTTCCGCTCCATCCGCTAAAAACATAGCCAAAAACCGGAGTTGCAGTTAATGTGACCACCGTACTGCTATCATAAGTACCACCGGAAGGATCGAGAGAAATACTGCCTGATCCCGATGTGTTCGTCGTCAGGGAGAAGGTGGTTGTCGATGCACTGCTATCGAAGGGATTGGGAATCAAACTGTTGATATAGACCTCGATGTTATCATAGTCTGAATCAAGATCATTATCATTGGCATCATCTGTGTTCTTGTCAAGACCGTTATCATCTTCCCAACTATCCGGCATTCCATCACCATCAGTATCTGTCGGAGCTGTGCCTGCTGCCAGCGTGGGCCAGCCTCCGGCATCAGATGGATCATCGATAACTTCGTTCGTGCTGTCGATAACGCTATTAACCACGAGGCTGTCCACGGCATCCCTGACCGGCATAATAGCCCCGGCATTCTCAAGAACTTTCGTATAAGCCTGCTGTGCTGAAATTGTTGTGACGCTTGGCGCCGATATTCTTGTACTGGAAATGTTAATATCATCGATATCATTGGGATCGATACAATCTGTTTCCGGGTCATTATCACTGGTACGATGGTGTGTAATATTACCGGATACATAGACTGTGGTATTGGATTTGTCGCCAACAGCATCAACCAGGTATTTACCTGAATTACTGGCAGGACCTGGTTTCACATAATTGGCAACAAAGTTGGTGGAACCGTTATAAGAATTGGTTACGTAACCGGACCAGTCCGAATCACCCCAATTGTAAATTACATTATTTACATAATCAAGCGTACCATCGAGGTCAATCATCGGATTGCGGCGTAAGTTGTGAGCCAGCAGGTTATGATGCGCTGATATTTCATCGGTGGGATCGCCTACATAGCTGCCAAACATAAGACCCATACTGTGCCAGCCTTTACTGTGACCGGCATCGCGTAATGCCTGTGAAATGATACACCACTGTATAGTAATATCATGTGCATCATAGGAAGCTGTAAAGTTTTCATCCACTCCCCAGCTAACCGAACAATGGTCGAATATAATATTATACCCTCCATTGATCCAGACACCATCCCGCTGATCGCTGGGTCCCGGTCGTATTCTGAGACTCCGGACAATGACGTCATGGGTTTCGATGCGAAGAGTTTGTCCGGAAGAACCATCTTTCAGACATATACCGCCGCCGGGTGCGGTTTGACCGGCAATTGTCAGATAGGGATTGGTAATATGTAATGCACTTTGCAAACTAATGGTTCCGCCTACTGTAAACACAACGATGCGCGCGCCGCTGGCTTCAACCGCTGCCCGGAGACTTCCCGTTCCGCTGTCATTTGTATTGGTGACTTTAATTACAGTACCACCTCTGCCGCCTACAGTTGTGGCACCGAATCCCTCGGCGCCGGGGAAAGCAGGTACATCGGCGAATACATCTGTAAACAGAATTACAAAAGCCAATAGCACGATTATAAATGTAAGGCAATTTGTTTTCTTCATTTTTCTATTCCTTATTAAGGTAATAATTTTCCGTATTACAACTACGCTGAACTATAAAAATTAAAACAGTTCATTTATGTCTGCCAATCATCACATGAATGGTGGATTGCCCATAAAGTGAATGACTCCACGAATAAAGGAAATTGATAGCAAAATCCTGTCAAGATTCAAAGCAAAATGCGGGATGTAAATATGTGTCATCAGATAATACATCTTTTATAATTTATTATGACGTAGTTTTCAAGAATGTTATAATTTTCTGATACAGGTTGTATACCATCATTAAAATCAACACAATGCCAAAAATAGCCAGTATGTTATGCCACAGATTGTTTCGTAAATCCCCCATGACTTTCTTATTATTTAAAATCAGAACCATACCGATGGCGATTGTCGGCACCGCAAGTATTGATGAAGCTTGCGCCAATACAATTGCATACACAACATTACCTCTGAAAAAAACAGCGATGGACATACCAACAAGCATAATAACAGTTGCAAATATCCTGGGACCATTCTGTTGTAAACTTCTGCCCAATCCCAATCCATCCGAAATTAAGCTACCGCCAATCATAGCGTTTACCAGCAAGGATGAAAAAGCTGCTGCAAATAATCCGACGCTGAAAATATACTTCGCATAGGGGCCAAACAAAGCTTCTAATTGTATTGCCATATCCGCTGCCGATGTAACCGTGATACCAAACGGATGCAATGCCGCACCAGCGGTAATAATGACAATTGCACTGACGCCTCCTAAAATAATAATACCAACAAGCGAATCGCTGGAACCTTTTTTCAAATCAGCTAACTTCCATCCCTTATCCTGTACAAGATATGCCTGATACAGGCAGGCATGGAGCACGAATGTAGTCCCAACCAAAGCTATCATTTCGCTAAATGCATTTTCGGGAATAGAATTTGGAAGGAAACCCAACGGAATTCCCGCTAAATCGGGCTTCGTGAAAAACAGGTTTGTAATGAATGCCAGAACCATCATCATCGCAAGTACAATCATCAATTTTTCAACAACTTTATATAGACTTTTAGCGAAGAAAATCAGGATTAATCCGGCCGGTGTGATAATCAATGGCCAGAGAGTATCATTAATTCCCGTGATAGCTTCAAGAGCAGTCGCACCGCCCAGGTTATTGCCAAACTGAAAACTCATCGATGTCATGAATGCCGATATGCCGATAATCACAGCGAACCAGCGACCATACTCTATTGAAATTGATTGTAACAGAGAATCTGAATTAGACACGCCGTATCGCGCTGCCATGGTCATAAATATCCCCATCCCAAGACTTGCAGCTACGACAACCCATAAAAACTCATAGCCGAATTCAGCGCCAATTTTTGAAGAAGTAGTAACACTACCCGGTCCGAGACAAGCTGCTGCGATAATCCAACCGGGACCGATTGATGATTTCACTTTTCGAATGAATGTTATCATTTTTTGCCTTTTCCTATTTTTTTCTCAATATAGTTATGTGCTGCTAACACATTTTCTGTTCGGGCTTCAAACGGCAGAACGCCGGTACCGATGACATAATTCTCTCGATCACCAGCAATTTCCAACACTCTGTCAATTTCACCATAAACAAGATCAAGATCGTCTGATGCCATCACGTGAGATTTCATATTGATTCGCACCATTACGTTTGGGTGTGCCTGCATCTTTTTCATGAAAAGCGCCTGATCTGTTTCCGCCGGACAAATAACGTAATCTGTTCCGATTTCCATTATCAAATCGAGTATCTGAGCCGTATCACCGCCAATAATACACGGAACAGGATGACCAACAACAGCAGTAGCGCCTTTAATTGTTTCCATCAGAGCGGGTAACTCGACAGCCTTGAATAATTCCGGCGAAATAAGCGGTGGTGTTGCTGCGGACTCAAAAAAAGAAATATCCAATCCATTTTTAATAATCTCCTGACAAAACCGAATTTGACCCGAAGCAAGATGTAGCAGTGCTTCCCGTGTTTTATCAGGATTCAATAAACAATCATAGAGAAGATTCTCAAAACCAAGAATGTTACTGGCGATTGAAAAAGGACCGCTCACCGGAATCCGGACATCAGCTCCCGGACAATGACGTTTTACCTCTTTCGCTACTTGCAGTATCATGGGGATTCTGCCTGCTTTTTGGGGGTCAAAATGTGCAAGTTTGAGGATGTCAGCAATATTGGAGCAAATATTGGTCTCAATTGCCGGAATACTGTTGTCTTCCACTCGCTTTACAACCGATCCATAAGCCTCTGCTTCGAGGTTGTAAATATCAATGCCAATGACCACCGGAAAATGCCGGTAAGTATCAAAGGCTTTGACATGTGCCTGAAATAACAACTCAGATGAGCGTGACACTTCATAAGGCACCTTATGAATCAGTTTTGCAGCGTGCTCATAAATCGCTGGTGTAAATTTCATAATTTTTCCTTATATAATTTTTAGTCAATCCCCAATTCAGCAGAAACCGAAACTAATCGTTCCATTTTCAAACATTACCAACGCCATAGTACATTCTTCGCTAGTGTAAATTTTATGCAGCACATTTTGATCAGCGCCTCCTGTTTTCTTTCCCATAACACGGGTAATATTCTGATTTGTTATCTCTCGATGTGACAGAAATTTCGGATTCAAACAATCTTCGGGGATTTTCCCCTGCAATACGGCGAGAAGATTCTCTGCAGTCCATTAATGTAATTCTGCAGAGCACTTGTTGAATATCACGTGTAGCTGCAATTACAATTTTTGAACATAATAAAAAGTCGTTGATATTAATAAATAGACAGATTGAAGTCATAAGAAAATTTTGCAAATACAATTTTATACGGTTCTATTCTGTTATCATCATCATCATAAGAATAAGTGAGATAAACAGCGCTATTCGGCGCTCTGAATCGCCAGCCTAAACGACCGTAGAAATATATTCGATTACTGTCTGAACGATATTGAGAAAATAGCCGAATAAACAAATCAGGTGAAAAACGAATATCAGCTCCAATTATATGCAAATTAACATCTGTGGCTATCGGATCAGCTTTCTTTTTGTTATAAATTCGATTTTCAAATTCATAAGAAAATCCGATTTTTTTTGTGACATCAAACTGCGCCCAGCCTCCGTACCAATACAGAGGACCATCAAAATCCTGTCCAATCCCATAGTTAACAAGAACCTGATTATATTCAAGTGTATTATAGCCAAGCTCAAATTCAACCCGGTCTTTATGTGAAAAGGTTTGACCTGTCTTCCGCCATGTTACATCACGATATTCATTATGCGCGTTTAATCCAAGGTTGATTTTATTTTCAAAATATACTGCCGCTTCCTGCCTGATTTCATAACGCTGCAATATTCTGTTCAAATTCCAGTCCCATCTGTAATTGCTATTGTAGTAAATCATTTTTAGTACCGAATACGTTTTGGGGAAATATTTATACCTGATTGCGCTGTCATATTCTATGACATCATCATATTTCAAGTAACCAGTCGCATCCATATTTTCTTTAAGATGCTTTCCAAACATAGTCAACCGACCATGTATGTGATATGTGTTCGTTTCAGAAGCAACACGAATAAAGCCTCCGGCGTGATCCAGTTTTTTAGCACCTTTATGAGCAGGTTGGGCATATAAAATCTGACCGGTTGCGTAAAGATGATAAGGTAGCCTCATTTTAGCATCCAGGTTGAAAAGACGTTTTGTATCAAAATTTCGCTGGCTTTTTTGTGTTACTGTTATACCAATTGTGGACGCTTTCAATATATCCTGCTGCAATCGTAATACAAGGAAGTCAGCTGCGGGCTGATATCTTATGCTTTTAGCAGTATCTGCTTTAATAAAGTTGGTACGAGCATAAATACCGGCAATTTGGGTACCCTTGATTTTCCCGGTAAATTTTTCTCCATGTTGAATATCCCCTATCCGTCGACTGTAAAACGGCTTGTAGCGAACCTGAAACAGCGCGTTAATATCTCTGAAAAAAGAACGCTTTTCAGGGAGAGAAACTTCCCATGGATCTAAATTGATCACCTCTTCATCACCTTCCACACTGGCAAAATCAGGATTGATAGTGGCATTAGCTGTCATATTCAAAGGTAGCGGTATTTCCGCATCAAGTCCTATTTCCGTTTTCCACGGTTCATTTGAAGCCTGGCAGGCATTAGTGTAGGGAATGATAACAACCGGTTTTTTCTGATGCAGTGCACTTTGAAATTGCAGAGTTCCATTCTGGGAGATTCTAAAATTATCATCGAGAATGCCAGACCACCAGACAATCTCCTGATTATCGGAAATCATTCTTCCGAAATTAATTCCCCAGGTTTTTAAAGATGTATACTTAATGCTTTTAAATGGTAATAATATTTCTATCGTGTAAAATTTTTCATCAATACTGACAGCAGATTTCCATTCAGTATCCCACTCTGAATCAGTATTACTTCCATTACTTTCGACCCGGACATCACTTTGGGTGTTTTTGATATTTACATGAAACACATACGCGCTACGCTTATCATTAAAAGTATCTAAAATTATAATGACACCGTCATCAGTGCTTATTGATGTACTTTTATTTATCTGGTTCAACAACTGATCCCTCATCGGGCTTCCCGCAGATAATGTATTTGTATAAAAACATTTAAAAGCAATAAAAAGATGATTATTATCATATCCGGCAAATACCTTTGTTTGCTCTGTAGACGGTTTGCCTTTGAAAGGTTCTAATTGAATAAAGTCAGAAGCAACAACAGCGCTTTTCCACTCACCTTCAGATATGATGCCATCGATGTGCGGCTTGTTCATTATCGGTATTATTAATAACTCTTTTGCATAACTTTGTGCAATGCAGAATAGTACACTAAGACTAAAAAACACGAATGACTTCAATGAATAATTCCTTAACGATTTTATTAATATCTAATTATCTATAAAAAGCCAAACATTGAAAGAATTTTTAAAGTCGCGCCAATTGTTACAATTATAATTGCAAATATCATCTATGAATTCCATATTGTACCTTTTAAACCTTAACAAACTCTTTGAACCGAACTTTCGGAGAATCCCCATATTCAATAACAACATCTCGCCCATCATTTAAAATTGATTTTCTGCCTGCTTCCATCACCAGTTCATTGAATGAGCTGTTCGCCGGCGTCGCGATAATACCTTCTTCATCGATCTCCCTGATTGCCTGTCGCCGCTTTTCAAGTGATTCACCCGCATCCGGACCAGCGGTGCTCAATTCCACCCGATGGGCTGCCTCAACAAGCATTTCAATACTGCGATATCCGTACCCCACGGGAGTAAGCCCCTTGCCGCCGCGCTCAATCAGTTTAAAATAATCAGGGCTCGGCTCATTATAGAACGAGTCACCAGCGTGTGTTCCTTTTAATATATAAGAATGTTTAATTCCGCGATACTGATCGTCATGAAAAATAAGCCCACCGTCATTTTTACCCTGTGTAAACATCCACAATCCCTGTGAATTACCGCCCGGACCGACATTGGGATATCCAATTCCGTTCAGTACAGCCAGACACGCTTTATTTTCCCAGATCACATTCGCATTCGTCCACAAATAGCCTTTATTGCCATTCGGATACTCTTCAATGATACCATATACAGCCACCTGAACAGGCAACAAACCGGTAATCAGATGAACCTGATCGACATAGTGACATCCGATATAAGAGAACATATCTGAATTTTCAACAGTACACCAATTTTGAAAATTTGAATCGCGATAATACCACGGTTCAATTAACGTGGCGTAACCTAAACGGAATTCCCCCAAGTCTCCCGCGCGGTATTTTAAACGAGCGATGCCCACTCTGTCATCAAACCGTTTATGATACTCAACTCCGACGAATAGCCCTTTCTCATAAGCCATTTGTTCAATTTCTTTCGACTCGACGTATTTCAAAGTTAACGGTTTCACGCACAGAACGTGTTGGTCATGTTCGAGGGCAAATTTAATCGCGGGATAATGTAAATGATCCGGCAGTGCAATAAAGACAATATTTTTCGGGGGCATCCCTGCAATTACTTCTTTATATAAATCGGGAAAAAGCCTGTCATCAGGCTCTTCATCTATATCAGGATATGGTGTAAAGGTTTGATTCGGGAATGCCTTTTTCAGCATTTCATTTTGTGCAATTACTTTTAAAGGTGCTGTATTAAGCGCGCAAACGGAAATATTGTTAATCACACCGAGTCGTTGCAGATGATAGATCGAAGGCAGGATCTGCATCTCGGTGATCATTCCGCCGCCAACGATTGTTACATCAAATGGTTCTGTGAATCTCATAAGTATCTACTCCTCCTGTATAAAAGAGTTGCTTCCGGATTATCTACTTTGCTTACTTTATCAGTATCTCAATTTCCATTTGATTCCATAAATAATTAACAGAATGAGATCGTCCTTTTTCATCTTTCATGGCATCCGACCATATAAGAATCATTTTCTTGCCATCTTCACTTATCCATTTCGGAGATAATTTTGGCTGATAGGTGAGATTTTTTTCATCATCAGCAGTCCAGTAATCCGTATAATAAAATTGCTTCCATGGTCCATAAGGCTTTTCTGAGTACCAGAATCCAAGGCTGCCAGTTTTGGTATGCATCCAGGGGTGGAAGTAATCTTCCGTTGAGTTTGAGAGACTGTCCCCCGCGTATGTACCTCCATTTACCATAATATAAAGATTCAAACCCGGATTCCAGACCACTGAGGGTAGCCATGAATGCCAGCCAAAATATTCACCGTGCTGGTTTTTTTCAGGGAATACATGTACGGCACTTCTCTTTCGAATATCGCTGCTCCATTTTGGCGTATTACCTTTCCAACCGCTGAAAAATTCCCAGGTGTCCCTTTTTTCGATTGTATTATTGTTAACCCGTGCCAGGCAGAGGTGATTCGACCGGGCGCCTTCGGGAGAGTAAATGTAGACGTAGTCATCCTTTGCAGCGTTATTATCCTGTCCGTTCTGAACAAATGAACAACACGAAAACGGATAAACTTTTTTTCCATCCCGGGTTAGCCCGAACTCTTCGAGGAAAAACATCTCCTCCTGGTTCACTTTTTCTCTGGCTGCATCCCAGGGTTGTAACAACCGTTCTCTTCCGTTTCGGTTTACCCGGTACCAATTCTGTCCGTTATCCGAAGATTTCAGCATTTTCATTCCTGTAAACGGACCGTCCCATCCATTTGCTGGTGTTTTGGAAATCAAAGAATAAATCGTACCATTTACACAACATATCCCGTAACCAAACCAACCATCTCCTTCCTTCAAGAACCGCGGATACCCCGAAATATCTTCCCTTATAAAATTAACTGAATCACCAATGATTCGATAGATATGGTGATCATAGTGAGGTTCACCATTCGTTAATCCACTTTTACCATCCCTTGCCGAAACCGGGATCAACCAGTTTCCATCATCCATTGATGTGATTTGATCACCGTTTTTCTCCCAGGTTATGCACCAATTACATCCCCTGTTTCCGATGCGCTGTATTGTATTTAACTTAAAATTTACACCAATTGGAGCGTTCGACACGCCGCCACAATTAACTAATAGAACCAATGCCAAAATAATAAGATTTTTATAGGAATTTATCTTGAAACAATACATTGCAGATCTCCCAATGATTTATGCCTTACGCAGGATTAAGCATTAAAATATTCTGAAAATTTTAAAATTACAAGTAATTGCATGTGATGAACATGCAATTAACAACACCTTAAGTGTATCTTCTCAATATTTTCTGGTAGATATGGGCGCTTGCCGCTATGTCGTATTTAAACAGATTCCGTAGGTGTC
>CAZCJL010000092.1:0-28450 GCA_964498785.1 uncultured Cytophagia bacterium | reverse complement strand
TAAAGAGAATCCGAAAGCTTTGATGCACACCATCAATTATTGAATGGATACATTTATTCGCTAATTCTGCTGACTGATAGAAATATTTTTTGACTGTATCAGATTTAACAGGTATTTATTTATTTGTTCGGTAGTTAGCCCTTCTAATTTCTCATCTTTGAAATGCGCACAAAAATCCCTAAAATAATTACAATAGATTCTTTGAGTATTATTGCTGTATCTCTTTTGAATTCATAATTCTTTATATTTTTCCAATATTTCATCCATTGGGAATCTCTTTGCTTTTACGCACCATAACGAGCGAGTGAGTCGATGAGTCTACCCGACTCGCATGTTCGATGACAAAGTAATTAAAGCCGAGTCAAGACAGCTCACTCGCCCGTTGTATGTGTTACGTAGTAACCATGACATTATTTTATTAAAAGACACGTTTTACTGATGGAACGATCAGGCGTCGATATTCGGAAGATGTAGCTGCCCGATGGCTGAATCCGACCGCTGTCATCCCTGCCGTCCCATTTGAGCTGATGTACACCCGTTTGTCTGAACTCTCCGCTGAGAAGGGAGCGTACTTTCCTGCCCATTATATCGAAAACAACCAGACTGACCCGGACATCGGCGTCAATACTAAATTGAATTGTTGTTTCCGGGTTGAATGGATTAGGATAATTGGAAAGGGTGAAGGCTTTGGGCAAACCTAAAGACCGTTCATCAACCGATGTTTCGCCATATAAATAGACAAATCTCCTTTGGATTTCGTATGAACCGTCTTCCCAATCCTTTACTACTATGTAATTTATGGAGGCGTCTCCGTTGTAGTAATATTCGTGCAACTCTATCGGTACCCAGGAACTCTCGTCCCATTCGAATTCTTCCAAAGAGAACAACGTGCCGTCTGAATAAGAATGCACGGTTTTTTGGTCATATACCCAACTTGTACTCTCTTCATCATAACTCTCGATGGTAACATAATCAATGTCATTTCCCTGATAGTGATACACTGTACGGCCAATGTCTGCCCATGTTGTCCCCAAACTTAGTTGTTGGGTTATCTGCATGAGTTTTCCGTTTGTGTCATAGGTGTAGACTTCCCGGTTGATAAAAAGTTCAAATTCAATCATTCCTGGCATACTCTGCTTAACCTCCATCAACCGGCCATTCTGATACGTGTTGATATAGACCCAATGTATCATTGGCGACCAGTCCCCATCCTGGAACATTTCGAGTATATATTCCGTCGTGTTGTCGTGCTCGTCCACCGTTGTTATTGTTCGATTGATGGGCGTCCAATCCGGCGGAATCCATCCATATTCGGTTTGAATGGTTTGATTGTTCGTAACATACTCAAATGTGGTTTTCCCCACATCTTCCCAGGTCCCCGTGTAATCGTAAGCTTGATTCATGATTACTGTGGGTTTTGGTTGCGCCGATAGAATTTCCGGAATAAAAGTCATCAAAATAAGACCAACCATTGCACTGATTTGTAAGCTTCTTTTCATCTTTTTCTCCTTTCATCGTGATGGGTAGTGTCAAATTATTTGACACTTCTTCTGTTCTAAATGTTATTTTTTTTATGCATATAGTTACTTGCATTCAATTTTTTCTCCCTGTTACCTGTTATCGCCCCAGATCAGTTTATTGGTCCAGCCTTTGAGCTGCCTGCCCTGAAAGTCCGTGGCAAACAGGTCGTCGGAAACGCCTGTTTGTTCTTTCTCTTTTCGCGGTTCATCAATGTGCTCAATGGAATGAAACGGCAGCACGGCATTTGTTACGTTTTCATTACGTCCGTTCCAGAACAGGAACACATCCTCATCATCGGCGACAAGTTTATAAACATATTCTTTGGGAAGGGATTTGCCCTGTTTGATCAAATCAATGATTTGTTGTTTTTCGGTAGTGGTTAAGTTGAGCTGCTCCATGTTATTCCTTTAATTTTTTCTTGGCGTCCTTTGTGGATTCTTAGTGACCTTTGTGGTTTAATCTTTTTACCGCAAAGCACGCAAAGCAGACGCAAAGTGGTTGAACATGTTTTTTGGTTTCTTTTAGAGGCATCAAGGATAGTAATACCAACCAGTTTTTCACCCCGATACCGGTGCAGAATCCCGTCTTTGGACATTTCAGAATCGGTTGCTTTCCGGGGACGGTCAAAGCTGATATAAAGCACATCAGCTTCTTTGTCGTAATCGATCCACATTTTAGTAACAGGAAATTTTAAAAGATGGGGAGTTGCTTTGAAAACTTCTGCCAATATGTCCTCTTTTATCATTTCTTTTTCCATAAAATTTCCTCTCTATCTAATTTTAATTTGCTGGTAAAATAAGCGATATCCATTTTTTTATCCTGATCTTAAAATTTATGCTTTCGTCAAATTATTTCATTTTAACATACACAATTTGATAATGTCATTGAACGATTTCAAATCTTTTTGGTTCTTTTCCCACACTTCCTGTTTCACATACATCGGAATGTATCGGCGTTCATTCTGCGCAGCGTTTACATCGCTGCACCAAACCTGCAATCGTTTTATTTTCCGCACATCGTCCAAATCTTCTCTGCCTTTGGTTTCGGCAATGTAAATATCCCGATCATTTTGCTTAATCAAAAAATCAGGGAAAAACTCATGAATATTGCCATCCTCGCCCTGGTATTCAATTTTAAAATTGAACGTCTGGTTATTTTTAGCAAAGGAAATTATATCTGTGCGGTTTTCCAGAAACGCGGCATATTCCAGTTCAAACCGGCTATCGCCAATAATTTTATTGAATATGCTTTTTTGCGGAACAAGATATGGCTGGTTATCCGCTACAAGCGGCCTGGCTTTGCGCAGGGAAATAAAGTTTTTAATTTGAGCGGACCCCTTGTCTTTGATGGTTAATTCATCAATGGCTTTTTTGAATGAGACGTACAGGGTTTGCTTTGCCTGCACTTCAGAAAGATTTTTTAAAATATGCGGGTCTTCAATGGTCACACTTTTGCCAAACAATTTGTGTCGATTAAACTGCTCAACCCTGGGATAAAGATTATTGAACCCGCTCACCAGCCTGCTCTCTTTCAAAATAGCTTGCGTAAAAAAGCCGACGACATTGCGGTAATCTGGCAATGTATCGGTGAACTCTATTTTATGTGAAAACGCGCTGTCGATATCATTAAACACAATTTCTTTCAATTCATTTTCGCTATAGTGTTTCAGGGGAACTGGAGTGATGTTCATGGCGTCCACCTGAATATCTTCCAGATTTTTATAATCCCGATGAATGCGTGGGGACAACACAGGAACAGGAATATCCAGCTTATCCAGATCCTTTTTTCATTGTCGTTGTCAATTTCCACAATAATCGGGTTGCGGGATTTTCCCGTTTCACCCATGGGTCGGTAGCCAAATTCCACGCCTTCGGTCTTAATGGATTCCACAAATTCGATAAACGCGGGCGTGCCAATAACGACCAATTCTTCTTTGACATCCAGGCCGAACATTTTCCGAAGCCCTCTGCCAATGGTCTGTTCAGGCAAAATATTTGAAGGCGCCTGAAAAGGACGCAATCCCACGATGGTCATAACATTGCGCACATCCCAGCCTTCCCGAAGCATCATCACCGAAACCACGGTTTTGTAGGGTGATTTTTCTTCATCAACTGCATCCGCCGCTTTACGAAGTTTTTCCAGTTCCTCCTTGTCCCGCCTGGATGCTGCCGTCTCTGATATTTCACCGCTCTTTTTGGTGTGAATAAGCAATACCGAATCTTTGAATTCGGAATAGTTCGCTTCCAGAAATTCTTTGGTTTGATTGGCTTCTGTCGTGTCCAGCGTCATCACAAACAGGATGGGCGTTTTGACATGTTTCAACTCGTCGAATTGCTTTTTCCATTCGATATAGCCAAGATGAATATAATCTTTATAACGCTCCACAAACCGGGATGATGTTTTTTCACTCAATTTTGCCCGGGACGCTTCATCAGGCAAAACGGGAGATTTGACAATTCTTTGTTTTATCGCTTCCACCAACGGATAGTCGCACACAGTTTGAACAAAGA
Organism: uncultured Cytophagia bacterium; assembly: GCA_964498785.1. Lineage (GTDB taxonomy): Bacteria > Zhuqueibacterota > Zhuqueibacteria > Thermofontimicrobiales > Thiofontviventaceae > Mariaggregatimicrobium. The sequence continues at coordinate 24,419 of CAZCJL010000092.1, read as the reverse complement.
TTGCGCCGTTGTTGTGTTTGGAAGTAGCGGTATTGTCCACTTGCAGCGAAATTCCCTTGCCCTGCTTCAGCTTCAAATGGTTATTGATGTCTTCAATACTTTTGAACCACTGCATATTTTCATCATGAATATGATGCGCCTCGTCGTTCATCACCACCAGGTCTTTAATTTTATTACTGCGCAGCACTTTTCCCAAATCCAACCCTTTGGAAGTATCCGCATTGGCAGGCGGTTTTTTGCCCAAAAATTCTTCTTCCAGAGATAGTTCTCTGTCCTCATTCAAATAAACACGGTGAATATTGCTCAGGAACAAGTTTCCTTCTTCAGTTATTGGCTTAAGTTCATCCTGAATATGCAGCGTCAGATGAAAGTCATTTTGCCAATCTCGATCAAAATAGCCATTTTCAGGAATGAGCGGGTCTTCTTTGAAAATTTTAAAATCATCAAAATCTTTTCGCAAGCGATTTAAAACGATAATGTTTGGAGCGATAATGAGAAAGTTTCGGGAAAGATCAGAGTCACTTTCATAGAATTTATGAAAATATGACCAGACAAGGGCAAGACTTAACACTTTTGTTTTCCCTGAACCTGTTGCCATTTTTATAACATATCTTGCCCAGGATTCAGGAAACATTCCTGTGCTTATTCTGCCCGATGAATCGAAACGCATGAGTTCAAATTTATCTCTGGCTTTTGCAATTTCATACAGGTAAATAATTGATTCAATCGCTTCACACTGGGCAAAATAGTATTGAAAAACAGTGCCATTTTTTTTGTGACCATCGGATTTGAACCAGAATTGCAACAGCGCTTTTGTGGTGTCCGAAACGCCTGAATAATCACTGTCACGCCATTCCTTTACAGCCAGACGAATTTTATATACCAATGGCGGAATGAGTTGTTCGTAGGCTTTCTCCTGTAAATCTTCCTGCGATGGCGCCCAGCGAATATTCGGGTCAAGTATCTGAAACGGATTCTGTGGAAAATCATTCATTCCTTGCTTCACCTGTTTTAAGCAGTTCATAAGATGCGGTGGATTAAATTTATTTGAAATAATATTCTCATTTTTATTTGTAACAACCACTCCCGCACCTTCTTGGGATTTTGTTCATACGCGCGTTTGATCGGCCGTTGAGCAGAAAATTCCCAACGTTTCAGGTAATGATTGATCGTGCAGACTGGCATGTCAATATCAAATTGGTCTTGTATCAGTGCTTGAATCGCACGCCGATTCCAAAGAGCAAAGGGAAGTTTGAGCTGATCTGGCATTTTATCTCGAATCATTTTTTGAATCTGTTTTTCCTGTTCAGCACTTAAACGGCGACCCGAGCCTGTCTTACGGCCGGGGGGTTGGAGCTTCAGACCTTTCATACCATGAGTTTTGTAGGTCTTGATCCATTCACCAACCGTGTTTCGGTGAACACTTAAAATTTCTGCAATTTCAATGTTCGTTTTTCCTTGCTTATGTATTTTTATTGCCTGCTGGCGGACATGAGCTAACGTTGCTAACGATAAATTTCTTCCATCTGTCTTTTCCATGAAAGAAATTTACAAAAAATAATAACTAATGCAAGACTTTTTATGGCCAAGTTAATAAGTGAATTTAGTTATTTATACCTCCATTTTTGTATACAACGGCATATATTTCAATTTAAATTTTCGCTCAGATCGGACATTACCGCCATAAAGCACATAGCCCATGTCACAATGCGGATGTTCTTGCAGAAAAAGCGTCATGCTTTTCAGACGTGCGGGAACACCACTTTTTACCTCGATTGGTATAATCTTCCCGTTTCGAGCTATCAGGAAGTCCACTTCGGCATTACTGCTTTTTTTCGGTCGATCCCAATAGTACAAGCGGTCGTTTTCTGAACCACCATGTAAGAGCAACTCCTGCCCCATAAATTGTTCGGCAAGCGCGCCCCGGTAAACTGCAAGTAAATCTTTTTCTGTCAATAAATTTGTTGCAGATATGCCAGTCATCGATTGCATGAGCCCAATATCCAAAAATATGGATTTGAATACTTTTGATTTGACATCCGCACCTAACGGAAGTCCTTGCGCAGTTGTTGAGGAGACTCTCTGAACGAGTAACATGAGCTCCAACAAATGCAGCGATTGCTTGATTTTTTCGATGCGCTTTTCCGAATAGAGCGCCGTATATTTAATTCGTTGTCCCACGTGACCGGGCATATATTGAAAAATATGCCTGATACAGTCCCTGTCGATTTTTTGACCGTATTTGGTAAAATCCTGCAGATACGATTGGCTCAGGTTTTTTTGAACTGAATTTACTTCGGCTAAAGAAGATGTCTCCGCAAAAACAGAAACAGCCTCGGGCATACCACCGATTAAAAAGTAGTAGCGTAAATGCTCCATGAGTTTTTCGTGAATGAAATCGGGCAGGGCGTCCTCAACTTCTAATGTGGGAAGATGATTTGCTAATTCTGAATGACCGGTTGCCCACAGAAATTCCTCGAATCCTATTGGACGGAGCCACAGGAACTCCACTCGTCCGACCGGAAATGAAAAATCACCCAGCGCCAGCTCCAGCAAAGAGCCAGCAGCGATGAGATGAAGTTCCGGCATCTGTTCATAAAAATAGCGTAGTGACATTACAGCACGAGAGCATTCCTGAATTTCATCAAAAAAGAGCAATGTTTTTCCGGGCACAATTCGTTGTTCATACGCAGCTTCTAATTGGAACAATATTTTGTCAGCTTTCAAATCACCGTCAAAGATTTTATGAACACTGCGTTCCAGCTCAAAATCGACCTTGACGAAATTACCAAACTGCTGGTTGCCAAAATATCCGACAGAAAATGTCTTCCCCACCTGCCGCGCGCCGCGGATTACCAACGGCTTGCGGGTCTTTTTATTTTTCCAATTAACTAAAACTGTGTCAATATATCGTTTCATGTAATTTTACAAGGTAATTTTAACAAGTATTATGTAATTTTACAAGGTTAAAAATTCTTTTGTTCCATTTATCATAACTATTAATCATTATTTTGCTCCTAGCAATTCGAATTTTTAAGGATGGTGGATGGATACACTCATATACGGAGTTTCAGCGTTCGCTGAAAATACGCCAATTAGTGAAACAAAATGCAAGCAATATTTCTGATTGGGGAAAATAAGTAAAAAAAAAGCCGCCAAAATGACGGCTTTCTTGTATAAATCCTGAATCAATTCAACTAAATGAAAAATTTGCGGCTACCGACTTTATTTACTAATTTCAATAATAAGCATCAGGAGTATGTCCACAAATTACTCTTTCAAAGGTTTGTAAAACAGGACAAGTTGTATATTGATATAAATTCATGGAATCATCTATATGTTGTATTACTGCTTAACCTTCGCAAGGTTTTTCAAATGATAGCAGAGTTCCTGGACACGTTCTCTGATATCAGCCCTCCATTACGCCCCTGGCGATGCGATCGCCGATCTCCTTATCGATATTGCGCCAGTATTCAAACGCACGCTTCAACACTAGTTCTGATACGCCGTCTTTCAAATGCCCAACCACATTGGACGCCAACAGGTCGCGCTGGGCGTCATTCATTACTTTGCGTACCAGCGTGCCGGGTTGACCAAAATCATCATCGTCTTTGCGTTTGGTATACGCGGCGCGAATGAACTCACCGCTGGCGCTCCAAATGGCTAATTCGGGATGCTTTTTCGGGTCGGTGCTGAAGCCGCCTTTGGAGTTCGGTGCGTACACCGGATCCGAGACTTTCTCAATCCGCATGGCGTCGGCGTAGGACATTAAGCGTGCAAGCAGCATCTTGTCCGGGCTGGGACCGATTCCGGGCACGAAGCTGTTCGGCTCGAATGCCGCCTGCTCGATCTCGGCATGAAAATCGCTCGGATTACGGTCCAGAGTGAGCTTGCCCACTTCGTGCAGGGGGTAATCGCCGTGGGGCCAGACTTTAGTCAGATCAAACGGATTGAAGCGGTAGCTCTCAGCCTCTTCAAAGGGCATAATCTGCACCTTAAGCGTCCAACTTGGATAATCCTCCCGCTTGATCGCCTCGAACAGGTCGCGGCGGTGATAGTCGGCATCCTCACCAGCGATCCGGTCGCCCTCCTCCTGGGTGAAATTCTCAATGCCCTGGTCAGTCTTGAAGTGGTACTTGACCCAAAAGCGCTCACCTTTGGCATTGACCCACATGTACGTGTGACTCGAGTAGCCGTTCATGTGCCGATAACTCCTGGGCACCCCGCGATCGCTCATCAAAATGGTGACCTGATGGGCGGATTCGGGAGACAGGGTCCAGAAATCCCACTGCATGTCGTTGTCGCGCAAGCCGCTGTCTGCACGGCGCTTCTGCGAATGAATGAAGTGCTGGAACTTCATGGGATCACGTATGAAGAATACCGGCGTGTTGTTCCCGACCATGTCGTAATTGCCCTCGCTGGTGTAAAATTTGAGTGCGAAGCCGCGCACATCCCTCCAGGTGTCGGGACTTCCTCTTTCACCGGCTACCGTGGAAAATCATGCCAGCACATCGGTCTTTGTGTTCGGTTGGAACAGAGCCGCTTTGGTGTAGGCGCTGACGTCCTGCGTCACCTGGAAGTATCCAAAAGCCCCTGATCCTTTCGCATGGGGCTGGCGGTCCGGAATCATCTCCCGGTTGAAGTTAGCCATCTGCTCGATCAGGTAGTGGTCCTGTAGCAAAATCGGACCATCTGGCCCGATGGTAAGAGAAAACTCGTCGCTGGATACGGGAATGCCCGCATCGTTGGTTGTGTGTTTATTGTCATTGTTTTTCATGATGTTATCTCCTTACCTGAAAAATTCATAGCCACAGAGGCTCAGAGTACACAGAGTATTTATTTTCAAAACGTTACGCAAACAATAGCAACTCGAATTTTTCTTAACGCAGATTGAAAAGTAATATGCACGCACGTTGCTGTTTCTCTGTGACCTCTGTGCTTCTGTGGTACGTTTTGTGAATAATGCAGGTATTATAATTCATTTTAGAAATTTAGGTTTAATCTATATGGCATCATCTATAAAATTTGGAATTACGGTTCAAAACGGTATAGTTTTGGCCTCGTTAAAAAGGAAGCAAAATGTCTTTGCTGGGAAGAATTTTTGATTGATACTTCTGTCAGTTCAAAACTTAAAAATTCGATGCATTCATGTTAAATATAAAGAGAGGGAAAATAAAAAAGCCGTCACTTGACGGCTTTTTGGTTGCATCCCCGAGGGGAGTCGAACCCCTGTTGCAGGATCGAAAATCCTGAGTCCTAACCACTAGACGACGGGGACATATATTTTTTTGCAGACCTGAATATAATTTATTTTCTTGAAAAAAGCAAGAAAAAAATTTATATTTTTAATTTTCTTTGGTCGAATTTTCCTGATTGGGCTGAGTGTTGGTATCCTTTGATTTATTTCTTAAATTTATCAAACTGTAATAAAGTCCTAACATAATCAGCGAAACCGGAAACAGGGTGCCGGCTATTTTGTTGTTCCAGTGTGTCGACAGCAAATAAAGAGATAATAAAAAAGTGATATTCGCCGGATATTTTACCCAATCCAAATTATTTTCCGGTGTTCGTATTAAATAAAGATAGTAAAAGAGCAAACTTACTCCAAAAGCAGCCACGAACCACAACATACCTGTGCTTATTAAATGGTATGCAGCGATGATCAGGACTGTGGAAATGATGAACATCGCCGCTCCCGGAATTATAGACCACCACTTTTCAGGTTCCTCAAAAAATGCTACAAATGTAAGGGATGAGAAATAAAGCAGAAATATCGCGAAACTAACATTCTCCGGAACGTTCGGAAATCCATTGACAAAAATAATGAGCCCGACATCGATGAATAGCAACCCAAGTGCGATGAATCGAATTTGTTTTGTCTGGTTATATTTGGTGAATAGAAAAAAACCAATAAGAATAATTCCAGCGCCCAGGAAGAAGTGGACGCTTAATGTTAAATAATTCAGATTATCCAAATAAAAAAGCAATCCGGTTAGAATAAGTGCAATTCCCCAAAATTTTTTATACGGTTGCGGGTGCATATTCACTCCTGGTTTTGTGTGAGCTAACGTGTGACATGGCTAATTCGTGCATATCGAATTTTTAGCTATCTGATATTATTTTTTTTGATGCTATTTAATAAACGTTTGAACAAGATTTCAGTTTCAGTTATTTTTTACTTGAAAATGTATAATTTATTTAATAAATTAACAATTATGGCAAATTATTTTCAAAATGGACTGGTGCAAATTTACACTGGTGCTGGAAAGGGGAAAACAACAGCGGCATTGGGATTGGCGTTGCGGGCTTCCGGATATGGTATAAAGACATACATCGGGCAATTTTTAAAGGGTCAATCTTACGGAGAATTGACAGCGCTGGAGAATAATCCGTATATTCAAATTGAACAGTATGGCAAAGATACATTCGTGCATGTTAACAAAGCGACCGCCGAGGATATTGCCAGTGCGGAAAACGGTTTGCAGCGAGCTAAAGAGGCCATTTTTAGCGGAAAATATGCGATGGTTATTCTTGATGAGGTTTTTGTTGCTATCCATTTTCGTTTGCTTTCGATTCAGCAGGTGATGGAATTTATCAATGAAAAACCACAACAAGTGGAATTAGTTCTCACCGGTCGCCGTGCTCCGAAAGAGCTGATAGATAGGGCGGATTTGGTGACTGAGATGAGGGAAATCAAACATTATTATCAGGCAGGTATTTCTGCCCGTACTGGGATTGAACGTTAAAATGGGAAATTTAATAACGCGTCAAAAATATTCAAAACGCAGGGGGTGTTAAAATGAAACCATTACTCAGAATATCATTATTATTAGCTGTGTGCGTAAATCTCTTTGTTTACTGTGCATTAACGGATGTTAAATTAGATCAGCGAGTAAAAACCGAGGGGGAAGTAAATTTACGGGAAGGTCCCGGACTGCAATATGAAATAATCACGAAACTTCCCAAAGATGTAAATCTTATTTTGCTTGATAAGAAGAATGACTGGAACAAGGTAAAAATTCCCAATAGCGGCCAAACCGGCTGGGTATTTGAAGGATTGGTTGAGCATGTTGGTTCCCAGCAACTTGTCATAATCAATCAAACGTATGTTCGCAAAGGACCGGGGATGGGATATAGTTCTTTCGCTATTTTGGTAAAAGGGCGAACGTTTGATATGGTTGCGGAGCAAGGGAATTGGTATCAGGTTGTTTTACCTGATGGAAATACCGGCTGGATTTCCAAAAGCGACGCCCAGAAGGCTTCCAAACGAAATATTACCACAACACAAAGCACTGCTGTCCGTATTAATCCTGATGATAATGCAAAAGTACTGGTAAACGTGAATGCCGGCACAGAATTCATTCAGTTGGATAAAAAGGGTGAATGGTACCTTATTCGCGTTTCTGACGGAGTTGAAGGGTGGATCAATGAAAAGGCAGTGAAGCAAGTGGTGGATCGGAATATTATTGTTCCCCAAAAAGCGAATATAAGAAACGGCCCGGGAACTGGATATACTATTATCGAAACGCTTTCTGAAAAGAGCCGCCTTACTGAATTACAGCGCAAAGATAACTGGGTAAAAGTACGAACTCCGTCCGGGAATGTAGGATGGGTTTATCAGGGCGTTATCGATCGAGCCGGGGTACCGGATGTAGCTGTTGCCGAACCCTACATGGTGACAAAGTTAGATTGTAATATCCGCCATGGCTATGGTACCAGTTTCAAAATACTGGATCGGGTCTCGAAAGGAACAATTTTACAAAAAATCGGGGACAAGGATAATTGGTATCGCATTAAGTATCCGCCGGACGCCAGAATAGGCTGGATTCGAAATGATCTGGTTGAAAGCGATAAACCAATTTATTTTACAAATCAGGAATGTAATATTCGACAGGGCTATAGCACTGACTTTGAGATTAAGCGAAGAGTTGTAGCAGGTACTGTTTTGGCAAAAATCGAAGAGCGCGATGATTGGTATCGTGTGTACATGCCGGACGGAGAAATCGGCTGGATTCGAAATGACCTTGTTTCAACTGCCAGCGATATTTTAATTACAAACCAGGATTGTAATGTAAGGCAGGGTCCCGGTACAAATTGGGAAAAAATAGATGAATTAAAACGAGATACTTTTTTACAAAAATTAGAAAAGAAAGATAATTGGTATCGCGTTAAACAGGAAAGTGGTAAAATTGGCTGGATTCGTGAGGACTTGTTAGCGACGCTCGGAGATTTAATGTCGCCCAATGACTTGGTTAATGTACGATCCGCACCCGGTACAGATAATACTAAAGTCAGAGAGGCATCCGATCGGGAAGTTATGTACAAAATCGGATCGCAAGGAGAATGGTATAAATTTTTGTTCCGGGACGGGCAGGCCGGGTGGATTCGAAGCGATCTGGTTGCTACTGTATTTTATACAGGCAAGGATATATCTGGTGGAGGCGCAACAAAGATAACAACTATTGATGAAAAACGGGTCATTACCCGGAAGAAAACGGATGTTTATATTTGCCCGTTTTCTGATTGTGCTGTTTTAATAACAGTTGAATCCGGGGTTGAATTATTTATTGTATCCAGGCAAAATTCTTTTTACGAAATCAGATTACCAGATGGCCAATATGGATTTGTGAAAAGCGCTGATCTCTACAGCAATTCAATGACTCCAACGAATACGAAAAAATCAAATCCAAAGTTTACCAGCGGATTGCGCACTAAAGAAAAAGCAAACGTACGCTCCGGGCCTGAGTTGAATTTTACCCGGATTACAACTTTACCAGCGAATACCTCATTAACAAAGCATGATGAGCGAGGCGAGTGGACATTTGTTGAAATGAGCGGCGGAAAGAAGGGATGGATTTACACACCACTGCTGGCCGGCTCAAGGTCTGCTCCTGCAAAAACAGTTGATAAAGATATTTCACTTAAAGAGATTTTTACAGAAAATTTTACAGGAAGCGAAATTGCTTATGAAGCGGGTACGGTAAAAACACTGACCGAAGCGCCGATCTATTCCGAGCCGAACAGTAGCGCCCGGACAATTCAGAAAGTTCCCAGAGCAACGCGACTCACTAAAATCGGACGACAGAATAAGTGGTATGAAGTGCAATTAGAAAATGGGAGCTATGGGTGGATTTCCCAGGAACTTGTTGATGATATTTCGCTAAATAATATAATTACAGTTAATAATGCACCACTTAGGAGAAGCACAGACCCCAATTCTCAGGTTTTAGAAATGGTTCCGGATGGATCTGAATTTTCTCCGCGGGATATGTTCGAAAATTGGGTGGCTGTGAAAACGAGGCAAGGGAATGTTGGTTGGCTATATATTCGGGATGTGGCGATATTAAAATTTCCAAAAGTTTATGCCCGGAGAAACGCCGGATTGCGCAATGCGCCTGATCAGAACTCGTCAATTCTCCGTCGCCTTGAGGAAGGTGAGGAACTTCAACCGATTTCTAAAAAGGACGACTGGTACTTGGTCACAATGAACGACGGAAATACCGGCTGGATTTCCCAATCCGTCGTTAAAAAAGCGATTCTGCCACAGGTGATGATAACTCGTTCGACTGCTGCGTTTCGAGAGCCAACAACAATGAGTCAAAAGATGACTGACTTAACAAAAGGACAGAAATATAAAACAACAAGCATTCAAGGTGAATGGTACCAAATCAGGCTAATCAGCGGTGATTTTGCCTGGGTATATAAAACAAATATTGAAGAACTATTTAAAGGGACTCTTTTGGCTCATGCACCGACGAAAATGCGCGAAGGGCCTGGCAATGATTATAGCGTTGTCGCGCTGGTGAATCCCGGCGATCCGCTAAAATGCTTTAATGAAAGCGGAGCCTGGTTTTTGGTGAAAGATCAAAGCGATAAATTTGGCTATGTAAATGAAACTGCAATTCGAGACATAAAATTTTCTCCGATTATTGCTCTGAAAAAAACGTATGTTTATCCTGAGCCAGACCAAAAATATAATGTGCTCCGAACGTTGGAGCAGAATGTGGAAATTGTACCTATTTCCCAGAATGATAATTGGTACGAGATTAAATTAAGTGAAAACCAGCGTGGTTGGGTACTCAAACAGGATTTCGTTTCAAAAGCGAAATCACGGCTGGTGTTCACTCTGGATATCTCCAATATCCGAAATGGACCTGGCACGAATCATGGTATCTTGAAACGCGTTGATCCGGCTACCGATTTAATGATTGTCGGCGAACAAGGTAGTTGGTATAATGTAAAACTCACTGATGAAGGTCTGATTGGTTGGATTCGAAAAGATCTGGTGTTTGAGTAATTTCCCGATGGATTAACTTGCTCTTCATGCTACCTTGCCACTTTCGGTTAATTCCTGCATTTTTTTGTTCGATAATGATTCTTTTATAATACATTGATTGTTGATGGTTGTTATAATATGGGGCTAAACAGTCCTGTGCACAGTTTTGCTATCCTCATTAGGTTCCCCAACTGCATTGATTAACGAGAGATGTAGCACAAAATGAATTTTATCTCACCAACGTGCTTTAACGAACATCTTGCTCATATATAAATATTATCCCGTTTTTAATCACATTTCGTTATGTGTAAAAATTTGGAAATATTTGCATTCCTCACATTTTTGTAGAAACAATATCTGAAATACATACATAATTTTTGGCCGGGCAGAGTACGGTAAGGAACGATTTCTGATTACCGTAGAATAGAGAGTGTTGGCGTGTGTCTCCTAACTTAGAATTAAAAGCAACAATTTCTTTGTTTGCTTTGATGAGACATATTACCAGTATAAAAAACATTAAATTAAAATCAAGAATCGTTTTTCGCAAATCATGGATATTGTGTGTATTGTAAACTGTAATTTTTAGTGTTCAACGCTAAGTAAACAATAGAAATCTTTATCAAACAAAGGGGGCTACATGTCCGAAAATAATTTACGCGACTTGATTGATGAGATGAAGCAAGAAATTTCCGGTTTTATTTCGACAGATATCGTAGAGATAGAACAAGGCATATCGGTTGCAGGTGGTTCAATATCTCCGGATTTTAACTCCAAAGTGGCTTCAAAAAAGTATGCTGATGTAGTTAAAGCTCATGAGAAGGCGGCACAAGCATTAGGCGGAAGTAAAGTTGTTGGTAAAACAGAGGATATCCTGATTACAACGACAAAATCGTATTTGATTATTCTTCCGTTCCCGAACGGTAAATATTACCACGGGATTGCGATTTCGCGTGAAGGGAATCTCGCTTATGCACGTTTGGTTATGAGAAAATATCAACCATTATTTTATGAAGTTTTGTCACGTAAATGAATGACAGGAGTTAATAAATTCATATTATCAAATCACGCTAATCTGGAGGTTGAAATATCATGGAAGCAACAAAGTGGAAAATGGTTCTCACAGACTGGTTAAAAGGCGTAACGCTGGCTTCAATTCGAATGATAGGAGCAAAGCAGGTAAAAACAATGATTCGCGGTATGAGTCTGGTTTTTGTTAATTCGATGTCCAAACGAGTTGAAGAAGAAAGCGGTCAAAAGATTATGACCGCTTCAGATAACTTGAAAGAGTCTGTTGAAAAACTAAAACAGACCGAAGTTGCAGGGGATTTTTGTGCTGCTGACGAGGTTGAAATTTCCGAGAAAACTGAAGACATGGTCGAAGTCACTGTACATAATTGTATGTATGGTGATTTTTGCAATGAGGCTTTCGCTCAATTGCTTTCAAGCGGGGAATTTAACGAAAAGAGCATTCCATGTTTACGTCTCTCTAATTATTCGGCTGCGGCTACTCACCTGGCTAAAATTCGATCCCCGTATTATTTAAATCAATTCGCGCCTGGCGCTGTATGCAAAGGTGTGGTCGGGAAATAATAATCGAATCAAAAAAGGAGTAGACGAATGGGTATTTCCAACGAAGTTGTATCAAGTTATGCTGAAACATTAAATTTTATCCCGGAAAAATCAAGACTCGAATTAGGTTCTGTCGAGGTCTCTTATCATTGCGACAAATTCAATACAAGAATTCTTAAAAATTTTGAGGATGTGTTAGGGTTCGAGAAAGGGAGTTTACTACTCAAAAAAGCTTCAGAATCTACGACCTATGATTCCTTAAAAATATTTTTGAATCAGGATGATATTAAGGTCAATTTTGATGGTCTTAGCCAGGAAGAAAAGGTGAAAACGATTCTGGAAATGTTCAAAGTTTCTGCTTATGGCGCAATTGAGGTATCCGGTTTATCTCCTGAAAAAAGCGTATTTGTTTCCAAAAGTAGCTATATGGCTGAAGGATGGTTGGAAAATAAAGATAAATTTAATTGGGAAGATCGTGAGCTTCCGGTGTGCCATGATATTTCAGGATATCTTTGTGCAGTCCTTTCTATTGTATATGATAAACCCGTCAGTTCTTATCAAATGACAGAAACAAAATGCCGGGCAAAGGGCGATGATATTTGTGAATTTGTAGCGGAGGTGAACGAATAATGACAGTAAATATTGAAAAAATTCAGAATGCTATTTTAAGTGAAGAATTAAAAGGGGATCCGCAGACAGGACTTTTGAAAACTTTTGGGGTTATTTTAGCGATTAATTCAGTCGAGTATTTGGTAAATCGTGAAATGGAATACATAAAAGTCTTTCCAAAAGCGGAACACATGGTTGAAAAGAGTTTGATTGATGCGGCTCAATGGTGCTGTAACGCAACGTTTGGTGGATTTATGGATTCTCAACAGTGGAAAGATTTAATTGAGCCTATGATCGAAAATGAAAAGGATCGGATGGACGCATTGTTAGCGCTAACCAACTGTCTGGGGTGGGGACGTTTGGATAGTTATGAGATCGATGAACAAAGTAAAGAATTAAAATTGATTGTCAAAAATTCCTATTATTTAAATTCCTTTCAAGATCAAAAATCTGACAAACCGAGATGCTATATGTGGACAGGTGTTGCTGCTGGTTATATGGATTTATTATATGGGAAAAAAGTGCACAGTTTTGAAGCAAAAGAAATTAAATGTGTTTGTAAAGGTGATCAATACTGTGAGTTTCATGTACAACCAGTCCAGGAATTGTTAGATCTGCTATAGTAATGATAAATCAAAAAACAGAAGCACAGATTTTAAAGGTTCGGGAGTGAATGACCAAAATTCATTTAGTGATGATTTTATCTTTCTGAAAAAAGGATATACGTATTTTGATAATGCTGCAACGTCTCTCACTCCTGCTTCGGTTGTTGATAAAATAGCTGAATATTATAATTGCTATAATGGAAATATTGGGCGTGGTGCTCATCAATTGACAAGACGTGCTTCGCTTCAATATCAGGATGCGCGTCGAAAAACTGCTCAGTTTATCGGAGCTGCGGAAGGCGAAATTATATTTTGCAGAAATACAACCGAGGCAATTAATCTGTTAGCTCAGGGCATCCGATGGAAACCAGGTGATAAAATAGTAACGACATTGGTGGAACATCACTCCAATTATTTGCCATGGCTGCGCGTCAGAGATTTTCATCAGGTTGAGCTTCAGATAATTCGGCCTGATGAAAATGGAATATTTGATGTAAATGCTTTTGCAAAAGCAATTACTCCCAATACTAAACTTGTCACATTAGGGCATGTTTCCAATGTGTTGGGGACTGTGAATCCGGTTCATGAAATTGCGAACCAGGCGCATAAAAAAGGCGCGTTGGTCATGATTGATGCTGCCCAGTCTTTACCTCATTTTCCAATTGATGTGGCTGAACTGGGTTGTGATTTTCTCGCGGGCTCAGGCCATAAAATGCTCGGACCGACAGGAATTGGTTTTCTGTTCATAAAGAAAGAATTGCAAAATTGTATTGAGCCATTTGCGATTGGAGGCGGGACCATTCATGATGTTGCAATGGATCGCTACGATTTGATGGATTCTGTAGAACGATTTGAAGGCGGTACGCCTAATATCGCCGGCGCTCTCGGCCTGGCAGCGGCTATCGACTACATTGATCAAATCGGATGGAATTACATTCGTGAAAAAAACAGACAATTAGTGAACACATTTTTAGAAGAATTAAAAAAACGTAATTACATAACAATATATGGCCCAAAAGAAAGTTCTAAAAAAATTAGCGTTGTTTCGTTTAATATAAATAATTACAAACCCCATCGGGTTGCTTCATTACTCGATGAAATGGGCAAGATTATGGTGCGGAGCGGGCATCACTGTGCTCTCCCTCTTACAAAGTATGTGCTAAACACACCAAAAGGGACTGTTCGTGCGTCTTTCCATTTTTACAATCAGTTGCAGGAAATTGAACACTTTTTTGACGTTATTAATTTTATTCACAATACGTTATGAAAAAGTCCATAACGTTCAATGGAGAAAACATTGATTGCTACGCAATACAACTTTGTTCTTATGGAGAATCCGGAGATTTTGAGTTCATGCCTTCTGAACCCTTAAATATTGAATTTATTAAAATTATTAACCGTATACAAGCAGAAGTGCAACGGTTTCGAAGTGCAACAGAAAATTTTCTGATGTTCCAATTAGGGGAAACCGAGGTTACATTTTATCCGAGCGGCAGAATGATTTTGGAAAATGTGAAGCCGGCGCGCAAAGAAATAGCGATGGCTGTTAGTGAAAAAATACTAAGAATTGTTGAAGTTAATCAGAATGCAGAATAAAAAACATAAAGGAGATATTATTATGGCTGCCAAAAAGACAAGCACAAAATTACTGACTGCGCTTCTGGATCTTGAAGGTGTCGCGGCGGTTACCGTTGTTGGTCGGGATGGTTTTGTGATTGAACATCAGAGTAATGCTGATCTGGATTTGGATGCTGTGGGAGCTATTGTCTCGACAGGATTTGGCGCATCTGAGGTAATGGCCGAAGAGATGAACATCGGAAAAATAACACAGACAATGGTCGAGTGTGACCTAGGAAAAATAATTATGGCAGACTGTGATGAAGCCATTTTAGCAGTTATTACGGATTCAAGTGCTGTTATCGGAAAGATTCGTCACAACATAACAAAAGTAATTGATGAGTTAAAAAAAACGATCTAAACTTGTTTTTGTGATAGATCGGGCTGTAGTTGGTGGAGAGAATTGAATGACACGGGGGCTTACAGCCCGGTCTTATCTTTTTTTCACCCAATCGGTGAAAACGTAATTAGTATTAAGATGCCTGAATTGAATGATTTATAAAGCAGAATCTTTTTATAAATGTAACAGGTTTTACTATAGTTTTGGAGATAAATGGAATTAACTGCTGAAGCTTATAAAATATATACCTGGCTATTCTCATCGATCTGGATGCGTAAGCCTGTTATTATATTAGCCTCTGATTTAAAAGATGCTTATGAACACACCGGGAAATTATTTCCGATTATCCCGCGTTATCGACGATTTTACATATCAGGGCAAATTCCCCAGCGATTTCCTGTCTGGCTTAAAAATCCGAATCTGTTGAAATCAAATGATACGCAGATGGTAGAGAAATCGTTGTTAGCTTCATTTGATGAAGAAAAACATGCCCATGGTTTCACATTACAGTTAATTAATTTCGATACGAATGAAGCATTTTTCAAAGATATTCTTCTTAAAATTGACCGGGGCTGGATCGCTTTTTCTAAAATTCAAGAAGAGAAGCTGAATGAGATTTTTAGAGAGTACTCATTTGAAAGAAAACAGTTTGGAAAATGTACGTTTATTTTTCCGAGCGGGCGTCCGCGTCTCTTAAATGTTGAATCCAAATTAATGCGCCGTTATATGTCCAGAAATAAATTTCCCACGCAAAATTTAATTCAAAGAAAAATGGAAGAGGTTCGTTATACCGCAGAATTTCTGGTTTCGGAAATTGAGAACGGCTGTTTCTTACATCAAGCGGAAATTCAGGAATTGTTCGGTTTTGATAATGCATATTTTGAAAAATGTTTAGGAATAATTCAATCCGAGTTTCATATTGATGTTAAGCGATACATTAGCAGGACATCAACAAAATTAAAACGGCTTCAAAATAAAATATTGAAATTAGAAGGACTGCTATACTTCGCTATTGTGAAAAATAAACAAGTCGTTGGGATTAAAAAAGCAGCGACCGGCGGCGTGGTATCTATCGCGGCAATCAAGGAGTTTGATCTATTTGTAAACAATTTTTTGGATAATTTTTCAATGGGCGCTTTGGAACAAATAATCATTGACTTTAAGCGAAATACAAAATTCATTTTAATCGCGAATAGGATTTCAGCAGCAGCAAAAGACGATTCCATTTTTTGTTTTTTCCTGGACAAGCGAACTCCGGTCGCCTCCTTTCTTCAGGAAGCATCGGAAATAATTAGCGAGGAATAGTAATTCTGTCATACTGTATTTTTTATGGGAGCGATGGTAATGATTGAGAGCTTTTCGCAGGAGCAGATAGAAAATATAATAGAAAAACTCATGCGGGGATCACACTGCAAGAATATTCTTATGATCGATAAAAATGGTCACATTATAGCGCATAATTTTTCTGATGAAAATTTAGCGCTAAAAATAAAAACACTTATGAAAGAAGCAATTCGGTTATCGAATAAGTTTTCACGGGAATGTCGGGCCGGGAGACATAAAAATATTTTACTGGAAGGTGATTTTGGCAAAATATTGATCGCAGGCGGGCCGATACAAGGGGGGGCAGCCGCAATTACAGGCTCGAAACTCATGAACACCGGAATGTTACATGCGTTGTTAGAAGAAAGTCGTGCTAAGTTAACGAATTAAAATTACATAAAAGGGAGAAAATTTCATGCCCAAATTGAACGATTTGTTAATGCAGATGGCGGGTGAAATACCTGGCGTCATTGCTGTCGCGGTAGCCGGAATGGATGGTTTGCCGCTGGTGCATTATAACACCAAATCGTCATTAAATGTTGAAGTGGCCTCTGCCCAGTTCGCATTAGTGATGAAATTAGTACAAAAAACATGTACGCAATTAGGGGAGGATGTTGTCGAGGATAATCTTGTAACGACTGATGAAACCTATTTATTAACCCTATTCATCGGGGAAGGTACGTATTATCTGGTGATTGCCGCGAATAAAAAAAATTCAAGTCTTGGGAATGTACGGCTCATTGCCAGGCAATATGCAGATTCTATTTATGACCAGATTCCAAAGATGAAATAGTAAATTTTTAACTAATGTTGAATATGAATAATTGCAGGAGATAGTATTATGGCAGCAGCGCGAAGTGCAAAAAAAATATTGAATTCATTGCTGAATTTACAGGGGGTGAATGCGGTTACGGTTGTTGGCCGAGATGGTTTTGTTATCGAAAGCGAAACAAGCGGCGAGACAGATTTGGACGCACTGGGGGCAATTGTCTCAACAGGTTACGGCGCTTCTGAAGTAATGGCCTCAGAGATGGAGCTTGGTTCATTAAGCCAGACAATGATTGAGTGTGAAAACGGTAAAATTTTAATGGCTGATTGCGGAGACGCTGTTTTAGCTGTTATTACCGAGGGGGAGGCTATCATCGGTAATATTCGTCACAATATCGCCAAAGTAATCGCTGAATTGGCTGATGCAATTTAATTAATATCCGGTCTCAATAAAATACGATAATTACAAACACTGGCTGCCAGATGCTGTTCTTAGACGTTGGCAGCCAGTTCCGTTTTAATGCTATCAGAAAATTGCCCACCATTTTTCCGCTTTCTTAAAAATAGCTTGAAAACAATAGTAGTTTTTGTTATATTTTTAAGATATGAAATAGTACCTAAATTTCTAAAATGAATTATAATAAAAAATAGATTTATTGCCCGTGAAACACACGAAATAGTGCATAATTCAAAATAACATTTCGTGTATTTTTGTGTGTTTAGTGGGGTACAATTGTATAATAATTTTCTTTTTAGAATTATAGAAGTAATATAATTCTAAAAAGACAACCTGAAATTGTAAAATGATTTTACGACTATTCGTCATTGTCACGCGCTAAAAAATTGCCCGGAATGAAAACCAGGTGATTTATTTATTATTCAATGGAGATAAATATGGCACATGCAACGGCATTGGAAGCCGAAGAAATACTGGATAAAGAATTTCCATGCCTTGATCATGGTTTCGTTCGGCTGGTCGATTATATGGGAACAGATGAATCCATTGTGCAGGCTGCACGGGTTTCCTATGGCCATGGCACTAAAAAAATTCATCAGGATCGCGGATTAATCCGCTATTTGTTTAGACATAAACATACCAGCCCCTTTGAAATGGTGGAATTTAAATTTCATTGTAAAATGCCGATTTTTGTCGCCCGCCAGTGGATTCGCCATCGCACTGCCAGTGTTAATGAATATTCGTTGCGATATTCTAAAGCAATCGATTGTTTTTATATCCCTTCGGTTGATAATATTCGTTTCCAGTCGAAAACCAATCGCCAGGGACGCTCTGATGAATCTGTGCCAGCCGAGCTACAACAACAGGTGTTGGATGTCATTAAACGCCATATCCACCATAGTTGGGCTGATTATGAAAAATTGGAAGAAAAAAATATTGCCCGCGAATTAGCCCGGATGCATTTACCGATTAATTTATATACAGAGTGGTACTGGAAAATCGATTTAAGCAATTTAATGCATTTTTTAAAATTAAGATTGGACGAACACGCACAGTACGAGATTCGGGTTTATGCCCTGGCAATTGCAGATATTGTAAAAAAAGTAGCGCCGATAACATGGGAGGCATTTGAGGATTATAGTCTTTACGCCAGAGAGCTTTCCCGACAGGAAATGGAGTTACTCATGAAATTCATTAAAAAAAATCAGGACTGGGAAAAGGTAGCTATTGAAGCTGGTTTCAATAAATTAGAAGCGTTCGAGTTTGCATATAAAATGAAACATGATCAATCAAAACAGAGCGTTGATGATGAAAACTCAGTAACGTAAGGCTATTCCTAAATTAACAGATTTTCTCGATTTCATTGTAAAATGACCAATAAAATATGGGATCAATATGTCATTTTTAGCTGATCTTCACATACACTCCTATTATTCGCGAGCGACCAGTAAGCAACTTAATCTTGAACATTTACATAAATGGGCGCAGTTAAAGGGAATTACTGTTGTTGCTACCGGCGATTTTACGCATCCGAAATGGCTGAATGAGCTGGAAAATAAATTAGAGCCAGCAGAAGATGGCTTGTTTAAACTCAAGCAAGAATTTGCAAAGCACATGCAAACTGAGGTTTTTAAGTCATGTGAAAATCCGGTGCGATTTATTCTGTCCGGCGAAATAAGCAATATTTACAAGAAGAATGATCGGGTTCGTAAAAATCATAATGTTGTATTGGCGCCGTCCTTTAACGCGGCGCACAAAATTCAGGCTGAGCTTGATAAAATCGGCAATATTCATTCTGACGGACGACCGATCCTGGGCCTTGATGCCAAAGACCTGTTGGAAATTGTTCTCCGATCCGACGATCTTTCCTGCCTGATTCCTGCCCATATTTGGACTCCCTGGTTTTCGGTACTCGGCTCAAAATCAGGCTTTGATTCCATTGACGAATGTTTTGAAGATTTAGCATCTCATATTTTTGCTGTGGAAACTGGATTGTCTTCAGATCCACCCATGAACTGGCGGGTATCTTCGCTGGACAGGTTTACTCTTGTCTCGAATTCAGACGCGCATTCTCCTCAAAAACTGGCCCGGGAAGCAAATATATTTAAATGTGAGTTATCCTATCCCGTCATGCTGGAAGCTATGAAAGCCGGGACGCCGGATGTTTTTGGGGGTACTATCGAATTTTATCCGGCAGAAGGTAAGTATCATTTAGATGGGCATCGTAAATGTAATATTCGAATGACGCCAGAGGAAACCATTGCCAATAAAGGGATTTGCCCGGTATGTGGGAAAAAAGTTACGGTTGGCGTGTCCTATCGAGTCGCTGAATTAGCTGACCGGGAGATGGGGGAAAAATCGCCGAGAGCCTTGCCCTTTGAAAGCATGATCCCGTTACCGGAAATTGTCGCCGAAGTAAAAAATAAAGGTGTCAATACCAAAGGAGTGGCAAAACAGGTTGAATCGCTGTTATCAAAAATGGGACCGGAAGTGACAATTTTACGGGATGCTGAACTGGTCGATATTGAGAAAGTCGGTGGATCTCTGGTGGCAGAGGCCATTCGCCGAATGAGGACCGGTGAATTGCATATTGCCGGAGGGTATGATGGTGAATTTGGTACAATAAAGATTTTTACTGAAGATGAGCGCGCCAGGCTAAAGACGCAAAAGTTATTCGTGGATGCTGAATTTTCGGTCAAAGTTAGTGAACAAAAAAAAAAGAAACGTCAGGTAGTGGTTCAGGATGAATTCGAAGAATTTAAAATTGCACCTGTTGCTCCAAATCAAATTAAAGAGCTGCCAGGGAATGAGGATAAAAACCCGTATGGACTCAATGATTTACAACTTCAGGCAGTTAATACGGTTAAACGGGATTTATTGATAGTTGCGGGTCCCGGTACTGGCAAAACCAGAACACTGACATATCGTATCGCGCACTTAATTCAGAATGCGGATGTTGAACCCGAATCGATTTTAGCAGTCACATTCACGAATAAGGCTGCGGAAGAAATGCGCGAGCGGCTGCAATTTCTGCTTGATGAACATATCGTAACGTCCATTACAATCAAAACATTTCATGCTTTTGGCGCGATGATTTTACGTAATGAAAGCGCGGCCGTTAATTATTCACCCAATTTTTCCGTTTATGATGATTCTGACCGACGAGAATTGTTAAAACAAATTGCGAGTCATCTTTCAGTGCGAGAATTAAACAAGTTGCTCATTAAAATTTCCGACGCCAAAAATAAATTGCTCGCCCCAAACCACGCGTTTGAAGAAGCTGAATTCGCAACTGTGTACTCTGCGTATCAACAGGCATTGTCAATGCATCATGCGTACGATTTTGATGATTTGATTTTCCAACCAGTTCTCCTTTTTCAAAGTCATCCTAAAATTTGTGAAAAATATAGAAAAAAATATCGCTGGATTTCAGTTGATGAATATCAGGATATTAACCATGCACAATACACGCTGCTTCGATTGTTAACAAACCGACGGACAAATGTCTGTGCAATTGGCGATCCGGATCAGGCGATTTACGGATTTCGAGGATCGGATTACTCCTATTTTTTAAAGTATTGTGAAGATTTTCCCAGAGCCGCTAAAATTGATCTTATCAAAAATTATCGCTCCAATCAAAACATTCTCAGCGCATCGGAACAGGTCATTCGCCAAAATCCGGATCGCATAGAGACAAAAATTTGGTCGGAAATAATTAGCAAAGGCCGGTTGGAGATTTTTAAAACACCTACAGAAAAATCTGAGGCAGAAACGATTGTTCATCAAATTGAAAAAATGGTTGGTGCAACAAGCTTCTTTTCTGTTGATTCGGGGAGAGCGGGTGATGATGAATCGACCAAGGGAGTGAGTTTCGCAGATATTGCTGTGTTGTATCGCTTGCATACTCAATTGCAAGCGCTGGAAGAAGCCTTTATCCGTTCGGGAATTCCGTACCAAACAATGGGAGAGGTTTCTTTCTGGGAAAGAACCGAAGTCCGGGAAATAATGAGCTATCTTGCGGTGATTCAAAATCCCCATTCAGATAATGATTTGTCACGTACTTTGATGATACCGCCGCGTGGCGTCAGTTCAAACACGATGCAGGTAGTATTTGATTATAAAAGCACGAATGAATTGACGCTCTGGCAAGCATTGGAAAAGGTGAATTATATATCCTCGCTTAGCGAAATCCATAAGCAGCCGTTAAATATTTTTGTTGAAAAGATAAATGCCTTGATTGAGTTAAGCACGAACTCGGCAGTAGCTGAGCTTATCGACGAAATACTGAAGCGATCAGGCGTCAAATCATATTACAAAAACGATCGTCAACGTGATCATTATTGGAAACAAATACGCAATTTTGCAGACAAGTGGGGCGTCCCTTTAAATGATTTTCTGGAACGAGTGAAATTGCAGCATGAAAACGATATATACGATCCAAAGGCGGAACGAGTTGCCCTGATGAGTTTACATGCATCCAAGGGACTGGAATTCCCGGTGGTTTTTATTGCTGGTTGTGAAGATGGTGTGTTACCCTATCGACCGCCAAAAGGGAAAATTGCAAATATTGAAGAGGAGAGACGACTTTTTTATGTCGGGATGACCCGTGCAAAGACGAAACTAATTTTAACGTATTCGGCCAGTCGTTTTTTGTTCGGCGAGCGGCGGAGTAATATTCCGTCTCGCTTTGTCTCGGATATTAAACAGTCATTGAAAACGAGCCAGTCAGCGCTAATAAAGCCACCACCAAAAAAATCGTTAACTCCGGATCAACTTGATTCTCAATTGACTTTATTTTAACTTGGATAATTTATAATATCCGATAACATAGCCTGCATTATTCACAAATCGTGCCACAGAGGCACAGAGTGATTGAAAATCAAATGGGTGTGATTCCGGGTTCTCATGTTAATCAACTGCTTTTTAAGAATATTTGTAACTATTCAGGCGTCATTCCTGCATCCGCAGGAATGACAGCTCGATGCTGAATAGTAACGAATATTTTACAAATCGATTTTAGTTATTGACAAGTTACATATAATTTTCTGTTTTTAATAAAAAGAATAAGTTGTTTTTCATGGAGATCGAAAGTGTCGAATTA
Organism: uncultured Cytophagia bacterium; assembly: GCA_964498785.1. Taxonomy (GTDB): domain Bacteria; phylum Zhuqueibacterota; class Zhuqueibacteria; order Thermofontimicrobiales; family Thiofontviventaceae; genus Mariaggregatimicrobium. Next base: position 1,754 of record CAZCJL010000092.1, on the reverse strand, counting down.
ATCAACTTCAACGTTTCAAAATGTACGTGAGGTTATCAATTCTTTGCCAGAAGAACAACAGGAATTCCTTAAGGAGCGCGTATTTCCGAGTTGCTACCGCTTCGCATCTAAAAACAACGTTTCTCGCAACGTATATTCGCCACCGCGGGCGTCGTCGCGGTAAATCTCAACTTTTATCTGCTCGCTGCCAACATACAGTTTGAAAAATGTACTCTTGCAGTATTGAGAATTCTCCCAGAATGTGTCAACAATTTGGTCGCGACCAGCGCCGCTGGTTTTAAATTCATGATAAAATTGTCGGAACGCTTCAAGTCCCTGCTGATCATAAACTCGCCCTTGCCAACTCTGTCCACAGCTTGTAACACACCCCAAAAGTGCTCTGGTGAGTGGTATATTTTCATGGCATACTGCCGCATGTCTACCGTAATAATAAATGTATAGTCACTTTCAAAATTATTCTCTGCAGCCAGCACATTTGATAAATCTTGTGAAATGGTAAAGACACACAGGGAACAGAGGATCAACAAAAATATTTTACCGCTATGTAAGCTCATTGTCTGCATAAAATCATCTCCAATTTTATTATGGTTACTTGTTATTAATTCTATTATTTTTGATTACAAACGATTCCTTTTAATTCAGTATCGCCATATTCTTACCGCAATTATGAACACTTCGGATGTGATGTTATTGGAGATCTTCTTTTGTGATTAATTCGATGGTAACGGAAATATAGTCCGGGACAGATTCTCCCTGAGTAACTTTATACGCGCTTTCCACTGCCAGTCTGCCCATATCGTATGGATGTTGTGCCACCGATCCTTCCATTTTTCTATCCTTGATTTCGATTTTGGCGTCGTCTAAGGCATCAAAACCGACGACAGTAATTTTTCCGGTTTTATTTGCCGCTGCAATTGCTTCTATCGCGCCTAATGCCATCAAATCATTACAAGAAAACAATGCCTCGACATCCGGGTGGGATTGCATGATGTTTTGAAACACATTAAAGCCCTGATCCCGTTCCCAGTTTGCCGTCTGCGATGTGACGACTTTTATTCCGGGTGCATCTTCCAACGCCTTATGAAATCCGCGCAACCGGGCATCACCCGTTTCGTGACCCGGAATGCCTTCCAGAATAGCGATATTCCCTTTTCCGCCAAGCTTTTTTACTACAAATTCACCAGCGATGCGCCCCCCTTCGTAATTATCCGAGCCGACATACGTAACGACTTCGGCGCCGATCTCCGCAAGTGCAGCAGAATCAACCCGTGTATCGATGGTAACAATTGGAATCCCCGCCTGATTGGCTTTGAGGATTACCGGTACCAACTCCCGGGATCCGCTGGGAGCCACACAAATCGCATCTACCTGCCGCTGGATCAGGTTTTCGATAATTTGCATCTGTTTTTCAACATCCACCTCACGCTCTGCTGCCTGGATCATCAGATTTATCGATAAACTATCGGCAGCTTCTTCAGCGCCGCGCTGCATATCAATGAAAAATGGATGATTTAAAGTTTTTAAAACGAGCGCGATTGTCGTACCATCAACAGATTTTTGCTGGTTGCGTTGACAATTAGACAATGTCAATCCGATAATCAATATGAAGAAAATGGGAAGTAATTTTAGTGAATTCGTTTTCATAACATCTCCTATCAAAATTTATTAACTCATTCGGGCAATGAATATCCGCTAAAATAAAATGGTATCTTCTCAATATTTTATGGTAGATATGGGCGATTGCCGCTATGTCG
>CAZCJL010000091.1:0-28520 GCA_964498785.1 uncultured Cytophagia bacterium | reverse complement strand
GCTACGTTTTGAATTTTAATAGAAAATAAGTAGTTTTCGTTCAGGCACTAATTAAAAATGATTCTAAAAAAACGCGAACATTCAGGCGACCAGGTAGTTAAAAATTGTTTGGTCGTTTTATTTAGAAAAGAAATGGATAGAAATGACTTCCACTGTTATTTTTGACATGGATGGAGTTATCATCAATGGTGAACCGATCTACACGAAGATTGAGCAGGAGCTGTTCAGAGAACTGAATCTAAATGTTTCGGAAGAAGTGCATAGTACACTTGTGGGAACATCGGATAAAAATTTCCGGCAACACATTCACAGCAGATATCGTCATTCACCGTTTTTCGGAAGTGACAGTTCAGCAGATTAGAAATATGTAAGAAATATTTTGTTGAGCAACTCAAAAATTAACTAAAAACCGCCTGTCATTTTGATTAATCAAAATTGACAGGCGGTTTTTTTAGTTAACAAGAATGACTATTTCCGTCAAGTGGTTTTTGGGGTTTCCTGTGAAAATTATACCCGGTCCCTTCAAATATACTTACCGGGTTAGGATGATTGTTTTCATTCATATAAGCATATAATTCTTTGTATGAATCTCCAGGGGTTTCATAAGCTCATTTGTGAAGCAAGGATACTGCTTTACCACCCTTCAATTCCCGTATTGAGATATCCGGTTCATTGACACCTTTTCGAACCGGAAAACAAGTTTCAAAATCAGCATTGTTTTCTTATATTCGCCGTCCAAACTTTTTGGCAATCAGCCCAAACCCTTGCCGACTTCATCGTATGTGCTTTTCATTCTGTGGCCGGCAATCAATACAGTTTTGATTACTTTTTCTTTGATTTCAAAATATTTCCTGTTCTGACCTTGAAATCCTCAAAGATTGTGTTACAATATGACATGCCAAACTTCCATAACATTGAAACATGTTCAATGCATGAAATTGATACAAAAAAGATACGATGTCTCAATTTGTGACGATTTTACTTTTTTTATTTGATAGTGGATATCAATTTGAAGCAAAAAAAAGTGATTCAAATTTCACCAAATAGTTTGGTGAAATAATATATTAAGTATCATTAATGTTAATAATTAAATATAATTATGTTAATATAGATATCCTAACTAATAGATATTTAAATCTAAAATAAAATTAAAACGCTCAATATTAAGTATAACAATATATTATTAATATTAATTGGCATTAATGTTGCATTTTCAAAAAATTAAATTATCAATTACGGACTATAAATTTCAAGAATGGTAAATTTATGCTATGAAGCAACTGATGCTTTCACAATTCTTTATAATGATGTTTATAGTGAAATCTTTTTCGGGATTCGCTATTGCGCAGCAGCAATATATAGAAGATTTTTTCTTTGTAACAGATACAATCGGTGTACGTGCGGATGCAAAAGAAAAGGATAAGCATGTTGATGTTGTTGAGGTGAACATCAACAATTCTGGTTTTTACCGAATACATGCTCGTGTCCTTTATGGTGACGGGGATGAGCAAAGAAATGAGAGCTATTATCTGACTGTGGAATCTGCTACTGGATTTGTCAGCACTGGCGTGGATACAAATGCTGGCCTCTATGTTGTGGTCGTTGATAACCCTGGGCCCAGGCACACGATATGGCGTGATTCTGGCCTTTTCTTTTTTCAGGAGGGCATGAACACAATTAAACTTCACCACTATGCAGCAATTATTGAACAATATCCTCAGCTTTTAAATGGGCCTATTAATGGTCCGGAAAGTGTGAAATTCATTGATAGTTTGCGGGTTATTGCTGAACCCAAAACGGATGGTATGCTGAATTTAGAATTAAAAACAGAACGGACAGAATATTTTTATGGCGCGGAAAACTTATTAGCCTATCCCTGTGAAACGGTTGATTATCGCATTGTAATAAAAAATAATTTTGTAAATACCTTGAGATCAGGGCAAGTTATTGCTCGTTTTTCAACACCAATAAATGGAAACAATTTTTCTCTAATACCGGAAAATCAAAGTAGCGCAGAAATTATCTGGAAATTACCGACAATCGAACCACAGGGTTCCGTGGTCATAAAATTTGAGGCGAATCTGATCGGAGAATGGGAGGCTGGATTAAACCAGGTAATGAATCATTTTCAATTAATTGCGCCTCATGATATCGATTCCACAAATAATACTGACGAGTCCTGTTTTTATGTACACTCAGACGCAAACAATGAGCAGCCTTTTTACGCTGATTTAAGCATTACCACGCAGGCTGTTACTGATTCTATATACATTGAAAAAACGGATTCGATTAGCGTGGCAATGATCGGCGATACTATTTGTTATTGCTTGAATGTAAGCAACAATGGCCCTGATTTCTGCCGCGATGTTGTCGTAAAGAATGTGTTACCCCCTTTTTTCAATGTACAAAACTTTGATTTGACTCCTCTAAAAATTCAAAATGATACATTAGTTTGGAAATTTGATCTCATTGAACCGGATTCTATTTTAAAAATCAAATTTACAGGGCGAATTTCAAAAACAGTGCCGGAAAAAGACTCTATACTGATATCGAAAGCGAATATTGTTGCGTCCAATGATTCCACAGATTATAACAATCAATCGTCCATAGCAGTTTTAATTGGTAAGCCAAAATCAAAACTGCCTTTTATCAAAGTGACTCCATCCATCGCTGATGTATCTGACAGCCTGGATGTGAGAGTGATGGTTCCGTTCAAACCAACATATTGGGACTTGTGGGTCTATCTTCCGGATGGCCAAATAAATAAATCGTATGCAGATGACTTTATAGCATCCCATCCCAATTTGACTCCTGACGTTTGGTTTACAATTGATGAAAAATATTGTCATGGTTCTTTGAGTAGTAAAAATCTAAAAGATCTGGTGACTTTTGAGATCCGCGTTGTCTATTCTGAGGGCGGCGATTTGAGTGCGCAGGACGTGGCTGTCATTCAAAGTAATAACCAGTTGCAATTGGATAGAAATGTGTTTCAGCCGAATATTGGGGAACATTTGGATATACAATTCAAATTTCAAAACGGTCGTAGGGCATGCTTGGATGTTTATGATATTTCGGGGCGACATATTGTAAAGTTGTCAGATGGTGATTATCAGGGAGGTTGGAATAAATATCAATGGAATGGTTTAGCAGCAGGTGGCAAATTGATTGGAAGCGGTATTTATATTGTCACTCTTAGATCTGCTGGATACAATTCCTGGAAAAAGTTTATTATTATCAGATAGAAAAGAAGGCTAATAAATGAAAGTTGAACGTCAAAAAAACAGTTTACTCCTGCTTATTCTGCTAGTTCTTTTTCTGTGTAATGGAAGGGTAATTGGACAGATACGGGCAGGTTCCGCGTTTCTAAAAATGTTACCTGGAGCACGCTTACAAGCGATGGCTGGTAGTTACTCCGGCGGATTGGATGAAACGTATGCCTTGTTTGCAAATCCTGGAGCCACAGGTTTTTTAAGAGAGTGGAACTGGGCGGTCTCGTACAATAAATGGATCGCTGATGTTTACAATGCATCACTGATACACGGAAGGAAAGTACGGATGCCATGGAGCCGCCAAACACAAATAGCGCTGGGAATTGTTTATTATGGCGTACCAGAGTTTAATAGTGCCGGCCAAAATATACAAACGGCATCGGCAAGTGATGTGTTAGCGTCATTAAGCGTTGGACAACCACTTTCGTTTCTGTCTGATCGGATTGCGATTGGAAGCAATATAAAATACTATCGAAGTAAACTTTATACTTTTGAGGCAAATACGCTTATTTTTGATGCAGGTTTGATAGCTCAATCGCCCAGATTTCGACTTGGTAATCCGATTTTTGATTATGGAATTTTGTCAGTCGGATGTGCATTAACACAAATTGGTAAGAATATCAAATTTGACATGGTGGGCACACCGCTCCCACAAACATGGCGTGTGGGAGCGGGCCTTTATCTCGGTAAACACAATGGTTTTCAGCTTCGGATTATTTCCGATTATCAAAAAGTGCGAGACGAGGAAGGCGGATTTGCTGTTGGGGCGGAATTTTCTTATAACGAGCGTTTTGCTATTAATAGCGGCTATAATTTTAATAATGATTTGCTCAAAAGCTTTTCGTTCGGAGTGAGTATCCGCCTGGATGATGTTACGACATCTGAAAAAACGATTATACCGGGGCGTAATAAAGCATTACAATTTGATGTCGCAACAATCGATGCCGACCAAATGTTCTCACGCACATATCGAGGTGATGTTAAATATTTTCCTGTTTCGCCGGAATCTTTTCGACATTTTAAACCTGGTATCGGTGATACTGTCAAACAAAATGTGATCGCTTTAAAATGGGAAAAATCACGCGACCCGGATCTGTTTGATGTTGTGAAATATACAGTTGTTATTGACAAAGATAGTTTGAAACTGGATCAGTTAATACAGAGTTATGAGAGATCGGGTGATGATTTTTGGTTGGCTTTAAACGATTCTGTCTATCAAAATATAATTACCACAGAAACAGATTCTATTAGAATTGAACAGCTTAAAGGAGGATACTATTACTGGCTTGTTTGTGCTCATGATTTGGATAATCACGTCCGGTTTGCAGAGATAAAAAATAGAAAAATATCTAATTTTTATATTCCGAAACCAATCATTGAAATAAAGAAAATCGCGTTTCAGCCGGATGAGTGGATTACCACCAATGATTTTCAAGGTAATTTACAAATTATAATTGAAAATAGCGGAAGTATTCCGGTAACTGATTTTAAATTAGTAGTTAAGGATAGCGTCGTTTCTGATTTTGATAAAACTAAATATGCCACAAACGGTAGTTTTCATCTTGTCGGAGAGTTTGAAATAGACGCTCTCGAACCAGCTCAGTCGAAAACAATAGAAGTTCCCTGGTATGCAAAAATAATAGGTGAATATAAAATTAATGTCGTTGTTATAAAAAATGACCGAGAGGCTGAACAGTGCTTAGGTGAACTGCATGAGAATTTTTATTCCATTCCAAAAGGGGCGGTGAATAGCAAAAAAGAAATCGTGGCAATGGATGTATCAACTAATTCAATTGAAATTCCATTGATCACACATCTAACTTTTAATCGAAATAGTTCGGCTGTTAGAACAGAATATTTAGAAAATACAAATTTAACTGCCACGCTGTCAATTTTGTCTCAACGCTTGAAAATGAATCGACATTTGGGAATCGCATTAAAAGGATATGCTGATCCAAATTCTGGTGAAGAAGATGTGGCATTAGCTAATTTACGAGCTGATGCTGTAAAAGAAGCTCTTATAAATCAAGGTGTATTCGAAACCCAAATTGAAGTTTTACCAGGAACGGTATTGCCCAGAAGAAATGTACCGGCAAATCCCACAGATGCGGAGTGGATTTTTGAAGAACGCCGTTATGTAGAGATAACAACCGATCCGTCTAATCACCAGATTTTATTCGGTTCAGTTTTTCATAGCGATAATCACGTTGATGTAAAGCCAATTTCATTTGAAGCAAATATTGAAGGCTATATTTCAATTGAACAAACAAGATTAACTCAATACTATGAAGAAATGAGTGATTTTGTTCCGATTGATGTGGATTATAAACAAACAGATATAATTGAAGAAATTATTTGGAATTTAACATCAAATCAGGATGTGGCTGATTGGCTTGATAAAAATATTAACAGCTATTTAACATTGACAGATTCGCTTGGCAGGACATTTCGAACAAAAATAAAGAATATCCGTTTGGAACGCAAAGATATTGGCCGAAAACATCGGATATCTTTTCCGTTAAAATTTGGGAAAACTGAGCCAATGTATGATTTTTACTGGCAGAAACTGTATCAATATACCACTGAATTCTTAGATGACAAAGATGCGAGGATGTATTTTACAGGTCATGCATGTGCAGTCGGTCCCGAATCAGTTAATAATGTTTTATCAAGAAGACGTGCAAAACGATTTCATGAAGAGTTTTTGAGAAGATTAAAACAACAGAGGCCGGATCAATTTAGTAAAGTAAGGACTCGCATAAAAGCGTCAACAGGATATGGTGAGTCTAGTCCGTTGAACCTTGAAACGCTAAGTGGTGAGCGCATTCTTATTGGTGACAATGCCACGTCTCACGGTAGAAAATTAAACAGACGAATTGAACTTGTACTTGTATATAATTCAGAGTGAACTACTAAAAAAATTATATAGATAAAAGGCTGAATATCAGCAGATTCTCTGAGAAGCAAAAAGTTAAATTGGCCAATTGTTTCGACAGAGGGTGTGTATGTTCAGCTTTTTTTATTGGCAAATTCCCATCATTATTATTTTAATAATATTATAATTTCCCCTATTATCAGGAAAAATCAACAATAAAACCTACTACTTGCTACGAGAATGGACTGATTTGCATTGGTAAAATCGTTTGATTTCAGTAAAAAAATCATTTTTCCTTTGATTTAAAATTTTTATTTTGTAAATTGTATTCATTAAATTTTTCAGGGAGGGATAATATAAATGAATCGAAAATTGATAGTAGTTTTTTTTCTAATTACGATTCTTTTTCAATGCGGCTCTTCACAAAAACAAGTAGTAGTTTGGAGGCCGGAGCAACCACATGGTGGAGATAAAATCAACATCCGTTACAACTCGCATTCGGAAAAGGCTGCACTTTCAAATGCCGAACACATTCTTATGATTTGTGAAATCTATTATGAGCAGCACGATACTGTATTGACCCAACCGATGGTAAAAAAGAAAAATAATTGGAAAGCTGAATTACAATTGCCATCATCCGGTTATTTAATTTCAATTAAATTTGAGGATGAACTGAATCGCGTCGATGACAATAATGGTCGGGGATGGTCGATTATTGTGCGGGATGAGAATAATAATGTTCACAAAAATACCCATTATACGCTGGGGCAAATTTATCGTGGCCGAAATCGCCCGGAAGCATTGCCGTACTATAAAAAAGCGATCGAAGAATTTAAAAAGGAGTTAGAGTTATTTCCGGAGAACTACAAAACATGGCTTGAATTATGGGATGCTCAAATGGTTCTCAATGAAAAGATTAGTCCTGTAATTAGAAACCAACTTGACAGTTTATTGAATACCAATGAATCAAGTTATGAACTGATCAAATTAGCGATGTTCACAAATTGGCAGCTTCTGAAAAATAAGGAAAAGGCGCTCGGCTATGCTTATCATCTGAAAAAGACATGCTCGCATCTGGAGTCATTTGACGAAGTCGCTTATCCGATGATTTATCTGCAAAACGCTCATAATTCACAGGAACAGATAATTGCATTGGAAAAATTTATAGTGGATAATCCGCAATCTGAATATGTGAAAGTAGCTTATTTTCGTCTTGGTAATTACTACCTACAGCAGCGCGAAAATTTAAAGGCCAAATATGTATTTCAGAAATTGGGTGAAATTGTTCCGGATAATGTATCAAATAAATTATCACTTTCATCTATGGAAATCAACGATAAAAATTACGAGGTTGCGCGTAAATTGCTGATAAGTGCCAAAGAATATTGCACCGAAGCACAGAGGGTATTAAAAAATCCCTGGATGCATCCCGGAAAGCGAAAAAATCAATTAAATATCGATTTGTGTCAGATCTATTCGTTAACAGCAAATTTGAACTCGGCCATTGGAGATCACCTGGCTTCAGTTGAAAACAGAATTGCTGCGATAAATATTGGAACCCCATTTCCGGCATTTGAATTGGAGCATATCGGGAAATCGTACCTTCAAATGAATGATATGATAAATGCAAAGAAGGCATTTATTAAAGCGTTTAGCATTAATCCGGCGCAAGAAAAAATAAAAGACTATCTACGCAAAATTTACATTTCTGAAAAAGGGAATGACGCTGAATTTGAACAATATCTCGATAAAGAAATTAAAGAGGAATTGAAAGCGTCCGCTTATCCGGCGCCAGATTTTGAAACGTTTACAATAGAAAATGAAAAAGCGAATCTTTCTGATATGCAGGGAAAAGTCATTGTTATTAATTTTTGGAATAGCTGGAGCAGCGCCTGTATCCGGGAAATTCCAAGCTTAAACCAATTAGTTGATGATCTCGCAGAAATAAATTTTGTTGAATTTTGGGCGATTTCTGATGAGAATAAAACAGTGATTCAAAATTTTTTAGAAGTTCACCCATTTAAATATAAACAGATTTATAACGGAAGTAAAATTCGCAAGAAATACAAAATAATTGGATTTCCAACGCATATTGTGATTGACGCCTCTGGATTAATTCGTTATAAATATGTAGGATTCACGCCAGACATAAAGTATCGCTTAAATGAAAACATCCAATTTATTCTAAAAGAAGCAAAAATTATTTCATAATTGGTGGCAGCATGAAAGTTCGTTTTGTAAATGTTAGTTATTATTATCAGAATTATCTACCAGAATCGCAAGTTGCTTTGGACGATATAAATATGCAAATTTCTGAAAATGAGTTTGTCGGTATTATTGGGCCTTCAGGTTCAGGAAAAACAACGTTAGCTCAGCATTTTACAGGATTGCTACAACCGAGTGAAGGTAAAGTATTTATTGACGATGACGATATTTCTAAAGCAAACTTTGATCTTAATTCAATTCGCAGAAAAATTGGTGTTGTTTTCCAATTCCCTGAATCCCAATTGTTTGAGGAAACGGTCTATGATGATGTTGCTTATGGACCAAAAAATTTTGGGTTGGATGAAGAAGAAATTGATACGCGAATTCGGGAGACATTTAATCTTGTTGATTTAAATTTTGATCAAATAAAATCTCGTTCACCATTTAAATTAAGCGAAGGCGAAAAAAGACGAGTTGCGCTGGCTGGAATAATTTCAATGAATCCGGAAATGTTCATTCTTGACGAACCAACAGCGTGCCTTGATGCTTCAGGAATTCGAAAAATTGAAAAGCTTTTGGTGAACCTGCATATATTAGGAAAAACAATTATTTTGATTTCTCATAATTTGGATTTTATCGTCAAATTATGTAAGCGGGTAATTTTGATCAATAATGGTAAGATTTATTTTGATGGTTTGAAGACGGAATTATTTAAAAAAAGTAGTATTCTTGAAAAAGTGGGATTAGAAATGCCTCGGATTATGCGTTATGCACTAAAATTAAAGGAATTAGAATATATTGAAAACGCAACTATGTATTCAATTGAGCAATTAAAACGCTTAATTAGTGCCTAAAATTTGTTCAGAGGTGATCGAATTATGTGCAATAATTAAAATACTTGAGAATTAACTAACACCTTAGAACTAATTGTAATAAATTATTATAATATAATTTATAACTAAATAATTAATAACAAATTGAATATAATTAAATAAGACCAATATTTGATAAAATTATTTTAAAAAGAAGAAGTTAGCAGTTATTTCATTAAAATAAATGTTGTGGCATATAATTTGCAAAAAAGAAGCCGAGATTAGGGTATACATCATTTGCTATGCATCATTTAATCTAAATCATAAAAATTTTTCCTTGCACTGCATCTTTAGATATTCACCGAACTCAACCCCAACGAAGTTTTCATAGCGCATGCAACAAGGATTTCTGCAACCTAAGCTTGGTTGGGGTTGTTTATTTTCGGGTGTTTGGAAAATGATGGAAATTTTTCATTCACTTAAAATGGGAAAAGCATGAACGGCCACTCAAAAGAATTAGACCTGGATTGGGCAGAAAAGAATTTAAAAAATCCTGGAGATTTAAACCGAACCTGGGGGAAAAATTTTGGCTTTGATTACTATTATCCGTTAGTAAGCAGAAGTCCACAAATTCGTGAGATTTTAAATCTTATTAAAAAGGTTGCAAAAAGCAATGCGAGTATTTTAATTCAAGGGGAGACCGGAACAGGAAAAGAATTAATTGCCGGACTAATACAATTTATTAGTTTGCGTGCGGATAAACCCTATATTAAAGTCAATTGTGCTGCTTTGCCGGAAAATTTATTGGAAAGCGAATTATTTGGGCATGAAAAGGGATCCTTCACTGGTGCTTTCCAAACACGAATTGGTAAATTCGAACAAGCTCATGAGGGCACGCTGTTTTTGGATGAAATTGGGGATATGCATTTGTCAACTCAAGCTAAAATATTGCGTGTGTTACAAGATCATGAATTTAGCCGTGTTGGTGGTAACAGAACAATAAAAGTAGATGTCAGAATAATAACTGCAACTAATAAAGATTTGTGGGATGCCATTCAGGACGGAGAGTTTCGCGATGATTTATATTATCGGCTAAATGTTGTTACAATCAATGTTCCGCCATTGCGGGAACGGCAAGAAGATATCCCTTTGATCGCTGAATTTTTCCGAAGAAAATTTACCAGCGAATTGAGAAAGAATACAAAAGGTTTTACTGAAGATACCATGCGGCTATTAAAAAATCATCACTGGCCTGGTAATATTAGAGAACTGAAAAATCTTGTCGAACGTGCGGTGCTGATTGTGGAAGAAGGTCAAATGATTACACCGGATGATATCGTTCTCACAGGAAGAGATTATTTTGCTGCCGGAGGAAGAGACCGAAGAAGAGGAGAGATTGAAAATACTGGATTGCCAACATTAAAATTGGAAAAGCTCGAAAAAGACGCAATTGTTAAAGCTTTGGAAGTTAGTAAATGGATTCAAAAAGATGCAGCAAAATTGTTAAGTATATCGCCACGATCCCTGAATTATAAAATTAAATATCACAACATTACCCACCCCAGTTGGAAAAAAAATATTTAACAACTATAAATTGATGTTTTGTTAAAAGCCTTTGCAACGTATATCTTGCGAAGGCTTTTTTATTTTTAAGCAATATTTGTTATAAATCCGTTACATTAATGAAATACTTCTATGTAATATTAATAATAATTAATTAAATGCATAGAACGCTTTAAATAAATGCAAATTAAAGGTATATGACATATATAAATCTTATGGTATATTTATTGCTTGTACTTAAGCTAAATTATTAATTGATCTTTGTAAAATAACTTAGAGTTACATCGCAATAGTTAGCATTTCAATAAATATATATCGGGCTTCATGTAATGTGCTTGCGGAATGGAATGAAAAAAAGAATCAGAATTAATGAGGCGTAAAATGAGTAACAGGAAAAAAAGAACGGGTCAATTTGTGGGGGTAATTTTGTTGATAGCGAATTTATTCTCAAAAATTTATGCTGGTGATGTTAATGTAACATGGGATCCGAACAGCGAGGCGGATTTGTCAGGTTACAAAGTATATTACGGAACATCAAGCAGAAATTATTCTTCAATTTTAGATGTTGGAAATACAACGGAACATACAATAACGAATTTGACTGATGGAGTGCAATACTATTTTGCAGTTACTGCTTATGATACTGCTCTCAATGAAAGCGGCTATTCAGAAGAGGTTAGTACGCCAGTTGGGAATAGTGATACCACTCCGCCTGCTCAGCCAAATTTAACAGGCTATACAGTCCAGGAATTGAAAATCACAATTCAATGGCAAAATAATAATGAGCAGGATTTGGCCGGATATAAAGTACATTATGGCACTCAGGCCGGAAATTATACAAAAGTTGTCAATGCCGGAAAAAGTACAAGCTATCAAACACCAGACCTTTTGGAGGGACAAACATATTATTTTGTGGTGACTGCCCTGGATAATAATAATAATGAAAGTAATTATTCAAATGAAATCAGTGCACGAATTCCTGTTAATGATACAGACGCTCCCTCGAAACCAATAATCGCCGACCATCGATTGGATAATAAGAAAATTCATGTTTCATGGAATCCAAATAATGAATCGGATTTGCAAGGATACAAAGTCCATTATGGTACAGCTTCTAAAAATTATCAAACAACTGTAGATGTCAGCAAGGCGACCAGCTATTCAACACCTGATTTACAAAATGGGGTGACGTATTATCTGGCTGTAACTGCTTATGATACGGCAGATAATCAGAGCGATTTTTCTGAAGAAATCAGCTATGCTGTAAATGCAGAAGACAGAACAGCTCCGGCCGTACCTGTTGTTTCCAATTTTGAACTCGAAGATAGAAAAGTACATTTGTATTGGAATAATGTAGAAGATAGTGACCTTGGCGGTTATAAAATGTATTATGGAACAGCGACTCGAAATTATGATGTTGTTGAAGATATTGATAAAGCAAATGAATATATAACGCCAGATTTGAATGGCGGTGTTACCTATTATTTTGCTCTGACAGCCTACGATCTAACTGGCAATGAGAGTGGCTTTTCTGAAGAGGTCGTTGCTGAAATACCGTTAGGAGATATTACTCCGCCGGAAATTTATGCAGTGGAAATAAGAGACTCCGTCACAGTTAATTTGGTTTTTACTGAACCTGTGGAAAAATCATCCGCTGAGAACAAAGCAAATTATTCGATTGATCATAGTATTGATATAAATAATGTTTCATTAGATGAAAATGAACAGATGGTGTATATTCGTACCTCTGCGCATCAGGAAGGTGTGTTGTATACGCTTACGATAAATAACGTCAAAGATAAGGCCGAGAATCCGAATGTGATTAAACCAAATAGCGATTATCAATACCGGTTTAATCCAACAGATCATACAAAACCAACGCTGGTGGAAGCGAAAACAATTAATGCAACACATATTGATGTGATTTTTAGTGAAGACCTTGATAGAAAATCTGCCGAAACAATTTCAAATTATGCAATCAATAAAGGAATATCAATTATCCAGGCAAATCTGGATGATAATTTACGCGTTGTGCATCTAACGACAACAGCTCATCAGAATGCAGTAACATATACATTGACGGTGAATAATATAAAAGACAGAGCACCGGTACCAAATTTAATTGCTGATAACAGCAACACATCATATACTTTTTATGAAGAAGATAAAACAGCCCCTGGTTTATACTCCGCGGTCGTTAAGGCTAGCGATAAAGTAGATATTGTATTTACTGAAATGTTAGATCAGGCTTCTGCTGAAAATATTGATAATTATGCAATCAATAATAATGTTCAAATATTTAGCGCCGAACTGGATAATAATCTTCAAATTGTTCACCTGACAACCTCCCACCATACGGCGGGATTAACGTATGTATTGACAGTGAATAATGTGAGTGATCGGGCGTATCCGCCAAATGTGATTAATAGCAACAGCACAATATCTTACACATACACACCGGAAGATAATGTTGCGCCAACGATTATATTGTTAGATATTACAGATGCAACACATATTAATGTCACTTTTAGTGAAGATATAGAAAGGGAATCCGCAGAGAATACGAATAATTATTATATTAATAATGGAATAAGTATTATTGACGCAACCCTGGATAATAATCAACGTGTTGTACACTTAACCACCACCGCACATGAAGGAGGGGGTACATATCAGTTAATCGTTAATAATATCAGGGATCGAGCGCCAAACCCGAATGTGATTCGAGAAAATTCTACTGCTGCATATACGTATGTCATTGAAGATAGAAATCCTCCGGAAATTTCTGCTGTGGTTGCAATAAATGAAACCTCGATAGAGGTGGTTTTTAATAAAATAGTATCCCGTGAATCAGCAGAAAACAAGAATAACTATTATATAAATAATGGAATCGAAATTTATAGTGCAAAATTGTACGCGGATTTGAAAACTATTGTTTTGCTAACAAGCGCTCACGATCCTTATAGAGCGTATGTTTTAACAGTAAATAATATTAAAGACAGAGCAACTCCGCCCAATACGATAACTCCGAATAGCAGTGTAAATTACGGTCTAACTGAAACGCCAACTCCTGGTGGGTCAATTGCATTGAATATTAACGTTGCGGGCTATTCAACAAACTATTTAAAGAAAGGTGATACTTATTACCTTGACCGAAGTTACACAATCGTGTCTATTCCTGATGGATATAAAGAGTTGCTTTGGATGAAAACTGCAAATAACGATCGTGGGAGTAATGAACAGGAATTTTTAGAATTTGAGTTAAGTGTAGATGCAACAGTATATATTGCGTATGATAGCCGGGCACAAAAATACCCCAATTGGTTAACATCTCAGTTTACAGCAACCGGAAAATCGATTAAAGTTTCTGAGTATGCTGATCGTTTAGAACTTTGGGCAAGAGATTACAAAAAGGGAGAGGTTGTCCTCGGAGGAAATTTGGCTGGAGGAGCATTGGGCGCTGAGAGCATGTATGTTGTTCTGCTGAAACCGAACAAAGAAAATCGGCCTCCCCATCCGGACGATACAACAGATCCGCAATCTCTTGGCCCGACAAATGTATACTTGCTATATCAAAATTACCCGAATCCATTTAATGCAGGTACTGAAATTCGTTTTCAATTGCCGGAAAATTGTTTTGTTACTTTAACGATCTACAATATTCTTGGCCAAACTGTAAAACGTTTAGTTGATGGTGAACGACAGGCTTCTCATTATATTATTCATTGGGATGGAAGAAACAGTGAAGGAAATATGTTACCAAGCGGTGTCTATTTCTCCAGATTACAGGTTATTCGGAAAACAACACTCAATGGCAAAAAGGTGAATCAAGTTATTTACAATGATGTTAGAAAAATGATTTATTTAAAGTAATCAATGATAATTATTTATTTTAAAATAAGATCGGCCAGGAGTGTTTCTGGCCGATTTTTTTTGTTGTAATCGTTATTAAATGTAATAAAGCAATAAGTAACAAATTACTACATAAATATGATATAATATGTATTATAATTTTAATTCGCTATATAGGACAATATAAACTGCTTATGTGTAATTGAAATTTAAAAAAATATTATTATATTTATTAATCATATTTAGCACTCACTTTCCCTGAGTGCTAACAAAATAAGTTTGTCATAATTGAGATTTATGATAAATAAAGTTAACCAAAATTATAGGAGGATATGTAATGAACATGCGACCACTTTCTGATCGAGTTGTTGTTGACCCGATGGATGTAGAAGAAAAAAAACAGAGCGGTATCATTATTCCTGATACGGTAAAAGAGAAACCACAGCAGGGTAAAGTAATTGCTGTCGGCCCTGGAAAAGTTTCTGATGCCGGAGAAAAGATACCGATGGAAGTAAAAGTTGGCGACATTGTATTGTATGGAAAATATTCTGGTACAGAAGTGACAGTCGATGAAGAAGATTATCTCATTATGCGAGAGAGTGATATTTTAGCAGTTTTGTAATTAGATAACGATAAACAATGTAAACAATGGAGGAATTTAATATGCCTAAATTAATTAATTTTGATGTTGATGCAAGAAACGCATTGAAGAAAGGTGTCGACATATTAGCTGATACAGTGAAAGTTACCCTCGGCCCGAAAGGAAGAAATGTTGTTATAGATAAAAAATTTGGCGCCCCTACGATTACAAAAGACGGTGTAACTGTTGCCAAGGAAGTTGAGTTAGAGGATCCGTTTGAAAACATGGGTGCGCAGATGGTTAAAGAAGTTGCTTCAAAAACGAGCGATATAGCTGGCGATGGAACAACGACTGCGACTGTGCTGGCTCAGGCTATATTGCAAGAAGGATTGAAAATAGTTACGTCAGGTGCTAATCCAACACACCTGAGACGCGGTATCAATAAAGCCGTAATTGAGGTTATTGCGGAAATCAAAAAATTAAGCAGTGATTTGCCAGGCAAAAATGAAATTTCACAGGTTGGCTCAATTTCGGCAAATAATGATCGAGATATCGGTAATTTAATCGCTGATGCAATGGAAAAAGTAGGAAAAGATGGTGTTATTACTGTTGAAGAAGCGAAAACCACCGAGACTTCATTGGAAATTGTCGAAGGTATGCAGTTCGATCGAGGTTATCTGTCTCCTTATTTTGTTACCAATGCGGACACAATGGAAACAGAATTCGAAGAACCGTTGATACTGATTTATGACAAAAAGATTTCCGTCATGAAAGATTTACTTCCGATTTTAGAAAAAGTGGCACAGATGGGCAAGCCTTTCCTGATTATCGCGGAAGATGTTGAAGGCGAAGCTTTGGCGACTTTGATTGTGAACAAATTGCGCGGAACCCTGAAAGTCGCAGCAGTTAAAGCTCCGGGCTTTGGTGATCGCCGCAAAGCGATGTTGGAAGACATTGCTATTCTGACTGGTGGTCGTGTAATTTCTGAAGAAACAGGATTTAAGCTGGAAAATACAACAACAGCGGATTTAGGAAAAGCGAAACGAGTCTCCATTGATAAAGATAACACCACTATCGTTGAAGGCGCTGGTAAAAGCGAAGAAATTAAAGCCAGAATTAGTCAAATCAAAAAACAGATTGAAACAACTTCATCTGATTATGACAAAGAAAAATTACAGGAACGATTGGCGAAATTAGCCGGCGGTGTTGCTGTGTTGAATATCGGTGCTGCAACCGAAGTTGAAATGAAAGAAAAAAAAGCACGTGTCGAAGACGCACTTCATGCAACTCGCGCTGCTGTTGAAGAAGGCATTGTTCCCGGAGGTGGTGTTGCATATATCCGTGCATTAAAGGCTTTAGAAAAATTAAGTCTTGAAGGCGACGAGAAAATTGGTGTAAATATTGTAAAGAGAGCTTTGGAAGAACCCATAAGACAAATTGCTGAAAATGCTGGTTGGGAAGGCTCGATCGTCGTTCAAAAAGTGAAAGAAGGTGAAAATGCATTCGGTTTTAACGCCGAAGAAGAAATTTATGAAGATTTAATGAAAGCTGGCGTTATTGATCCGACAAAAGTGACGAGAATCGCTTTGGAAAATGCTGCAAGTATTGCCGGGCTGTTGCTGATGACAGAAGCAACAATTACCGACAAGCCTGAAGAAGAAAAAGCGCCACCAATGCCGCCTGCAGGAGGTGGAATGGGTGGTATGTATTAATCTGCCTATTACTAAATTTAGCCCTGATATGCAACATATCAGGGCTTTTTTTTTGGTTAAAAACCTGTCTCATGATAAGGTTTTTTAACTTGACAAAATTAATTTAATTTAATATATTAATTAGATTATATATAATTATTTAAAAAATAAATGAAGCCTTGTTAATGACTATATTCTTAGGGCTTGGCTCTAATGAAGGCAATCGTCAGCAGAACCTGGAAAATTGTATTGTTGAAATAAAAGAAAATGCCTTTCTAAAAATTATAAAATGCTCCTCGATTTATGAGTCAGAACCAATTGGCTATACAAATCAGAACTGGTTTTTAAATGTTGTATTAAAAACCGAAACAGAGATATCTCCTATTGAATTATTAACGCTGGTTAAGGACATTGAAGTTAAGATGGGCAGAAAAAAAACATTGAGATGGGGACCCCGGGTGATTGATGTTGATATATTAACTTATGGTGAGAAAATATTTACATCTGACGGGCTAACTATTCCCCACCCGGAAATGCACAGGAGAAAATTTGTATTGATTCCTCTTGCTGAGATTGACCCTTCATTTATACATCCTCAAAGAAAAAAATCAGTTGAAAAGATGATAAGGCGATGTCCAAATAATAACGTTAATTGGTATGCAAATCTGAATTGCTAAATTAAGAGAATACTATTGAATTCTAAATACATTACGATTGATGGCGTTATTGGTGTTGGTAAAACAACTCTGGCTAAAATGATCGCGAATAAATACAATGGTTCAATACTGCTTGAAGAAGTGGACGAAAATCCCTTTCTTGCTGATTTCTACAGAGACCCGAAACATTATGCGTTTTCAACCCAATTATTTTTTTTATTAAGCCGCTATCGTCAACAGCAATCGATTTTGCAACAAGATTTGTTTCATAATCTTCTGGTTTCTGATTATCTGTTTGCAAAAGATAAAATATTTGCATATCTTAATCTTGAAGATAGAGAACTACTTCTTTATGAAAAAATAATGTCGCTGCTGGAACGGGAGATAGTTAAACCGGATTTGGTGATTTATCTGAAATCGTCTCCGGAACGCTTGATGACGAATATTAAAAAAAGAGGCCGGTCATTTGAAAAAGATATATCAAAAGAATATATTGAGTCATTAAACACGGCTTATAATCATTTTTTTAATCACTATAAACAAACTCCGTTGCTAATACTAAATGTAACAGAATTAGATTTTGTAAGTTATCCAGAAGATTTTAATAGAATATTAAAAATGATAAAAAATACTAATGTTGATTAAATTAATACTATTAATTTTAATTTTTTACTGGGGAGGCAAGCTTGTTAAAGACCTGCTTTCTCCACCCAGGCCCAGACAGGAAGTTAAAGGACAACCTAAAAGCAATAAACCTTTAGATTTGTCAGGTAAGGATGTGGAGGATGCAGATTTCGAAGAGATCGATGATTAGGAGTGAAAGAATGAAGATCAGAGAGCAAGATACGATTGACTCCTACAGCCAGAGCCAAATTACAACCAAGCTAAAGTTTTATCAAGAAGAACACCGGCGTCTAACTGTTTTGTTCAATATAACTCGGAATATTTCTACTGAACTAAAACTTGATAAGCTATTACGGATATTAATGGATGAAGTTAAGCGCGCCTTAAAAGCTGACCGTTGTACAGTGTTTTTGTTAAATAAACATAAAAATGAACTCTGGTCCAAAGTAGCTCATGGAGAAAGAGAAATACGATTTCCGGGATACCTGGGAGTGGCCGGCTATGTTGCAACAACCGGACATATTTTAAATATACCTGATGCTTATGCCGATCCGCGTTTTAATAGAGAAATTGACAAGAAAACCGGATATCATACGAGTAATATGCTAACTTTCCCGATGCGAAATAAATTAGGAGAGATAATTGGTGTATTCCAGGTATTAAATAAATATGATGGTCCGTTTACAAAAGAAGACGAGCAATTGCTCGACACCATTTCTGTTATTTCTGCAACCCAGTTAGAAAATGCTCAGTTGTATGAAGAACAGAAAAAGACGTTTGATAGTTTTATAGAAACCCTTGCAAGTACTATTGACGCCAGAGATCCGTTAACAGCAGGTCATTCTCATCGGATTGCGCAATATGCGGATGCGATCGCACATGTAATGAATATTTTAACAAACCGTCGTGAAATACTCAGATACGCAGCATTGTTACATGATTATGGGAAAATTGCAATTCGCGAAGCAATACTCACAAAAAGAGGTCGCCTCACTGTTCGAGAATATTCCCATATTCAAGAACATCCGGCATATACCAGAAGTATTTTGGAAAAAATTAATTTTAGCAATGATTATAAATCTATTCCAATTATTGCCGCCGCACATCATGAAAAGATTGATGGAACAGGTTATCCAAATGGCCTCAGCGGAAACGATATCCCCCTGGAGGCCAGAATTCTGGCTGTAGTCGATGTGTTTGATGCTCTCACATCAAAACGGCATTATCGTGATCGCATGGAATTCGATAAAGTGATAGATATTTTGGATCGCGATACAGGAACACATTTCGACGAAATTTGTGTAAAAGCATTCAAAAAAATTAAGCTGGATCTTTTAATTCGAATCCTGGAGAATGGAACCAGTGATTTGTTAGATAAAAAAGATTTGAAATTTTTAAATAATTATAATGTCAATCAATTATTGGAAGCATTAAAAAGAAATCCCAGAAGAGGAGAAGATAAACTCGTTGCGAGCACTTTCAATAAATATTATAATAAAAAATATTTTTAGTATTGGATTTATAATATGTTTCTTGATAACATCTCAGTTGTTTGCTCAAAATGACAGCACTAATGTTAGTCAAAAAACGCAGAAAAATATGATAGATTCAACAGGTATGGAAAAAAAGTCTCCTAAAACTGCTATGATTTGCTCGCTGGCTTTTCCGGGATTGGGTCAATTATATAATGGCAAACAATTTAAAGCATTAATTCTCGGAGGCGCAGAAATTGGTCTGTTCGTAAATTCAATTTACCTGAACCAAATGCTTAAAAAAAGCACGACCGAGGCCGAACGGGAGTTTTATATCCAAAATCGAAATTTATCTACATGGTACCTGGTGGGAATTGTTCTTTACAATGTTTTGGATGCTTATGTAGATGCTCACATGTCCTATTTTGATGAAAGTAAGGATTTAAGTTTTCATGTCGATCCGTCTGAAGAAAATCCCAAAATAATGCTATCGCTTTCTGTTAATTTTTAAGAGGAGGTGTTTGTGCTCATCCCTGAACAGGAGAGAGGAAACTGGGGCTCCAGAATTGGGTTCATCGTTGCGGCGGCAGGTTCGGCGATCGGACTGGGCAACATCTGGAGATTCCCTTATGTAGCAGGCGAAAATGGTGGCGCCGCATTTGTTCTCATTTATATTATTTTTGTCATCTTAATCGGATTACCGGTAATGATATCCGAATTATCTATTGGTCGGAATTCTCAAAAAAATCCGGTGGGAGCCTTTGAAAAATTAGCTCCAAAGTCGTTTTGGAAAATTGTTGGTGGCTTGGGTGTTTTTACTGGTATTGGTATCCTTTCGTTTTACGGAGTTATTGCTGGTTTTACTGTTGGGTATTTCATTAAGATCCTGATTGGTGATTTGTCTCATATTACAACAGGCGCACAGGCAGAAGAAATATTTGTACAATTTACTGCCAATCCTTATTTGTCTATTAGCTTATTATTTGTTTTTTTATCTTTAACTTCGGCAATTGTAATGGGCGGAGTTTCCGCAGGAATCGAACGATGGTCTAAAATTCTAATGCCAATGCTGTTTTTATTATTAATAGTGCTGGCAATACGCTCGATTACGTTAGATGGGGCAATGAAAGGATTAGAATTTTATCTAAAACCAGACTTAAGTAAAATAAGTATAACAATGCTTGCGCGGGCATTGGGACAGGCATTATTCTCGCTGAGTCTTGGCATGGGGACGATTATTACGTACGGCAGCTATCTTTCAAGACGTGAAAATTTGATAACTTCTGCTGGTGCAGTTGTCTTTTTTGATACACTGATTGCAATTTTAGCAGGCCTTGTTATGTTTCCGGCGTTATTTGCAATGGGAATGGATCCTGCCGGAGGCGCTGGTTTGGTATTTGTCGTACTTCCATCCATTTTTGCAAAAATGCCCGGAGGCATGTTTTTCGGCGCCGGTATTTTTTTGTTGCTATCTGTTGCAGCGTTAACGTCTACTATTTCATTGCTTGAAGTGCCGGTTGCGTATTTTGTTGATGAACGAAATTGGGATCGAAAAAAAGCAACCTTATTAATGGGAATTTCCGCTTTTGTAATCGGAATTCCTTCTGCTATTTCATTGGGTGCGGTGAAAGGTTTTTCTAAACTACCTTTTTTGAAATTTGGGTTTTTAGATTTAATGAATGCAGTTTTTGGTAATTACTCGTTAACGATAGGTTCTTTTTTGATTGCAGTATTTGCGGGTTATAAATGGGGTATTAAAGCGGTGCTCAACGAAATTGAAAGCCAGGGAAATGTTTTTTATTTTAAGAATATTTGGGCTTTTCTCATTCGGTTTATTTGCCCGGTTGCAATTATTCTCATTTTAGGATATATTATAATTACAGGTAATTATTTTTAAGGAGAACCATGAATCGCGAACAGGCATATCAATTAGCAAAATCAAAGGTTACGAATAAAAATTTATTTAAACATGTGCTCGCTGTGGAAGCCGTAATGCGAGAGTTAGCAGCATATTTAAGTCAGGATCAGGAAAAATGGGGCATTGCCGGGTTGCTACATGATTTAGATTATGAAGAAACGGTTAATGACCCGGACCGCCATACGCTGATAACAGAAGAAATTTTGAAAGAATATAATATCGATGAAGAAATTATAACAGCGATTAAATGTCATAATGAAAAAGCGCCTCGTGATACGAATTTCGGCAAAGCGATTTATGCTGCCGATCCGGTCACGGGATTAATTGTCGCCGCTGCATTAATGCATCCGGATAAAAAATTGAAATCAATTGACGTGCTGTTTATCTTACGACGTTTTAAGGAAAAACGCTTTGCCGCCGGAGCAAATCGCGAACAAATTAAATCCTGCACTGCGTTTGGCCTTGATTTGGAAACATTTTTAGATATTTCATTGCGAGCTATGCAAAAGATTGATAAAGAATTGGGATTATAATTTCTTTTATATTGATGAATCGAGATAAAATGTGTTATAAGTCATTTCTATTAATATTTATTTTTATTATGTTGAGTGATAAAAGCCTGTGCAATGATTTGAAAAAAAAGAAGGTTGTGGCTTTTCATCGAAGCAATATCGTTAATAACCATCGATATCAACATTATAAAATAACGTTTTCTGATTCATGGTTGGGAAAGGATAAAGCTGACCATTTTCTCGTCAGTGCATTTTTAACCGCCGGATGTTATTTTTTTTTAGAAGAAGAAAAAAAATATAACAAACAAACTGTAATTCAGAGAAGTGTTGGTTTTGCATTTTCTATCGGTCTCGCCAAAGAGATCCGGGATGGTTTTCTAACAGGAAGAGCTGGTAGCATTAAAGATATTGTCGCCAATGTTGTTGGAATTGGAGTTACTTTGCTAATGTATTCAGAATTATAATTTAGGATAAATGAATAATTTTGTTAAACTTTTCGATTATTTTTTCGTGCTTAGGCCGACGTTGTTTTTTCCTGTCTGGACTGTTTATTTAGCAAATTATCAACGAAATTTAATATTTGATGAAGCGACTCCACAGGCGGCTGAGACTTTTAATCCGGTTATTATCGGCGCTCTTCTCACCATGTTGATGGGAAGTGCATTTATAATTAATCAGATAAAAGATATTGTTTCCGACCAAAAAAACAATAAGCTGTTCATTATTGCCGATGGATACATTAAAAAATGGAAGGCAATTATCGAAGCAATCGTCCTGCTGTCTGTTTCATTAATTGCCGCGTTTTTTCTGGATTATAGAATCGGCATAATTTTTTGCTGCGTTTTTTTTGTGACTGGCATTTTATATAATGTAAAACCGTTTGAGTGGAAAGATAAACCATTTTTAGGTATAGTTGCTAATTTTCTTGGCGGCATTACCGTTGCCTGTGTTGGTTGCATTAGTTCCGGATTGACTGATTGGGAATTTTTATTGAAGACAATTCCCTATGGATTAGGATTGTTGGCGGTCTTTTTTTTGACAACGTTGGCAGACATTGAAGGGGATGCTGAAGCTGGAAAAATAACGATAGGAGTGAAGTACGGATTTGCTATTTCTATTTTTTTAGCATTGATCTTTGAAATATTAACAGTTGCCATGTCGTTTTATTTGAAAGAGTTCATTTTGTTTTTTCCGGCGTTGCTTTCACTCCCATTATTCGTAACAACTGCGATTACTCAAAAGTTAGATGATGCCTTGCGAACAGTTAAATTTTCTGTATTATTTACATCG
This sequence comes from uncultured Cytophagia bacterium, assembly GCA_964498785.1. Lineage (GTDB taxonomy): Bacteria > Zhuqueibacterota > Zhuqueibacteria > Thermofontimicrobiales > Thiofontviventaceae > Mariaggregatimicrobium. Next base: position 5,201 of record CAZCJL010000091.1, on the reverse strand, counting down.
ATTGCTGTTTGCATTAAGTTTCCATATTATTTCGTTTTAATTGTAGCTATTTTCTATCTTTCAAAATGGTACTATAAAAAAAGATTCAATATAGATTACCCAAAGTTTGCAGCATAGTCTAATTTTCACAGGAGCAAGTATGATTTCACCAAAGAATGATTTATGTGATTTTTGCGGAACGTGCGTTGCTGTTTGTCCTCACGATGCGATTGAGTTATTTGAAGCGCGAATCAGATTAATTGAAGAACGGTGCACTGAATGTCTAAATTGCGTTAAAGTCTGTCCATTGCATGTTTGGGAGGTTATATCAAATGAAAAGTAGTTATGACGTTATTGTTGTTGGCGCTGGTCCTGCCGGATCAACTGCTGCCAGATATGCGGCAAAAAATGGTTGCTCAGTTCTTTTATTAGAAAAAGATAGAGAAATTGGTGTGCCGGTTCGATGTGGTGAAGCGGTTGGTGAAAAAGGTTTAAGGGCTGTGTTGGAGCCAAAAGATTCCTGGCTTGCGAATCGCATTGATGCTGTTCGGTTAATTGCTCCAAACGGTACCCCGGTTGATGTTGCTCACCCGGATGGCGGTTTTATACTGGACCGAAAAGTATTTGATTATGATTTAGCACGAATGGCTGCTCTTGAAGGAGCCGAAGTTGTTACAAAAGCGTTTGTTTTCAATTTGGTAAAAAAGGATGAAAATATTTGCGGCGTTAAAGTGAACCACATGGGAAATGATTATGAAATTAAATCGAAAATTGTTATCGCAACTGATGGTGTAGAATCCAGAGTCGGACGATGGGCAGGTATTAAAACTCATGTGCGTTTACGTGATATGGAATCCTGTGCGCAAATTACGTTGGGAAATATCAATGTTGAACATCATGTTTGCGGTTTCTATTTCTCTCGTAAATGGGCGCCCGGTGGCTATGCATGGGTATTTCCAAAAGACAGCCAAACAGCAAATGTCGGATTGGGGATTTCCGGAGAATATAGTGCTGAAAAAGCGGCAATGGAGTATCTGAACGACTTTATTTACGAAAAATTTCCCGACGCATCGCGATTGATCACAGTGGCAGGGGGCGTGCCATGTGCCCCGTATATGCAAGATATAGTTCGTGGCGGCTTTATGATGGTCGGAGATGCCGCCCATCAGTCAAATCCAATTTCGGGCGGTGGAATTATTCAAAGTATCCTGGCCGGAGAAATTGCAGGAAAAGTTGCAAGTAATGCTGTAAACGAAAATGACGTTAGCCAAAAACGACTCTCTGAATATCCGAAAAAATGGTATGATGTCGGAGGAACAACACATGTGCGATCATATCGCTTGAAAGAAACAGTCTACAAATTAACTGATGAAGAGCTTAATAAAACCGCATTGAAAGTGAATAAGCTATCGGCAAAAAATCGGACGATTATTTCTATTTTTAAAATAGCGCTATTTAACCACCCGAGGTTGATACCCGACATATTAAAGGTTTTTTGGATTTAATAAAATATTAGAAAACGAAATATTAATCAGAAAATAATGTAACGGAAAGAATACGAGGCTGAATGTGAAAAGTGTGCTCGGAAAATTAAAAACAGGATTGGTAAAAACCAGAGAAGGCTTGATTGATAAAATCGGAACCGCCGTAAGTTCACGAAAAGAAATTGATGATGATTTATATGAAGAGCTTGAGGAAATTTTGATCAGCGGAGATGTTGGGGGTAATATTGCATTAAAACTCATTGAAGAAGTGAGAGCAAAAGTAAATGATCTGGGAATCAAGAAGCCGGAGAATATTCTTCAGTTTTTAAAATCAGCCACAAGGCGAATCATCACAAATGAAGCGAGTCAACCAAAGGATGTCTTGAATTCAATACAAACGCCTTATGTGATAATGGTTGTTGGCGTAAATGGAACTGGTAAAACAACGACAATTGGCAAGTTGGCATATCAGTATAAAAATGAAGGTAAAAAAGTGCTGTTGTCGGCAGCGGATACATTTCGAGCGGCCGCGTCAGAACAATTGGAAGTTTGGGCTGACCGGGCATGTGTGGAAATCATCCGAAATCAGCCAGGTGCGGATCCAGGATCTGTTGCTTTTGATTCAATGAAAGCTGCAATGAATCGCCAGATAGATATTTTAATTGTTGATACTGCGGGTCGGTTGCACACAAAAACGAATTTAATGGAAGAATTAAAAAAAATTAATCGTGTTGTTAAAAAACTTGACGAAACTGCGCCCCATGAAACATTACTTGTTATGGATGCGACAACAGGACAAAATGGACTGAATCAGGCGCGACAATTTACAAAAGCAGTAGATATTAGCGGAATTGTTTTAACAAAGTTAGATGGGACAGCCAAAGGCGGTATGGTTTTGGCGATTAAGGAAGAATTAGGTGTACCGGTTAAATTTATCGGAGTGGGAGAACAAATTGAAGATTTACAGCCATTTGATCCGGAAGAATTTGTTGAGGCGCTTTTTCAATGAAAATCCATGTATTAACACTGGGATGTCCCAAAAATATTGTCGATTCAGAATATTTGATGGGCGGGTTAGCACATCAAAATGTTGTGTTTGTAAATGAACCTCAACAAGCAGAAATAATAATTATAAATACTTGTTCATTCTTATTAAGCGCTCGGGAAGAAGCCATCCAAACGATTCTGGAGGCGATACAATTAAAAAATAGTGGACGTGCAAAAAAGATATATGTGACAGGCTGTTTGCCCCAAAAGTACAAACACGAACTGGAACCGGAACTCCAGGAAGTCGACGCGTTTTACGATCAACTGGATTTCCGAACAATTGCCGATAAAATCGCAAATGATCTAAAGCTCGATGCGCGGGTTTCGATGATTCGAAAACTGGGTAAACCAAAGCATTTTGCATATCTTAAAATTGCAGAGGGATGCAATAATTGTTGCAGTTACTGTTTAATACCTTCGATCAAGGGAAATTATGTGAGCCGAAATTTTGATGAACTGATAGACGAAGCAAGGTTTTTAGTAGAACAAGGTGTTAGAGAACTGATCATTGTCGCCCAGGATACAACCTATTATGGAAGAGATTTGAAAAATAATGGTAACTTAACATATTTACTTGAAAATATTGCTCAAATTAATGGGCTAAAATGGATCCGGTTATTGTATGCACATCCAGCGCATTTGGATGACTCCATGATCGATGTAATCGCGAGTGAAGAAAAAATATGCAACTATATTGATCTGCCAATTCAACATATAGCTGATTCTGTTTTAAAAAAAATGGGAAGAAAAGTAAATAGCAAGCAAATAAAACGGTTGATCGATAAACTACGCGCCACGATCAAAAATATCGCAATCCGTTCTACTGTGATAGTTGGTTTTCCCGGAGAAACTGATACGGATTTCAGGGATTTGTTAAATTTCATTCAAGAAATCCGGGTTGAGCGATTGGGTGTTTTTAAATATTCAAAAGAACAAGGAACCAATGCAGCCAGGCTATCAAATCAACTCAGTGAGGAAGAAAAAGAAGATCGTTATCAGGCAATTATGGAAACACAACAGGAAATCTCCTGGCGACGGAATTCACAATTAGTAGGTAAAAATGTCGAAATAATCATTGATGCATTTAATAAAGAACTGAATAGCTATACAGGAAGAACTGAGTGGGATAGTCCGGATATTGATAATCAGGTGATTGTTAAAGATAATGTGAATATAGGAAATTTTTATAAAGCGAAGATTATGGAGGCGTATGAATATGACCTGGTCGCTTCAGTGATCAACATATCCCAAACATTAAGATAACTAACAGACTTTAAGCAGATTTAAAGCTTGTTAGTGGGAGGCAAAAATGAAACATTTATTCATTTTACTTGGTTTAATTTTGACTGTTTGTTCAGTTAGTTTTGCGCAAATGGAATTCTATTCACCTAAATATGAGGGAATACCACGTTTTTACTATGACATGGTAAATGTCGCGTCAGACAAACCCGGCTTGAGTCGTTTGAATATATACGTAGAAATTCCGTATGATGCATTACAATTTATTAAAAGTGATGGGCTATTCGCTGCAAAATATGAATTTTCAGTGATAATGAAAGATAGTGATGGCAATCAGGTGGATGGTGATATTACTCAGGAAGAAGTTGTTGTTGATAATTATGATCTAACCAATTCTCGAAAGAAATTTAGTTTATCATACCTTAGCTTTCACCTTGAACCCGGTAAGTATAATGTTTCCATCATGGTGATGGATATTGACACTAAAAAAGCAAGCAAAGTTGAACCAAAAGTTAAATTAAGGAGTTTCGAGAAAAAAGACGTATCTATTAGCGATATTACAATCGCTGATAAAGTGATTTTCGATTCACTGGGCGTTAATACAATTCATCCGCAGGTTGCAAGCTATGTTAGAAGCTATAGTACAGAATTATTTTGTTATTTTGAAATTTATAGTAGAATTGAAAAGAATGATAATTTTGAAGTAAAATATGAAATTCAGGATGACGATAATAAAAAAATTCAGGAGCAGGCGTACGATACACCAAAGATTGGTAGTCGCACGTTAACTGCTTTCAAAGTTAATACCAGCAAATTATCGCATGGTAAATATTCAATTGTATTGAAAGTGGGCCAAAAAGGTAAACACGATGCTGTAAAGAAAATATTTATGGTTCGCTCAATCGGAATCCCTTCGACAATTGTTGATCTTGATGAGGCAATTGAACAATTAAAATATGTCGCAGAGAAATCAGATGTGAAAGAACTGAAGAATTCGCCAAAGTCCGAGCGTCTTCAAAAATTTGAAGAGTTTTGGGAAGAACATGATCCTACAGAAGGTACAGCGGCAAACGAGCTTCGAGATGAATATTACCGAAGAGTTCAATTTGCAAATCAATCGTTTTCTACATTCAGAGATGGCTGGAAAACTGATCGCGGAATGATTTATATTATTTTTGGACCGCCCAATGATATTGAACGACATCCGTTTGATCGGGCACATAAACCGTATGAATTATGGAGTTATTATAAGTTGAATTATCAATTTCTTTTTATGGACGAATCCGGTTTCGGTGAGTATAGATTACAAAATACCAATTGGAGACATCTACAGCAGTACGGCATAAAATTTTAACCTGATCGATCCAGGAAACTGAATTGCTGTACAAAATGAAATACTAATTAGTGTCTGAACGAAAACGTTCAATTAATTATAAAATAATTAGTTAATCT
>CAZCJL010000090.1:0-28663 GCA_964498785.1 uncultured Cytophagia bacterium | reverse complement strand
TGGTTCTCGTACCACACGTCCCTACCTATGCTTTCGTCAACGCATGATTCCCCGGGCGGGTAGTCAGGATAGTATGCTCCTGTCTCGTTGAACGGGTTACACCAAGCTGGATTCGGGCCTCCCGCCAGCGGGTACTCGCAGCACAGGCCCCCGGTCTGGTGGTCCCAGTGGGAAAGGTTACCGGGCACGTATTCAAAGCACAGCTCGCACACGCTCTCCTGCTGGTCCGGGTTCCTGCAGAAGCCGCCGGACTCGTTGCAGAAAAAATCCCAGCCCGCGTCAGGGCCGCACTCAGTCTGGTCGCACTGGGGTCTGTCCGAGTACTGGCATTCGTTGAAAACAGGGTCGCATGTCTCGTTAACGCACAGGCTGTTGTCGTCCGGGCCCACGAAGGAGCAGTCGGAGCTTATCTGCGCCCCGCTGTCCCCGGGGTCGCAGCACCTTATTCCGCCGGGGCCGAATTCCCCGTCGCAGGTTGCATGGTCCTCGCAGTCCGTCAGCCCGTCGCAGTCGTTGTCATGAACATCCCCGCAGTTTGTCTCGTCTGTTATGTCAGGCCTGTTGGTCCACACCGGGTTTTCCGAATTGTCGTAGTGGCAAACCATCTCATAAGTGCCGTTGCATAAGAAGGAATTGCATGAATCCGGGTCCAGTCCTCCGGGGCCGCATATGCCCCTGCAGGCGCAGTCGTCGCTGTCCGCGAAGCCGTTGCAGTCATCGTCTATGCCGTTGGAGCAGTTCTCGGTCTCGCCCGGGTTTACGTCCGGGTCCGTGTCGCAACAATCGTCTCCGTCACACCTGCCGCCGCTTTCTGTGCTGTTGGCATCGTACCCGTCCCCGTCCTTGTCGCAGCATTTCCATAAGTTCGCGATGCTGCTGGGATCACCCTTGGGAGAGCCGTCAGACTCGTATGAGATTGCCTGGGCCTTGTAATCACCGTAAACGGAACACTCGTAAAAATAGAAAAAACAAATTGCGTTGGGAAAATCAGGGCTACAGACAGACCCGCCTTGAAGAAAACCTGACTCCGTGACAAGGTTGTCGTCATGGTCGTAGACGAATATCTTCATCTTGCTTGCATCCACCGCCAGAACCGTGGCGGGCAGTAATAGTACAAATGAAAGAATAATCATGGCCGTGACAGGGGGTTTAGCTACCATGTTTATAATTAGCATTTCTATTTATATATTTTGGTTTTAATTCTTCCAGACCCATTTTTTCGGAATATTCGTTCCATATTCCCTCGCAGGTTTTGAAATACACGCATTTTCCGCATTCATCTGATTTCGTCTTCTCTTGGTTTATTCTCAGGCTTGACATGTTCTCGTTTTCAAACTCGGTTTCGGGAAGAAGGTACTCCACGGCACGGTTTTCAAAACCCTCCAAAAAGCAAAGGGGCACTCCCTCGGTGGTTATAGGCTTTTCCATTTTTTCCGCCAGCTTTAAAGCTTTTTTTAAGGGAGCTTCAACATCCGATATTCGGGGCACGACGTCTTCAAAATTTCTGTATGCGTTTCCTATGGGATGAACAAAGCTTAGTTGGACCTGGCTTACACCCAGATTAAAAAGGAATTCCGTTATCTCCGGCAAAAATTTAAAGTTTTGCTTGACTATAACAGTGTCTGTAAGCATGTAAACGCCTTTCGAAACCATGTTCTTTATGCCTTTTACGGTCTGCTCAAAGGCCCCGGGAACTCTGACCAAGCCATCATGCAGCCCGGCCTCGTGGCCGTGCACGGCGGGAACAAACTCCGTGATTCCGGCCCGGACCAGCTTGTCCACGTAGTCCCTGTAGCAGAGCAGCCTTGCGTTGGTCTGCATCTGGATCAGCCTGTAGCCCAGGCCCTTTGCGTAGGCCACTATGTCCACCAGGTCCTTCCTTATGGTGGGCTCTCCCCCGGTCAGGACCAGCTCGTTCGCACCGTTTTCCCTTGCCTCGCATATTTTTCTTTTTGCGGAACCGGTGGATAAGTTTGCATAGGAGCTTTTGTCCCCCAAGAAGCAGAATATGCAGTTATTGTTGCATTCTCCCCCCAAATCAAGCTGAAGTCTCTGAGCCATAGGAATACCTTATAAGTTGGATTTCATAAGGCTTTCAAGCATTTTTGCGCAGTTTTTTTGGTAGTTTGTATCCGAAACCTGGGAAATGAAAGATTCCATGAAGCTTATTTCATCTTCTGGTATACTGGTCTCGCAAAAAATTTTGGTTACCATGTAGTCATTGAGCAAGCACAAGTCCTCTTTGTTTATTTCCTGCAAATCCGGGAGCGGGCTGCATATGCTGCTTTCAAGGTCGGCCCTGTTAAGGCCTGTTTCTGCCGCCAAAGAAGTCAGATTTTTAAAGTTCATGCAGTTCCAGAAATAGTATATTTGAGAGTGCGTATCGTCCCATGTTTTTTTGTTTTTAACGTTTATTATTTTTTCGCTCCAGAAATCCTTTTCTTCCTCGCAATCCATTTCCGGAAAATCCGAACTGCACATATAATTCAAAAATACCAGAGAAAAATCGTGAAGGTTTCCGGCCGAAAATCCGCTGTCAGAAGCATCTTCCTTTAAGTCCGTGTAACAGGCCTTTATTTTTTCATAAGACTCCAAATCAGAGAAATTCCTGTTCATAAGCCTGAAAATCCTTAGAGAAAAGGCCATAAAACTTTTTTTACACACGCCATTGAATTCCCCCTCCTTGCACTTGATTCCAATTTCCTCGTCCAGTTCGTCTTTAATAATGTTCTTTTCTTCCATTGAAAGGGTCTTTATATATTCCTCATTCATGTATTCGTTGGGGTCGCTCATAATCTCGCTTATTAAATTCTTGTATATCTCCTCTTCGGGATTAGGCTCATTATTTTCTTCCGATGAACTGGCTCCGCTTTCCAAGCTGTCCTGAAGGAACAAAGACGGGAAGACGTAATAGAAGGATAGGAGAACTAAGAGAATCAGTAAAAGCAATAAAAATCCCTTGTCTTTTTTTGCCCTAGCCATTTCCCCACTTTTTATAATTTAAAATTTCCCATATAAATTGTTAACTTCTGAAATTCAGGCCCTCGCAATCTTTTCTCAGGAAATAAATGCATTTTTTGCACTTTTCCCGTGGATTCTTTTCGTTGTAAAAAAACCTGAAATACTCATAAATTTGGGGCCTGTTTTTCATGTAAATCAAGTTTGGCCCATTTCTATCCCCTATAACCTTGCAAAATTCTATCTCCCCCTTGTCGTTTACCGAGAACAATTCAAGACATTCTTCACAGGATTTGGGTATTTTGAACCTGCCCAGAGCCTTCCTGTTTTTTATACCGGCCACGCACATGGGCACGGGCTTGGTTATCCTGAATTCAACCCCCTCTTTTTCCAGTTTGTCCAGAAAATGCATGATTTTACTCCCGGTTTCCTCTTTCAGCTCATTTTCAGAAATATTGAAAGAAATTAGCCATTTTTTCTTCGGGTCCAGCTTCACCTTATCCAAATCTTCGGGCTTGAGTTCCATGAAGTTTTCTGAATTCCTGTCAATAAATGAAATCTCTTTTGCAGGATTTTCCTCTGCAGAGTTTTTCAGGTGTTTTTTGTTTAATAGAACTTCGTTTGAAATTTTACTATTGTAGTTTTTTTCCGGAAGTTCATTATACCTGACCCAGCACTGAGGGTCCGGGGCAAACTCGTTTTTGAAGTATCCGTAGGCCACGCACCTAGCTCCCCCTTTGCAATCCCTCCAAAAATTGCAATTTCTGCACGTTTCACTGAAATTTTTCAGGTTTCTTAGTTTCCACAAGATATTGGATTCGTACCATATTTCAAAAAGTGTCTTTTCCTTCACATTGCCCACCTTTATGGGCAGCCTTCTGCAAGGCAAAACATCCCCGTTGGGCATCGGCGTGAGGCAGTCATAACCGGCTGAACAACCATGGGGTTTGAATCCCGGGTCGCTTGCGCACCAGAGGGAATTTGAGCACCCAGTGGAAATGAAAAAATCTTTTTTTACCCGTGAAAGCTCTTTGTTTTTTTTGAAAACATATTCGTATAGTTCTTTCACTTGAGGCGGCGTCAGGATTTTTTTTCTCATTTCTTCGCCGCGGCCCCAAGGCACCAGCCTTCCGACACCCAGAACATTCACGCCGAGACTCAGGCAAAGCTCTATCAGCTTTTCTATGTCTTTAAAATTCTGCCTGAAAACAGTGAGTGAAAAGGAAATGTGCAGGTTCTCGTCCTTGAGGACCTTAGCCGCATTCACTATTCTTTTAAAGGTGCCCTGGCCCCTTATTTCATCGTTGTTTTTTTCCATGCCCTCTATACTTAGCTGAACATTTTCCACTTCCAGTTCCTTGAGTTTCCTGGCTATTTTTCTGTCAATGAGCATTCCGTTGCTCATTACGTTGTATCTGAACAAGCTTTTGTTCTCGTAAAACCTTTCAATCAGAGGAAAAAACTCCTTCCTTAAAAGCGGCTCGCCCCCGGTAAGGGTAAGATGCGTGTCCTTTTTGGATATGTTCCACTTATTCAGAAGTTCTTTGTACTGGTCCAGTACTCTGTAAAGCTCCTCTTCGGACAATTCATTTTCCAAATACTTGCTTTCCGTGTAACAGTGCTTGCACCTGAGATTGCATTTTTCAGTTATATGCCACTGCAGATGCAAGCTTCTTGGTGCAGGAAGCCTTTTAACTTTCATTAAATTCCCTCCATCGGGCCAAGTACTTCATAAATTTTTGTGCCGTTTTTTTCTTTGAGCAGTCTTAATTCAAAAAATCCTTCAACTTTTTCAGAATCGTTTGAAATGTCAGAAAGTTTTGACTTTATCCAGTATATTTTTTTATTTTCTATTATATTATACTTTCCTGGCAACAAAGACGCCATGACAACCTTTCTCTCGGTTAAGCTTTCTATCATCAGGACCTCTGAAAAAGAAGCGGACACGAAAGAATCCTCGGGCAATTCTTCAACAAACTCCATTATGTTCTCTGAAGCCCTTTCACCGTCATATACGTAGGGTTCCATTCTTTTGTAGGGGAGGAGGTTTCCGTGCAAAAACAAGACAAACAGCACAAAAACGGCTGACAGAAGAAAGGCTTTTTCAAATTTCCTTGGAAACATTTTTCTCATTTCAAAAATTCCGAAACTCAAAAGCAAAATGAAAGGCGCTGTTATGTTAAGAGCGTAATCTGGATTGAAATGGTTGAAATACGTAAGGTAAATACCCGCGTAAGAAAGGGATATTAAGAGGAGAAAAATCATTTCTCTTCTGTAGTTTTTCTTTTGAAAAAAGAAAAAAAGCACTATCGCCATGGATATGAAGATAAAGGGAACTGTGAAGGTTTCAGACAATATATCAGCCATAAAAAAAACATTCCTTCCCACGTAAGCGAAAGAAAAGTCGTATCCGCAAGTGGTGTTTTCCAAAGAGAAAGTCTGCACGGTTAAAAGCGGGAAAAGGACCAGTATTGACAGCAGAAAAATTTTCAGCAGTTTTGCGTTTTCCTTTTTTTTCCTGTTCAAAATTGGTATGGAAACCGGGAAAATCACCAACAAAAACAAGTTCTCTATTCTTATGAAAGAAGTGAAAATAACTATCGCAACCGTTAAAAATCCGAGGAGGGCTTCCTTTTTTCTTAAAAATGCCATGAAAGAAAAAAGGGAGAGAAAAATCCAGAAGGAAGCCAAAGCATAGCCTCCCCCGTATCCTGAATTGAATATGTGAAATGGAATTAAGGAAAACAAAAAAGATGAAAAAACAGCCAGCTTCTCGTTTTTAAAAAGAAGATAAATAAAAAGAAAAGCCATCACCGGGGTCAAAGAACCTGCCATTATGTTCAGGCCGAGGTGCAGGTTCCGGGACAGGCCAAAAAACATTGAACCCAACGCCAGAAAGAAAGCGGAACCCGGGGGATGCGGAGGCGTTATTTGGGAATAGCACTCCCCGACAGACCCGAAAGAGCATACGGTAAATGCGTGGTTGTAAAGCAGGTTTTTGGCGGCAGCCATGTACTCCCAAGCGTTGGAATAGTTCACTATGTACATGGGAGAAAGGAATAACCTTAAAAACAGGCTGAAGAAAACCAGAAATAAAAGAACGTACCACGTACTCCTGTTAATCCGGGATAAGATGCCTTTAAAAACATCTCTTTTCAAAAACAAGAGAATTGCTATGAGAGAAAAAAGGGTGTACAAAAAATAAAATCCAAAATCAACCAGCACGGATTCAAACATAAAATATAATGATTTTTTGAACTATTAAAAATGAAATGCCCTTCCAATAATCTTACCTAATCAAAACATCAATCACATAGGGATTGTAAATATAGAATGAAGTTAAAGGAAAAAAATCATCGTACCACCACAAGCCGTCGCCGTCTAGGTCGGGACAGCCCCTGTTTTCTCTTGTGCCTTTCAGGAAGGGACAAAAGTCCATTCCTATATAATTTTTTAAAATCGGAAAGTGTATGGGGTCGCACAACCCGTCCCCGTCCGAATCCGAAAGCCCTTGCAGAAATTCTGAGGCGGAACATCTCCCGGGAACCGTGGGCAACCCGTCTTCTTTGTCCGGTACGCCGTCCCCGTCCCAGTCGTAGTTATCCGGAACATCCGGGAGGCCGCTGGAAAAGGGGTCGCAGCCCAGTCTATGAAAATTATACCAGTCCAAGTCAGAGCCGTACTCAAGCGATTCAAAAATCCTTTTCTGGTTGGTAAGGTAAAACCTTCTGTAATACTCGTCTTCACCGACTCTGTAAAAAATTTCCAACTTGACAAGAGGCTGACTTCTTTCAAGAAAAAACACGCTTCCCTTAAGTGCCGTCTCGTTTTCAAATGAATTGAATTTTTCCCCGCTCGTGTTGCCGTTATACTTTAATATCTTGACTAATTCCCCCTCAGGAAAGCTGAAATTTACTTGAATGCCGGCATTTTTTTCAAAAAGTGCAGCATAGTTGGAAAAGGAAATCATGGTATCAGAGAAATTAGTATTCACCACATTATTCGGGCACAAATCCAAAGATTCGGATATGCCGTCGCTGTCAGAATCCGGGCCCTCAGAGCCGAACGGCGTCAAGTAGTAATCATCCTCGTTATCCGGCAGGCCGTCGCTGTCTATATCGCTGCAGTAGGTTCCGTAAGCGTCAAAGGACCAATATCTGTCCGTGTCAACCCACAATTTTTCCTCATAAGCACAGTTTTCAAAATTTTCTATTTCGCTCTCGTAAACCCCCAGATGTTCCAAGAAAAACTTGTTGAAATATATATTGTTTTCATAATTAAATTTTTTGAAGGGAATTCCCAGGTTGAAACTCACGAAACCGTATTTGTTTTTTTCGTAAAGATGATTATATCCCCAACCGTGCATTATTTTGTGTATGGTCAGTAAAGTCGGGAATTCGAAATCTCCGGACTCTTTTACAGGATGCTCTTCCAGACAAAAAACAACCTTCTCCCCGTATCTGAACCCGAAACTCGGACCGTCTTCACACCAACTTATGTCTCTCATGGGAGAAAATCCCACAATTTCGTAAGAATCCAGCTGCAAACTCTGGTTTAGAATGTCGTACCACTCGTGAAAAGACATTTGGGAATAGTTAAGATAGTCCATGCCTAAAAATTTCTTGTCAACAAAAAACAAATCGGTTGATATTTTAATTTTCCCCATGGATTCCCTGTAAAACAACAGCTGGACTTCGCTCAAGCCCCCCTTCCAGTTATTTATGTCTTCTTTAGAGGGAGGCGTGTCGTATATAACAACATAGGAGAAATTAAAGTCAGGAACGTAGACATCCTGGTCATAGTATACGCACTCCGCTTCATTCAAAATTTCCAGACCTTCCGGGCTTTCCATGAATTTCAGGTTTTCCGCTGAAATTGTTAGGCATTCATCCGGCATTTCCTCGGAAATTTTTTCAAACCACGGACTTCCTTTCAATCCAACGAAAGAAAAAAAGAGGAGTGTAATCACTGCAGTAAGCATTAAATTTCTTCCTGACATCCATTTTATTTTTAACGTGCCCATGTTATCCCGATTAAAGAACCGGTAATTTTAACTTGATAGCCGCGTTGGGACATGCTCTAAAGCAGTTGTGGCATCTATTGCACTTCTCTTCATTAATTTCAGGGTATGGGCCTAATTTTATAGCACCGCTTGGGCACGCCTTGGCGCATGCACCGCACTGCTTGCACTTGTCTTTTTCAACAAGGGGTACCTGCCTGAATTCCTCCGTGCCCACCTCCCTTATGTAAGATTTCCATATCCCTGAACAGGAAATTATTTCCCTGCAATATCTGCAGTTAAATGGGTAGGCCGTCGCCTTTTCATCCGATGATTTGCCTTCCGCGTTTTTTCTGAATCTTTCATTTATCTTACAGAGAGGGAAAACCCTCAGCCTGTAAGGTATTCCTTTTTGCTCCAGTTTTTTCAGGGCTTCTTCCAGCTTTGGCCTGATTGTAGAATATTTCACGGATATTTTTTCCTTATTATCCAGAGCGTTGCCTGAGATATTGGTGCTCAAAAACTCTATTTTTTCTATACCCGAAAATTCAGATAGAATCAAATCTACCAAATCCGGTAAATTTTTATAGTTTAACTTGTGCACAACAATTCTTATCCATGTTCTTACGCTTTCATTTAAAAGATTTTTTATGCCACCAACCGTTTGATTAAAGCTTCCCTTTACTCTTGTAATTTCATCATGTAATTCAGGGTAGGATGCATGTAAATCACATAATATATAAAATTTTTTATCCACAATTTCAGAAAGTTTTTTTACATAATCTTTGTAAAAGAATATTCTTCCGTTTGTAAACACATATATTTGGCTGTTTTTGTTTGTTTTTTTAATATGTTTTAAAATTTCAAAAAAATCATTTCTGATTGTGGGTTCCCCGCCACTAAGTTCTATAATTCTTAAATTGTTTTTGATTGCCCTGTCAATTTTATCTAATATTTCTTCTTTTTTCAGGTTCTCTGAATCGGATGAAGGTCCTCCAACCGCGCAATGCAGACAGTTATTGTTACAATTTTTAGTCATTTTTATTGTAATCAGCACTTATAATCTCCCCTAAAACTATTTTTTCTTTAAAGGGCCTAAATTCTTCTTCTCCGTAAAGGCTTACGTAATTTTTTGGTGGACCACAGCAAAAATCCGAGAAAAAACAGTCCTTACATGCTTGAATTTTTTCTGAATTTGAACTTCTGACTTTAACAAATTCCCTGTTGTGCTGTTTTTTTAAATAAAAAAACCAATCGCTGTGACTTAAAAATCTTATGTCAATAAAACAAAAAGGCATAAAGCACGATGTATATCTGAACTTGACCTTGTTTTTTAGGCAGTATTCGCTAACTTCAATTATTTTTTCCCTTATATCAGAATATTTTGGTATCAGCTGGGTGTTATTCAAAGCTCTTCCACTCGGTTCCACCAGAGAAAATGTCATGGAAATGTTCCTGTCAATTTTTTTAATCATGTCTACATAATCCTTTAAATTGTCCTTGTTATTGTTGTTTATTACCATGTTTGTCTCGATTTCTATGTCATAGATGCTTATATTTTTTAAGCCTGCAAGGGTTTTTTCAAAAGATTTTTCAACCTGAGTTAAAAAATCATGTATCTCCGGTTTTGAGGAATGGATAGAAATAACTACCTTATCCAACCCGCTTTCATAAATTAATTTACAATATTTTTCATAAAAAAACATCATACCGTTTGTTATTAATTTAGCGGACAAACCGAGGGACTTTATATATTTTATTATTTCTATTAGGTCATTTCTCAACGTGGGTTCTCCACCGGTTATTGTTATAAATTTAACACCCTCCCTCGCGGAAGAATAAATCGTCCTCTTTAATTCTTCTGTGGTAGGTTGTTTGAAATTCAAGTCCTTTTTTGTCGGTCTACAAAACAAACACTTTTGATTGCAATCCATAGTTATTCTCAGAGTTTTTTCTTTCATAATGTACCCATATTTTCACTTTTTTTGATTATTGTTTGGATGCTTTTTTTGCTTGGTTTTAACTCGTTGGAACCGTAAAGTTCAACGTATCTTTTCCATACACCCGGACAAATGGCTTTTAATGTACATAAATTACACTTTTCGGGTTTTTTGGCCATGTAATCTTGGTATTCCTTTTCAGAGAATTTTCTTGTATCGGCAATATAATAATCCGAATATAACGTACCGTCCATAAATCTTTTTATTTGGCTTGAATGGTGCTCAAAATCATTCAAAAAACATAGTGGAACACCGTAAACCAAAACCTCCAATCTTTTTTTTTGTCCGGCTTCGATAGCCTTTTTTAAATAAGGTTCAATGTCAGAAAATTTGGGCATAATATCTTTGTTTTTCCAGGCACTTCCAATGGGCCTCACATAGAAAAAAATTATATTCTTAATTATAAAATTTTCATGTACATATTCAATAAAATTAGGCATATCTTTGAAGTTTATAGAATTTATAACCTGAGATATTTCTGTCCTTACACCAAGTTTTAAAAGATTTTTTATTCCCTTTACGGTGGGCCCAAAATTATCTTTTCTTCTTGCGATTTTATCCAATTTAACCGGTATATGCGATTGAAAAGAAACCAAAACCGAATCCAAACCGGATTCCTTTAATTTTTTTGCAAAGGGATAATCAGAAATATTTATACAATTACTTTGTAACCTTACGTGCGTTAATCCGTTTTCTTTTGCAAACTTAACCAATTCCGGCAAATCCTTTCTAAGTGTAGGCTCGCCGCCTGTAAATATGACATTGTTAAAATCTTTGGATATTTCAATTATTTTTTTCTCTAATTCGCTTCTTTTAGGGTCTCTTTGGGAGCCTGGTGGTCTGAGGCAAAAAAGGCAGTCTTGATTACATGAACTATTTATTTGGAGATTTGCAAAATCGTTGTTTTTTGGCATATACCTGAATTCATGGGGCCCAAATTCATCAATGTAACTGCTCCATACGCCACAACACCTTTCCTTGAAACCGCAGTTTTTGCACGTATCTAAAAAAACTACTTTATTTTTTTGAACTGCTATTCTTTCGGCTTCTTTGAAATATTTTTTATTTAGAACACAAAGAGGATAATGATAAAGCTTTACGTTAATTCCCTCTCTTTTAAGCATTTCACAGGCCCTCTCAAGATTAAAAACCGTATCTGTTATCTTTACTCCCACTTCAGATACGTTTTTCTTGGCATTGCCCACAAAAGAAATGCTTACAAAAGTTACTTTAAACGGTTTCTTGAATTTTTTTATTATGAATTTTGATGTTGTTTCAAGTGTTTTATAATTCAAACCGTTCACCACCACTCTAATCTCAACTCTAATGCCGTATTTAAGAAGATTTTCTATTCCCATGGTTGTTTGTTTGAATGAATTTTTTACTCTGGTTATATTGTCATGAACTTCGGGCTTGTTTGAATAAAGTGGCGCCGCAACGTAAATCTTGTTTTTATTCAGGCCGGAAAAAAGCTTTTTAACGTATTCCTTATAGGAAAACATTCTTGAATTTGAAAGGATTGCTATTTCGGCATGAGGAAGCTTATTCTGGATTAAAAGAAGTATTTCCCTCAGGTCCGACCTTAAAGTAGGTTCTCCTCCGGTAATAAAAACTGTATTTACTTTTTGGGAAAGTTTTTCAATCGTCCTGGAGATGTCTTCCAGTTTTAAATTGGGCGTTTTTATAAAATTTTCATCTCTTATGCAGGAGAGGCAGTTGTTGTTGCACTGGTGAACCACGCACAGAGTAACCAGAATTTTTTCATTAGAGGTCTTATCCGCGGATTTTATTATTTTCGGCATTTTTATCGCTTTTTTTCCTTTGAATCGTACCCGGTTTCCATAAACCTGGACACGTCTCTTATCTTTTTACCCTTAACGGGCTTTAACTGCTCAAAGTCACGCCTCTCCAGATACTCCCTCCAGGGCCCCTCGCATATCAAATCGTACATGCAGTTTCTGCACCCGGGAATTTTTTTCTTGCCACTCACTTTTCTCACGCGGCCAAAATCAGCTATGGTTCTCTCTATATCCCTTAGCTCAACGTACTCGGGAAAATACAGCTCGGAAACGTGCTTCTCGTAGCCCTGCATATAGCAAAAAGGCACTGCCTCCACCCTGGCCGTAGTTCCGCACTCTTCGGCCACATCCAGCGCCTTGTGGAGATAAGGCATGACCTCCTCAAAATTAGGCACCACCTCATCGTAAAACTTTCCTGCATTTCCCAGAGGATGCACGCAGGCGAATTGAAACTGGTCCACGTTTAAGTCCACAAGCATCCTGGCTATCTCCGGCAAAAACTTGTAATTCAGCTTGCTTAGCACCGTGTTGGTCAGCAAATAAAGGTCGTAATTCCTTATGTTTTTTATGGCCTGAAAAGTTTGCTTGAAAGAGCCGGGAGCCTGGGTTATAAAGTCATGCAGCCCGGCCTCGTGGCCGTGCACGGCGGGAACAAACTCCGTGATTCCGGCCCGGACCAGCTTGTCCACGTAGTCCCTGTAGCAGAGCAGCCTTGCGTTGGTCTGCATCTGGATCAGCCTGTAGCCCAGGCCCTTTGCGTAGGCCACTATGTCCACCAGGTCCTTCCTTATGGTGGGCTCTCCCCCGGTCAGGACCAGCTCGTTCGCACCGTTTTCCCTTGCCTCTTTTATTTCCCTGAAACATTCGGAAGTAGTCCTGTCCGTGGTTGAGTTTCTTTTTTCAAGCCCCATGACACAGTGCCTGCAGTTGTTGTTGCAGGAAAACCCCAGTTTTATGTCCAGTCTCTTTCTGTTTTCCATTAAACCACGCGTTTAGTTTTAATGTTATTAAATTTTTATACTTAGAATTACTCACTTTATCTATGGATTTTTGGTGGTTCTTTATAAATATAATTTTTTTGATTTTTTTTGGTTTAATAACCTCCCTTACCGATAAAAAGGAGGGTAAAATAAAAAACAAGCACATTGTCATGGCAATCGCTTTCGGTTTTCTTGCAAACGCTATTTATTACAACGGCTCTTTTCTTTTTCAAGCAATTATAAGAACTTCATTTGCCCTTTTCATAGGCCTGGTTATATGGGCTACTAACCTCTGGAGCGCCGGAGACGCAAAACTCTTCACCGCCTACAACTGCATTCTCTCCAACATACTCTTCAATCAAAACGTTCTTTCAGTACCGCTTTTGGTTTTGATAAACACCGTAACTCCTGTTTTTTTCTTTTTCATGGTTTTAATTCTCAGAAAAACCGGCAAAAAGGAAAAAATAGCCCTGCTGAAGAAAACAGCCAGTTTGAAAAATATTTTCATGATTTCTGTTTTTGTTTTTTCTTTCACTTGGCTGACAGAAATCATATTCGGCTTCTTTAATTTCACGCCTGATTATTTCATCACCATAATTTTCCTGTTTTTACTGCTTCAGGCGATTAAAAAGGCCTTCAAAGACGTGATAAAACTCTGCTCTGTAATAGGCGTGTTAAGGGTGATTTTTGATTTTTCCAAAGTTGCCTCCCTGCCCTTTTTGACAAACTTTATCCTCATTGTCGCGGGATTTATTTTCTTAAGATTTTTTATTTTAAACCTGGGGGTAAAAGTCCTGACGACTCCCGTAAAAATAAAAGACCTGAAACCCGGGATGATTCCGTTTGATAAAATAAGAAAGAAAGACAAAAAATACGTAAAAATAACCGCGGCCGAAGTAAGCCTGGTAAATTTGCTTGAAAAAAAAGTGGAAAAAGGCTTCATTGAATTCGGGAAAAACGGCCTGAGCGAGGAAGACATAAAAAAGCTCGGCAAGATGAAAAAAGAGGGAAAGCTTGAGTTTGAATCAATAAACATTCACCAAGTGCTGCCCTTTGCCCCCCTGCTTTTTTTAGGTGTTTTGCTTACTGTTTTGGCCAGAGGCAATATTATTTTATACATATATAAGCTATTATTTACTTAATTAAAACGGGTGAAAGAATGGCTGGAGAAAGTTTGGTCAACAACTTTGAAATTCATAAAAAGGATAATTACGTTTTGGTTTCAGTTAACCCAAAGTTATATTCTCTTGAAGTTGTTTATTCAGCCGCCTATTCAATGATAGACCGGGTATACGTAATACTTGGCGGAGACCCGGAACAGGAAATACTGGCGGAGCTCAGGCCTAAAAAAGGCAAGAACCTGGAAGAAATTGGAAGGGAATTCAACAACGAACTAATAAACTATGCGGTTTACATAATGCAGAGTGAAAGGAACAAAAAAGAGAAAGAAACATTAATCAAGAGGGCTCTTTTGACAAACGTGCAAACACCCGAGGTTTCTTCTGAAAATGTTGACGACATAATCGGCAAGCCCCCCGTGGAAGACCCTGAAAACATAGCCAAGCCCTGGAAAGGCGAAGACTGATGCTTGAGGACAACATTAAAATCGACAAGGGAGAGTTGATTGTATTTTTTGATACAAAAATTTACCCTTCGGACGCCGTGCTGAAGGCTTCTGAAAAATTCACGGAAAACTTCTGGACCTTTGTGGACGGTGACAAGTCAGACAAGATAATTTTAAAAATCAAGCCGAAATCGGGCAAAGCGGAAAAAGAAATTGCATTCGAGTTTTACAATTTTGCCCTCGCCATGATAAAGGAAAGTGGTGGCGCATGACCGAAAGCCTTACCGAAGCCGGTCTTGAAAAAGAGAGCTACAAGCTGCCCAGGCACTGGACGAAAAAAATAAGCGATGAAAAATTCCTGGTTACCACGCATCACGGTTCCTGGGTAATTCTCTCCAGGGAGGAATTCGACCTGCTCCGCTTCGGAAGACTTGAAGAGGACCAAAATCTTTTTAACCGCCTGGAAAGGGAATGTATAATACAGACCAAAACGAACGAAAACAAGATTGTTGAAGAATACAAAAAAAGATATTCCCCGCTATTTTACGGCACCTCACTGCACATACTGGTTCCGACCTTGAGGTGCAACCATAAATGCGTGTACTGCCATGCTCTCAGCAGGCCAATGGACTCAAAAAACTGCGACATGGATAAAAAAACTGCCGAAAAAGTCGTGAATTTTATTTTTCAGACGCCTTCCCCGGCAATAACTATCGAGTTCCAGGGGGGAGAGCCCCTGGTAAATTTTCCCATAATAAGGTACGTGGTTAAAAAGGTCAAAGACCTTAACGAAAAACACAGGAAAAAAATGAAGTTCTGCGTGGTATCCAATTTCAGTTTAATGGATAAGGAAAAAATGAAGTTCTTTATAGAAAACAATTTCAACATAAACACGTCTCTTGACGGGCCGAAAGAGCTTCACAACAAAAACAGGAAATATCTGGACGGAGACAGTTATGAAGAGACCGTGAAGTGGATAAAAAAATTCAAAGAAAAAAAGTACAGAAGAATAGGCGCTTTGCCGACTATTTCACGCCACTCTCTCTCTTACCCAAGGGAAATAGTAGACGAGTATATAAAGCAGGGGTTTACCCATCTGAGGGCAAGGCCCATGAACGACACGGGTTTTGCGAACAAGAGATGGGGGGACATAGGATACAGCGCGGAGGAATTTCTGGATTTCTGGAAAAAATACATAGACTACGTAATGGAATTAAACCGCGGGGGCAGGCAGGTCTTTGATGAAACCATAAAGCTTGTACTTGATAAAATCATACACAAGAACTATATGACTTACACCTGCTGGGGTTCTCCCTGCGGGGCGGCTCTGCAGCAGAGCGCGTACGACCAGGACGGTAACATTTTCACCTGCGACGAGGCAAGGTCCATGGAAATATTCAAGCTGGGCAACGTCAAGGAGGACAGCTACAAGGATGTTTACTGCTCTTCACAGGCCCTGACCATACTGAACATTTCCTCCCAGACCTCCAGTTTGTGCGATTCCTGCGCATTTCATCCCTTCTGTGCCCCCTGCCCTGTTTCAAGCTACGGGTCTTACGGGGATCCTGTTTCAAAGCTTCCAATGGAAAGGCTTTGTAAGATTAGAAAAACCATAATGAATTATGTTTTCGACAGGCTTGCTTCGGAAGACGAAAAAATTTTGAGGAGATGGGCAAGGGGAAAAGGACTGTCAGGAAATAATATTTAAATAAAGAAATATAAAAATAATCAGATAGTTATGATGAAACTCCCGAAATTAAAAAAGAAACTAACCTCATTTATCTCGGACGAAGAGGGTAAAATAACAAAACACTCTCTTCTTACCATAGGTGCTTTTGTGGGAGGCGCCAGCGCGATTTCCATGCTTTCCGGAGACGCACTTGCCCATGACAGCACAACATACGACCCCACTTTTACACCTCCCAACGAGATACAGGCGTCCCACGACTCCGCCCACATGTCATGCCACTCATCGTGTCATTCCTCCTGCCATTCTTCATGCCACTCATCGTGTCACACTTCCCATTCCTCCTGCCATGGGTGCCACACGGCATGCCACTCATCGTGTCACGGCTCGGTAAGCCACTCCAGCCACGGTTCTCATTCCAGCGCATACCAGATGTGCGGCTGGTAAATCTCTTTATAGATAAAAAATTCATACTAACTGGTGGAATCCATTAGAGAAACCTTAATTGTCTGGCCCCCCACATATCAGAGCAGCCCTGAAAGATTCATAATACCGGAAAATCTGCTTCAGTTGAGCATATTCCTGGAAAAAAACGGTTGCAAAAATTCATTTATAGACTTAAATATTGAACTCGGGCTATACGACGGAAAATCTATAGAAGATATCTGCAGGTCGGAGAAAAAATCACTGGAATGCCTTAGCAGGTCAATAAAAATAATCGAAGAGCGCGAACCCGGAATATTATGCCTGGGCGGCTGGTCTTCCCATCTTCCGTTTAACCTTGAATTTGCAAGGGAATACAAGAAAAGAAATCCGGGATGCTTCATAATTTTCGGAGGCTACGCCGCCACGTTCACGCCCCAAAAATTATTGGAAATCTCTCCCGAAATTGATGCATTGGTCAGGGGCGGGGCCGAAGTGGCGCTGTGCAACCTTGTCAAGAAGCTTAATCACGGGGAAAACTGGCATGACGTAAGGGGTATTTCTTTCAGGAGCGGGAGCAAGATTTTTCACAACCCTGAAGAGTTGCCGATAAAAAATCTGGATTCTCTGCCCTTTCCGGAGCCTGAAGCTTATGCCAGAATAAAGAAGGACAAAGGAATTCCTTTGGTAACTGCAAGAGGCTGTGCCTTTGACTGCAATTTTTGCGTGACCAAAAGGCTTTTTCCCATATTGAGAAGACATAGTGTCGGCTACGTAATAAAAAAAATAAGGCATTATGAAAATTTTGGACTTGACTTCTTTTCTTTCGTGGATGAAACCTTCACTACAGACAAAAAATGGACAGAGAAGCTGTGCGATTCCGTTGTAAAAAATGGTCTTGAAATAAAATGGGACTGCGGAACCAGGGTTGACACAGTCTCAATGGATTTGATAAAAAAAATGTCCCGGGCCGGCTGCTCCCAGATTCTTTACGGACTGGAGAGCATAAATCCGGAAAACCTTATTTTCTCAAACAAGACAAGCACGCCGGAAAAATACATTTCAAGCGCCAGAAAAATCATACCCGACACGGCCAGGTACTTGAAAACCGTGGTGAGCGCCTTAATTTCTTTTCCGTACGAAACAAAGGACATGATGGTGAGGGATATAAATTTTATGAAAGAACTGGAAAGCAGGGAAAATATATTCTCTGCAATAACGCCGGTGATGGTTTTTCCCGGAACGCTGATGTGGAAAAAATACGAAACCGGGGAGATAGGGGTCAGGAAAATGAGGAATGAAAAACTTCTGGAAATTTCCCCGAAAAGAAGAATATTATTTTCCGAAAAATACGACCATATATTCTGGTGCGTTCCCGAACTCTATCTCTGCAAAAACGAGACAATGTCCCAGAATGAGATGGAAGAATTTATATACAGAGTGAGGACAAGCCATTCAATATTCTACAAATTCCATGTCTAGGTTCAAACCATGCAGGGAACTCCTTTGCATTCGCCCCTCAGAAAGTATATGCAGCCGCTGCATTTTTCCTCCTGTTTTTTTTCAGAAATCAAAACTTTGAAATACTCATAAACCTGCATCTTGTTTTTGAAAAATCTCAGGTCCGGTTTGTTTCTGTTATCCAGCACATCGCAAAATTCAATTTTTCCGTCTTTATTTACGCTGTATATTTCCCTGCATTCAAGGCATGATTTCGGCGCTCCTGTTCTCTTGATAATCCTCCTTTCTTCAAAGGTAAGCAGACACGGGGGAATTGGATGGGCTATAGAAAAATTGATTTTGTTCCTTTGCATTTCTCTTATAAACTCAACCGCCTTTTCGAGTTCCCCGGACCTAATCAGGGTTTTGAAAGAAACCCAAACCGTGTTTTTCTTTTCTTTGTCCTTTGCCTCCTCTAAAAACTTGCCCATGTTTTTTTTCGTGATTTCAGTACAGCGCTTTACCGGGCGTCCAACCACGTCTCCGTTTTTCACGTATTTTTCGTATTCCGGCCACAGGGCTATCTCATCCTTTTCGGAGCCTTTTTCAAACCCGTTCTCTTCAGGCAAACTTTTAAACAGTTCCCAGCACTGGGGATCAGGGGCAAACTCGTTTTTGAAGTATCCGTATGCCACGCACCTAGCTCCCGAGCGGCACCTGTCAAAATGCCTGCATTTTTTGCAGGTATCGTTTATGTTGTTCACGTTTCTAATTGACCACAGCTTCTCTGATGAATAGAAAACTTCAAAAAGGCTTTTCTCCCTTATGTTGCCTACCTTTATGGGCAGCCTTCTGCACGGCAAAACATCCCCGTTGGGTGCCACTATAATCACGTGGTATCCGATTGAGCAAAATTCGTAGTTGGGAAAGTCCTTTTTTTCAATGCTCCACAGGCTTCCCTCGGAACCTATGGTAAGCCTTAATTTGGAGCCTTTTTTTTCGAGTCTTTCGTTTATGTCATGAATTTTGTCATACATCTCCCTGGTTTCACGGGGCGTAAAAATTATTTTTTTGGATTCCTTGCTCCTGCCTATGGGAACCAGTCTCGGAACTCTCAAGGCATCCACCCCCAGGCCCCTGCATAACTCTGCGACTTCCCCTATTTCACCGAAGTTTTCCTTGCTAAGGACCAAAGAGGCGCTCAAATGGGGGATTTTTCCGGAAAGCATGCCAAGGGCGCCGACGGCTTTTTTGAAACTTCCCTTACCTCTTATTTTGTCATGAGTCTCTTCCATGCCGTCTATCGAAACCTGAACGCTGTAAATTCCGATTTTTTTTAATTTCTTTACCACGTTCTCGTTTATCAGGACGCCGTTCGTCATTACGGTAGGCAGCAAAAATTTTTTGTATCTGCAGGCTCTTTCCAGTATTTCAAAAATATCCTTTCTTACGAAAGGTTCCCCGCCGCTTATTGTAAGTATGTTTGATTTTTTTGGTATATCCCAAAGCCTTGTTAGCTTCGCGTACTGGTCAATAACATCAAAAATTTCGGAAGTGGACAACTCGTTTTCCAAATACTTGCTTTCCGTGTAACAGTGCTTGCACCTGAGATTGCATTTTTCAGTCACGTGAAATTGAAAATGAAATCCCTGAGGTCTAAGCAAATGTTTAATTTTCAATACTTAAACACCATAAAAGCTTATGAACCAAACCTGGCAATAAAAATTATATCATTCAGTTTTTTATACAGTTCTTCTGCCTCTTTCTTGCACTCATCCAAGGAAACTTCACCTATCTTTTCATCCAGCTCCCTGTCTATCCTTTCAAGAATTGTATCAAAATCCGTTACCCCGTAGAATTCCATGTTTTCTTTAATATGAAGCAAAAATTTCAGAAAGCCTCTCGGGTGGAATATCCTGAAAAGTGCCGCGTTTGCGCATATTTCAGCCTCAATGCACTCAAAAGGCTTGTTGAAGTGGTGGGCCTCTATGCAGTTAATTATTTTTTTCCTTTTTTCTTCCGGCAAATCGTAATCTTTGAACAGTTTTTTTGCCTCGTTTAAGGACATCTCGGTGTGCTTTCCTGTTGTTTTTTGGGAAACGGCTTCCCCAAGTTTCAGGTCCATCAGGTATGAGGCAAGAGCCACTATTTCCCTGTCTGCCCCCAGCTTGTCGCAAAGCTCCAGGGATTTTTTATGGGATATTTTCATGGCATCTGGGTCCGGTATCTTGTACTTTTCCACCTCTTCCTGAAGCATGCTCTTTGCCTTTTTTATGATTTCATTCATTTTAATCACGAATAGTTTTTCTTAGGTTATATAAAATATCGACCGAAGATATAAATAACAGCCCCAGGAAAAACAAAAAGGAAGCATGCCAACAGACCTGGAAAAATTCAAAATATCCCAGCAAGACGGCCGCTATTTTCTGTAAAAAGATTTCAACAAGAGAGAGGAACAAAAGGGCTATAACGAATAAAAAAGCTTTCAGGCCTTTTTTTTCTTTCTCGCAAATTCTTATTGAAAGTAGTACCGTGAAAAGGAACAAAATTTTAATCAAGACCATTGAATAGGAACCGGACGGAAGCACAGGAAATTCTATACACATGTCCCATGACAAAAAATAAATAAACAGGTTTAACGGCAACAGAATCACGTACGTTATAAAGGCTTTTGAAGTCATGTTCTCTATTTTTCTTAAATCAAAGCCAGCTTGGAAAACTCTTGCCAGGCCGTGCCACGACAGAGAAATGAACAAAAAAGTGAACAATATTTTTGATATTGAAAAAAATAACGTCGCGGGAAGCCCCGAAAGCTCGCAAGAAACGTTATTGGCCTGGGATATGAAAAAGAAATTCACGTATTCCCCCAGGCCGTAAAGGAGCCCCATGAAAACAAGCGCGACGACGATATCTTGAAATCCAAAACCGTTACAGCAGGATAGCCTGAATAAATTCTTCCATGATTTGGGCTTTGCCTCTTGTTTTACCTCTTCTAGAATAATGTCCACTTTAGAGGAATCGTAGCCGTATTTTATCAGGTGTGCCCTGATTTCTTCCTTGCTATATCCTTTGCTCATGTTGTCTGAAATCCATTTTTTCAATTCTCTGTTGTTTTCCATGTTTATCCAATAATTTATTGAAAATCTGCCTATAAAAATTAATATATCACCTTAAAATAAGGAACAAGGCCAGCGCAAAAAATGCGTTAAAAAGAAGGAAACTCCAGAAAAATCCGTAAAACACGGAAACCGTCATGAAAACAAGCAAACCCATCCCGCTTCCAACAGCGTCTGCCGCATAAGCCAGGTATACGTTTTTGGGTTTAACCCCCCTCAACCCCGTAGGAAAGAGCGTGCCTACCATAAATGAAAGCGGGAAAAGAGCGGCAGCGGAGAAAAGGAGTTTAAAAAGGAAGTTGGGAGAGTAAAATGGAAGATTCTCCAGACTAAAAAGTAAAAATACGGAAGACAGGAAAAAAAGCAACAAAAATCTCACGGGAAATTTTTTTATTTTCAACCTGTCAGAATAAAAACTCCCCGCCGCCGCAAAGGATGTAAAAAGCAACAGCCCAACTGTTACCGTGGTAACGGGGTCGCCGAAAAGGTATCTCATTTTGTTCAGGACAAAGAGTTCCAAAAGCAAAAAACTGATTCCAACAAGAAAGAAGAACGCAGGCGTCTTGAAACTTATTTTTTTGAAAAAATTCGCCAGTAAAATAACTACAAAAAACACCGCAAGAAGAGGCAGAAGAACTATCCTGAAAAAAATGTTCGTGAAATGCTCCACGTAAAGATGGAAAAAGGGCCTGTCATCCGTTACAACGGGCACTGTTTTCATTTCCGAAAAAACGTCTTCGGAGAAGTCCAAGTGATTGAGCTCCCCTGATATGTCTTTAACACGCTCTTTGTTTTTTCCTGTGGCAATCAGATAAAAAGACACTTCAGGATAACCGGTTATGTTGAACCTGAAGGCTCCGCTTTCCAGATTCAGTCCTCCCAGTGTACTTACTATTCTGTGGGGAGGGGCCTGTGACATTAGAACAAGCGTTCCGTTCTCTTTCAGGCTGGAAACGCACTTCTCCAGGCCTTCAATGGTATACAAATAATTTTCTATGCTCGTTGATTTGGGAACGGAAGCTATCGTAAATCCCGTGCCCTCAAAAATTATAACATCGTATTTTTTTGAAGTGAAATCCAGAAAAGCCCTTCCCTCCTGAGAAATTACCTTTACTTCAGGGTCTTTGTATACGTTGCCGTTATATTCGCTCAAATCCCCCCTGAATAACTCCACTATTTTTTCATCTATCTCCACGGCTGTTATGCTCCCAGACCCGCTCTCAAGAGCCGTGGATACGCCCCAGCCGGAGCCGGAGCCCAGTATCAGAATTTCATCCTTTTCCTGAATAAAACTGCTGTATATTTTACCCCTTATTTCAGACAGGTAGTTCTCTTTCCTGCATGCAGAGAATTGCTGAAGCGAGTTGTAAAGAACTGCAAGACAATTCCCATTGTATTCGAATATTTCTATCTTATGATATCTTGACCATTCGCTGTAGACCAGTTCCGGGTCGGTAACATCGGACCAGAAAAACTTTTCCTTGCTCCTAAGGTTTTCCGTAAGCCCGCACGCCGAAAAAACAAGCATTAGCGCCAGAGCTAAAAAAATTAGCCGATACCTGTATTTTTTAAGTGTTACTAAAGAAAGCGGTACCAGAGAGAGTATAAGAACTTCCGGGGTTAAAAAGTTCACAGAAAGCGCGGTAAAAAGGCTTCCTGCCCCAAAGCCAAAAAGGCTGCATGCCACCAGAAGGCCTGTCTTTTCTTTTCTTTCGGAAACTATTTTTGAATAGATACTGGCGTATATAATCCCCAGCGTCAAAAAGGGGGGCAAAGCAACTGTGCCAAGAGGAATGGTACTTATCCACTGGTAGTAGTCCGTGGTAAATGAAAAGGGGATAAGCAATACCATAAAAAACCCCGAAAGAACTGCAAATCCATTAAGCAATCCCGTGTATTCAAATTCCTTTTTTCCCACGAATTTGCCCAGATAAGACCCGAAAGCTATTCCAAAAAGGCCCAGACCGATTATTATGTTTACCGCGAATCTGAGGGGGATGGAAACCGACAGCTCCTTTATTATAGCTATCTCATAAACGGCGTTTATAAAACTGAAAACAAACAGAAACAAGGCCATCTGTCTCGGGGACATATTAATTTTTCCGCGGGTACGTATAAATTGATTTAACGTCAGTTAATTCTTTCCATCTTTTTATAGTAAAAAACCCCGATCAAAGAACAGAGGACAAAGAACATTCCGTAGCCCCAGAAATTGCCGTATAAATCGACTTCGGAAATACCGAAAATGAAGTTGAATAACGTATTGAAAGTCGGGAAAAGGTGGTATATAGGCCAGTACATGAAATTAAAGCTTATAAGAAGAATAAGCAGCGTACTGGCCAAGCTTATCCTGAAGTGCTTCGTAAAGACTTTTGTAGTTATATAAAAAGCGATAACCCAGCCGCTTATTATGCCCAAAGACATATACAAAGTCGAGAAAAAATATTCATTCCGTATGGTAAAGGGGAATATATCGAAACTGAAGGGCAGGTTGAAGGCAAAGGCAACGAAGTCTATAAGGGGGATAAAAAGATGTAAGATTTGAACGTGGAATAAAAAAGAGAATAGCTTTTTGTAAGGTATTTCCTTATTAAACTTTTTGGATATCAGGTGGATTATAAAGGCTCCGAAAAAACAGAAATATATGGGGTAGAAAAACATCACGAAGTTTATGTCCATTTTTAGTGTGTACCAATTTTTTGACGGCGTGATACCGAGAATAAATTCCATAAAATTTCTTGAAAGTCCTATCAGGCCCGTTATTAAAAAAACCCGCGCAACGCTCATATCCAGCTTAAGGAATTCACCCCTGTTCTCCATGAAAAACATTTCCTTTATTAACGATGCGTAACCTTTTGTCAGTTTATTTAGCATAAAACACATCTCTTAGGTATTAATATAAAATCGGGAAAGGAATTAAAAAAGGTGTATGTAAAAATACAGCCTTATGAAAAAATAGATGAAAAGCACGAAAGAAAAAATTACGGTTCTTCTTACACTTTCCTTTTTTTTGAAGTCGCGTAATGCAATGAAAGAAAGGACAAAAAGGAAAATAAAATCTACCGCCCTGTTGATTACAACAAGGGGCAGCAGGAAAGAAACCAGCAGGTTTACGGAAGCTATATTTTTCCCTTTTTTCTTTCCGAAAACCGTAAAGATGTTGCGTACCCCCTCTTTTTTGTCCCCGCTGTAGTCCTTTATGTCCTTCACAGTCGTCAAAAGGGATGAAACCAGAAATATAATGAAACAAACAAGCATTATACCTTGTGACAGGGTGCCGTATCCGGAAAGGTATCCTATTAAAAAACACACAACAGAGGCCAGGCCCAGAACCGAGGTGCTGAAGATGAAGTTCCTTATTCTCACCGGCTTAAAGGAGTAAAGAATCCCGAGCAAAACGCACAGGCAAATTAAAAGAAAGGGACCGGGCCCTGTTATAAAGGAGAATGCCATGCATAGAACGGCGTAAAAAATACCCAGAGTCATGTAGTCGAGGCGCTTTACTTTTCCCCCTATCAGCGGCCGGTGCCTTGAATGCCTTTTGTCTATCTTCTCGTCAGACAAATCATTCATCACAATGGTAAATTCCCATACGAAAAAAACCGACAAGGCCGCGGAAATTGCGTTTAGGATAACGAAGCTACCGGACAGTAGAATTCCTCCCATTGACATCAGAATGAAAAAAAATGCCCTGAAAGGCCTCGTGTTTTTTAAAATGTTTCCTACAGCTTTTTTATTGATTCTATAGGCGTTAAAAAACAGAATAACCGCAGAAAGCGACAAGTAAATAAAAGCCAGTTTTCTTTTGAACAGGTCTACATAAAATCTGACGTAAAAATCAATTCCAAGGTTTTTAACGGCGTAATATTCATGCATTTTTGTCAGGTCAGGTACCAGAATCTCTATCCACAGGCTTCCCAAAAAGGAAAAGAGTCCCAGTATCAGAGGAAAAACCACCAGGGCTCTTGGCGCGGATTTTGAATTATAAAAAACGAAAAGGGAGAAAAAGAAGGAAATAAGAATGAATTCTATAAAAATTCCCGGAATAAAATCAGTTCCAAACAGGCCTTGGTATGTTATAAAAAAACTGGAAAGGGAATTCACCCAGCCTTCCAAAGTTATATAACTATACGGACTGGCTTTGCCAAAAATAAAATGGTCTATTAAAGGTGGTATCGTTATCAGAAAATAAGTTTTGGAAAGAAAATTCAGGGTTTTTTCAACCCCGGCCTTTGACAGGTATGACAAAAGAAGCGTTGAAACGCTGAAGGTGAAAATCAGGAACGCGAACCTTTCTACAAGGACCATGCCGTAGTAATAATCAAGAGGAAAGTACCATTCAAAGAAAATGCGCTCAAGGATTAGCCTTAATGATATGGCCAAAAAAACCAGAAAGGCTATTGTCAAATAATTAAGTTTGTATCCGGTTTCCAGTTTTTTCATTAATCCTGGCAGAATCATATTTTTTATTCGCCGCGTAAATATAAAAACAAAATAATAATTAATCTATATGTATCCGGAAATTTACGAAATACTTTTGCCTGTTGTGCTTAACATAAATCTTTTCCTAATACCGGTTTTCTTCTTTATTGAAAGGCTTGAAATAAAAAAAATTTTCAAAAAAATAAAAAAACAAACATGGGTTTTGATTTCCATTCTCTTCCTTTTCGGGCTTGTCTTGAGAATTTTCTACGTTCCCAACCTGCATCTGATGTACGTTGACGAGTTTTTTTACATGGAATCAGCCAAAAACATCCTGATTCATGGAAAATCCGAGCTTTGTTCCTATACCTTAAACGGCTTGGATTGCATTGCATACAACAAGTTAAGCGGATGGCCCCTCTTGATTTCATGGGTGTTTCTGTTTTTCGGATTCAACAGGTTCCTGATTATAAACTTCAACTCCCTTTTGGGGGCGTTGTCCATAGTAATGGTTTTTCTAACAACATACGTCCTGTTCAGAAATGAAAAAATATCCCTGCTTTCCTCGCTTTTCACAACAGTCTTGCCGTTTCATCTGGTATGGTCTTCCACCGCGGAAACTAACGCGTCCGCCTCCCTCTTTGTATTGCTTTTTGTATTTTCATTTCTACTTTACAACAAGACCAAAAAATGGAACTTCTTTTTGCTGTCCTTTCTGACGCTGTCATTTGCCTGCTTCATAAGAATAGAAAACGGCCTGCTGTTTATACCCCTTGTTGCCATGGCCTTGCTCGACAGGAAAAGACTCGTAAAAGGAAAAAAAACTCTCCCCTTTATCCCCCCTTTATCGGTGTTCACGATATTTCTTTTCACCGAACTGTTCAAGTTCGGGTGGGAAATGGGGACTTGTGACAAAGGCGTATGCAATTCCAACATAGAGATGTTTGGCCTTTTCTTTTTAACGGAAAATTTGTCCGGCCTCGTGGCCAGTTTAACACATTTCAGCTCTTTCCTGATTACGCTGGCTTTCCTGTTTCTGGCTTTCTACGGATTAAAAAGGCTTTACAGAAGGAACAGAGGAGCCTCCCTCTTTCTGGCATACTCTTTTTTGTCCATAGGAATCATGTACCTTTCCTTTAAGTTTCTCCAAATGCGATTCATGTTAGTCCCCCTCATCCTGATTTTCATTCTCACATCCGCAGGCATCTTCGCAACAGTTGAAAGGTATTTTTCCAAGACCATGTTTTCCAAGGTTATTTACGCACTCATAGCATTGATTGTTCTCATATCCGGTATAAATTATGTAAATCCCGGGAATCATCAGGGGGATATGGAGCTTTTTGGCAGGATAGAAAAGGATTTTTCCGGATGCTATGTGGCAGCCGATTTCCCGTCTTTTTTGACTGTTTTAAAGGGTATAAAGCCGGTTAATATGAATTACATAATGAGAGAGGAATCTGCGAAAACCCTGGTGGAAAACAACTGCGTTGTCTTTATGGAAATTGAAGTTCCCGGACAGGAACATTTGAACAGGTATGAGTTTGTTGACAAAAAATACGTTAACGTGTTATTGGGAAACGAAACCTTTGTTGGAAAAAATATAAGGTTTTACCGCCTAATATCTTTAAGGTAATTTTATGACTTTCCTGGTTTTGGGAATAGACGGGGCGACGTGGAAAATAATAAAGCCCAATATAGACAGTCTTCCTGTTTTTAGGGGTCTGTTGGAAACATGCAATACCGGCACAATTCATCTCAAGGAAAGGCCTTTTTCTCCGTCAGTCTGGTGCGGTATGTTCTCCGGGAAAAAACCGGAAGAACATGGACACAGGGAATACCTGGAAAACGGGAAATTACAGACCAGAGAGGATATAAAAGTGGAATTTATATGGGAAATCCTGGAAAGGGAGGGATTCGTTGCAAAGGCTTTAAACGTTCCCTTCGTGTTTCCCCCCTACAATTACAATGTTGAATTCAGGGGGATAGGATTCGGACTTCCCATAACTCCCGACGAATGGGACTGCGAGTTAAGAAAAGTTACCGAAAAAACAATAGAACTTTTGGGTGAAGAGCCGCATCTTCTGATATCCGTATTCACGATTCTGGACAGAATACAACACTTGCACTGGGGAGAACCTTTGGTTTTGGAGTGGTACAAAAAAATGGACAAGTCCCTTGGAAGTATTTTGCTAGATACGGGATTTCTGAAAAACGAAAAAAACAGATTGGTAATTATATCGGACCACGGCTTCTGCTCCTTTGAAGAAGCCCGGGTAAACACTTTTCCAAAAGAAACAATCTGGAGAACTGTCGGCGGAAAAACAAACGTAAAAATAAAAGGAGACCACGATGAAAATACAATTCTCGTGAAAAAAAACGTAAAAAATGAAATTAAAAGCCCGCAGGACGTTTTCTTTGCCATAAAAAGCTGTATTTCACGTGGCGAAAACTTTATAAGCTAGCTCTACCATATTATATTATATCACTATTTAATAGTAACAGGGTGATTAAATGGAATACAAAAGAAAAATTATAAAATGGCCCCTTTTTGACAAATTAGAAGACTTTGAGTACAAGAATAAAATTACAAACTGGTATGAAACAAACAAAAGGGACTTGGGGCTAATCGGATTGGGCGGATTACTTGTTGCGGCTGACGCACTCTCCGGCTCCGGTAATTACAATTCGGTAGACCCTTTTTTGGAAACAATTTCAGCCATATCCATAGGAAGCGGACTCTACGGTATTCACAAAAACAGAAAGAGAGATTTAAAAGCCTCCGGAGCCGTTTGAAACCTCCTTATGTATTGTTTTAATAAACACCTTTAGGAAGGTTTTTAGGGCCAAATAAAGCTTTATATAACTGTATTTTAAACTTTAATATGGGGGTGTACTGATGATACTTGTTTTTGAAGATTTGGGATGCTGCAAGAGATGTGGCTCCAGCGAGACCAGAACTGAAATACTTATACCTACACTAAATCCCCATGATCTGAGGGGAAAGGAAAAGGACCAGATGGTGGAAATTTTCTGCAAGAAGTGCGGCAAGATAAACAGGACAGTCATAAAGATGACTATAAAGTAAAAATAAAGAAAAGAAATGGCTTATTTCTTTATGAAGGCTACGATTGCCATCAGTGCTCCTATCAGGACGAATACCCATCCTATGAATTCAAAGAGCATTGCGCCGTACATTGACAGCTGCGGTATGTAAGTTACCCACAGCGTTATGCTGAAAGCAGTTGCCAGAATGAATGATATTCCCGCTACTGCTA
>CAZCJL010000089.1:0-28848 GCA_964498785.1 uncultured Cytophagia bacterium | reverse complement strand
AGAATCCGAAAGCTTTGATGCACACCATCAATTATTGAATGGATACATATTTTTTATTTTAAAATTTTAGATTGTATAAGATTTAACTTGACATTATTGAAATAAATGAATAAACTATTATTAAAAAATCTAACATGTTGAGGGAGAAAATGAAACAATTTTATTGTCTAATTTCACTCGTTTTAATCCTGTCTCTATCACTTACCACGATAGTTTTTTCAAAAAGCGGAGAGATCCTGAAATCATTTCCAGCACCGGATCATTTCCCGACCGGCCTGGCTTATGATGGCTCCGCATTGTGGTCGGTCGACCGAAAGACAGACCTGGTTTATCAGATTGATCCGGGTTCCGGCAAAGTATTGAATACCGTACAATCCCCGGGATTTAGTCCGACTGGTCTGGCCTGGGATGGCTCGCATCTCTGGTGCATCGATGACAAGGAAAAGTTAATTTACCGTATTAATCCAAAAACCGGCGTTGCCGAACGTATTATTGAAGCATATACAAATTCTCCGAAAGATATTTGTTGGGATGGCAAAGTTTTATGGCTGGTGGATGATCGGCTCGATCTTGTACTAAGTATCGATCCTGAAGACGGAATGATGATTACAAAATTTCCGGCGCCCGCGAAAAACCCGGACGGAATTGCGTTTGACGGAAAATATCTCTGGATTACCGACCGGGGTCTGGATATGATCTACCGTGTCTGTCCAGAAAGCGGAATAGTCGTGGCTGCGATACACTCGCCTGATAACTACGCCCGTGGTTTGGCATGGGATGGTCGTTCACTCTGGAATATTGATTATGAATCGGACCGCATCTACCAAATTCGTATTGATGATCAGAAATTCCTCGATCAACGAGAGGCCACAGACCAGAGGCTCTATAATTTTATTGATTTCAGAAATTACGGTCCCGGAAACGTTACGAATCTCGATGTATATATCGCTATCCCGGTGGACCGACCGAATCAGAAATTATTAAAGCCGGTGTCCTTTGATCCGCAACCCACAGAAATTATTGCTGATAAGTGGGGACAAAAATTCGCGCATTATAATCTTGAAAACCTGAACCAGGGAAATTTCTTTCGAGCCGTGATGACAGTTGATGCAACGGTGATGGCTGCAGAATATTTCATCGATCCGGGCAACTGCGGCACATTAAAGGACATTCCCGATGAGATTAAAAACCAATATTTAATCGATGGGAAAAAATTGATGGTGAACGATCCGTTTATTCAGGAACTCGCTCAAAAAATTGTGGGCGACGAGAAAAATCCATACTGGATCGCCCGCAAAATATTCAACTATCTGATCGATCATCTTTCCTATAATTTAAAACCGGTGGGCGGCTGGAACACTGCTCCGACCGTGCTAAAACGTGGTACTGCATCCTGTTCCGAATATTCGTTTTCCTTTATTGCACTCAGCCGGGCAGTCGGATTACCGACTCGCTATGTTGGCGCCATATCCCGCAGAGGGGACGACGCCAGTCTCGATGAGGTATTTCACCGCTGGTGTGAAGTGTATCTGCCCAACTACGGCTGGGTTCCGTTTGATGTCAATAAAGGCGATAGCAAATTACCCGCGGATCAGGCGGCGGGAATCGGAAATATTTCCCGGCGGTACATCATCACAACAACTGGCGGCGGTGATTCGGAATACATGGACTGGACCTATAATTTTAACCACAAATGGCAATCAAAAGGCAAATGCAGGGTTTATACGGAATATTATGGCGAGTGGTCTCCGTTGAATAAAGATTAATAATAAAAAATCTTCTGCACGCGGAGTTCATTATCTGCAAGCATTTGAGTTATTTTACGCGTGCAATCGTCGAGGTCGCTAATTTTATCCATTTCTATATAATTGACTGCTTTACGATTACGTGAAAGCCAGCGCCAGATGATTTCGATTTGCTCCGGCTCAATGAATGATTCGGACGCGTGTTCGGAATAAAATATTTTATTTGCTTCTTCCCGAAGAGCAGTCCGGTCAATGTTCGTCGGTTGGATTGTCACAGAACCGGCGCGATTCATTCCATTCAGCAGGTAAATCGTAATTTCATCATTAATTTGTGAAGGTAAAAACAAAATGAGTTGCCGGGTGCGGAATTCAGTCACGTCTGTCTCATGAATCTGAATCTGCGTATTAATGACCGGATTATGGTGACGGATATAGTCAAATTCGGTCAGCAGCGCGTCGATTTCATTGGGAGCACCCTCGATGTCAATGTCATACAATCTCTCATGGATCATCACAATTTTCTCTTCAACTTGCGACCGTTCCACAAAATAGCTCATCAACCTGGATTTCAAATTGCGTGCTTTGCCAACATAAAATATGTCCCCGGCTTTATCTTTCATCAGGTACACGCCGGGGTGTTGCGGCAGGTTTTTGATGAACTTTTCATCAAAAACGAAATTAGCAAAATTAATCAATCGCTGGCTGGCTTCTAAAAATTCATTTAATTGATCCATCGTATTGATTCCGGTTTTAGAGAGTTTTTCAATTAACAGAGAAAAAATGTTTTTTGAAAGGTCAAGTCTGTTTAGGAGATTGAGCGGCTCAATAAAATCGATTTTCAAAAACATGGCGACATCTTCGATTGAGCGAATCTTGATTTCAGGATAAAGCTTTCTGGATAGCGTAGATAACGAAACTGCATCCCATTTCAAATCATTGCCGGTCGATAGACGAATTAAATAATCGAGTGCAGATTTAATTCGATACGGCCTCAGATGAACGAGCACAGTCTGATTCAATGTTTGATAAATAGTTGCTGCATGTTGTGAAAACGATTTTAGCTCAGTTCCCGGTTCAAGCAGATCATCGCGATACTTTTCTGCAAGGCGACGTGTTTCCGGGGTGATATCCATGATGTAAATATCCGGTTGTGTTAAGCTTTCTCCATAATTTTTTGATATCGCAAGAAATAGCGGCGCTTCTTTTCGCTTCCCGAGCCGGATTGATTCCCACTCTGCAAAAGAACATTTCAAATCCTTTAATGCGTGAGATTCATAACTTTTCAATGTCCAGTTATCATTTTTATCCCGGATGAAACGGTCATCGCTTTTTAATAGTGCTGATACGATTTTTTCACCCTGTTCCGGGGAAACAGCATTTATCTTAAAAAATTGCTGCAGGATATCTGTGGTTGGTACCGGTGATTTGACGGTTGCTAAATATTTGTATATTTTTTCTTTCATAATGCTATCTATCATTCTAAAATGAAAATTGCAATCCTGTTCCGGAACCACAGATTACATAGATTTCGCAGATACAAAAGCTGTGGAATCCGTGGTCACGCTTTATTTTTTAGCCTGCATTATTCACAAATCGTACCACAGAAGCACAAAGGTCACAGAGAAACAATAACTTGTTTGCACATTACTTTTCAAACTGAGTTTAGAAAAATTCCAGTTACTATTGTTTGCGTAACGTTTTGAAAATATAAACTCTGTGTGCTCTGAGCCTCTGTGGCGATGACTTTTTTAGGTTAAGAAACTGAATACGTACCAGCACGATGGAGTCGGGATGTTCTAAAAGATAAAACTGAGCGTTGTTGTCCTTGGCAGCGGGGCTTCGAGGTCGCTCAAGACTAAATTGGCAAGGCAAATATCTAAATAGAAAAGATTGTTATTGAATAACGTCTTCACTATTTACTCCGGGTTTCGGATAAGCCAATTTTCAAGCCGCAATCCTTCAATTCTTTCAAAATGAGATACATTATCTGAGACCAAAATGAAGTTCATTGATTGAGCCATCGATGCGATTAAAATATCCGCATCTCCAATAAGCTGTCCTTTGTTTTTTAAGTCTGAGTAAATTTCTGATGCTCTGTCAAAAATCACTTTATTGCCCAACAATATCAAACCAAATTCTTTGCAAAGTAAGTCAAATAGTTGCAATTTTGTTTTTGCATTAACTGCTAAGAGACCTCTTTTAATTTCATAATAGGTTATTCCATTGATAAAAATATCTCCATTTTCAATTATAATTTCTTGAGCTTTCCTTTTTACCTGTTCATTTCCTTTCATAATGGCAGAGATGATATTCGTATCAAGAAGATATTTCATTTAAAAAGGTGGCTCCTTTTTACTGATCTTTCGAAATCTTCCATTTGCTCACTTGTTAAGTCATTCAAAATTCCGGATACGGCATTTAAAATGTTCAGTCTTCTGGTCATTCTTTCCCAGCGTTGCACTTCCATAATTTGAACATCTAAAAAGTTGACCGGGTACTCCTTCCATTCAATGATTTCTCTAAAAAGTCTTAAGCCTAAATCGATCGTAATTGCGGTGGAGTTCGCTGTGTTAAAAGCCTCTACTTGCCTTTCATTAATGAAGGTCTGTGAAATCCCTTCTGAAAGCAGCGGAATATTATCATCTTGATTATCGTATTTCCTTTTAGCTGTAATCGTCATTTTATCTCCTCAAATATTTCCCGGCTTTTGTCAGTTATGCAACCTTCAAAAGCTTTTTCGATAAATATATGCGCTTCTTCTATCCATTTTTTGGTATTTTCAAGTGAAATTGATTCTATATCAGTAGTGATATAGTCAAGATCTAACACGATTGATACATTATCACCCTCTGGTGAAGCATTCGCAATTGTAATAAGCATTCGATCATTTCCATCATAGGGAATCTCCACACGGGAAATAAAACTATTATGAAATTGCGGCAATTCTACCGGTACATGTGGGTAAAAGTTAAAATATTCGTTAAGCTCAACCGATTCAGAATCTATCTTTACTTTATTTATATACCTTAGTCCTATTCTCTTGAATCCTTTTGGTTTAGCAATGCTTAAATATATTTCCAGATTTTTTAGAATTACTGGTTTGAATTTTTCCCAATTCGGATAAGGAACTAATTGATTGACTGCCAGGAGATCCGGAGCAACTTGAATTAAGGCCGTTTTGTCTTTGCGATGAAATTGCATACGCGGCGGAGCTGGTTCAGCTTTTTGTTCAACTCCTCTCTCAGTTGGTCGAAACTGGAAGCCAATCCCGACCTGCTGTTGTTTATCTGGAAAATCATTCTTTGTTTTTTCGTATATAAGCCCGGGAATGGTTAAATCCCACGGCTGACCTGGCATAAACTGAAATTCACACAATGCTTCAACCACTGGTGGTTTTTTATATTTTCTGCCCATTCTTAAAAAGTTCTCCAATTAAATTAACTAAATTGTCTTCGCGGCGCATGGATAATCTGATATGTTTATGGTATGCATGTTCTGAAATTTGAGCCAAATTATTTCTGGCTTCTATTGTATTACTAATTTTAATCATTGTAAGTAGTAAAATAAATTAAAATATTTTTTAAAAGTCAAGGCAAATATTAGATTTGCTTCATGAAGTTTTTTGGCTAATATTTGCTCGTGTTGTAAATTTTTCCACAAATTCTTAAGAATCTTTATTGACAGTCTGCCTTATCATAATTCATTTGTCTGACTTCTTTTACTGCCAGATCGACATTTTTTTCGATCTGTTCTGAGGGGATATTTTTATTCGCTTCCTGAATTCTGTCAACCAT
The DNA here is from genome assembly GCA_964498785.1 of uncultured Cytophagia bacterium. Lineage (GTDB taxonomy): Bacteria > Zhuqueibacterota > Zhuqueibacteria > Thermofontimicrobiales > Thiofontviventaceae > Mariaggregatimicrobium. The sequence continues at coordinate 23,309 of CAZCJL010000089.1, read as the reverse complement.
TTCAAAAAACCGCTTTTTGGCTTGTTCTTTATTTTTCGTTAAGCTTTGATATTCCTCATAAGATAACAAAACAATCGATTTTTTATCATTTCTTTTTATGATGTATTGATTAATACCCTCGCTTACTGTATCAAATAGTTGATTAAATTTCTTTTGGGCTTCTTTAAATTCAATAGTTCTAACCATATCAAACCACCTCACCTCGGTTGAATGTTTATTGGTTTAGTATTACGAAAAGACATATAGTAAATGCTTATTTTTAAGATAACAAAAAAAGCTGAAATAGTCAATTAATTTAATCTTAATTCCATTTTTTCCGGGCGCTGGATTTTGGAATGAATCGACCTTTACGGAAGCCGGGGCTGTTGTAACATCAACTTTACTTTGAATGAAGCACAGAGGGATGGAGTGGCTGGCAAGGAGGACAAAGCCAAAGTAAATATCCGACAATTTTGCGCCAAATAATTTTTAAATTATCCGCTAAAGAATAAATTTTACCTTTGAACTTAATGCAATTTTATTTATATTGCTAATACCCATTCTTCTATCAAAAATTTTGCGATAGTTATCGTCTGAAATAAATCTAAAACAGGCAATCAGGGCAGAATCGCAGCCGAATTTACATCAGATTCCCGTAAAATAATTACAGGAGATCAGAATGAAGAAACATTCGTTGTTGAGCGCATATACAGTTAAATTCGCGATTAAAATTGTTGTCATTCTCATCAGTGGCTACATTTTTTACTTTCAATTTTTGCATCACGACGTACATGTCCATATTAATCCGGAACAGTTTGAACACCACGAACATCATCAAAAGTCAGATAGTGATTCTCATAAACGCCCGTCCGATTGGGGCTGGATGCAGCGAGTGTTTCCGCATGGTAATGCAGACAAAATGGCGGTTGTCGAGGCGATTCAACAGGCGCAAGATATGCGCACTGCGGCGCGGAAGTCACCCAGCGATTACTTTGCCAGCACCCTCCGCAGTGCGAGCTGGACATTTTCCGGACCCGCGAATATCGGCGGCCGCATTTCCGATATTGAATACAATCCCGTCGATCCGTCAATCGTTTACGCAGGCGCCTCTACTGGCGGAGTTTTCAAATCACTGGATGGCGGTTATACCTGGCTACCGATATTTGATGAGCAGGCGATTCTTTCGGTCGGCGATATTGCTGTTGACCCGCAGAATCCGGACATTGTTTACGTCGGCACCGGAGAAGCCAACGGCGGACATAACAACTTTCCGGGCGGTGGTGTTTTCAAAACTGAGGACGGTGGCGCCACCTGGCAACTCATCGGACTGGAACGAACAGTATCGATCGGCAGAATCGTTATCGATCCGTTTAACACTGATAAAATTTTTGTGGCTGCTGCGGGTTCTTATTTCGGTCCTGATCAGGATCGCGGTCTATATCGTTCCTTAAATGGTGGCTTCACGTGGGAAAAATCGCTGTTTGTCACAGATTCCACTGGTGCAATCGATGTTATCATGGACCCCGATAATCCGGATATTCTCCTTGTGGCGATGTGGGAGCGGGTCCGCGGTCCGCATAAATCACATTTGTACGGATATACCAGCGGTATTTACCGCAGCACAAACGGCGGCGATTCATGGACTCTGCTGGGCGCTGCAAATGGTCTGCCTGAAGATGAAGAATATATCGGCCGAATTGGGCTCGCACTGTGTCAAACACAGCCGGAAATTATGTATGCACTGTATACGGATTATTCTCCGTCCGGTGGCTATTCTTACGGGGCACTGTACCAGAGCGTTAACAGTGGAAATATCTGGTTTCCGGTAGACCCGGATAATGAATTAGCAGCGGGTTTTGCTGGTTTCTCATGGTATTTTGGAAATGTCCGTGTTCATCCGAAAGATCCGATGAAAGTGTATGTACTGGACGTCTCATTAATGCGCACTGACGACGGCGGAGATACCTGGCCAATTAATTACGGGTATGGCAGCGTATTTCCGGATTTACACGTGGATCACCATGCACTGGCGTTTCATCCGTTTCATCCGGACACGATTATTGACGGAAATGATGGCGGCATTAATATTTCACTGGATGCCGGAGACACCTGGACAAAAGTCGAGCTGTTACCTGTCACGCAGTTTTATGAAATCACCATCGATCAAACGAATCCGTTTCGGCTGTATGGCGGAACCCAGGATAATGGCACGCTGCGAACTCTCACCGGGAACATTGACGATTGGGAGAACATTTTAGGCGGCGACGGATTTTTTGTGATCGTTGACCCGGAAAATCCGAATATAATTTACGCGGAATCCCAATTTGGAAATCTTTATAAATCAACGAACACAGGGCAATCCTTTCGCTGGGCCCGGAGCGGTATTGACGGTAATGAACCCACGAACTGGTCCACGCCGGTGGTAATGGACCCGCAAAATAACAGTGTTCTCTATTATGGAACAAATCGTGTGTATCGCACCGAAGATGGAGCTGAAAACTGGTACCGGATCAGTCCTGATCTGACGAAAAATCTGTCCTATTCCCGGTTAGGTACAGTCACCACGATTGCTGTGGCGCCGACAAACTCTGACGTGATTTATGCCGGTACCGACGATGGCAATGTATGGGTAACCAATAATCTCGGTGGAAACTGGCAGAACATTACGAATGGTCTCCCGTTCCGATGGGTCACACGAATTGCTGTCGACCCCGCGGATGATTCAACCGCTTATGTCACTTTTTCCGGATTGAAATGGAAATCACCGCAACCACATGTGTTTCGCACAACTGATATGGGAAATTTGTGGGAAGATATTAGTTCAAACCTCCCTGATGCGCCGGTGAATACAATAATGGTCGATCCGATTTACTCAAACGCACTTTTTGTTGGCACTGATGTCGGATGCTTTTTCACAACTGATTTTGGCCAAAATTGGGATGTATTGGGACAGGGACTGCCTGTTGTTCCGGCTTACAGTATGGACATTCACAACGAAACCAGAACACTGGTTGTCGGTACCCATGGCCGCTCGATGTACTCAATCAATCTCGGAGCAGTTGTTTCTGTGGAACAAGCTTCGTTCGAAACGAATATCACAGACCAGGGTGTGTTGTTAAACTGGAGCACAAAAACTGAATGCAATAATCACGGTTTTTATGTGGAACGAAAATCAGAATATTCTGATTTCAGGCAAATAGGGTTCGTAAAAGGCTCTGGTACCGTTACAACAACCCGGCACTATTCCTTTTTTGATCCAATCTCCGAACCAGGCGTATATTTTTACCGCTTAAAACAAATTGATTTTGACGGAACGTTCGAATATACAAAGGAATATCCGGTGCAAATCGGAGCGCCACAGCAATTTGCATTGCATCAAAATTATCCCAACCCTTTCAATTCTTCAACTGTGATTTCTTTTCAACTGCCACAGCAATGCCATATTGAATTGAATATTTACAATACGCTCGGCCAACGAGTGCGTCAACTTGCAGCGATTGATAAACAGGCGGGATCATATTACATAACCTGGAATGCGACAAATGATAACGGCTATCAAGTGCCAACAGGAATCTATGTAGTTGAATTGAAAACACCGGTATTCAAAGAGATGAAACGAGTTCTTTATTTAAAATAGTATCCAAATTTTCCGGGTAAAATCAAACTAACTTTTTGGCGTTTTTTTATGGAGCCTCAACCGTATCATCTTTTAAATTGAAAGTTTCGATCTGCAAAAGTCCTATTTTGGGTAAGTGAAATTTGACAATCGTTTGCGAATTAAAAGGACGGGAATAGTTTAGTAACAATTCGAATTCGTCTGATCTGTAAAATGTTTTTGAACGGTTTTTACCTCCTGAAAAAAATTGTAAGACACTTCATAAAATGCATAAGCTGCTCCGTATTGAAAACCTTATATGGTCTTATCAAAACGAGTTTTCTTGATTGTCTGTTTTCTGCTATTCGTTGGATCAATTTTCTTTAAATAGTTACCAATGATTCCTTTGATTCTGCAATTACACAGGCCGTTTACGTACAATATTCCGGGATATTTTTTAAACTCTAAATTTTCTCTCAATTTTTTATAAAGGTTCATTCTAGCTTCTTGTAGATAAATTTTGATTTTGATTTTGATAAATCATTTTCCATTTTAGACATTAGTTTTTGTAATGATGGACGAATATTAACTTTATAATAATTCATAGCGTCATCTTCATTTGAAAACGTTTCTTCAGAACGCCATTCTTGCGGTTCGCCAATGCAATCAACATTATCCCATGAATGAATAATGGGAATATAAGCGTTCAATTCTTTATCAAAAATGACGCCACCTTTCATACGTATCCCGGTTGGTAAGTTTAGATTGTTGGAAGATTTCCTGGTTGCACAACACTTTTTATATTTTTTACCAGAACCACACGGACAAAGAGCATTTCGTGATATTTGAGTCATCTTTTCTATCCTCCCATCTTTTGTTTTGAATTTTTAAATACTCAGGCATGCTCGCTTCTTCACTGTTTTAGAAACCGCTGAAGCGGCTTTGAAAATATATTGTTTTTCTATGGATGTTTTCTTTCGACACAACGAATAAACCCACAGTCGTTAGTCGAGAATATTACCGCATAATAATCATAGAGTTTCCATCACAATTCATTATATTTAAGTAGTTTAAAAATATACGAACCGGAGCAAATTCCATTAAACTCAGTTTTCATTCGATTCACACGATTAATTTGAAAAATCATTGTGTCTGTCATATTCAAATCTCAAAACCCAGGCATATTTGCATGGTCGTTTGGATGGCTCACTCAAGATCTCCGGTGGTATCTTCGCAGACAGCGCCCATAAATCCAGACCGGTATCCACCCATTCCAATGGTTGATCATATCCCAGCAAATAGACCTCTGATTCCCACACGATATCGACATTGCTGCAAATAAAGGTTTCGCTTTTGGGCCAATCAAACACAATGGCATAGCCGTAGGTGCTGTCTTTGCTCATGGTGTACCACACGGGCTGTCCTAATTGCGTGTTGTCACACAGCATCTCGTATGGACGTGTACCATAAATTGCCTCGCCGTTTATTTTCAGCCATTCACCCAGTTCCTTAAGCAGATCCACTTGAATCTGCGGAATCGTGCCGCTGCCGTCAGGATTTACTATCAAATTCAAATTGCCGCCTTTTGCTACAATGCGCACCAGCATTTCAATGAGCTCATTTGGAGTTAGGTAATTTTCCAGCGAATCGCTCCGGTTGTAACCGTACGACTCGCTCATACTGCGGTTTTCTTCCCACGGCTCCGACATTCTGGTAACTACTTCATCTGTCTCGCTGGTGTAAAAATCGCCGTGATGGTTGCGGGTTCCTTTGCCCATACGGTCGTTCGCTAACACTTCCTTTTTGCCTTCTGCCTGATTATAAAAGTAAGCCACAATTTCTGGCGTTTTGTAATAATTCGCCGGACGATGCCATTCGCCATCAAACCAGAGGATATCGGGTTTGTACTTATCAATGAAATCTTTCGCCTGCGGAACAATATATTCATCGATGAAATTCGTCACAGGCACTTTACCGGAAATAATGCGATTATGAAATGCAGGATCAAAATCCACGTAAGTTTCACCACTCGTTTCCACAACCCCGGCATTATCCGGCGCCATGTCTTTGGACCACAACCGGACTGACAAATCATTGCCGGTCTTGGAAAGCATCGGATACTCATAATCTTCCACTGAAAAATAGAAACCATGATAAAGTCCTGCTTTTTCGCAAGCAAACACCAGCTCCCGGGTCAAATCCCTGCCGGGCAACATGTCCGCTGCATCTCTGTGTGAGAATTCGGAATCCCACAAACAATATCCATCGTGGTGTTTATTAAACGGAACAAGATATTTTGCCCCTGCCTGTTTGCACAACCTCACAATTTCTTCCGCGCTGAAATTCTCCGTTGTGAACAAGCCGATAAAATCATCCCGATGGAAATCTGCACCCCAGTTTTTTTTATGGTATGTTTTATGTCTGCCGTACATGTGATGTAAATACCAGTCTGGATACCGTGCCCGGCTCCATTCTTTATCCCCGTATCCGGCAATCGAATACAAGCCCCAATCGAAAAAGATGCCCAACTTGGCGTCTTTATACCACTCAGGAGTGGAATGCTGCTCCAGTGATTCAAGCGTTGCCTTATAACGCCCGTTTTTATTAACACGCTCCAGCTCTGCCATTTCCTCTCTCGCTGCCTTGATCATGTTCGGTGAAAATTTTTCGGCTAATTCTTCGATGGTATATTTGTACTGGTACTGTTGATAGTTCGCCGGATGATTCGGCTGGACGTGGTTAATGTGTAATGTGAGGGCTTGAAGCATTATTGTAATAAGAGTGATGTGCTTCATTGTTTCCCCGGCTTTTGATGTCGCCTTTTTGTGATATTGTTCATAGTGATATTATTTTAGAATGAATTTGAAATCGATTGTCAAAAGCAATTGCATTTACCATTATTTGTATGTATTAGTGAGTAAAAGCATACGGATGAGAAAAATATTATGAACACAAAATTAGCATTGAAATTAGATGAAACGACCATAAAGAGGCTAAAAATTTGCCCCAAAAAACGAAGTTAGTCTTTCTTCGCTCGTAGAGAACTATTTTATTTCTCTTACAAAAGCCGAAGAAAAAGACGACTTTCTTATTACGCCAACTGTGAAAGAATTGTCCGGGATGTTGAGCGTAGAAGACAATACCACAGCCAAAGAGCTGCGCGATAACTATCTGTAGGATACCAATTTCAATGAATAGCATCGTTGTTATTCATATTCAGGATACTGATCTGGCGATTTCCCTTTCTTCTCAATGATTTCCGGATATTTGGCAGCGCCTGTTTTCCTTTCCGACATACTTTCCAATTCCAAAATATGCCACCACTCATCTCCGAAATCGAACAGATATTCCAGCGTGCTTCTTTCTTTCATCTTCAAAGAAGAGATCGGAGTCTTTGCAGCATCATAAGTATTTGATGAAAAACCGTCCAATGCGATTGCATTCGTATATTGCGGGACGTTTTTTAGCCTTGTTTGAGAAGTTGAATTCACATTCCTCGTTTTGTAGAACGCATACAGGTGCTCATCATACCGATCGAATGCTCTAAAAATTGCATGATGCAGGTCTTCCAATGTCTGGTCGCCTCTTATTGCAATTTTCCGCCAGATTTTCTTGGCAAATTTTAGTTTTACTTTGAATGTGTAGACGAGTTCGGTTTCCAATTTTAAAATTTCCTCTGTTTCTGAAAATGCATATTATGGAATAAAATATAAACAAAAATTTGAAAGATACAAGTTATTTATTTTGATCAAAAATAGTGTATCCATCTTAAGTTCATTTTCTGCAGATCGGCTATCTCGTTATCTTTTTGTTGGTTCCCACGCATAGGTAATCATTCGTCCCTGTGAATTATATTCAAGCCTGACGAAACGATCGGCGCCAACTTTGACGGCTGCCATGCGTCCTTCCGTATCGTATTCGTAATTGAGCGGTAATCCGTTTGCACACTGGATGGATTGTGGCATCCCGGCTACATTTCCGTTCTGGTGATACTCGAATATAGTTTCTCTGTTATCAAATCCTGTCATTGCATTGATACGCCCATCTGAAAGCTGAACAGAAGAAGACTTGTCTCCGCGAGTGGTTACGATTTCATGGAGATTTCCCTCACCGTCATAATTATAAATGGTGTTAGCCCATGACGATTTGACAGTATCGATCCGACCCTGCGCATCGCGTTTGATAGTATAACCGTAATAGTTTCCATCCGGCGTCTGCTGAACCACAGACACAGGTTGCCCTGATGCATCGTAGTTCAACCGGATATGCAGTCCTGTGTAATCGGTGACTTCAACGGGACGGCGGTTGCGATCCACTTTTGTTTGCTTCCATTCCGCAGTATTTTGGGTCGCATCGGAAGGATGCAACACGACAGAGGAGAGCATCCCCTGACCGTCGTATTGGAGTGAAGTTCCCTGAGCCGGAGTTTTGACCCTGGCAAGCTGACCATCCTGACGCCATTGCTGGGTTAACACGTTACGACCGAATTTCGACAAGTTCGCCAGCCGCCCGCCATTATCATATCGCGCCGTGATATAGGGAGCGCCGTTTTTCTCGACTGACCGCTGTTTCATGTCTGGCGAATCAATGACTTTAACTGTTTGAGCCGCTGTTTTAATGGTCATTTCAACACCACCTGTTTCAGGATAGGTCCACAGCGTACTATCCCCATCAGGAGAAATTGTTGTTACCGGACGCATTCGCTGATCGTACTGTGTTATGGACCGGGAACCAAAATCTTCATCATTACCCGGCTTTATCTGTGTGGAAGCAATCAAACCGTTCGGTGTGCGAGTAACCGAGTGAATGATAGAAAGACTTTCGGCCATTTCAGCAAGCAATTGTCCCTGTTCATTATATGTAAAACTGCGAAGGGTTTCCGGCGGACGACTGCTCCCCTGATCCTGCCAGGTGATCCCGGAAATAAAGGAGTTCTCGTAACGGTAACCCAGCGTGCCGTCGTCCGAGGTGACGCCAATCAAACGCGCGGCGTCATCATAGCTGTATGTGATTTCTGTTGGCCGGGATTGCAGTGTACCGAGCGACTTTCCAATTGCCTTCCGCAATTTTCTGTTCGCATCGTATTCAAGCGCGATTTCACCAACAGGCTGACCGCCTGTCAGGCTGACGATTCGGCTTACATCTCCATTCACGCTTCGTTCGTAAATCGTGGTCTGCGGGCCATCCTTCAAAGCAACCAGGTCTCCGTGCAACGTGAAATACCACTCCTGACCGTTTTTTAGCACCAGCAAACGGGTAGTAATATTTTGGAAGAATTCAGGCTTCACCTCAACCATGTTTTGAAACAGACTGTTCGCGTCCATATCCGGCGCTTTTGGATTGCGGAAACTGAGCACCGGAATTTTATTCAGGAAGCGGGCGCGTTGGCTATTCAACGGGGTGATGAGTTCATAGCCCAACGTGTAGGCAGAGCTTCCGTTTGTGCGGTCGACCGGAACCCGAATTTCGACCAGACGAGGAAGATCGAGCGTCCAGCCATTGCCCCACGGACCTTTTGGATTAAAAAATGAATTATAGATGCGCGTGAGTCGAAGGTCACTACCGCCATCGCCCGGGACGATCATATCGATTTCGTCGAGACGGCAGGGGCGTAATTCTTTCGTGTCGGCGCCGGGAACTGATACTGCCTGATATTCGTTATCGTCGATTTCAAATTGTCGGATGGTTAAGGGTATCTCAGCGTGCGGTGAAACCACATTCGTAACTGCCTGTTCCAGCTTTGTCGCCAGTTGAATACTCCGGTCTAACTCCATTTGAATTGTCGGGGGCGCAGTCGCTACATCACGGGTTGTGGTGTATGTCTTTACTGCCTTACTATCTGCCGAAAGCTGCACACCGCCAAATATACGGGCAGTTTCAACTATATTGCCATTTGTCCGGCGCCAGGTGACTTCAAGGCCGGGGGTAAATTTATCAAACGGTACCGGCTGAACCTCATAATCGTACATCCAGAATGGCATGGGCACATCCTGATCACGCAGCTTTTCCGCGATTGCTGTCATCAGTGCAATGCGCCGTAATTCTGAAAAAACGGGAACCGGATGAGTGATGCCTGACTCAGGCGGTGGTGTGAGGAATTGCTCCGCGGAAATAGAGTCATAATTTGCCGTGAACCACGACGTGAACGCCAGCGCGCCGGGTGATGATACGCCGGTGGAATCATCAATTAACTGGCCTTCTTCCCATTTCATTTTCTGAGTCTGCACTTTTAACGGGACGTCGAACAGCGTTAACTCACGGCGGGCGCCCTCGAAACGGCGTGATTCTGCCGGTACAATCCAGAATCGCTCCCAGATGCCCTCTTGCTGACTCTCTATCGGATTTCCCGCGCCGAAATAAATAGTGTTCACCACGTCAGTATAACCCTGAACCCGGCTGGTGATGTGCTCTTCGGTGATATTATCCACACCCTGGGTGTAGCTTTTCATCAGGCGGTCGGCTTGATAAAGCACCCAGCCGACGTACGTTCCATCGGTCGCCTCACTGTGCCGGATAATCATCGCGGAATTTTCAGGATCCTCCGGATTTGGATCGATTGTCACGGTCGGTCCCTCGCCGTAAAGATAAACAGAACGGAAAATAGTGACCACATCATCCAGCCGCAGTGGTGGCAATTTAATATCGCCCTGCTCCTCACTGATGAGAAACAAATTCCCGTTATCATCGATCCGCACGCCCTTCATTGCGCCCAGGCCTTCGATGAGTTGCCCCGATCCGCCGAGGTACACGCCACCGACGGGGGAGGGAGGAGGTGGTGGCGGTGGTGGTCCTCCGCCAAAATAATTGGAATTCGAGGAAGCTATAATATATTCAGAACGTCTACGTCTATCTGCTCTGTTCTTTGACCACTCAGTTTCCGATTGATTAGAAATTGGTTGGCTTTTAAGATATTGTTGAGACAAATCATACTGAGATTCATTGCCTGGAAGCTCTCGAGTCCAATTCGCCGGATTATTTCGATCCAAAATTATAACATCCGATTCCGAATAATTACTTGGAAGTTTTCGTAATCCTCTGTAATCAGAAAAAGTTTGTATAGTACGAATAATTGGAATACTATAACCTATTTCATCACGATAGAGTTGCTTATTTGGTGTGTTAAGAAAACTACTTGAGTAGCCATTCGAAATAAAATATTCCGGATTTTCTTTATCACCCACGTTGACTATGTCATCTTTTTTGTAATGTGCATCAATAAAAGATTGAATATCATGCCTCCTATAAAATTTATCTCGCAGGCTATTCGGCTGAACACTTGGATCTCCAAGCGGATATTCTCCAAATATATCTTTAGTCCGACTGAAAACCCCACCCGAACGATGTTTTCCTCCCCAATTTGTGCCTATTCCATAAATATTTGTCAATTCTCCAATGTAATCAATTTCAATTGAATTCAAATGGGAAAATGGATAAGTCCACATTACAAAGCCGCCAAGCCAAAATGGGAAAGCTCCATTCAAATCAACATAATTAACCGGATCATTTCCACAATATGCATAAAGAGACAATTCTTGCTGAGAACCAGTTGGAATCTGAAGCTGCGGCTCGGTTTGTAAAAAGTGCCCGAATTGTGGATTGTAAGCACGCGCTTTGGTTAAATATAGTTTTGTCTGCGGGTCGAAAAATAATCCGGCAAACCCCGGAATGAGATCATCTCCGAGCATTCTGTTTTCTCTCAAGCCGAATGGATCATAATCAAACGTCTTCAATACATTCCCCGAACCATCGACGATTAAGCGGGCAGAACCGAGATGATCTGTTAACACATATTCCGGTTCGCCGTCTTTAATGATGATCAATGGCGCGTTTCGATCCCAGATGATGAGCGTCCTTCCTTTGACGTTGTTTTCCATTACCAGTGGCTGCCAAAAATCCGAAAAAGGATCATTAATAAAATGAATTCGTTCGCCGCCAGACTGACGCTCGATAAGTGTGCCGTTACCATCATATTTATAAAAAACGTTATTGTTCATATTGGTTAAAAGGCAGGCATCATCGAATAGAAAGTCCATTTTTGACGTCGCTGAAGCGATTGTGGTTAGATTTCCCGCTGCGTCATGGCGACATTCATTCCCATCCACACTCATCAACCTCCCGGCCCAATCATACGCACATACCTGATCAGAACGCCCCGTCGCTGTTGCCCGCACACGGTTGCCAACGTTATCGTATTCATAACTGTATTCCCTGAATCCCGGATCGGTTGCGCGAGTCAAGCGGCCCATCGAATCGTATTCGTATCGATATAAATGCTCGCCCCGCACTGACTGCTCCCTGATCGCTGAAATGCGACCATCCGGGGTATGTGAATAATTGTATTTGGCAAAAAGGGCATACGTTTGATCGTCCGGATTTTCAAAATAACCATGCGTGATTTCCTGCAACTCTCCGTTTACCTGCCGTTTCCAAAACGTCCGGACTCCATTTGGCAAGGAACGTATCACCAATCCCTGTCCTGTTTGGTATTCATAAAGAATTTCTCCCGCGGGAGTTCCGATTGCCGCGATCCGTCCCAGAAAATCATACGTATAAGTGACGCGGTAGAAATCACCAACCTGTAGTTCAACAATGCGGTCGGCGTCATCATAGTCGTAGCGGATGGTCGGAGTTTCTGTGCGGTCAATCGCAGTTAATCGACCACTTTTATCGTAATCATAGACCACCTCACCTGCGCCATCTTTCATTGTTGCAAGTTGCCCCTCGCTATTGTACTGCCAGATGACAGGAGAGCTTTGGGGCGGTTTCATCTCTATGCGTTCCGGATTTCCGTTTGCAGACTTGGTATAACTGTAACTGGTTACCCGTCCGGCCGGATCGATGCTTTTTACAATTCGCCCCAGATCATCGAATTGGTTTCGCCAGGCTAATGTCTGACTGATAGTTGGAATTGTGGCAATTGTTATGAAAACCATCACGAAAAACGTGATACATAATGTCTGTGAAATCTTCATCTGAACCTCCCGGAGCCCGTCGGCTTTGATTTTTTGAAAATTAAATTTATGCGAAGAATATAGAACAAAGTAAAAATGAAAATATGATCCACAGCAAAATCAACCATTGCTTAATAGCGCTGGTGATTATATGTTTATAAGATGAAAACACGGATGATGTATTTAAAGAACAAGCGAAAATTTGCGTATCATGGCAGGAATGTTTGTTAAAATAATGTAAGAAACAAATTTTAAAATGTCAACCAAAATAATTATTTTAATATACAGGCAATCTGTTTCCAAAAGTTCGACAGAGATTCTTAATTTTATTGAATACGTGAGGATTGATAGTTCTGTTATGGTTAAATAATTCCACCAGAGTTAATTCACAGATAAAAAATTGGTATTCTCCGGTGATAAGCAGTTCGTAGAATTTGGAGCCATGTTGGAAGAGGAAAGAAAACAGGATATTTTTTATCTGTTATTACCGGTTGTTCTTTTTTCAATTTTCTCTCAATTTTAAAATTGAATAAGTCTTTTCTCAACTTCAGGATATATTTCGTCTATCTGTTCTTGAATTTCAATTGTTTTACTTAACGCAGTTACAATGCGACAATAACGCGGCGCATCGTCCATGTTTCTGCCTTTACGGGCTTTCAGATATTTCTGTAAAACCTGATAGCCGCCGATGTGATAATTCCAGACTTCCGGCGCAATCCCTTCAAAATACTTTTCGTTGTTGATATAAATCCGTTGTTCATTTTCATTATAAACAACTTTTTCAACCCGGTCGTTTTTGCCAGGTCCCTGATATTTAGCAACAGGCTGGTCAAGCGCCGGACTTTTCAGCAGGTGCAGGTCGCCAAGTTGTTTACCCAAATCACCCATTTTTTTGAACAGTCCATCATTGGCGGTGAAGGGGACACGGGGAAAGTCGATTTTTAAAAACCCGGCGTAGGTTGCCCGGTAAATGTTGCTGTAAAACACGCCGTAGATGTAATAGAGAATATCTTCCGGTGAAGGCGTGGTCCCGTACGCTACTGCCAGTTTATCAAACACAGCCAGTGCGATATTGGGCTTTTTGCCGTAAGTTTCGGTATTGTCAAAAACCATCATCATTGTTCCGCCAGACCTGCGATTTTCTTTTTTATGTTCTATTGGATAAAGATATAGTGGAAAATGATAGTTTGTGGTTTTAGACGATAATACTCCATGTTCAGTAATAAAAGATGTAATAAATGCATGGCTCCACGGTCCGCTCAACTCTTCCCTTTTGTGCGTAATTAAACCTAAATTCACACCTGTTTTCATGTGGCGCATAACTTTTGGACGCGGCCGGCACTGGAAACCGCGACTTCTGCCAGTGTAATAAGTATATCTAATATCAAAGGGCCGATAGAGGATTGGATGAATTCTGTCTTTTTCGGGTCCACTTTCTTTTAAATCTTTTTGAGCAAAACTGACTTTCCAGTCTCTAACATCTTTTCCCAGTTCATAAGTCTGTCGGGCCAATTCAGGTTCCAGTCTGGAAAAATTTAAAATTGTATTCCACATCTCATGTGCTGACCATTGAATTGTCAATTTATCTCTTGCCGTGACAATACCGACGCTGTTCACAGGGAAAATCTCATTGATTTGTTTCCAGTCTAAATATTGCTTAATTTTTTCCGTATCCCTTTTTATCAGGAAATAATATGGGCTTTGCGGAACTATTTTTACATAATTCTCTTTTTGAAAATCGGTATTATCTAACCAATTATATTTTACTGCACGCAAACCAAATAAATCGGCATGAAACACCTGTGATTCTTTGGGATATTTATTTTTAATAAACAAGACAATCGCCACCCCCTGTCGAATGTCAAATACATTTTCATCTTTACCGCCGTCCGGCGCGGTCTCTTTTTTCAGGCTGTTGCCGTGCAGATCGAGAATATAAATTTCATCAAAAGTTTTCATCAAACTCTGGCGCATACCGCGAAAAGTGGGATTGTCCAGATAGCTGTGATTGGTGATCATGCCCACGATGCCATAGCCGGAAATCTGGATTTTCCACTGGGCAAAACGCAGGAATTTGACATAATCATCCTGTAACCATTTCGGATTCTTTTCGCCAAGCGGTAGACCGTCCACCTTGTAATAACTCTGCGTGCCATCAATGTCTTCTTTAAGCAGGCGTTCCGTCCATTCATTGATGTTGGCAGAAATGCCGCTGTAAGGTGGATTGCCGAGTATCACCAGCACCGGCTGTTCTTTTTTTACGATACCAGCCAGGTGGCTTTCTTCGCTCAAAGAACGATAAAAAGGCATGGCTATCTGTTCAATCTCTTCCATTTCCAGCGTGTTGGTCAGGTAGAGTTTAAAACGTTCGTCGTCTGCCATTTTATAACCGAGTTCTTCAAAAATAAACCCGATCTTTAAATGACCAATGGCGTAAGACGCCATCATCAGTTCAAACGAATGAAAATTTGCCAGAATGTGTTTTTTTATCCAGCGATGCAAACCGCCTGTGCCGTATTTCGCTTTAAACTCATCGGCTGCAATTCGAATGGCTTCAGCAGGAAAGGTGAGCGTTCCGCCCGCCGGATCAAGTAGTTTTACTTCTTCACTAGCGAGACCATCTGCCAGATTAAAATGTGATTTCAGGAGTGAATGAATGGAACGGACAATATAACCAACCACAGATTCCGGTGTATAATAAACGCCGCGGCGTTCACGAATTTCGGGATCATAGTTTGCCAGAAACGTTTCATAAAAATGAATGATCGGGTCTCTGCCTTTTCCGGTGCGCTGATATTCATGCAGGATTTTATTGGCATCGGCGACGTTTAAAATTTCGGCGATGTCATCCACAATTATTTGCAGAGATTTAGGCGGTTCTTCCAGCGATATGAAGCGGAAGACATCGCGCAAAATACCAATTGTATGGGGAATGTAATCGAAAGCAAGCCTCCGACTAAATTCATCCCGCCCGTGCGGGACTCTGGTTCGGGCAGCAAAAAGACCATACGTAATCGTTTGAGCATAAAGATCGGCGAATTGATTCTTTGTTAAAGTGGCAATAAGGTATTTTTTGAATGCTTCATAAAAACCAATGATTTGTTTATGCCCTCTGCTGCCTTTTTCTTCCATTTCCTCAGAAATGACTTCATCGCACAGGAATCGTGTGCGTTTGGCTAACTCAATGGCAAGGGAACGAGCGGTTTGAACTTTGGGTAGAGAAAAGGAAAAGAACAAATCAAATAGTTCTTTGAAATGTTCGATATTTTCAAGCGGTGGCGTTGTTTGTAGTTTTTTAGCAATAGCTGGTCGTCCGATCATTGCCTTGGCAATGCGCTGCCCGTCACGGTAAAGCCGGAATTCATAAAAATTGGTCAGGATTACATTGGGAAAGGTGGACAAATAACGTTCTAATTGTTCGGTTCCTTCGATGTAGTCAAGGTTGGAGATCGACGGGTCTTTGGCTTCGATATAACCGGTGATATGATTTTTGCCGTCCCATATTCTAAAGTCGGGATTTCCCGCTTCGGTCTTTTTCGGAAGGATGGTTACGTCGATATTTTTAATTTTTTGAATGTTAGCATATTGTTTTACTAACTCATCGAGATGTTTGTAATAACTTTCTTCACGGGCGTCGCCACGTTTCAACGTTTCAGTGAGATTTTTGAGATATTGTTCCAGTAATTTTTTCAAGAATCAGAATCCTTAACGACTGAATTTTATCGACTGATATTTATACCATATAACGTATTACCAGCTACCGAAATTTTTTTGTAGATGAACTTTACAAGAAAAAACAATAAATGAAATGTAAGAAACAAATCACAGAATGTCAATAAAAATAATTATTTTAATATACAGGCAATCTGTTTCCAAAAGTTCGACAGGGGTTCTGAGTTTTTTAGAATACGAGAGGATTGATAGTTCTTTTATGGTTAAATCGTACAATGATATCGTTGTTTTCAAACGCAGTTGGATAAATTTTTGGATTTATTTATATTGTAAAAATTCTTCAATCGATAAGCCAATATCTTTTGCTATTTGTCTGAGTAAAATTGGAGAGATATCGCGTCCTTTGTGGAAAGGAACTGTCGTACATCTTCCATCAGAGTGGCGGTATTGTTTATGTGAGCCACGTTGCCGAACTTCTTTAAAATCTAAAGATTCGAGAATAGACACAACTTCACGAGGTTTAAGGATTGGATATTTTCCCATAATTAAACCAGTACGACATTTTGTGTTCCAATAAATTCTGTATCCAAATCCGGTTCACCGTCAAGAAGAAGCATCTCGATCACTTCTTTGAGATTTTTATTCAGTTCATCCAGAGTTTTTGCCTGCGAATGTGCTCCGGGAAAACCTGGGACATATCCGACATACAACCCGGTATCAGCGCATTTTTCTATGACTGCGGTATAAGTTTTCATTTCTTTTACTCCTGTTCCTGCTATATCGGCTACATGAAATGGTATCGTTATCATTCACTTTTACAATTTAAGATTATTTTCCATTTAAAGCAAGTATTTTTTAGGACTGAATAAAAGCTAAATGATGCGATCAGCGGCATTTCAAAGAGGAACAAACTGAAGAAGGGGAGTACTTCCCCGTGCTTTTATAGTTATGAATTTATCGCCCGGTTTACTTTGCAGCGATGCGAAAAATTTAGATTGGATAAATATAGCATACTAATTTTGAAAAGTCGATAGAAAAATGTGGGAAATGGGTTTGGGGATAAAGTGATATGGAAAAGTCTGCTCCTTTTTTTGTTTTTTTGAAAGTATTGCCATTGATTTTCTTTGGCTAACGGGTTCTCTTTTGTTTATGAACTTTGGAACGGTTTTCATTTGCTAACCTTTTATGCAGGTATGCATGATGAAATATCCCTTGCTGGTCCGAATGAGAGGATGTTTTGGAGATTGTGGGGGAACCTCGTTTATTCCTATTATACTTAAAAATTAATCTCGCTATATTTACTAATCAATCCACTCATTACGAATTTCTGCAAATTCGTCCGGATCATTACAGACGATTTCCCAATCTCTAATGATTTTTGGCACTTTAATTTTATTTTTTTTATAGTGCACATACAATTTGTAAGCTAAATGAGCTGCATTTTTTCTATAAATCAATCTAAAATCTATATCTGTTCCATTTTCATCCTTCTTTTGTATGTTTTCATCAAGTAGATATTTTAAACCGATTGAGACATCAGATAGTATTTTATTGGACAAATAATTTGGTGATTTTTCCACAATGTTAGATATCACATTTAAAGAAGAAGCAATGCTAACCTTTCTACGCCATTTAATTTGCTGAGTGACTAGACTTAAAAGATCATAAATTTGATCTTCACTATAAAATGAACGATTTGGTGAAAGAATAGCTGACAAAATAGCATTCAAGGCATCTACAATTTCGGATTGGTCTTCTGAACTTATAGCATCTTGAATTTCTGATAATAATTCATCTTTACTCTCTGGTACTAAGTGAAGATGGGTAATTTCAGTCTTTAATGTAGGAATCCCATACTCATTCAATTCCTTTGTAAGGCGAAGTAACTCGCTAAGATATTTTTTTGATAATTCAGAAGTCAAATTTGGACAAACGACATCTGATAAAATACGAACTAAGTATTTGAATCGATTACGAAATTCATCTGGAATTGAAATAAATATTTGATGTCTTTCTTTTTGTTTTAGGTGATGTTTATCGGTATCCCACCAATTAATTAATTTGAGCAAGAAGGTAATTGCATCATTCTCATTCCATTCTATTCCGTTATTGTTTGAAATTGTTTTTGTACCTGATAATAATTCATCAAAAAAAGGGAAATGCCCACCATGAATCGGGATCCCTTTCCCTGATCCTTGAACTGGGAATTTTCCTTCCAATAAATATTCTTTAAACAGATATCCTGGATCAACCTTCTGAGGATGAGGTAAATTAAGAAATGAAAAATTATATAGACCAGTGTTTGTAGGTAAACCCGTTTTCTGATCAACATTATTCCATAAAACGTCAGCAAAATTCTTGCATTGTTTACTATTTAATAATTTTAAACGATACAGCTTTACAAGCCGCAAAATTGATTTTTTTCTTTTGTCATTTGTTAATTTACAATTTTGAATAAGGTTATCTATTATTTCATCATTAATTTCTAATTTTTCATTTTGACGGAGTTGTTCAATTTGTATTGATAAATGTTCAAAAGGATCAGGAAACTCAAATTCGAAACGGTGTGGTAATTCATAAAGGATAGGAAAACTCAGTAGATAAGGTAACTGAGCATACAATATTTGATTGGAATAGGATGTTATTAAACGCTTCATTAGTTTGTCAATACCACTAAATTTAAATTTTTGCTCTGATTCATAAATTTCTCGTAGAAATGATAATAAATTAAATCTTACATCATCCGAACACTTCACACACAATCTTGCGAGAATTTCTGGGATCATTCTAGCGATTATAAGGCCCATATTTTCATTTTTAAAAACAGCACCAGTCTCAATCTCTGACCAAACCTGTTTTATAATTGAGAGATAATTAGATATTAATTGATCAATTTGTTCAAGCTCCATTCTATAAATCGATTCACGATTAAATAAACTGCTAATTACATTTGTATCTCCCATTCTAATTAATGAAGCAAAAGCCCAATATGATGAATATTTCGAAATTCGTTTTATAGCACCTTTCGCAGCACTTTTACCAAACGAAATTCCAGGTATTCTAAATGGAATTCCTGCTTCTTCACAATATCGAAGAAATGAATAAGCCATTAACACATCTTTGTTACTTACTCCTGAATGGCGGATTACACTTATTCTACCTATATCAAATTCATGCTTCTGTTCGGTCAATTCAATTTGCTTTGATTCTTTTTCAAGGGAAATCTCAAATATTTTCAATTCATACCAAGGATCACATTTAAATTGTTTTAAATAATTCCAATGTTGACCTAATTTTTCTCTTAATTGTTGTCTCTTTTCAAAATCACCTGCTTGAAATGCTATAGCATCATTAATATATTGAAGTAATTGCATTACATGTGCTTCTTCCGAAATCAGTTTGAAATCATTTGATATAGGTGAAAGATTTAGTTTTTTACGAATTACGGATAGTGCCTTCTCAAGAATTTTTTCTGCTTCGTTTGTATCGCCAATCTCAGCTAATATTCCTGCACGTTTTGCTTCCCAGAAAGGAAGAGAATCATTTACTGGCCATCGATTGCTTTGATTTCTCACTTCAACTATATTGAAATTAAATATATAAAACATGCACCGTTCATACATAAGCCTTGCAATAAGTAAAGGTGATAAATAAGTCCAGCATTTTTCGAGCCTGCTATTGATTTTTTCCCACTTTTCTACTAAGCCTTCTTCTCTATAGTATCTTAAAATTGAAATGTTAAGTTCAAGCCATTTCGGACTAATATCACGCCAGTTCAGATTTTTGTATTTTTCAACGATTGGCCTTATTGAATCATCTGTATTACACATATCTGGAAATGGATTATAACGCTCAAGCATTTTTTCATAAATTTCTATCATGTCATTGAAAATTGGGATCAGACTTTTTTCAATTCGCCAATTAAATTCATACAAAAAATCAAAATCAAACGGTGTACCTAACTCATTTATCCTATTCAATAATAACCATTGCTCTGTGTAAAGCCATAGTGAATTGCGCTGATCTTCTGGTAAAATAATCCAATTTGGATATTCTTCTCGGAATTTTTTCCAATTTATTAAAATATTTTTCAGTTGATTCAAAATGTCAATATTATGATTTGGAAATATTTGATTTTGTTTTTCCGCCCAATCTAACCTATTTTCAGCCTTTATAGCCGAAACTAAAAACTCAAGAAAATTTGATAATGCTTCTCCATAGTCGATCTTATTTCCATAACATTCAGAAAGATCTATTAAGATAATATTTCTCTTTTCAAGCAATTTCTTTTGAGCATCAGACAAATTGAAAAGTCCGATTAAATAAATTTTTGATGCGTGTTCTTTTCCCAAATTATCATGAATCCAGCCAATCCATTGCAAAAAATTGGGATCATCACCCGAAAAACCAATTAAACATAAAACGTTCTCTAACAATGCTTGTTGGACAGTATTTACATACGGCGCAAATTTTTTTGGATAGGTTCGATAATCTTCTTCACTAATTATGAAAGGGCGCTCCGAAGGAAAGCTGCCATGAAGTTTAACTATTCTTGGTTTTTTTGAATAAACTAAATCTTCTTTGTTAACTACAACATCAAATTTCTGTGAGGTTACTTTCTCTCTGGCTCGTTCAAGTAGAGTATCATAATTTGTCGTAAACACATCAGTCCAAGGAAGCTCTAAAAGTTTAATATGCAATTCCGATGGTTCAAAATCACCATCAGGTATCTGTTCTTTTAGAAGCTTATTTAATACTGTTCTACCATATTTCGCTTCTAACTCATCTGCCAATTTTAAAACATTTATATAGTGCTCATCGGTAGCAGGTTGTTTTCCATATAATTTTTTATAGAAAGCATTCCCTAAGTGTTTCCAATCAGGAAAGTCATTACACAACGGATTACTTTTTATGGCATTCTTGCTAAATCCTGCCCCAATCATAACAGCTGCATGGCCAGATTGAAGTCTTTCCGCAATTTCAAATAAATATTGTTGCAAAAATGAAGGTATATTGTTCATAGGTTGCCCACACTTAATATGTTAGCATTGTTGATATTTCTAATATTTGGGATTTGTTTAAGCGTAAAAAGCATAACATATTAATAGCCTCCAAAATACTGACAAACTTGATGTCTATATACAGAAAAACTGTTTGTATACAGGAAAAATTCTGATTTTTCTGGTTTTCAGACAACTCCTATATTTGCCGAAAGTAATTCATAAAGATTTAAATTTTATATCATAGACGTTTTTTTTAATAACGAATTGATAGGAAAAAATAACGAATAAAATGAAAAATGTCAACCAAAAATTTCACAAAATACATCTCGCTAATTTAAGGTAAATATTTAGTATCAACCCAATTTTTAGCCAATACAATACATTAATCTTGACATTTACCCCCGAATTGTTTATTATTAAATCTTAACATTTCAGGAGGGAGATATGGAGTATGATTACGTGGTTATCGGGTCCGGGTTCGGGGGCAGCGTGGCGGCGCTGCGGCTGGCGGAGAAGGGGTATCGGGTATGTGTTGTGGAGAGCGGGAAGCGGTATCAGGCAAAAGATTTTGCCAAAACGAGCTGGAATCTGAGAAAGTTTTTATGGGCGCCGCAGTTGGGTTGTTACGGGATTCAACGGCTGTATCTGCTGAATGATGTGCTGATTTTAGGCGGCAGTGGTGTTGGCGGCGGGAGTCTGGTTTACGGGAATACGTTGCTGGTTCCGCCGAAATCGTTTTTTATCGATGCGGCATGGGGTGAGTTAGAGAACGATTGGGAACAGGAACTACGACCGTTCTATGGAACCGCTCAAAAAATGCTGGGTGTTACGACGACACCCGAATTGTATAAAGCCGATGAAATGCTACGGGAATACGGAGATGAGTTGGGTCGTTCCGATTATTTCAAACCGACTGAAATTGGCGTTTTCTTTGGTGAACCGGGAGTAACAGTTCCGGATCCGTATTTTGGCGGAAAAGGACCGGAACGCAGAGGCTGCACCCAGACCGGGCATTGCATGGTGGGCTGCCGCGATGGCGGCAAAAATTCACTGGATCGCAATTATCTTTATCTGGCGGAGCAGGATGGGGCGGAGATCATCCCGGAGCACAAAGTGACGGACGTCGAGCCGTTGCCGGATGGCGGCTATCTGGTGACCGCGGAGAAGGTGACGGATTTCATTTTCAGGCGGAAGCGTCGCATTAAAGCCCGCGGCGTGGTGTTCGCAGCAGGCGTTCTCGGCACGCTGGATTTGCTGATGAAATGCAGGGAGCGGGGGCATCTGCCGGAATTGTCAGACCGGTTGGGGGACATTGTGCGCACGAACAGCGAAACGCTGGCGGGCGTGACTGCCAAACGCAGCAAGGACATTCATTGCAATGGTGTTGCCATTACATCCGGACTTTATGTGGATGATAACACGCATATTGAACTGGTGCGTTATCCCGCAGGCTCTGACTTGATGCTGATGCTGGGCACGCCAATGGTCGATGGTGGTGGCAAGGTTCCACGTTTTATTAAGTATGTGGGGACATGTCTGCGGCATCCGATAACTGCGATCAGAACGCTGTGGCCGTTTGGCAAGGCAAAGAAGTCAATCATTCTGCTGGTAATGCAAACGCTGGATAATTATCTTACTGTATCCCGCAAGCCTCGCTGGTGGGCATTTTTCCGCAAGCGACTTGCCTCATCAAATGGCGGGCGCAAGATTCCAAATTACATTCCGTTGGCGAATAAAACCGCACGGGCGCTGGCGCAAAAGATGAACGGATTTCCACAGAACGGGATTAACGAAACGATTCTCAATGTCCCGATGACAGCGCATATCATGGGCGGCTGCATCATGGGCAGCGATAAATCGACCGGCGTGATCGATAAGTACCACCGGGTGTTCGGCTATGAAAATATGTACGTCGTGGATGCCTCGTCCATTCCGGCGAATTTGGGCGTAAATCCCAGCCTGACGATTACTGCCATGGCTGAACGGGCGATGAGTTATGTGCCGGAGATGAAGTGATTGTATGGAGCAGGGCTGTATCAAAAGTAATTTTTTTAGTATCCATTCAATAATTGATGGTGTGCATCAAAGCTTTCGGATTCTCTTTAAATT
>CAZCJL010000088.1:18803-28890 GCA_964498785.1 uncultured Cytophagia bacterium | reverse complement strand
AAACGAAAAAGACCAGTCTTCCTTAGGTCGTGTTCCTGCCAAGGAAATATTGGATCGTACAAAGCTAAAAATTAAAAACAAAGACTAATTCAAAAGATATCCGACATTTGAGAGTTAATATTGAATTTTGCTGGCCACATTGGTATTGATTTTCTGGCAGATATTTTAAGCAAATCTGGAGTTGAGCGGAGGTTCCAGGCTAAAAAGGTGGCTCATCGATTGTTCCATGTTTCATTAATAAAACAATTATCATATTTTCAAATCAATAAAATAAATCCATAAAATGAACAGGAGGCTAAAATGACATGACAGCAATCAAATCATCCCCAAACAAAAAAAAGGACTACCTGCCAGCACTCGCCAAAGTAACAAGACAGGTAATCCCGTTGATAGCAAAACCTGACGGTTGGGTCATTAAAGATCCCATACCGGGGTGGTTTGCCTTTTTTATTTTATGATAATTTTCAAAAAAAATCAAGATAAAAATCATTATCAAAACAAAAAGTTTATCTTACAAACCCGGAGGACAACAATGCGTGAAATAATGAAAAAAGTACTTTTTGCATTCTTCATTCTCAACTTTTTATTTTTAAGTAGTAGATTGCATGCCCAGATAACGATCGTCCCGGCAAATGTATTGTCTACTTCCATGCATTTTGATAAAAGCGAAGGGAATAGCTGGAACTTTTATCAGGATGATCTGGGAGACATTCTGTTTGAAGTTCCAAAAGATGGTGAACTCATTACAGTCGGTAGTATTGTTTATGCGTGTTGTGTGGATGCGAGTATGAATCGTGTGGTTTATGGGTATGGCGATATTGTTCAGATATTGGGCTCTAATAATAAAGATGCAGCGTATTTAAGACAATATGGATTACAACCCGGTGAGATCACGTTCAATTCGCCGCAAGGTGTTGTTATGGATAATTCAACGATATATATAAGCGATAATAACAACAATCGTATTGTTAAGCTAGTTTACGATTCTTCAGGGGATATCCTTTCATCCGATACGTATGGCGGCTTCAATCATCCGGCAAAACTGGCAATGGGTACGGATGGATCCGTATGGGTGGCGGATAAGGGCAATAATCGTGTTGTGAAAATGTCATCCTCCGGGAGCGTCTCTGATCCCATCGGTGCGGGCAGTGGTTCCGGAGATTGGCAGTTTAGCAGTCCTGAAGCAGTCGCAATTATTAGCAGTGATGAAATTATCATTGCAGATACCGGGAATGACCGCATCGTCTATGTTAATTTAGCAACCTCCACCTGGATTACGTGTGATTTCTCATCAGGAGCCCATCTCACAGATGTAGCCGTCGATGGCGATGAAATTTATGTTGCGGATGATGGGCTTGATTATATTCACAAATTGAAAGCTCCCTGTGAATATATTGCTTCAGATCCGGAGTACAATCCCACCTGTTTAACTTCTGGTGCGAACGTTGGTGTAAACAATGCATCATCTAACTGGTCTATCAATGAAAAAGTGAAGCAATACGATATCGTCAATCTACAAGCAGATAGCCCTGCGACCACTGAATGCAATTACAGCTACACCCTCATTAAAACCACCAATATCACCGAACACATCAAAAATGCAAGCGGCGCTGTCATCAAAGTTTTAAAGGATGATGTGACAACCGAATTTGGCGCGAATATTTCCGGGACCTGGGATTTGACTGATGATGGCGGCTCTTCTGTGCCAGCAGGCACTTACACACTTGAAGTGTCGGCAAGCGGCGTTACCCGCAGTGTGGATGTCCAGGTTTTTGGGGATGAGCCTTATATTACGGCAGCGCCTACTGCGCTCACCTTCTCTGCCACCCAAAACGAATCCAATCCACCGTCTCAGTCTATCACTCTCACGAATTCAGGAGGAGGCACACTGGCATGGACTGCAAATGAAAATCCCAATGTAAGCTGGCTTTCTTTATCAAATACATCCGGCGGAGATGGGGATGCTGTGAATGTTTCTGTGGATATTACAGGACTGGATGCCGGGACTTATTCGACAGATATTGAAATTGCGGATCCGGCGGCGTCGAATAGTCCGGTGCAGGTAGCCGTTACATTAAACGTGGCAGCGCCGGCAGGCGAATCGGTGTTGGCAGAGTTGGAAGCCGAAGATGGCAGCGGATTGCCGAATGCCGGCTGGAATATCGTGACGAATGATGGATCGAGTTGTCTGGAGGCGGAAGTCAGTGATATTTCGGGTCCGCCGGAAGATTATCGGGTGGATTACACATTTTCCGTTCCTGCCGGTGTGAGCACAGTGTATGTTTTTGCAGAAGTGGATGTGAACGGAAGCGGCAGTGATGACAGTTTCTGGATTAAAATGAACGGCTCGCAGCAGTGTAACTGGAACGGCTTATCGAGTCTTGGCGACGGCTGGAACCGGGAATGGGTGTTTGATTATGGCAGCGGCAATCAGTATGCATTTTCCGTGAATGAGGGGACAAATACGCTGAGCCTCTATCCAAGAGAAAACGGGGCTCACATCAATTGGTTGGTGGTCACCACGGATGGTAGCCTGGATATTGACAATTATACGTTTTCCGAAGATCCGCCGCCGCCGACTGATCCTGTGATCAGCGTCAGTTCCGATCAATTGAATTTTACGGCTGCTGAGGGGAATAATCCATCTCCGCAAACGCTGACGATTACCAATTCCGGCGGGGGCGCTTTATCATGGACTGCAGATAAAGTTGTCGGAGAATCCTGGCTGACGATTTCGCCCACCAGTGGAACCGCCGGTACGGTGATGGATGTGACAGTTACCAGCAGTTCATTCACCGCGGGGACGTATCGTGATACAATCCGCATCAGCGATGCCAATGCCAGTAATAGTCCGGTGGATGTGGCTGTGAATTTGACCATCACCGAAGACAGTCCGCCGGCAGGGGATTTACCGGCTGAGTTTGAAGCAGAGCTGAGTAGCGGATTGCCGCAATCGGGCTGGTCGGAAACATCCAATGACGGCGCACAGTGTTTATTAGCTACTGAAAGCGATATCAATGGTCCCAACGAGAATTATCGACTGGATTATTATTTCAATGTTCCTGCCGGTGTGAGTGCGGTTTATGTGTTCGCAGAAGTAGATGTGAACGGCTCCAACGGGGATGATAGTTTCTGGATCACCATGAATGACGGACAGCAGTGCAACTGGAATAATCTCTATACACTGGGCGATGGCTGGCATCGAAAATGGGTTTATGATCTGGGAAACGGCAACCAGAATCAATTTAGCGTCAGTGAAGGCCAGAATAAATTAAGCCTGTCTCCGCGGGAGGCAGGCGCTTTTATCAACTGGCTTGTTGTGACCTCGGATGAAAACACGGATATTAATAATTACAATTTTAATGGCAGCAGTCCTCCTGCGGCAGGACCCTGTCTTGCTGTTAGTCCGGCATCGCTCAATTTTTCTGCGGAAGAAGGCGGTAGTCAACCCGGCAGCCAATCGCTCACAGTCAGCAACTGTGGCGACTCTACGCTTTCCTGGACTGCTGTTAGTCTGGCGAATGAAGACTGGCTTGGGTTTTCACCTACATCCGGCACTGCCGGAACACAGATCACGGTGAGTGTTACAATCAATTCGCTGACAGCCGGCACTTACAGAGACACCATCCGCATATCTGATTCCAATGCCAGCAACAGCCCGCAGGATATTCCGGTAACATTGACCATCACCACTCCGCAATCCAGCGGCCCGACGTTAGCAGAAATAGAGGCAGAGAGTGAATCCTCTCCGCCATCGGAATGGAGAATTACCACCAATAATAGCGCGCAATGTTTGGAAGCATTAACAAGTTATATAACGGCTCCTGAAGAATCTCAACGGATTGATTACGATTTTTCGGTTCCTGCAGGTGTTTCGCAGGTGTATGTTTTTGCCGAAGTGGATGCCAATGCAAATAATGGAGATGACAGCTTTTGGATTAAAATGAACGGGGGCAGTCAGTGCAATTGGAACGGATTGTACAGTCTGGGGGATGGCTGGAACAGGGAATGGGTCTATAATGGCAATTCCACTGGCGGGCAATATCAGTTTCCGGTGAATCCAGGGACGACGAATACACTGAGCCTTTACCCGCGAGAATCCGGCGGGTTTATTAATTGGCTGGTGGTTACCACGGATCCAGATCTGGATATTGATAATTATAATTTCAACGGCGCGCCGCCATCCGGTGATCCGGTTATTGCAGTGAATCCCGCTACGGTCAGTTTTTCTGCGGTTGATGGTGGCAATAATCCTGCGGATCAATACATCACCGTGACAAATAGCGGCGGCGGAACATTGGCATGGTTCGCCAGTGAACAGACGAATCGTTACTGGTTAACATTGGCTGATACCACCGGCGGCTCTGGCGATAAAGTGAAACTTGCGGTGGATATTTCTGGATTATCGACTGATAGCACGTATCACGCTGTGGTTGTTATTGCTGATGTCAATGCCACAAACAGCCCGCTCAATGTCAATGTGGCGCTGACAATTACCGATTCCACGGCGGTCCATATTGCAGTGACTACGCCGAATGGCGGCGAGAACTGGGCTGTCGGATCAACGCAACAGATTCAGTGGACATCCGGCGGATTTTCCGGGAATGTCAACATTGATTATTCTGCGAATAATGGATCAGACTGGAATGGAATAGCTGCCAATGTTTCCAATACTGGCAATTATAACTGGCAAATACCGGACAATGTTTCTGAAAATTGTCTCGTAAAAATAGCAGCCGTCAATGACACGACAATTTACGATATCAGCGACGCGGTATTTTCGATTGAATCTCCGCCAATAGCGGATGACGTCTGGCGGGTAAACTGCGGCGGGTCACAATATACCGATGGCAGTAATAATTCGTGGTCAGCGGATCAGGGGTACAGTTCCGGGAGTTGGGGACATAATGATTCGTACACGCATATTTACACCACGACCCACACGATCGACAATACGACTGATGATGCGCTCTACCAGTGTATGCGTTACGGAATGAGTTATTACAATTTCGATCTGCCCAATGGAACCTATCAGGTGACGCTTCATTTTGCAGAGATTATTCAGGGTACTACCCGGATTTTTGATGTACGCATCGAGGGGAATCTGGAATTGAATGATTTCAATCCGTATCAGGAAGCCGGGAATCAGGAATACGCTGCTGTCACCAGCTCGTTTCAGGTGAATGTAACAGATGGTCAGTTGAATATCAATTTCTACGAGGTCGACGGCGATCAGATGATTTCGGCAATCGAAGTCGCGGGACAGTCGGCTATACAGCAAAACGGACAGATTGCAGCGGAGCATGGGGATATTGTGGAGATTAACAGCAAAGGAATTTCTCAGAACTATCCCAATCCGTTCAATCCGCTGACGAAGATCAGCTTCCGCCTGGATCAGCCGGAGAAGGTACAGCTTGTGGTCTATAATATATTGGGCGAGAAAGTCCGCACGCTGGTGGATGAGCATTTGAATGATGGTTATTATGATATCACCTGGGATGGCCGTGACGAACTGGGGAATCGATTGCCGTCGGGTGTTTACTTCTATTCAATTCGTGCCGCAAGCTATTCTAAAACGATGAAGATGATTATGATGCGATAGGGAGGGATAGTGTAGAGGTTACAAGTTGCAGGTTCCTGGTGGGAACTTGCAACTTGTTTTTAGCGCTTGCAACATCATAGCCCGGAAAAAATCTCACACTCCAAAAGGCTTAAAGAGCATCACACTGGCAATGACATGTCAATGTTACATTTTTGACCATACAAGTATAAACACGAGGTGTTTTCATGGTAGAATATACAGGATTACCACCTTAGTTTGGAGGATTTGCTGAAATGATGGACGGGCAGTATGAATTCTGTTAACCCAAGTGCACCACACGATTTTGGAAATTTCTTAAAATTGGAGAAAATCAAGGTTAACTTCAATATTTACCTTTAAAAAATAGATGTAGTGACCCTTTAACGTATTTGTGAACAAAAAATCGACCTACTTATTTCTAAATAAAAAAAATATCAGACGTGTTCTACCAGAGAATGAAATTACAGAAATAATTGAAGATTTTGAATACGGAATGGATATTTACTTTCCTGTAAATGAACATCGAAAGTCCTGGAAAAGTAAAATCAATGAAATATTAGTTGCTGCCCAACTTTTATCAGATGATGAAAAATATGAGAATATTATAGCTTATGCATTAGATGGAAGGGAAATAATTTTAGACTCAAAAACGCCACCGGAAGAACCTGTGCTTGTTATTGCTCCCTGTGAACATCATGGTGATCATTCCGTTCAAACAGGTAATGGAGCACTTGCAAAGCCAGCATCAGGATCGGCGGTGTTAAAAATTGTTGATTTTAAATTGATTGATGATAATGAGCCATGGTATTTGGGTGATCCTGAAATTTATGTTAAACTCTGGTATCAGAATGAATACGGAAATTATGATGGACCATTAATAATAGGCTGCCCTTCAATAAATGATGAAACAACATACTATAATTACAATAAAACCATAATGACCTGGGATTATTGGCCATACTATCGGAATGTCAGTGTGCATATAAAAGAAGATGATAATGGAGCAGATGATCTGCTTGATAATAGGTATAATTTTACATTTAATTCTTCGAATTATACTAATGCAATTCCAATAGTGGATACCGAACAAATATTATATATAGGCAGCACACACCACGATTGCGAGTTAGAAATGAAACTGTTTTTATATTAACCATGAGTCTTTCGGGGGCTAACGATCACATTCTTTAGCCCCTGTTTGCAATTTCAACTCAGGAAAAAAATAATGAATAAGATTCTACTCATAGTTTACTGCTTCGTTTTTATGATTCATCTTGCTTTCACTTCATCCGAAAATGGAAAGTTAATCGGATTTATCACAGATAAAAAATCCGGCAGACCAATTGATGGCGCGCAGGTTATCGTTGAAGGTGAAAATAGAGGCTCGATATCGGACAGTAAGGGCTTTTTCCAGATAAAGCTCCCGACTGGTTATTATCTTATAAAAGTAAAAATGATGGGGTATGCCGTTAGCGAGCAAAATCTTTTTATTCAGACAAACACAACACATAAAATGGATTTTTCCCTTGAGCCGACTGTTTTAGAGATTGCAACAATTGAAGTCCTCGCTGATAAATTTAAGCACAGCGATAAAATTAGTATTTATGATATAAAACCGAGAGATTTGAATACAATCCCTGCTGTTTTAGAGCCAGATATTTTACGAGCAATGCAGACTTTGCCCGGTGTTACTTTCAGCAATGACTACAGCAGCCAGTTTTATGTCAGGGGAGGACATTATGACCAGACATTGATATTGCTGGACGATGTGCCGGTTTATAATCCCAATCATATCGGCGGGTTCTTTGGTGTTTTTAATCCAAATGCAGTGAGTGACGCCACTCTTGAAGCCGGTGGTTATACGGCAGAGGACGATGGTTATCTATCGGCTATTCTACGGGTTTCTACTCACGATGGGAATAAGACAGAACACAATTTATTATCAACAACGACCCTGTCGTCCTCAAATATTGCTTTAAACGGACCGTTGTGGAAAGGAAGATATTCTTTTGCGATTAGAAGAACGTTCCTGGATTTTATTGCAAAAATGGATCATGCTGAAATGCCCTACTACTTTTATGACGTTCATGGAAAATATACTATTAATTTGAATCGATTGCATAAATTAGTAATTTCAACGTTCTACTCGCATGACGTTCTTTCAGATTTAGATGAAGAAGAAATGAATATCGATAATTCAATACCACCACAATGGGGAAACCTGTTATTTAATAGCCAATTGCGTTCAGTTATTAATTCCATCACCTTGCACACAATGCATCTTTTTTATAGCTCTTCTTATATGGACGTAAGAAGTGCTCATAACCTGGTTCATAATAAATTACATGATATCACCTTTAAAGATAATTTTCAAATCCATTTGCAGAATCACAATTTAAATATCGGTTTTGAGATAAAAAAAATGCTGTTTGCTTATGATTGGAATATACAAAAAAGCGATTTTTATAGCATTGTCGCGCCACCCCAGGATGTTTTTATGGATTATGCACCGGAAATTTACACCTTTGATAAAACATGTTATCAATTGGGATTCTATTTTCAGGATGATATAAAAATATCAAATTTACTTTCCATAAATACAGGACTAAGAGTTAATTACTTCAGTTCCGGTCATATCAAAAATATTGTCCCGCGCTTAAATATAAAATACCAATTAACTTCCGATTTAAAGATTAAAGCTGCTTATGGAAAGTATCATCAATTCCTGTATACATTGCGCGAGCGAGTCAGTGAGAGTATTTATTCGCCATTTATTACTTACTTCCCGGTACAACCAGGCAAGCATATCGAACCGGCAGAGTCACAACATTTTATTCTTGGGGTTGATATAAATAAATTTCTGGGTTGTCTGGATATGAGTTGTGAAGGGTATTATAAGAGAAATAAAAATCTTTTATCGACAATTGTTGAAAATCCCGGTTATCAGATGGAAGATGGTGTTTCAACCGGGATTGATTTACTCCTGAAAAAGGATCGCGGCAGAATGGGAGGATGGTTGAGCTATTCTTTTGGCATATCATTAAAAGATAATGATAATGCAACTTATTACACACAATATGATCGTCGCCATATTCTAAAAATACTAAATTACCTTAATCTTACAAAAAAATGGAAGATAAATTTTTTCTGGACGTATGCCGACGGTACTCCATATAGCCCGGTTGTTGGTGCTTTTTTAGGAGGTGACGATTACCGGGTTCAATTTGCAGAGCCCTATTTTAAGATAAATCTTCCATTCGATCCCTATGAAGGCAGGGAGATCAGGGCTTATAAAAATTCACATCGGTATCCGGATTATCATCGATTGGATATCAGCATGACACTAGAATTTAATTGGAAAAATTATTCAATAATACCATTCGTACAGGTCGTTAATGTTTATAATCAGAATAATCCTTATTTGTATAATCAGGAGTATCTGTTTGGCGCGGTTTCTACTGAAGAGTGTAGAGGAATTCCTGTGATCCCGATGATTGGGATTCATATTAGTCGTTAGAATATTAAAAGATGTTCGAGTGATATTGAATTAAGGACAATCGATGATGAAAAAATACCAGGCAATCTTCATCTCATTACTCTTATTATTTAATTGCATAAAAATGCCAAATGACAATGCAGAATATAATGAAGAGGTTAGTATCATTGCGATTCTGTATAGCAACGTTGCTAAACAACGAATTTATCTTTACTATACATCTGGTATCGATGAAAGATCGAATTATAAATTCGTTACCGATGCAAAAGTAGAAGTGTATAACAACCAGCAAAATATCAATTTCCGCCACAAAATTGACACGACTGCTTCATACGACAATTTTATTGGCCAATATTATACAAATTATCCAGCCGTGCCCTGTATACATCCGAATATGAATTACTCCCTGAGTGTAACAACAGAAGATGGTTTGAATTTATCGGGTTGTACAACTGTCCCGGCTGAATTCAATATCATTTTTCCGACTGATAAAATGGTCTTAAAAGAAAATATGAACCTTGATATACTTGTAAAGTGGCGTAAAAGTAAGAACTCCTATGGCTATCTCATTAATTTGCTAGATCCGCCTTCAGAGTTCTATAATTACTATTTTAGAACATCATACTATGGCCGTTCCTGTCATAGTTACGCGACATCAGATACTGCATACACAATTTATGAAGATTGGATAAAACTTAAAAAAGGAAAATACACGATCAAGGTGATGGCCTATGATCGTAACTTTCATGATCATTATTTCAGTAGTATTGATAAAAGCGGCATCAATGGAGGGTACGGGGTATTTGCATCGGCTGCCCTGGATTCGGTAGATTTTTATGTCGAATAAAAATAAGGTAATTACTCAGGTCGCAAAGTAATAATAAGAGTCTGAACGAAATGTCAATTTTAGTCATTCTGGGGATTTTTTTTCGCTCGGTGCGAACATCCCCCGGGTTTTGCCTGCGGCAAAACCGTCCCCCTTCAAAGGGGGAATTCGCGGGGGGATGAGT
>CAZCJL010000088.1:0-18703 GCA_964498785.1 uncultured Cytophagia bacterium | reverse complement strand
GTAAAACCGTCCCCCTTCAAAAGGGGAATTCGCGGGGGATGAGTGTAAAACCGTCCCCCTTCAAAAGGGGAATTCGCGGGGGATGAGTGTAAAACCGTCTTTCTTGAAATGGGGAATTTCCAAAACGAAACCGAACAAACAGGATTCTCCGAACGCACTT
The DNA here is from genome assembly GCA_964498785.1 of uncultured Cytophagia bacterium. Lineage (GTDB taxonomy): Bacteria > Zhuqueibacterota > Zhuqueibacteria > Thermofontimicrobiales > Thiofontviventaceae > Mariaggregatimicrobium. The sequence continues at coordinate 18,543 of CAZCJL010000088.1, read as the reverse complement.
TTTCCCCCTTTGAAGGGGGACGATACCGACGTAGTCGGTATCCGGGGGATGTTTGACCAGATAGAAATAAATATTAACCGGTCTTCATACAAACGGAAATACAATGTTACTCCCCATGATACGCCAGCCACGACCGGAAATATGTACGCACATCCGTGATGAAGCCGTCGTAACGGGGTTGCCAGCCGAGGAGGCGGCGGGCTTTTTCGGATTGAATTAACTGGTCGATGGCAAGGGCTTCTGCCATGCTGCCGATTTCTTTCATTGCTTCGCCGGTGGATCCTAATACAAATATTTTCATTTTATACACTCCTGTTCTTTGGTTTCATTTGCTTTCTTCTTTCACATCATAAGCGTTCAGAAAATAAAGCATAATCGTCGCAGCCAGTTTACTTGTGCGGTTATCCAGATCATAGTTCGGATTGACTTCGGAAATTTCCAGAATTTTTGAATTGAGCTGTTTGCCGGCAAGAAATGCAATGCGACAAATTTCATCCGCAGAAAGTCCGATGGGATTGGGCGCGCTTACGCCGGGTGCATCCATTGTCCTTACCGAATCGAGATCAAATCCCCAGAAGATTGCTTCTGCATTTTGCTCTTGCAGAATTTTGGTGATAATTTTGTCTATTCCGTACTCTCTCAGTGTGTTCAGCGTAACGATTTTTACGCCTTTATTTTCAAGATATTTTGTATATTCCGGCGAGTTGACAAGTGGATTGGCTGCCACCTCGAAAAATTTCTCCGGCTTCAGGATGTTCTCTTCCAATAGCTGTCTGTAAGGCGTTCCGCTGTTGCGCGGCTGGTCTTTGCGTACGTCATAATGACTGTCGATATTAAATGCCAGAATATCGGGATTGACCCGTGATAGCGCGAGACAATCGGGATAGGAAATGTCGTTTCCGCCGCCGAGAATGATCAGCTTTTTATCATCCGTTACGATTTGATAGATCACTTCGGTGAGTGTTTCATGGGTTTGTTCCAGGGTGTCTCCTATTTTAACATCTCCCAGATCAAACAGGATTTTTGAAAACAGTCCTTCTGTAATCGGAAATTTGTAAAATGCTTTACGAATTTCTGTTGGCGCCAGCGCCGCACCGGGACGACCTTTATTTCGTTTTACGCCTTCGTCCTGGGGACATCCGACAATAACAAAATCTGCTTCAACGTAATCATTGGGATCACGCCGGACAAATTCTCCCAATTTGCGATCCATGGGATCGTCTCTTTTGTAAAACAGATCGTCGATGGGTCGTGTTGTTAAATCTAATACTTTTTTCATGGTGCTTATTCCTGGTCTAATAAAAAATCTTGCATAAGAAAGATTAGCTTTTGATATAGCCACACTCCATATAAAAATTTCTAAAATAAAAAATCGTTGATTCTTATTCGTAATTCTAAATCTGAATTTCTTAAATCGATTTTCCGTAATGGGCTATAATGATACCGCCCTTTCAGGGCAATTATTGATCGTCACATACCGTGGTTTGTAAAACTCCGCACGAAATATTGCAGTTAGAAAAGACGGCTGCATGCAACGCATAAAAGGCGCTGCACTCCGGAGTGAAATCCCTTTATGGATTTCATCTGTCCCGAAATCTTTGAGGTTTCGGAAATATCAATTCCGGATATTAAAAATAAACCCGGAACGATGTAAAATACGTATTCGGATAACTGCCGAATTCCGATTTCAGTGTCATATTTCCTGGTTTCTCTCCGGCTCCCACAAACGCGGCGCCGGTTTCCGAATCCAGGTTTGCTGTGGGTTCATCCGCGAGAAGAAGAACCGGTTCCGAGATCACTGCCCGGGCAATTGCCACACGCTGCTGTTGTCCGCCGGATAACTTTGTGGGGCGCCTGTCTGCCATGCCTTCCAATCCGACTTCTGTTAAGATCTGCAATACCCGATTATGTCGTTCTTCGGGTGGAACGCCCTGCAATAACATGATGTATTCGATATTTTCTTCCACAGTGAGCCCGGGAATCAGGTTGTACGCCTGAAAGATAAATCCGATGTTATCCCGTCGGAAATCCGATAGTTCATTGCTGCTCATTTCTGAAACGAGCTTGCCGTTCAACCATGCCTTTCCATCGGTGGGATTATCCAGTCCGGAGATAATATTCAAAAACGTAGTTTTCCCGGACCCGGATGGCCCGACAATCGCAGAGAATTCTCCTTTTTTTATGGTCAAATCAATACCACGGATCGCTTCAACCGGTACTTCGTTATCTGAATAAACTTTTCGTATATTTTCTGTAACGATAACTTCCTCATTATTCATTCAATACCTCCATCAGGATGGTTGTAAAATTTAGCTTTTCAACAATTTATGATTGGGTCAAATAATCAAAGTGTTTTCCGCAATGCATGAACCGGCGTAATTTTCGCGGCATAAATTGCCGGATAAACACCAACCAGCACAGTTATGATGAAGACCCATAAGGGATACCATGCAAATTGAACGGGTTTTAACTGCGGATATAACAGTTGACGAAAGGTAACGCCGGCAAATTCAATTCCTGTATAATCAATTCCAACCTGCGATGTGATATACGTAACGATGAAACCCAGTATGTTTCCCAGAATAATGCTGACAATCGCCAGCGACCCTGCTTCAAATAAAATCATTTGCGCGACTTTATAAGGTCGGGTTCCGACTGCCCGTAACACGCCAAATTCAAAAATACGCTCGTGTATTGCCATGAACAGTGTGTTAATAATCCCCAACGCGACGACTCCGAACAAAATAATCCCGATGATCAATGTGCTGAAATCAGTCAATTCTAGCGCTGCGTGTAATTGTGGCATCAACTCGGTCCAGCCCTGCGCCTTGTTTCCATGTTGTGAATACTTATGCCAGAATGGGTGATCGCTCTGTCTCCCTAATTGTGTGTTCGTAAACGTGAGGGCAATCTCATGGACGTTGTCACCGATTGCCAGTATTTCCTGTGCTTTGTGAAGACGGATGAACGCCATGCCTTTATCCATTTCCTGGATATTGAAATGATAAATACCTGAAATGCGGAACATCTCCTGAGACAGATCGCCGGTTTCAGCTTCGGATACAGTGATGACCACGCGGTCTCCGAGCTCAACTTCCAGAATTTCCGCGAGCTCATTGCCAATTACGATATCCCGCGGATTGTCCCCATCGAAGTAACTCCCTTTTTGTAAGGCTTCATCGATTTGGGAAAGATATTTTTCCGTATTCGGGTTGATACCAACCAGATTAATTGAGCTCACATTTGCAGGTGATGTGATCATTCCAAAAGACATCGTCCGTAATGTGAAGTCCTCTACAACTTTCTCTTTCTTCAAGCCGGCGACCACCTGATCGGGGTTATTGATTGTCAGCGTCACTTCACCGGTTCGCTGGTAATCCTGGTGATGAATTTGTCCTTCTCCCAGAAATGACGCCGTTGCAGATTGCACCATAATGTCTTTCATGCCGATAATCAGCGCATCTACAAATATCAGTGATGCCAAACCAATTCCGATCGCTGTCCCTGCAATAAAAGTCCGCCGCTTGTTCCTGAATATATTTCGCCATGCTAGTTTAATCGTCATCCACATATCATGTCCCTTTTAATTTGTTCTCATTTCTTTGGCTGGTTCACTTCGCGCTGCTTTTATCGCCGGAAAAAAACTGATGAATATCGCTGTGATAAAAACAGTGATTGCGGGAAGATACAGACTCCGGGCGTTCACCTCGGTGTACATTTTGGAGAATTCAACACCGCCGAACGTAAACGTTTCCGGAATTGGAATTCCTTTTTCTGATAGCGATGAATTAATAATGATGCTCAATCCCACACCAATGATGATGCTGAATAAAACCAGAATGCTGACTTCCCATAAAACCAGTCGAATAATTTGCCTGGGCTTTGTGCCAATTGCCCGCATCAGGCCATATTCCCGTCGTCGTTCCAGTACGGACATCAACACCGTATTTAGCACGCCCACAGCCACAATCAGAATGATCACAAACAGCATAATCCACATCCCGCGCACATCTGCCTGCATTGCCTGATAAAAGCTTTTTGCAAACTCCTTCCAGGAGGCGACTTCGAGATCACGATTATTCAGTGTATTGCTGATTTTGTTCGTCAGTTTATCCACTTGTCCCAGTTCGTTTACAATGATGGCGATTTCCTGGATTCTGCCCTGTAATACGAATAATTCCTGCGCATCATGCAGATGTAAATAGAAAGACATCCGGTCACTCATCTGATCGCCGCTTTCAATAATTCCGATAATCGAGTACAAATCATTGGCAATGGAGCCGTCGGCAGCCTTCGAAACAACCACGATCTCATCCCCGACATTCGCTTCGAGAACCTCTGCCAGTCCTTTACCCAGGATAGCATCATGAGAAGGCTTGTCTGAAAATGTCTGCCCTTTGATCAGTTTTTTATTAAATCGGGTGGCTTCGTTTTCCAGCTTCGGATCGATGCCGATAATTTGCGCGCCGTTGCTGTTATCTCCCACAGAAACAATCCCTGCAGAAAACAGGCGCCCTGGGCTGTGTTGTGCAACGCCTTCGGCGTAATTTATTCGGGGATTAAAATCCCCAATCTATTTTGGGGAAAGATAACGATTTAAAAATCGTGGCTATTCAATTTTAGCCACGGATTGACACTGATCAAACACGGATTCTTTTTAATTTCAAAATATTATCCGTGTGCATACGTGTGGATCAGTGGCTCAATATTACGACGCAAAGCGTCGTTAGAGGCGTCCCAATGCAAAACATTGGTACGAGATAACACGAAACGGGAGACGATAGACGTGTGACGTGTGATTGAGATTTCCGAAGTCTTAAAGACTTCGGAAATCTATAATCCGTATCCCGAATCTCTTATCCATTATCCCGAATCTCATCCTTTTTTCGCACTAAATAAAAAATCATACCGATCCCAATTAAAACCATTACCGGTGCGATATATTGTGACGGCGTAAATATCCATCCGCCTGGGTAGGGCATATTGGCGCGGTAAAATTCGATGAAAAACCGCAGCGAGCCGTAAAAGATCAGATAAAGTGCAAAGATGAGTCCCGGGGTAGTGAATTTCTTCCTGAATATCCATACCAAAATAAAGGCGATGAACAGGGGGATGCTTTCGTACAATTGCGTCGGATGAACCGGGTGTTGCATTCCGGGGAAAGTGACACACCAGGGGGCGTCACACGGAATTCCGTAACAACAGCCCGCCGAAAAACAACCAATGCGCCCGATAGCATGGGCTAACATCAGCATAATGGCGCCAATATCGAGCGGGCGCAAAAGCGGTAATTTGTTCTTTACGAGATAAAAAACAAGCCCAAAAATTCCGCCGATCTCAGCGCCATAGTACATCCAGCCGCCTCCTCTGAGTAGTGTATTCAGCGGATTGAGCAGAAAATCGTCCCATTTGCTGAAAATGATGTGGAAGATTTTCGCTCCAACGATGCCGCCCAGGATCGCCCAGAATACGGCTGGCGGGAATACTTTTAGCGGCAGGTCCTGTCGTCTTGTTTCATGGTAAGCGATGCTTATTCCGGCAAGAATCGCGATAATATAGACAAGTGAATATGAGGAAATTATGATAGAATCGGTAATCTGTATTCGGGGGAACATCGCTGTCTCCTTTATATTTGCAGTGATTTTAATGTGGTGGAATTTTGTACTTTCTACGTATGCAGGTCATCCTGAATGGACGTGTTCCCTGATAATCAGCGATACTTTTTCTGTTAATGACTCGTAGGAAAGATTATCTTGGAAAACAGGGTTCAAAAAAGTGACTGCGATCCGTTTAAATGGTTTTGGCAGCAGCGTGCTTTTCGGCAACGCGTTTATCGAACCCTGAATCGCCACAGGAATAATCGGCACGTTTAGTTCGCAACTCAAGATGGCAAATGTTTTTTTAAATTCATTTATCGACCCGTCGATAGAGCGCGTGCCTTCGGGAAAAATGAGGATATTATTGCCGCGTCGGAGACAGGCGGCGAGTTTCCTGATCGCCTGCCGCAGATCGTGATTCGTGTTCACTAAAATCGTATTGTGATGATCGGCTAAAAATTTCTTCCAGCGGCTGCTGAAATGCTTTTCTTTTGCAAAATAAAACGTTCGTCCGTACTCACGCGGCGGCAAATACGCGGACACAAAAAATTCGTCCAGCCCGCTTTGCTGATTCGAGACATAGATTGCCGGCGCTGGTCTAATGTTTTCAAGTCCCTGAATATTCATTCTAAAATAGAAGCTGAAAAACAGCCGCCAAATAAACTGCAACAGCCGGTGTGTGATCCAGGTTTTGGGAAGACGGATATTATTGGTGTTTTGAAAAATATCGCGCCAGTTGATCGTTTGAACGAGCTCCTGTTCCTTATATTTCTGAATATGCCGCGCCAGTTCGCCGACAGTCGTGTACCGATTCAAGGTGCTCTCATTCAGCGTAATGCCGAATGCATTTTCAATGTATGAAATAAGCATCACCTTATCCAGCGAATCCAGACCGATGTCGATATCGAAATGGTCTTTCAGCGAAATTGATCTGTTCTTTTCTGCCTCAAGGTACGTTGAAAGATGATCGAATTCATCGGATAAATATTCTTCCACTGACTCTGTTTGACGCTGCTGTTGTTCGGCAAATTCCGCAAGCTGATACCGCCTGATCTTTCCGAGCAGTGTTTTGGGCAATTCGGCGTGCGAAATGGTGATTCCTGTAATTCGCTTGTGCGGCGATGCGGATTTATTGTAATTAGCGATATGCCCGCGAATTGCCTCTTCTGCTTCGGCGCTATGCGTATTCACTTCAGAAAGGGCAGAGTAGATCACTGCCCGCAACTGATCGTCCGCCGGGTAAATCCCGATCTCCGCAATCAAATCAGTGTTGTCCAAAATTTTGGTTTCGATCTCCAACGGATTGATATTCTTGCCACCGGAAAGCACGATCATCTCATTTTTCCGCCCTTCAATGTAGAGGCAGCCATCGGCGTCCAATCTGCCGATATCGCCGGTATGCAGCCAGCCTGCTTTTAAAACCTCCGCTGTTTCTTCCGCATGTCCAAAATAGCCCTGCATGACGTTGTCGCCTTTCACGAGAATCTCACCGTCCCCGGCAATTTTTACCTCATTATATAATACCGGTTTTCCGGCAGACCCGATCACACTCCTGCCCGGTCGGTTAAATGCGATCATCGGCGCGGTTTCTGTCATGCCGTAGCCGGTTTGAAGCCGGAAACCGAGCGTTCGGAAGTCCCGCTCCGCGTCGCTGTCAATGGTTGCTCCGCCGCATATCAAATAGCGCAAACCTGTCCCGAATTTTCGGTGCACCGGAGCAAATATCAGCCGCGAAATTTTTCGTATATTGATGATTTCGGCGAGATTGAATATTCCTTTTTTGAGAGCGCTGCCATTGATTTCCGCCATAATTTTATTTCTGATCAGATGAAACAGCTTTGGCACGCCCACGATGATCGTGACATTATATTTCGCTAAAAGCTCCATGATAACCTTCGGCTCCAGCGATGGCACGATAATCATCGTTCCGCCGACGTAAAGCCCCAGAATCACCGTCCACAGCAGCGGGAAAATGTGAAACAGCGGCAGCAGGATCAGGGTGGAGTCGTTTTCCGACGCCTCAAAATTTTCATCGAGAATGGAGCGGATGTTGGCGAGCAGGTTTTTGAAACTCAGCATCACTCCTTTCGGATGCGCGGTCGTCCCGGAAGTATAAATGATGAGCGCCGTGGCGTCCAAATCCGCCGGATCGATTTCACTCACCGACTCCTGCTGACCACTGACTTCAATTTCATCAAAATAAATAACCTCTGATCGCAATGCAGCATTTTCTAAAATATGCCTTAGCTTCTCTGCATATTTGCTTGTACTAAAAATCAACGCGGGCTGGACTTCATTCAGGATATAGCTGATTTCGTCGATCTCAGCCGTAATGTCAAAAAGCGCCGGAATCGCACCATTGCTCCAACATGCATATAGCACGTAAATGAATTCTGCTCTGTTTTCCGAGAAGATAGCAACTTTTGCATTTTCATCAGAGGGAATGAATGATCCAAAGCAGCTAATTTTTTCAAGAAGATCGGAGTAGGAGATTATCCTGTCATTTTCAATAATAGCTGTATTGTGGTGATTTTTGAGGAGCAATTGTCTCTCCGGCAAGTTTTATATATTGTATCTAAAATTCTAACATGAAAATTTTTATACAATCTTAGCCCACGAAACACTCTAAAATACACGAAATGTTATTTTTTTGATTTTGAATTAAGCGATATTTCATGTGTTTCGTGGTCAATAAATCTATTTTTCCACTGTTATAATTCATTTCAAAATTTAGGTTTTATTTTTTGCAGACGGTGGCGGTGGTTTCATGATATTTTCAGGGGGAAGGGGAAAAACACCGCTTTTAGTTCTAGCAATTTTTCTGCCGGGTGCCGGTTGAGTTATTTTTTTGCCCATTTCTGATTTTACCTCATTCTATTATTAAGAAATTCCAGCATCCTTAAATGCTTCATTCAATAAATCTGAAACGCCAAGCCTTTCTGCCCATTTCTGAAGATATTCGACATCAAGAAAATCACTTTGGACTTTGAGTACACCGAGTACGTCGTTCCATTGGTGTTCCGAAATTTTTCCGCCAGATTGATACCAGCGTAATTTGGTCAGAATTATATCTTCCGGGGAAGCAAAGAAAATGCCGCGTTTTTATCATCATCCAATGAATCCTTAAGTTTCCTGTTTAATGCATTCAGATCGAATTCCATATCCTTAAGAATAAATACATCTATCTTAATTGCGGTCTCCAAATGAATTAAATTAAATGAAGCATTGTTCCGAACAGCTTCTCCGATCATGTCTTCATCGATGTAATATAATTCATCCAGTTCTTTTTTTAGCAATAGTATGTGATGTTGTTTGAAATCAGCGACGATGTCAATATCCTGTGTTGAACGAGCCATCCCATAAATTGAGCTCGCAACCGATCCTCCGATAAAATACGGGATCGAATATTTCTCGAATGCACCGATAATCGGAGTTAGAGCAGATATGATTTCAGGTCTTTGCATGCTTCATTTTTTCCATATATTTTCTCACCCTGTCTGCTAGATCCTTTCCGCAATGGTATTCAATAAAAAGCAACTTAACACCAGTTTCATCCAAATCTTTATTAGCGCGGGCAATTGCCCGTTTCGATAATTTGATCATTGTATCAGATAATGAAGCTACCTGTCGAAATCTTTGGGTACGGCTCTGCTTTCTTATTAATGAAATGAGAAATTTCTCTGCCTCTAAGGATGTATCAGTAGATTGGGTTTTCATTTTTTTCTTTCTGATTTTTATATGATTGAGTACTCGATAATATAAAGAAAAATAATCGGCTTTGCAAGAAATTGAAATCAAAATCCGAGGTTCGCGAAAGTTAAAAGCTTGATTTTAGGTTAATTCCCATCACGTGGTATAGCAGTTCATTATTTGTCATCAGTCTGTGATCCAAACTAAAAAAATCATACAGAGAAAGAGCCACTCCTTCCAAGTCGCCATAAAGAGTTTCATAGCTGATATTCATTCGTTCAAAATCTTTCAATATCAGTTTCTTTTCTTCATTCTTTAATTTGATTTTGAAAATTTTGTCCATATCGATTTCTGGAACATCCACAAGGTTTTGCTCAAATGTGTTATCAATATTGCCGGGGCAGAGGAATATTCCTTTTTGAAGATGCATTCTCCGATTAAATCGGAATGGATTTATGGGGATCACTGAGTTTTGAATAAATTCAGGATTCATAACAATATTATTAAAAAGCTCCGGATCTTGAAAAATATTATCGTCGATTTGATTCCTGGCACGTAATTTATAAGCTTCGGCTGCCAGCCAGTCGAGATCAATTGCCCAAACGACGGCAGAATCATTTTTTTTATTTTTATCAATTTTTGCAATTGCAAAATATACGGCATTATAAAATGAGTAGGTAAAATCCAGCAATCTCGATGGTGCTCCATAATGTCTTAACAAACCCAGCCATTCAAGGTTGTCATTTTGCCGGGGTAAATTCGGGGAGTCGATGTATTGGTGTGCTATTCGTTTAAAATTCAATAACATTACTGCTTCATATTTCCATTTTGGAATCGTAGCAGAATTCTCCACGTTTTGCCTGTACGCAATATCAAAAGAAGTTTCAAGAGGAAATTGAGAAGACGAAACGCCTCGAAAGATAAAATGACCGGGAGACGTATTCTCATACCATTTTTTACATTCTTCCCAGTTAGTAACGTCAGGAAGAAAGTCAACAATTTCACTAAGCGGCTTCAACAACAATCAACTCATAATTTATTTTTTATAAAAATTTAATTATCTTTTTGATTTTACTTTTTCTTTATAATAATCAACACCAAAACCCTGATGATCAGAAATTTTTTCACCCTCCTTTAGAGATAAACATGCCTCTTTATTGATCATTGCCGGTTCATAATCGGGGTCTAATTCCAGTGCTTTATTCAGGTAAGCAAGCGCTTCCTGCTTTTTACCAATGTGCATGTAACATACACCAAGATTTCCATAAGATTGTACGTGTTGTGGATCCTTTGATAGTATCTTTTTAAAGCCTTTGATTGCTTTATCCAATTCCATTTTTTCCATAGATTCATAAGCTTCATCAAATATCGTCTGTGCTATCAGATAATCATCGATACTGTTCATATTTGATCCTTTCCGAACCCCTCTTTCAAAATCATTTAAAATCTTTTTTGCATGATTGACAAAATGTTCGGACCGATCCCCGATCTCGATTACTTTACGATAAGCAATGATCATTTGATGCACTTCGAGCAGCTTTTGATGGGCTGCACCTTTGTTGAACCATGCTTCAACAAACAAGGAATTTAACTTCAGAGCTTTTTCAAAATAGGGAATCGCTGCAGATTCGTTGTTTTTCATCAAACAAATAACACCCATGCCATAGTGAGTGGCGTCAACCAGGGGGTATTTTTTTAATAATGTTGAGATCATTCCTTCCGCCGTAAGTATCTTTCCCTTCTCCGCCAGTGCCAATGCCTGATCGACTTTTTCATTGACTTCAGGAGAAATCTCTATAACGGATTCTTCTACATTTCGAGTTGGTGATTTGTCTTTGCCATATTTTTTCGCCTGGCTGTAGAAGACACAGCCATTGCAGTCAGGTGTTCTTGTCTTAGCACAGCAAACGGGGCATATCAGGGAATTATTATTGTTTTTGCAAAGCCGTTTTCCTCTGGAATTGGAACAGATGATACAAATAACCTTTCCCATTACTATTCCTTTGTATTGAAAGCTTCGAGAGCAATATGAGAGATTTATTATTTATCTGTGTGAATATCTAAATCTAATAAACATTTCTTTAAATGTCAATAAAAACTCTATTCGATAACTCAAAATTGAAGAAACCGCGTTTCTGGTTTTCGTAAAGATGCAAATCACAGCGGATGGCAGGATCAGTTATCTGTTTCCCGGATTCTTCTTGTACTAATTTAAAAATAACCTCTTCGTAATACTTTTTCAGGCGCCGGATCAAAATCATCGGCCATGTTTTGTATTTTGTCGATCATGGTTTGAAAAACATCTGCATGGAACCTGAAACACTGAAGGAATTTTATATATTCTTCCCGATGCAGATTTCGATCCTTAACACTCTGATACTTTTGGCGAATATGGCAAACTGCGGACTAATTTCGTTAAAGCAAAAAATGTGGTTTGGACAAAATAGTAAGTAATTTGATTATTTTAATATCGAGAAGCATATTCAAATCATTAAAAAAAATTTTTGCCTCATCACTTATCGATTCACCTGTTCTGATAATTCGTGATTCGATTTCTTCGGAGTTCAATTCCAGAACTGAAAATTAATAAAAGGAGTAAGATGGCCGTAAACGCTAAAATTGTCCGACAAATGAAACATTGAAATGAACATAATATTTCTGATACAACTTGTCTTGTCGCTAAAGGAAACTTCTGTTGAGACGATATTTCCGATTAAATCATCTTTTTTTTAAATGAAATGCACTGGCAATTTCAAAAAAACAGCAGGTGAAAAACAACCCCAAAATTACATTTCATTTTATCAGATTTCTATTGAAGGTTTAAATTATATTTGAAGGAGTTCCACATGAAAAGCACAACTTTTTTGCTGATTAGTCTGATCCTGTTTTGCATTGCTACTGATATGTTTTTCGGACAAACTTTTTCAATTCAGGGGGTATTACGCGACCCGCTGGGTAGAACCGTTGAAGATGGATCATATAGCCTTACATTCCGGATTTACAATGTTGCCACGGGCGGCGCCGCGCTCTGGTCAGAAACCCAGGGGAGTGTCGAGGTGAAACATGGCGTGTTTACGGTGGAGCTGGGTACGGAAACGAGTATGGCCGAGCTGACTTTTGATACGCAGTACTTCATCGGTATTTCTGTGCAAGAAGGGCAGGAACTGGAGCCTCGCATTAAAATGACCAATTCTCCCAGTTCATACGGTGTTTTTGGTGTTTAAAATACCTTTCCTTCTGTGGGAAATATCGGTGTGGGAGTTACCGAGCCTTCTGCCGGCTTACATATTAAAACTCAGAATATCGCAGATAATTTGCTGAAAATCGAAAGTACAAACGCAGGCGGGGCAACAATTACAGTCAAAGCCGACGGCAAATTAGGTCTGAATGTCGACCCCGAACAGACGCTCGACATTCAGGGAAATCTGAAAATGCGATCCGGCTCAATTCTGTTTGACGACGGGTCTTCACTTTCAAGCGCTTTTTTTGGTGGGTCCGCCTCCTCATTAACCAATAACGCCAATGTGATTATTTCGACCGATGCAGATGATGACGGATCGGGTGAAGTCCAAATTCTGAGTGGCGCCAGTACGGTGCTAACTGTTGCCAACAACGGGAATGTTGGCATTGGTACAACGACGCCGGCGGCACCGTTGCAGGTAAACGGGGAGGTGCGTACCACCACAATGACGACAACCGGAAACGTGGGCATCGGAACAACGAGTCCGGTTACGCCGCTACAGGTTGTCGGGGAAATTCGGGCAAGCCAGATTACCACCACCGGAAACGTGGGCATTGGCACCACCAGCCCGTCCTACCCGCTGGATGTAAGCGGCACGGCCAGAGCGACTACTTTCTCTGGCTCCTTTTCCGGGAATGGCGCTTCAATTTCCAGCCTGAATGCTTCCAATTTCTCCAGCGGAACCGTGCCCAACGCCCGTCTCGATTCAGATTTGCAGGAAGTTGCCAATGGTTCAATTGCCGGTTGCCTTTTTAAATCCGGCGTGAACGATAAAACCTCAACCAGTGTATTTTATTCGGATGCCAATATCGAGTTTAGAATAGTAGGGGGCTATGTACAGGTTTATCTCAAAAGCAGCGGCAACTGGACCGGTCGATATTTAGTATCAACGAATTATGCCTTCTCTTCTAACACAACTCCAAAAGGTGAATATGTTGATGTGTTAAATCCTGCCACCTATTCCTGGCGGTATCTGGGAAATCATTCCACAAGTTCCGGTGATTGTGGTTTGATTGGCAATGGTGCACAATTGACCCATATCATCATGTGTGAAAACTCTCCCTGGCAATATCGTTTGACATTAAGTCAGTTTACCTGGCAGTATTGCGATTTATTTGGCTGGCAATTAATTCGCTTTAAGAATTAGCCGGAAACGCAATCTGATATCTAAATTTAATTTAAGCATCTTCGTGCGACAAGGATAAAAATAAAGCACTGAGTGAAATTGATTGAAGAATCCGAAGATTTATATTCCACCGGGAGAAAGCGATGAAGAAAATAAATAAATTTTTAGGAACATTGCTGCTGGTTGCAGGTATTCTGATTCCGCAACTGTTGTTCGCGCAACTCTGCGAACCCATTTACAGTGTGGAAAAGGTGCAGATCACCAATAATCCCCTTGGTCAGATGACTGGCAAGCAGCATAATTTATTTCTGACCGTGGGCCAGCCCGCACTCATTTTCAATGCCACGAACTATTCAAAAAACAGTATTGCTACTGGCTTCTGGAGCCACTACCTGAAAGAACCGGCAGCGCCGCTCGTCCGTGCTTCAGATGGCGATTTTCAGGACATAGTGCTCGTTGAGTGGGACATCGAAGGCGACCGCACCGGACCACCGGTGACCAGTCAGGAAGTAACCCTTTACCGTAATAACTACATTCTTACCACACTCCCCATTAAGCAAACGCAGTACCAGGATTTGAATGTTTTTCCAGGAATGTACTACACCTACGGCGTTTCAGTAGAAAATGACATGGGGAACAGTCACACTGATGACGATGTTGGATTTTTAAATCCGAATGGAATGATTACCGGTCACGTGGAGACCCCGTCGGGAAATCCGGTGTTTAAAACCAAAGTGATGTTGACGCCCAATCTCGGGCGATGCGCCAAATTTGATGGTGACAGTTACATCTACTGGTTTGACGGCGACGTTAACACCAACCGCCAGTTTTCCGGACTTGAGAGGTCGTACACAATTGAAACCTGGTTCCGCAGTACTCATCAGCAGGAACAGGTCATTTTTGCTGCAGTGGATTCAGCCAGCACAAAGCATTACATCACCCTTTCACTAACCGCTGCCGGCAAGGTTAAATGGACGCACCAGCCCGTTGCCGGCGAAGGGGGAACAGAACTGGTCACCGTGAATGCCTACGCCGGAACCAGCGACAGGTGGCGCCATCTGGCGGTGGTTTACGCGGATTCTAACAAATCGATGACAATTTACATCGATGGTTTTCTTGTCGGTGAGGGTTTTTCGTTCGGAGCGATTAACGATAAAGTTGAAATTATTCTCGGTAAACGAGGTCCCCGTGAGCCGATAGATTATCTCACGGGACGGCTGGACGACTTTCGTATCTGGTCGTATGCCCGCGAATGGGACGACCTGCGTGATATGATGGATATTACGCTTTCCGGCGCAGAAGACAGCCTTGCCGCATACTGGAAATTTGACGAAGTCGAAGGCGAAACCGTGTTTGATCTGACAGATCGCGATCTGGACGGAGCGACCTGCCGTGTGGAGCGAGGCGATTACATCGCGCCGGTGTACCTGGGCGCGCTAACAAATGAGAACGGGAATTACGTAATCAAAGGAATTTACTACGCAGACGGCACCGCATTCACCGTGACCCCGCAAATGTCTTCACCAGTTGGTTGTTCACTGGAACTTGACGGTACTGATGATTTTATTCAATTCGAGAATCAGCGCGTTGATTTGACATCCGGCTACACGCTGGAAGGCTGGTTTAAAACACCCTCTGATCAGGAGCAGATGCTGGTGGCTGCCGTCAATCCGGCGGATGATTCGCACCAACTGAGCGTACGTATGAACGATGGCAAGGTGCAGGTGGATCAGTTCGATGCTGTAATCACCACCTCAACTATCCTGAACAATAATCTCTGGCATCATTTTGCAGTGACATGCGACAACTCGCATCTCACACTTTATTTAGATGGTCAGGTTGCAGGATCAACGCCGGCGACGTCAGTACCGGATTTTTCAGAACTGGTTATTGGCAGACAATCTCCGCAACTTTCACTGAATTATTTCCGCGGCCGGCTGGATGAAATCCGCATCTGGAATATAGCCCGCACGGCAGCGCAGGTAAGCGGGACAATGAATCAGATCCTTGAAGGCGATGAATTCGGTCTGGCCTACTACTGGCGTTTGAATGCCGGAACAGGCGAGCTGGTTACCGATGCGACCGGTCTTGTAACCGGGACGATTATTGGCGCTGATTCGATCGCGCTGAAAAATATGTGGAGTCAGGACATTCCGTTGAATGAATATTTTGAACACTGGTACGAGCCGGAAAGTCGTAATGCAGCGCTGAATAACACAAACACCGCCGTGAATAATGTAGATTTTACCGATGAATCGCTCATCCCGGTGAGTGGCTATGTGCGGTATCTGGAAACAGCCTGTTTTCAGGAGGGCGTGGAAATCTTACTGAACGGAGAATCGTTGATGCCACCCCTTTACACAAACGCTGACGGCAAATTTATTCTTGATTTAGAGCCTGGCAGTGTTGGCGACATCATCACATGCCGCTATGCTGATCATGAATTTACCCCGTCGGTAATTGAACTTCCGATCATTACTCAACCAATCACTGGACTTTTTTTTGATGATCGAACAGCTTACAAAGTTACAGGTTACGTCGCTGGCGGTTCGTGTAAATTCCCGATCACGCCTTCTCAGGGCCAAATTGAAGTGACTTTTACATCGGTAAATGGCTGTTTAGAACGGACAGTTGTGCCTGACAAGGAAACCGGTATGTACGAATCCCCCTATTTACCGCCGTTAATCTATAATCTGTCTGTGAAACACCCGGACCCGGACATTAACGCGTATTTTGTCGGCGATACTCTTTCGCTGGAAAAAGGAGATCGGGAACGGGATTTCATCTACCGCGCGCCGCTAAACGTGGAGTTTGTGAATTTGCCCGAATCTGAGGTCATTTGTGAACTGTTTCCAATGGTCATTAAACAGCGGCATTCCTACGAAATTGACGTGCACGTGTTTGAGCAGTATGGAGAAAATAAATGTACTGTTGGGGCTTACGATATTCAGGGGATTGATAATATTTCTGACACCACCTATTCAGCCAGTATTAACCTGGAAGAACCGCTGACGCTAACTTTTTCCGGAAAGGATGTAAACACGCTCGAAGGCGGAGATCATCCTTACCAGAAAAATTTGCAGGTCACAGTCACCGATTCACTGGATCGAACAGCCTCTGCAAATTTCTGGGCATTTATCGAAGGGGATGAAAAAGTGCCGGGAAAGAATTTTTCAACAACAACTTCTAAAATGCCCTGGTGGGTGTTGCGCGTTCCACCGGGAGATGGTAGTTCAACATATTTGGCGACGGATCAAACCACCTGTAAAAGTACGAGTTTTGCAAACACGCATGAAATTACAGAAGAATTCGGGGTGACCGCGCATCTGGGTTCTGAAATCATAACTTTTGCCGGCGCCGGTATTGGCGCTTTTGCGGGAATCGTCAATAAAACCGAAACAACATTCGATATTGGCGGTGAATTTTCATTTACACAGACATGGAACGATGTGGACGAAACATGTGAATGCCTGACCACCTCGGAGACTTATTCGACCTCCGGCGACGGGGTAACCGGCGACGATGCGACCGTGTTCATTGGCGGCGGCTACACAGTTGATGTTGGGATTGCCCGTTATTTACACATCGATACAACCGCCTGCCAGGTGGCGATCGACACTGTCTTGACGATAGATCCATCTGGTGTGCATTCGACCTACATTCATTCTAAATATTATATTAAAAATGCACTGATGCCGGATCTTGAGAAACAGTATGCGCAGAGTGGCGATCCCGATGTGCTTGCTGATTTGAATTACTGGAAAGAGATTCTGCGCAAAGACTCTGTGGCAGTGGCAACCGCAGTACCGAGTGAATTATTGCAAATTGGCAGTGAAGGTGAAAAATCCGGTAATGTTTCGTTTGATGCCGGTGCTTCCCTGGAATACAGCTATTCCCGGGAAAACAGCAGTTCCAATGTCAGTACGTTCACTGTCAACGAAATGCAAAAACTGGCGCTGGAACAGGGCTTCGATTGTTTTGGTCTCGGTTGGACAACGAACGAAGCGTTTTCACACACACATACCGATGAAGAGACGGAATCAACCAGTGAAACCAAAACCCAGACCATCGGCTTTGTACTGGATGATGATGATCCGGGCGACGGATTCGCGTTTGCTGTCAAACGCGATCCTTACTGGGATATGCCGGTGTTCGAACTGATCGGTGGTCAATCCTCGTGCCCGTACGAAAGCGGTACAATTCGCCGGCACAAGGCAGTGCTCTTGATAAGCCAAAATTTGCAAGTGGACGTTCCCCCGGATGAACCGGCTGTTTTCTCTTTACTTCTGGGAAACAACAGCGGTACCGGTGAGGCAGACACCTACGTTTTGTCAGCAGTTAACGAATCCAATCCCCATGGAGCGCAAATAATAACAACCGAAAATCTTGCCAACGGCGTTAGTTATTCGCTGGAGCCAGGCGAAGCGCTGCCGGTAACGTTGCAGGTTTTTCGCGGACCGGAAGAATATAATTACGACAATTTAGCCCTGGAACTGGCGCCAGCCTGTGGTGGTCAGGATGAAACTTCGGCGCGGGTTACATTTTCCGTGCATTTTCAGGAGCCATGTTCCGAGTCGCACATCGCTTCGCCGGAAGATGGCTGGCTGATCGACAGCAGCCACGGCAGCGATACCCTCTGGGTAACGGTGGACGGCTACAACTGGCCGCCGGATAGTTTCCTGACGAGTATTGATTTACAATACCGTTCCACTGGTGGTGGAACCTGGTTTACGGCAATTTCGGTTCCCCGTGATTCCCTGAAAGACAGTTTTGTGCTGCTACCGTTTAACATCAAACCGTCTGTGATTGCCGATGGATCTTATGAATTACGCAGTCAGGCAAAATGCAGCGGCGGCAAATATCCGGGAACATCGCCGGTAGTTTCAGGC
>CAZCJL010000087.1:0-29491 GCA_964498785.1 uncultured Cytophagia bacterium | reverse complement strand
CGACATAGCGGCAATCGCCCATATCTACCATAAAATATTGAGAAGATACAAAATATCTTGCAAAATTAAAAAAATATTTGTAACTTCAAGGTTATTTTTATAAACGGGTATTATAAAAGCGAAGAATGCTCCTATAAATCGTTCCCTTTCTTTAATTCATGAACTACGAATCTGTTAACAAAATTAAAGGTTAAAAATGGGTTTATATATTGGTTTGGATTTGGGCGGTACCAACCTCAAGTATGCTTTGGGTGATAAGACCGGAAACCTGAAAGTTAAAAAAAGTAAACCATCGCTTTCATACGAGAATCAGGATAAAATCTTCAAAAATATTTTTTCTGCAATTGACGAACTTCGTAGCGAGACAAAATCTGACATTCAAGCAATCGGCGTGGGAACTCCCGGCAGTGTAAACGTCAAACTGGGTCAATTAATCGGTAACACCCCCAATATTCCGGATTGGGCAGACGCTCCTGTAAAAAAAACGATTGAAGACAAATATGGAATACCTGTGTATATTGATAATGATGCAAATGTCGTTGCACTTGCAGAGGCCAGGTGTGGAGCGGCAGTTGACTGTTCCAGCGTTGTTTGCTTTACAATTGGCACAGGTATCGGCGGGGGAATTATTCTTAATAATGAAATTTATCGCGGTGCAAATTATTCTGCCGCAGAAGTCGGACACATTACTGTCGAAATGAATGGAAAACCATGTGGCTGTGGGAACTTCGGCTGTCTTGAAGCTTATGCTGCCGCTCCCGCAATGATTAACCGATATCGTCATAAACTAAAACGTACGGGCCTGCTTTATAACGAACATCAACTCTCCACAGAATTCATTTTTCAAAAAGCAATTGTCGAAGAGGACTTTGCCATCGAAACTATAAATGAAACATGTGATTATTTAGGAACAGGCATTGCCGGCGTTGTCAATGTCCTGAATCCGGAAATGGTCTTAATCGGTGGGGGAGTTGCAGAAGCCGGTGATGAATTTATTAAACGCATCGAAAAAGTAATCAGACAAAAAATTATGAAAGCCAACTCCGATGTTTTAAAGGTCGGTAAAGTAAAATTAGGTGGCGATGCCGGTGTGATTGGCGCCATATTACTGGCTGTGGAAGGCAAATGAACATAAAACAAACGCACATGAAAAAGCTGGCCGCAAGATATTTGGCCAGCTATTTATTATCTAACCAATAGTGAAAAATCTAAAGCTTCTGCGGAATGTGTTAAAGCTCCTATTGAAATAAAATCGATGCCGGTTTCTGCATACTCAACAATGTTTTTTAAATTCACGCCCCCGGAAATTTCCACTTCCACTTTTTTATTAACCAATACAACAGCCTTCCTGATTTGCTCAACAGTCATATTATCGAGCATAATCCTGTCTACCTTTAAGTTTATCGCTTCCTTCACCTCGTGAATATTTCTGGTCTCAACCTCAATCTTTACATTCAGATTCTGTTGTTTCAAAAATCCACGGCAACGATTAACCGCTTGTTGAATTCCTCCGGCAGCAGTAATATGATTTTCCTTAATCAACACCATGTCAAAAAGCCCGATTCGATGATTATCGCCGCCACCAACTTTAACAGCATATTTTTCAAGAGTACGTAATCCAGGGGTAGTTTTTCGGGTATCTAAAATGCGAACCCCGGTATGTTTTACCAATTCGACAAATTGGGATGTTAGCGTAGCGATACCGCTTAATCGACACAAAAAATTTAAAGCGGTTCGTTCACCAGTTAAAATACCCCGCATTGGCCCATGAATTGAAATAACCGGTTGCTTCGATTCGACCCTCTCCCCATCCTTGACGAGAAGCTCAATCGCAAGGTGTGGATTAACGATTTCGAATACTTTTTTTACAACATGTCCCCCGGCAATAACACCCGCTTCCTTAGCAATAATCTGTGCGCGCCCAACGCAATCTTCAGAGACAGTTGACAAACTAGTAACATCTCCGCGATCGCCTAAATCTTCTATCAGCGCATTGTGTATTAATTGTTCGATAAAATCTGACATAATTCAATTCTCAATTCAAAATTAATATTATTTTAAAAAAGATAAGAAAAAAAATCAATTTTACAACTACTTTTTTTTCAGATATTATTCAAAAAAAATCCGTTATATTTAAATAAATATAACGGACAATGTATTGATTCAAAATGTTTTTCTGCATTTAATTTTGGAAACAGAGATACGGGGTAATATTGTCTTTTAAGATCGAAAATTCCTGAAGTGATAATTGTTGAAAATTATCGCTTTGAGCTGATTCCGGCTCCTGGTGTACTTCCACCATCAAACCATCAGCACCAGCGACGAGAACGGCACTAGCAATTTCCTGAGCGATATCCTTTCGTCCTAGCGCATGGCTAATATCAGCAAATACAGGGAAACGCGTATATCGTTTCAGTAGCACCATTCCAGCAATATCCAGAGTATTACGGGTGAACGTCTCGAACGTTCTAATACCGCGTTCGCAGAGCATTATCTGGGAATTTCCATGATGAACCACGTATTCCGCAGCATTAAGGAATTCTTCCAGAGTTGCCATAAAGCCACGCTTTAAAAATATCGGTTTACCCATTTGTCCAGCGATCTTCAACAATTCAAAATTTTGCATATTGCGTGAACCGATTTGTATTATGTCAATATATTTATGAAAAAGATCAGCCAGAGCGGTGTCAACCATCTCACTAATAGAGATCATCCCGAATTCTTCTACCACCTCATGCATTAACTTTACACCCTCCTGCCGCATGCCCTGAAAAGAATATGGCGATGTTCTTGGTTTAAATGCCCCTCCCCTAAGTACAAAGACTCCATTTTTACATAAGGAATCCGCAATTGTTCGCATCTGCTCAGCGCTTTCAATTGCACAGGGACCGGCGATAACAATCTTTTCTCTACCGCCGATTTCCCTCCCCTTGCATGAAATAATGGTTTTCTCAGCGTTCCCCGAAGAAAGAACACGTAATTTTAACCCATCTGGTTTTACAAGATCCATTTCATCAGCCCCCTCTGATATTTTTTAACAGATCGTTAAATACGTGCTTACAATATTTGCATTCATAACAATTATCACCGCATTTCAATCGCCGTTTAAACCATTCTGCCGGTAAATAGATTTTCTCAAATTTTGCCGCATTTTCAGCGTCCTCCGTTCTTGCGAGACTGATTCCTCCGTGACTTGTTCTGAATAAAAAATAAAGATCCTTTTGTTTGCCATAAATATAGGCATCAACCAACTCCGCCATGATAACGGGATCCTTGCTACGGCTACCAATTTTCCAGATATCCACGAGACCATCGTAATTATGCAAGCAATC
This sequence comes from uncultured Cytophagia bacterium, assembly GCA_964498785.1. Lineage (GTDB taxonomy): Bacteria > Zhuqueibacterota > Zhuqueibacteria > Thermofontimicrobiales > Thiofontviventaceae > Mariaggregatimicrobium. The sequence continues at coordinate 26,159 of CAZCJL010000087.1, read as the reverse complement.
TGGTGGTACGCCTTTACCGCACAAAAAGCGCCAGAAATTATCAATATCATAAACACAGAACTGGACGCCATCGGTTACTAAACGTTCTCCGATATAATTTTTTTCCAATCGATTGTATTCTGCCCAATGTGAAAGATAATTTGCATGCGCCGTCTGTTCCGGACAATTGTGCATACACCATTCGTTTGTAATTAACTTAACTTTAATATCGGGAAAATGATTTTTAAATTTTTCTAAAAATTCGAGATCATGCACTCTTTTACGGCTGATATTGATGCAATGCAAACAATTCTTACCATAGCGCCAAAATATGTTTTCTACTTCATCAATGGACTTGATATCCCAAATAACCGATCCATGTAGGTCCACATCTGCACCCCGTTCCCATTTCCATTTAAGTACCTGCCTTAAATACCAGGCATTCGACACAGTAACGGATGTAAAACATTCCATATCATATAATCGATTCAACAGACATTTTACCCGAAATTCATCTTCCTGAGTTAACCGGTTTCCGGTACACGCGCAATTGAGCAACAGGTTTAAATCCAATTCTGTTTTTTCAGAACGCATTTTATTTATTTCCTGCAGTGCATCTCTGGTCGTGTAAACACCACGGGCATTGTTCACTCCGAAATCTTTTGGCGCTGAGAAAAATATTGAATGGATATTCTTTTTATAAGGCATCCATATATTTTCATAAAATCCAGGCAATACGTTTGAATAACCAATAGCAATTTGAATATTATTCATAAACTCCTCGTTGTCGATCAGCAATATGTTGCTTTTGATAACTCCCAAGTACCGGGCAATGTCGTTGACATTCCTGACAGTGATTTTTTATTCCACCCGGCACGCCCTGCCAGGGAACGTTTATTCGCCGAAACGTGCGATCGTATTTAAGTAGATGTGATTGCACCTGTGGGCCAATTATGGATTCGCACATTTCCCGTTGGTACTCGCCCCCGGCAAATGCCATTCCCGGGCAAGCATCTGTACAAATTGAACAATTTTTACATTGTGGCAACCTCTCCGGTAAATTTTGACGTTCATAACCCACTATTTTTTCTTTGAATCCAAGAGCTGTAATTTTACACATGAAACCGAATTCTGTACTCCAAACCAGATTGTTTCGTCCTCGCATCGCCAAACCAGCTTTCACAGCAGCCGCTTTAAAATCATACGTAATTAATTTAGCATCAGGGAATGAGGGAAATAAAATTTTCGATACTTTCGGTTTAATGGTATTATCATACGCCACATCACTATAATGCAAAATTACAAGGCTGCTTTTTAATTGCATCCAAAAATCCTGATTTTTCTGATTGAAAATTACTGTCCGCCCGGCATGGCAGTAGCCTTTAAGCGGGATTTGTCCCAATTCTACTGTTTCGCCCTGACTCAACACACCTAATTGATAAGAACAATCGAACAACTGGGATATTTCAATAAACTGTATTTTTTTCATTTACTTGTTTTAGAATTTGCCTTATTAAATGGGGAGACCGTCGAGTGGAACAGCACATCATAATATTTCCCATCACGATATACACCTTTTCGCAACCGACCTATTTTCTTGTTCTTAGCCCGTTCATTCATCTTCATAATCGCTTCATTGCATGAATAGTTTCGGGAATAGAGTGAATGTAAGTTCAATTCTATAAAGGCGTATTTCTGAAGCATCATCGTTGCTTTCATGCCATACCCCAGTCCCCGATATTTCTCCTCTCCGATAATGACAACCAATTCCGCGTTCTTGTTCCTCCAGTCAATATTGTATAATCCAATAGTACCAATTGGTTTCCCATGCCGAGTTTCCACAATGAACTGGATAAAGTTTGCCCATTTTCCATGTATTCGTCTGCGACTATGCTCAATGAACTCATCGTGACTCATACCAAAAGCATAATCCGTTACATTGCGATAGGTATTATCCGATGATTCCCATGTATACAAAGAAGTCAAATCCTCATCTTCAACACGTCGCAAACGCATCATACGATCCTGTAAAAGCTGTCTTAATCGTGGTAATTCAAAATTTTCTGGTACGCGATTTAAAGCTTCAGCACAATAATCTTGTTGCAATATTGAATAAATAAGAGTATTATAATATCGACCATACTTGAAAACATTTTGGTTCAGCATACCTTCCCGCTTAAAACCGCACCATTCACAAAGCTGCCTCATTCTGCTATCGAATTGAAAAACAAACACTGTTATTTTTATAAAATTTTCCACCAAAAACAATCGGTTACATAACACCTGCATTACTTTCGCTCCAATAACAGACCAGTCACTATCATCAATAATCCGAAGATTCACATAAACGCAGCGATAACTGAATTCATCGATCCGATAATCGCACAGAGCCCGCAGTTTGTCTTCATAGTCACGAATTGCATAAAAACGTCTTTTGGGATTTTGCAGCAAGGCAACAATCTCTCCGATAGATAGACTGGCTGGTCTTTTTGCGGAGTAATAGAAATCTTCAGTATTGAACGCTTTAAATATTTCGCGATAATCCTTCGTTGTAATACGTGTCAATAGAATATTGCTTGCTTCTTTGCTCATGATTTCTCCATTTTTCCTTGCGAATTATTATTCAAAATTGAATATAAATACAAATCACCGTATTCACCGTTAGAAAAAATAGCATGTCTTATTTGCGCTTCTCTCATTAATCCGCAATTTTCAATTATCGGAACAAACGCTGTTTTATCCACGCGAACATACCCATAAATACGATGTAAGTTAATTTCACTAAAGCCGTATTCGATTATCCAAACAAACAGCTCTTCAATAGCTTTTGCCTCAATCTCCCTCATCATGAGAATTGAAAGCTGTCCCTGTCGCTCCTCAAAATCAAGATTATGGAACAGAGCCACTCCCGCTAACTCTTTTTCATTTTCTATTGAGAAAGACATTGTTTTTTTTTGCTCTTTTTGTTGTTGTAGAAATTCCCTGATTCGAATCGAGTTCATAAACAGCTCTGGCAGCGTTTTATAAGTCAACAATTCTCTGTGATGAATGCATTTCTCAAGCAAATTTTGATGTTTTTTTCGTAGGCGTCCAATTTTAAAATTTCTCATATTGCATCCTATTTTCTAAGGATTCAGTTCATTTTTCATAATCGCCAGGTAAACCAGATCATGATACTCCCCGTTCTTAAAGATATGTTGTTCGTAAGCACCCTCAATAGTCATCCCGGCTTGTTGGCAAAGAACGAGAGATTTTTTATCGAAACTATAAACAAGTTTATTAATTTTTAAAATATCAATGTGTTGAAAAATCATATTTAGATATATTTTAAGGATCTGGCTTCCTTTATCTTTATAGTCATCGTTTTCCGCAAAAGCAATTTCGATATTACAGCATCTTCCCCTTGAGTCTAATAAATGAAAATCACACAACCCAACCGGTTTATTATGCTCTTCGATAATAAAAGTATTTCCGCGTTGTATCAGAAAGGATTCTATTTCATTTTCAGCAACATATCTGGGGTACGTTGAATAATAATAGAAATCATCCTGATCAAACCAATGAATTATCGTTTGCATATCGCCCGCACCAAAAGCGCGGAATGTTATCGCATTGTTCATGTCCATATTTAACCCTATTCACTACTTAAAAATGCTGATAAGTTGGCCACAAATTGAAAAAGCAAATAACCCGGAATGATGCTCGGTACCAATCTGACCAAGATTAAGATTCATTTTCATAAGCTGCCGTCGCAGGGCAAGTTGTACGGTAAATTTACCCTGTTGCGAGCTTGTACCAAAAACACCCAGCACAGGTTTATCGACTTCTTGATTTCGCAAATCAAGAACCTGCTTAAAATGACGTCTGGTTAGTTTCGGAAAAGTTATCCTCAATTTTTGTTGCGATGCACGTCTATAAAGCTCAGGATAACGTTTTTTATCAACATAATTAAAGCTAAACACATTTTTACCATTTAACAACGCTATCTCAATTGTCTGTTTTAAAACATCCTTTTGTGCGATCCGCGCTAACTCGTCAACATACCCCAAAATCAGAGTATCTGCCTCTTCCATAGCGTGTTCCAATTTATGGGTGATCCGAATTCCTGTTGGCTTGAGCCCGATAGCTTCACCGGCATCCTTTGAGATTTCATTCGTTCGATAGATTCCAGAATGATATCGCGGGCAGTTAAGCTCATTTTATTCTTTCGGACATCAAGAAAAACCTGCGGCTCTTTTATTACATCCACGTCCTCATCCATTATTCGATTGATCATCATTCGAGTTGATTCACGTCCATGAGTTATAGATGTGAATTCCCATTCATCGGGAACTTCATATCTAAAACCGACATCTTCATCTGTGAATTCTCTGGAATAAGATTCCAGCCGGATATCAAAATTATCCAGTGTGTTCGCGAAATCTTCCATCTGTTTCCAATTGCTTGTATCAGCCAGCACCATTTCCATCAAATAAATATTGTCCTGCTTCATGAAGCAATAGTATTTCAATATGCCTTGTTCCTGCCTGATGACCGTTTCATATCCTTTGTTGCCTCGTAAATTAAAATAACCATTAGAAAGGACAGCTCCCTTTTCCTGATATGGCTTGTTCAACTTTGTAATTAAAATTCGAGGAGTTGTGTATTCTTTCCGCTTCCAACATTTGATTGTCAGAGAATTCAGCGATTTCGGGTTTTCAAAAATCACATGTGAAAGTTTAAGCGACATCGAAATTACGCTTTTCGTCCAATTATGCGGAATATAAACTGCATATTTAAACAAAGCATCCTCATGAAGTGCGTAACGTGATTTTAATACATCCCCTTCTTTTTTAACCTCTACATGAACAGTATTTCATTTTTTGCAACTGCCCAAATCATAAAAAAATCCTCCGGGGAAACACTTATACTTTGGTTTCTTGTTCAATGTATTCGATATAAATTTCTTCCAGATTGATCGTTTCAATTTCCGATCGTTTGATCTCTCGCAATAGTTTTCCATCATTCATGATACCAATATTATCAGCGATAGCCCGAGCACGAAAAATATCATGGGTGGTCATAAAAATTGACTTCCCTTCATCACGAAATTCTTGCAACAAATCCAGAAATTCCTTCCCACTTTTAGGATCCAGCCCAGATGTGGGTTCATCCAGAATTATCAATCTTGCTTCTTTTAAAATTGCAATGGCAATACCACATTTCTGCCGCATACCCTTGGAATAGGTTTTCAATTTTCGTTTGCATTGATTTTCTGTTAAACCGACACGGCTAAAAATCCGGTTCATCTCATTAAATTTTATTTGTTTTTTACCTACCAATTCAGCGAAAAATCCAAGATTCTGATATGCATTCAAATTTTCATACAACATAACATTTTCTGAGACATAAGCCATATCCTGGAGCAGTAAGAAATCAACAACTCGACGTTCATCAAAATTGAAAACCGGAATATTAATTTCATACGGCTGCCCGATAATTGTCTCATTTTTTAAAATTGATACATATACATTTGTCAATTCTCTCGGATTCAATTCGGCGGCAACCGATTTCATTTCCAAAGTTTTCAACTTCTCGAAATCAAATGATCCACTTCCTGTATTGTGAAAGGTTATTTTAACGCGTTTCTTACCGTCTTTTGTTTGGTATTTTATTGCTTTTTCGATGGTAATGTGCGGTTTATCGAATATAATATTTAATAATGCCTGTTGGTAAGTTACTTCGGAGTGTTGGTATTCAACCCGAATTTTTTCATATCTTTCTTCTGAAACAAGTCCTTTTCCATATAATAATTTTGCACGTTCATAACTGGACTTGCTTTCATTAAGATATAATTCAGCTTTTTTTAAGGCAAGAAATTTATAACGCTCGTCATCAGGATTATAGTACTGAGGCCGCAAACTTTGTGCAGGGATATGATCTGAGAAAAATATATTGCAAAAGAGAATTAACCCAAGTTCACCTCAATTTCTAAAGGATAAACTCCTTTTTATTGAACTTAGGTCGTTTTTTTGTTCACAAATACGTTAATGGGTCACTACAGATTTGTGCTTTTTCATTTTTTTTAATATTGGTTTGAATTTTTTTATTGTCTTCAATAATTGTACCTTTAATTTACTGTAAAAATAACATTAAAGTCAAGTATTAAATTTGTGGGTCACGACATCTATTTTTTGAAGGTAAATATTGAAGTTAGCCTTTATTTTGCCAATTTAAGGACATTCTCCAAAATAGTGTGGTGAACTTGGGTTACCAGAATACATCGGTAAATACGCACAAGTACCAAGGTCATAAATACTCTGCCCCTTAAGGTTTCTGGTTCAAACAAACTTCATAGGGAAAAACTGTTTCTCTATACTGACATGTATTTACGTTTGCATAAAACAAAGTATGTTTTTCTGAATGACATCGATCACCCGACGCATCATCTTCAATTAATTTAGTGTTATTTTTATTGCTTTTAAACATTATAAATTTTTTGGTAGGAGGAAGAATTTTAAATCTTTAAAATTCATCCTCATTGCGGTATGGAAAATTGTGGAGAGTATATCTATTTTTGATCAATTTCATCAATCTTTTTCTGGGCTCCCTTACCAAATGGGCTTGCTGCGCCCTGTTCAATAATAATTTTTTGAAAAATCTGTCTCGCCTCATCATTTTTTCCGAGTTTCATATATGCCAAACCAGCTTTATATTGTGCAGTCACAGCCCAGTTCAATTTTGAGGGTTTTGATATGTAGCGTACTTTCAAATATTCAATAATTGACTGTTGAAAATAGCCTTTTTCAAAATAGCAGTCCGCTATCCAATATTGAATTCTTGGCTCACTTTCAGTATCTGCCTCGTGTTTTAATTTCTTTAAATAATCAATTGCGCGGTCATATTCATTTAGCTTATTATAAATAATTCCGATTTGAATTCGGATGTCGAACACATTTTCAGCCAGTGGAAAACGTTCGACATATTTGCGGGATACTGCCAGCGCCTGATCCAACAATTGCAGGTCAAAATATGCTTTAATCAGATAACTCATTCCTTTTGCCAGTACCGGCTCCTCAATATTCGGTTGTTCTATTGCATTTTTAAATGCCAGCATCGCATTTTCAGGTTGCCGTGCTTTAAAATAGTAAAATTCACCAAGCGTGATATAAACTTCGGGGATAACTTTATTACCGTCCTGTTTTTCCGGCATTTCTGTTAGAATTTTTAACGCTTCCTCATCTTTATTCAACGTGAGATACAATTTACCAAGCTTTAACTCTGCTAATGGACCGTATTCTGTTTTTTTAAATTTGGAACGAGCCGACTTATAAACATCTTCTGCTGTTTTAAAATATTTTCGCTGGAAATAATAATCCCCTTTTGCGATCTCAATCTGTCCCAAATAATTATCAATATCACTGAAATCCCTGTCAAATTGCTTCATTTCGTTGTCTGCTTTTGCCACCTGGTCTGAACGGTACAAACAAATAATGGCCTTCATTTTCGGATATACTGTTTGTTCATCTTTATGTGCAAGTTTAACTGCTGCAAGGTACTCGTTACGGGCGTTAATAAACTGTTCCTGTTTAAATAAAATATCGCCACTTTGGAGATGTGCCTGATAATTAAAAGTGCTGTTTGGGAATTCATTTAGCAAACGCCGCAAAAAATTTAGCGCGACTTCCTGGTCAAAAGAATTATTTGTATGATAAAGTCCGGCGACTTGATACAGCGCCTTTTCAACATACTTTCCTTGCGGGAATTGCCTTAAATAACTTAGATAATAATTCAATGCATCTTTTGTGTTATCCAACTTATCTGCAAACCGCGCCAGCCAATAGATAAATTCTCCTTTTAAAGAGCTGCCATTAGTATGATTCCCGACACATGCCACCGGCATTACATTCAGAAGATTGTAAAAATATTGAAATCCATCTGAATATTTACTAGTTTTCAAATATATTTGACCGATCCGTTTATTGGCGCTATCCGCGTAGTTACTATAGAAAAAAGTGCTCGCAAGTTTTTTAAAGAAATTGAGTGCTGCATTATAATTACCTTGTTTTTCATGCAATTCGGCAAGTAAAAAGTGCGCATGTACAATATGTGCGCTGCGCGGATATTTATCGATATATGAGGCGAAATCATTTATTGCTTTCGTTGTATCCTTTATTTGTAGATGCGCTTGAGCGCTGGCAAAGTTAGCAGGGGCAACGAATTCGCTTTGCGGAAAATCTTTGATAACTTTCATTAAATTCAAAAACACCGTAGCGCTGTCCGACATCGTCATTGAACCTGAGATTAATGCTTTCGCGTAATGATAGTGCGCATAATCCATTAACTCACTCGCCGGATAATTTGCAATAAAAGGAATAAGTACTTCTTTATAAATTTTGTTTTTTGTTTTGAAGCTATCGGTTTGAATTAATTTCGTTTTTAAAATTGAAATAACAGCATTATCGCTCCACTGACTTGTCGGATTACTTTCAATTAACTGCATATAATAGTGTTGAGCGCTATCCAGAAAGGCGCTTTTCGTGTTCTGTTCAAACATTTCCTTCTCGCCTAAATAACGATAAGAGGTTGCAAGGTAATACAACATCTCATCTCTCGGAAAAGAGCCATCCTCTGTTTCCATGCTTTTCTTAAGCAGTGAAATTGCGGTTTGATAGTCTTTAAGCTCGTTAAAATACGCGAGTGCAAGTTTAAAGTTCAATGTTTCCTGTTGTGGCTCACTAATAACCTGTCCGAGTAGCGAAGCGAACGTATTTAACGCTCCGGTCTCCTGTTTTACAAAAAATTTATTGAGGTAATCAATTCGGGCCGATACTTTTTCATAATCATCACCACCCGGATAAAATCTCAGATATTTTTCATATTCTCGCACCGCTTGCTGAAAATTACGCTGACTCTCAAAGCAATGGCCAATGCCAATCTGGGCATCATCAACCAGCGGGCTGGCCGGGAAATCTTCGATAAACTCGTAATAGATGCGCAATGCACGTTCGTACTCCTGAAGCTCAGTTTCATATATTTTCGCACGTTTGAAACGGACTTGATCCCGGCATTTACTATCAGGATAATACATTTCAAAGTCATTTAAACATCGCAACGCAATTTGTGTTTGTCCTAAATTCAGATAATTTCGAGACAGCGCCATCTGGCTTTGTTCACAATAGGGAGCCCCATCCAGTTGATCTTTCTGACATTTTTCCAAAAGCTGGTTAAAATGATCAATCGCTTTTTGAAAATCAGCTAATTTTTCATAACTTAATCCGATTTTATACCTTAATTCCAAATTATCCGTTTTTTCCAGCACCTCTTGATAATTTTTAATCGCCTCTGTATATTCTTTGTTATTAAAATAATTATCACCACGAATTATTATAGCATTTTGTAATTCACCGTGATTTAAGTTAGATATTTGAGGCGCATCAAGGTATTTATTTGATTGTTTAAATTGTCCCTTTGCCTGATAAATTCTTGCCAGTTTATAATTTGCCAGTGCCAGCACATCATCATATTTCCCCTGCGAAGCGTTATATTCTGCAAGCACGTCCAGGTAAATTTGTTCTGCCTGGTGAATCTTGCCAAAACTTTCTTCAATATCCGCGTGTAGCATTTGTGCCTGTGCTCGCATAACACCTTTTTTAGTCGTGGTGATAATTTTCTCTGTTTCATTTAACGCTCGTTGTAGTTTGCCCATAATTTTATAAGTACGTGCCAATTGCAATTGAATTTCCAATGCCTGTGGACTCGTGGGATTTTGTTCAAGGAAATTGAAGTAGATTTCAATCGCCTGTTCAAATTGTTTGCTTTTAACAAACATTTTAGCAGCTTCCAGGGCTGCTTTTCCTGCAATTTGGCTGCGCGGATAAAACTGATTTACTTGTTGAAATGCTTTCGCGGCTTCATCGTAATTCCCTTGTTCGCGAAATGTTTCTCCGATTCGGAAATGGGCCTCGGCTAAATTTGAGGCTTTGGGAAAACGCAATACCAGAAAAATATATTCCTTGCGTGCATTTTCAAATTCTCCCCGTTCAAAATAAGAATCTCCGGCCAATACTAATGCTTCGGCAGCTTGCGGACTCTCAGGATTTTGTTCGGCAAAATCATGAAACTGCCTTGCAGAAAGGTCATACATTCCTTCATCATATAGCTTTTTCGCATAAATAAAATCAACTCCACTTCCTGATGTTTGGCCGTAGAGCATTCCCCCGGTTAACAATAAAAGTAACGCAATAATTTTAATTTTCATTATTTACAACTTCTCCAATTTTGCATATTTAATAACGACTTTTTTCTCTCCCACTTCCTCAAACAGAATATCTGCCTTTAATCCCTCACCCTTGCCAGCCAACGATTTTATTACTCCACGACCGAATCGAGGATGTCTCACTAACGAACCTTTTCTTAATGATTGATTATCTGCTGGATTTTCGGCCTGATGAATGGGATGCGAGATTCGCTTTGTTCGTGTATAAACGCGCCCGGAATATACAGGAAGGTCATCCACCTCCAGCAAATCCTTATCAATCTCTTCAAGAAACCGGGATCTTTTGCCGCTCATTGTTTCTCCGAATCGCGTTCTGTTTAACGCCAATGACAAATACAGCTTCTCCTCCGCCCTCGTCGTTCCAACATAAAATAAACGCCTTTCTTCTTCCAGCTCCCTAGTTTCATAAATACTTCTGGCTAACGGCACAATGCCATCTTCCAAACCTGCCAAAAAAACAACAGGAAATTCAAGGCCTTTTGCGGCATGGAGGGTCATTAACGTTACTGCATTTTTATCATCATCCCAGCGGTCAATATCAGTTATCAAAGACACATCTTCTAAAAAACCGGACAACGTCGGATTTTTGTGTTCCTGGCAAAATTGACTAATTTGTGTGAGCAATTCTAAAATATTATCCCGTCTGTTTAGTGCTTCATCTGTGCCTTCTTCTTTTAATTCACCTAATATGCCTATTTCTTCGACAAGAGTTGAGGCCAGTTCATTTGCGGATATTTCATTTTGCAAATTAGAATATTTGGATATTAATTGATAAAATCCATGAATCGTATTTTGCAATCGGCTGGATAGTGTTTCGATTTCCCGTACTTTTCGTAATCCTTCATAAAATGTAAGATTATGTTGACTACAATAGTCATCCAATTTCGCAATCGTCGTCTTTCCGATCCCTCTTAACGGATAATTAATGATTCTCTTTAGACTAACCTCATCGAATGGATTGACCAGTACCCGCAGATAAGCCAGAATATCTTTCACTTCTTTTCGATCAAAAAACCGGACGCCCCCAATGATAATGTATGAAATTCCATTGCGACGCAATCCGTCTTCCAGCGCCCGGGATTGGGCATTGGTGCGATATAGAATTGCGAAATCGGAAAAATTACGTTCATGCGCCTGGCACTCTTCTTGAATTTTCGCCACGATTTTCAGGGATTCTTCATCAGCAGTGGAAGTCACCAGCAAACTAACGGATTCGCCGCTTTCCTTTTTTGTCCATAATTGTTTATCCATACGCTGGGAATTATTCCGAATAATAGCATTAGCGAACGTGAGAATATTAGCAGTTGAACGATAATTTTGCTCCAGCCTAAATGTTTTGCAATCAGGAAAATCCTTTTCAAAATCGAGAATATTTCGGATTTCTGCGCCGCGCCAGCAATAGATTGACTGATCATCATCACCGACAACAGAAATATTGCGATGTTTTGCCGAAAGCATTTTTATGATCAGATATTGGGGATAATTTGTGTCCTGATATTCATCAATTAAAATATATTCCCAGCGTTTCTGGTAAAATGTCAACACATCCGGATATAATTGAAATAGCTCAATCGGTTTCAGCAATAGATCATCAAAATCCATCGCATTATTTTTCCGTAATCTTGCTTGATATCTCGGGTAGATTTCTGCGGCATATTCTTCAAGCGGTTTCATGATATTTTCGTTCACATCATCCGGAGTGATTAGCTTATTTTTAAAATGGCTAATCATCGAACGCACCGATTTTGCAGTAAATGTTTCATGTTCGATTTTTAAGTCCTTAATAATCCCCTTAATTAAAGACAATTGATCATTTTCATCATAAATTGCATAATTTGAGTTAAACCCGATTCGATCAGCGTTCTTACGCAAAATGCGTGCAAAGCTGGAATGAAACGTACTACACCACAAAATGGTTGATTGCCCTTTAATTAGCTGAGAAATTCTCTCTTTCATTTCCCGGGCAGCTTTGTTTGTAAATGTTAACGCTAATATTTTTGTTGGGTCTACTTTATTGCGGTCAATGAGATAGGCGACTTTATGTGTAAGCACTTTCGTTTTTCCACTGCCAGCCCCGGCTAAAATTAAACTGGGACCATGCGTATGTTCGACCGCTTCTTTTTGAATGGAATTAAGAGATTTTAATAACGATACTGTCTTAGTTTTTTTTGGATATTGCATTCTTTTCTTTTTTTACTTTCCACCTGTATTGATCGAATTTTCGTTTTGCCCGAAGATGTTCATTGTGCGTATGGCTAAATGTATGTGTCCCATCTCCATTTGCAACGAAATACAAATAGTGCACATCAGCCGGTTCAATTGCGGCAATAATCGATTTAATTCCGGGATTATTCACCGGTCCGGGGGGGAGGCCAATATATTTGTAGGTATTATAGGGAGAATCAATAGCAAGGTCTTTATTCAACAATCTTCTGGGACCATCGGGAAGGATGTACTGAATTGTCGGGTCAGCCTGAAGCAACATTCCCCGGCGTAACCGATTGTGATACACGGCTGAAATAATGGTTCGCTCGCTATCAACAAGCGCTTCACCTTCGATGATAGAAGCTAATGTAACTACCTGTTCTATCGTCCAATTATTTTCGGCTGCACTTTGCCGCAACGAATCCGCGAAACGCCTGTGAAATTCGTTAACCAGCGTTTTAATGACATTTTCTTCTGTCATTCCCCATAACATGTTATAAGTATTCGGATATAAATAACCTTCTAAAAAATCGACTTCCAGGCCCAACGTGTTGATAAGTTGAGTATCAGCACATAACTGTATAAATCTGGCAGAATCGATTTCTATTTTATGGCTTAGCAGTGAAGCGATTTGGCGTGCAGTATATCCTTCCGGTATTACTACTTTTTCAATAGAAACACTGCCCTTTACCAGCAATTTTAAAACACGGTAATTGGACAGGTTTTTAGGAAATGTGTATTGCCCGGCCTTTAGCTTATCGGCAAATCCAAACAACTTGGCCGTAAAAATAAAATCATCGATATTTCGAATCACGCCCTCGTCGTACAACTGTTTAGCAATCATTTTAAGAGTTGAGCCGCTCACAATCCTGACGACTGCTTCATTTTCATCAAAAACGACCGATGGGGGTAGTACTGTCCTTGTCGCTAAATAAAAAGTGACCGCCGCTCCACTAATAATGAGCACCAATCCTGTGATAAGTATTATTTTAATTTTGGTTTTCATAGATAGCGCTTTATTCCTTAGAATCCAGTATGTTAACTAATAGCCAGCAGCAGTTCCGGTATATCGCGAATCAGCCGCGCCATATATCAGGCTTTTTTCTGAATCAATTAAAATTGCATGAGCTTCGGATGAGTAATGATCGGAAAACATTATTTTATGCCCGGTTTTTTCTAATTTAAATTTCACATCAACAGGAAAAGCGAACTGCTCGCAGCTTATAATATCCGGCAACCATTGATGATGGATTCGTGGCGCATCCACGGCCTGTTGAATATCCATTTTATGAACAATGACATTTAAAATAATTTGAGTGACAGCCGTAATTATCCGCGAACCACCCATTGCACCCAGAGTCAAATATGGTTTGCCATTTTTCAACACAATTGTCGGAGACATCGAAGATAGCATGCGTTTCTCCGGCTCGATGGCATTGATCCCATAACTCACCAGCCCATAATAGTTTGGCTGGCCCGGTTTCACTGCAAAATCATCCATTTCATTGTTCATTAAAAATCCAGCGCCATCAATGACCACTTTTGAGCCATACCCGCTGTTTATCGTCGTTGTTACTGCAACCACCATACCATTGTTATCGACAACTGAATAATGCGTTGTATGATTTCCTTCGATTATTTGTTTTTGATTTTGGGAAATCTCACCGGAAGGTGTTGCTGTGTTCATATCGATCGAGTTTCTGAGGCTGGCAGCGTACTTTTTACTAATTAACGTATCCACAGGGACTTCAACAAAATCAGTATCGCCTAAATATCGGGCCCGATCAAAATAAACACGTTTATATGTCTCTGCAAGCAAATGCACGTATTCGGATGAATGATAACCAACCTCTTGAAGGTTGTATGCTTCAAGAATGTTTAAAATTTGTACAAGGGCAATTCCGCCGGAACTCGGCGGTCCCATTGAAATGATTTCATGATCATGAAATTTACTCAGGATCGGAGGTCTTTCGATTGCACGATAATTTCCTAAATCTTGTCTGGTTATTAGACCACCATTTTTCGCCATATCACCAACAATAAGTCCGGCTATTTTACCTGAATAAAAAGCCCTGGCGCCATTTTTCAAAATAAGCGTCAGTGTTTGCGCGAGGTCTGGTTGTTTAAAAATATTGTTTTTCTTGTATGGTTGCCTGTTTGGTTTTAGAAATACTTTTTCCGAGGACGAAAATTTCCGAAACACACGCGCGAGTGAATTCAAATCACCAGCAAATCGCTCATCCACAGGAAAGCCTTTTTTAGCGTATTCAATGGCAGGCTGGATTAATTTCTGCCATTTCAGCGATCCGTACTTGCGGTGCGCCAATTCCATACCAGCGACTGTCCCCGGTACTCCTGACGCCAGATACCCGGTAATGCTGAGATCGCGCACAATATCGCCATTTTCATTCAGGTACATATTTGGATGCGCGTTAAGAGGTGCTTTTTCGCGAAAATCAATTGTTGTGGATTTACCATCCGGGAACCGGATGACCATAAATCCGCCGCCACCAATATTTCCGGCCGTCGGATAGACTACTGCAAGTGCGAAACCTACAGCAATTGCGGCGTCCACTGCATTTCCACCGTCTTTTAATATCTTAACTCCCACTTCTGTTGCCAGTTCATGAGAAGTCACAACCATCGCATTTTCAGCGCGTACAGGCGCTCGCGTTGCACCGCTCAGAGAGAATGACGCTATTAGGATAAAATAAATGACATGTCTTGTTTTTAATTTCATCTGTTCCACAATTTTTTAATCGTATCAACTGGCTGTGTGTTTATGATACTCGATTTTTCAACCCGGCTCCGGCGAGCCGTACCAACACCGAATTTCATATAATCAAGATGTTCCGGACGATGCGCATCCGTATTAGTCACGAGATTTACTTGCTTTCCACGGCAGATATTGCATTTATATCTGACAAATCAAGCCGATCCGGAAACGCGTTGATTTCCAGCGCGGTTTTTGGTTTGTACGGCTTCTTTGAAAACTTCCTTTAAATCAACCTGACACACTTCTCTCCGGGATATTAATCGTCCCGTCGGATGAGCGATTATTTTTACAGGGAACCCGGTCGTCAAAAATTCGCCGATCGTCTTAACAAGAGCATCCCAGGTTCCGGGTAATTCACGAAACTTTTTGTCGCGCCACAATATCTCAGTATCATCCTGCAATTCGCTGATTATCCAACAGGCCCGGCGATAGGCATTTACTTTGAACGGAAATTCACCCAGTATTTCCAAAATATCCGCAATCCGTTCAAACATATCTGAAATCTTTTTATTCTGCATGAGTCTTAAATCGACTTTTTGTCAGGATTTAATATATAAACTCACAGTGACAAAATCAATGAAAATCTTATTTTTGTTTTTAGCTTTATAATAGAATCAGAAATGAATATTCGCTGTGTTAGAATTCTAAACTAATTCCAATCGATGGTAAAATCCCAATACTGCTTGAATCAACAATTTTATTTTCCCAAAAATCATAATTTGGACGTTGTGGAATTTTATTGTTATAAATATTCTGAATATCCAAATACACGATCAATGTATTGGAGCCAATATAAAAATAGCGATCCAGACGAACATCCAAATGATGACCAGCTTTAGTACGGCCGGCAAGATATTCTGCGGGTAAATTCTGTATTTCCATTGTATTAATGGGATTTTCGTTCGGCTTGTAAATTGGTGTAAACGGAACACCTGTAAAATACCTGAATTTTCCCGATACTTCCCATTTTGAATTAAAAATATAACCGCCGGTTAAATTAAAAATAAATCGCTGATCGTATTGTCCGGGATATGTTTGACCGTTGTACGCAGTGAATTCACTTTTACCGTAAGTTAGGCTCATTTGCCCATAAACCGGGGTATCGGAGAATTTTTTCTGAACAGAGAACTCTGCGCCATACGCTCTCCCTTTTCCATCGGACACGATGGTGTAATAACCAAAAGACTGAAAGTCATCGTCCCTGCCGCCGAAACCGGTTCCTGTATTGTTGACAATCAGATAATCGGTAACTCCGGGAATAACGCCTGTGGGAAGATCGGTATATTTTTTATAATACGCTTCCAGAGATAGCCGAATGTCACTCTGCGCCAAATAATCCCAGCCAATCACGCCCATTTCATTTCGGAGCGCTTTCAGGTTTTCATTTTCTTCATTGACAACCCACACATACGACGGTGACTGATAGTATACTCCCCCGCTGAGCCGCACACTATTTTTGGAGTCGATTTTATATTTCATTGACAATCGAGGGGCAAGATAAAGTGACTTTTTAATAAAATCATAATAATCCATGCGAACGCCGGCATTTATATTTAACCGACTCGAAACCAGCCAATCGATTTCAGAAAAATAGGCATACTTGCGACCAGAGGCATTTGTATTTGAAAATTTCGGAACGCCAATCGCAGACACCGGAACCCGGTTCCCGCTGCGATCATAAATTGTGTCTGCAAATGCAGTCGTATTATCATTAAAAATGTTTTTCATTGAAATCCCGCTTCTCAACCCAATTTTTTTCGAGAGGATCCAATAATGCTTCAGTTTTAAATTTAACTCAATTTCATCTGCCTCACTATTGAAATATTCACGCTCAAATTCATTTATCTGGCTGAATCGATATTGAAACATATTCATATTCACAGTTAAGTCCAGGAAACCATTTCCCAATAAGCGGCGATAATTTACACCCGTGATCCATTGATTTTGCGTGTTATCCAAAATACCGGCATTCGTCACCCTGTTTTCCAGTGAACTTTGATCGCGTTCTACCCGATTGATGGCTCCGAGTCCGAGAACAAATAGCTTATCTTTCGGCGAAATATCATAGTTTGCGATCAGGTTGAAATCTGTATATACCGGAACAAAAGGTAAACCCGCAGCACGAAAAATGATATCCAGATAGCTTTGTCTGGCTGAGAAAATTAAATTTCCCGAATTCCGAATTGGCGTTTCAAAATCAGCGCCGAACTGAGTTGCGGAAACAGTCAGTTTCGTCTCAAAATTTTCAGGAATATTACTGTTCATTTTCAGGCTTAATACTGATGACATTTTATCGCCAAACTGTGCTCCGAACCCACCTGTTGAAAAAGTGACATCTTCAACAAAATCCAGATTCACAAAACTCAGGCTTCCGGAGCTGTTCCCCTGCGTGCCAAAATGATTAATATTCGGCACTTCGATATTATTAATGATGTACAAATTTTCCGACGGTCCGCCGCCGCGTACCAGAAGGTCGTTTCTGCCACCGGCTGCATTTATTGCAACCCCCGGAAGTGTGGAAACAGTGCGAACGACATCCTCAAATCCACCGGGAAATCGCCGGATTTCTTCCCGGGATAATCCAATGGTGCTCGGTTGAATTTTCTCTTCCTCTACAAAATATCCGGCAGTTACTGTTACTTCCTCCCCTTCCAGAACGGTTTCCGTCAACTCTGCATTCACAAACGCCGGTCTGGCAGTTATTACAACCACATCTGTTTTTAATACCGGCTTATATCCGATGTATTCAAAATTTAAACGATACGTTCCCACAGGAACATTTGGAATCGTATAATTTCCGTCCAAATCTGTAATTGCGCCTCGCTCTGTATCCAAAACACGCACATTCACTGCCACCAGCGGCTGTTTGGTGCGTGCATCAAGTACTTTACCGGAAATAGTTCCGGTATTTTGCGAATATACAATTGTCGTTATCATTATTAATAGTAAAAATATCCATGTCACGTATTTCATCTTTATTTTCTCCGTTTTATATATTCAAAATTTCCTCTTCGCTATTAGAGTCTGAATTGCGATAAAGGATTCAACTTATCCAATATTTTTCATCGTCTTTGAAACGTTTACCACCACTCACAATGAGCGTTTTAAACTTATTTAATATACAAAAACAATTCAAAAACGTCAAGTATTATTTCGCTTATTTCGCTCATTAAATTTATTCTATGAACGATGTTAATTATAAGTTCCACATAAATGATTACTAATTTACAACAAATCCCATTGCCTTGTTTTGCTAAATACTTGTATATAGTTGTTCAAAGCTAAAAAATCGCTGCTTTACCGCCGGATGGTCGAAATGAATCGATTCAAAACCTCTGCCGCCAACGTAAACATCAGCGTTATGCTTCTCGCTGATGTAACAAATTTTATCAAATTCGGCCTGAACAAAATTCTCATCCTGTACAACTGTGCTTGAAATATATACCTGATCCGGCTGATATTTCTCAAATACTTTTTCAATGTTTAGGGATGGGGACATTTGCCCACTATTCAAAACAAGATAACCCTTCAACTCTAAAATCTGATCAACCATTTTCAGGGCGATATCATGCAGTTCCTGAGACATAATTAAACAAAAGGCTTTCCCACGCTTTTGGCTCGGAAGATGAATAATAATTCCCTGTAGCCTGACAATTGCATCACGTATTGTCTGTGTAACAAAATGCTCTTCAATAATTGTATGTTCACCAGATTCCCACATATCCCCTATTCTCCAGAGAATCGGAGTAATTATTTTGTCATATATCAAATATAACGGATATTGACCAAGATACATTCCATTCAAGGCTTTTTGCACCTGTGCCCGTTGCCCTGATAACGCCTGGTCATGAATATAATTGATCAAGTGATTGTAGTTCTTTTTTAAAATATGATGGCTTATTTCCAGGTCAGCATCATCTTCCACGGGAAATAAATTCACCTTGCTCTTATCTTTCTTGTAAGTCTTTAAAAAGTCAGCTAAATGTTGCATCAGAAACTTACGATGCCCTCCGGCAGTCTTAATACATTCAAGTTTTCCCTCCTCTGTCCAGCGCTTTATTGTCGAAACATTCACGCCCAGGATATTTGCAGCATCCAGACTATTAAAGTACCTGATCTCTTCGGTCATAAGCTACTCCACTTTCTTAATAAATACCTGTTACAATCAACATGTTTCTACTATTATGTCTAATTATTTACGCTTCAATAATTTTTAACTTGATTTTCTCAACTTTATTTAGGAAATTATATCAAATTAAACGACAACTTCCAACCAATTCTTTAATATAATAATTATCAATGAAAAAGTCAACATAAATGAGCTTTTTGAACTTTTTTACTTGACTTTTTAAATATAATGTGCTATATTGCATAATATCGTTCATATCGCTCTTTGTATCTGTGATTTAAAAATAAGGCCAATTTATGTACCGAATACTATTTCTTTTGTCTGTTGTATTAACATTTTCAGATGTAGAATTGTCAGCATCAAATCAACACTTGCAAAAAGCAAGAAAACTATTCTATGATGCCATCGAAGATGAGAGTCACATAAAACCAGCGATTCAATTATTTGAAAAAATTGGAACGAACGAAGTCTATTACGGAAGAAGTTTGACCTATATCGGGACATTATATGCGCTTAAAGGAAAGCATTCTTTCTCCCCCTACAACAAGTTGAAATGGGTGATCAAAGGCCTGAAATTGATGGACAAAGGAGTTGAAGAAAGCCCCGATGATCTTGAAGCGTTGTTTATACATGGTGCAACATGCTCTCATCTTCCGTTCTTTTTCAACCGTGAGGACGACGCACAGCGATCATTCGAAACAATTATCGAGTTGCTCCCGGAAACAGCGGACAGCTACGATCCCAAATTAGTGTTGCATGTTATTGACTTTTTAGAAGATAACATGGCATTGAAATCACAGCAACAAGAAATTTTGACAACTGTAAAAAATGAATTAACGTCAAATGAATTTTGAATATCTTATATTTAATTTGCTAATAATCAGTGGCCCGTTTGCACTGAGCTTTGACAAAAAAGTCGCGTTCTATCAAAAATGGAAATATGTGTTTCCGGCCATCATATTGACGATGATACCTTTTATCGTGTGGGATATTATCGTGACAGAACGGCACTGGTGGTTCAATGAGCAATTTACAACAAATATCGAACTCGCCGGAATCCCGTTAGGAGAATGGCTGTTCTTTGTCACCGTACCCTATGCAACGTTATTTGTGTGGGAGGTTTTTGCAGCATATTTTAAAAACAGAAAGATTCAATCATTATACATGTTCAGAAAAGTGATGCAATATGGAATAATCGCGGGAGTTATATTATTTTTATTGGGTAAAGAATACACCGGGCTTGTTTTCGTAGCCCTTGGAATTACGGCGATTTTGGATCAGGTCTACCAAACAAATATTTATTTACAGAAGCGCATGATTCATCTCGTGCTGTTAAACCTTGGCCTGACATTAACATTTAACGGTTATCTCACTGCCAGACCTGTTGTGCTTTATGATGTTATTTATCAACTGAATTGGCGGATTTATACAATACCGATCGAGGATTTTGGATATGGCGTAAGCCTGATCTTGTTACTGGTGATCATCTATGAAAAATTGAAAGGACCTTCTGTTGTCTAAAAAAATCGTTGTTATCGGTGGCGGTCTCGGCGGACTGAGTGCCGCTATTCGCCTCTCGAAATCAGGATACAATGTGCAATTGTTCGAGCAACAGCCATCATTGGGTGGGAAGATGAACGAATTCAGGCAGGATGGTTTTCGTTTTGATACCGGACCTTCATTGCTGACAATGCCTGATGTCATTGATGATCTGTTTGAGTACATCGGTTTGAACCGTCATGATTATCTTGAATTCGTTCCCATCGATCCGATCTGTCGCTACTTCTGGTCGGATGGCACAACACTCGATGCGACCGCAGATCCCAGCGAAATGACATTGCGATTAAAAACACTATCAGAAGAAGACGCCACGTCCTATCAACTGTTCTCGAATTACATAAAGCGAATTTATGAGATGACTGCTGACATTTTTGTTTTCAGTCCGTTACACGAAATTAAAAATTTGCTAAACTGGCAGACGTTTGTGAAGCTACTAACAATTCATCGCATCGATCCGTTCAGAACAATGGATCAGGGTATTCGACGATTTTTTCGACATAAGAAGGTAGTTCAGCTTTTTAACAGGTATGCGACGTATAATGGCTCCAATCCGTTTCAGGCGCCGGCAACGCTGAATATCATTCCGTATGTGGAATTTGGTCTCGGAAGTTATTATGTCAAAGGAGGAATGTACCGCTTAGTTGAGGTTTTGGAGCACATTGCAAGATCATTCGGTGTTCAGATTTTTCAGTCAACACGAGTCGATGAAATTGTATATCATAAAAACATGGTAACCGGAATTAAAGCAAATGATACTCTCATTGAAGCTGACTATATTGTCAGTAACGCTGATGTAGTTACCGCGTACAATGATCTGATCAACGGATTTGATAAACGACAAGAGAGGTTAAATAAACTGGAGCCATCTCTTTCCGGGATTGTCTATCTATGGAACGTGAACAAAAACTTTGAACAACTGGCACAGCATAACATCATTTTTTCAGATGATTATGAAAATGAATTCGAGCACATTTTTAAACGCAAGCAGGTACCTGATGATCCCACGATTTACATTGCAATAACAAGTAAAATCGATCCGGATCACGCGCCGCCTGATGGCGAAAACTGGTTTGTTTTGATCAATGTGCCGCATCTGATGCCGGGACAGGATTGGCAACGGGAGGTAACTATTTTAAGAGAGAGAATTTTCGCAAAATTAGCGAACCATGGCATCGATGTTTCTGAACATATCGCTGGTGAAACATTTTTGACGCCAGAAGATTTTTATCAAAAATATGGAAGCAACCGCGGAAGTATTTACGGAATTTCATCGAATAGTAAATCGACAGCATTCCGACGACCGGCAAACAGAAATCGAGACCTGCGCGGGCTGTATTTCGCCGGAGGATCGACGCATCCGGGAGGCGGCGTTCCGTTAGCAATGCTTTCCGGGAAAATGTGTGCGGATTTGATTTTAATGAATAAAAAAGACTATTGATTTTCTCGTTCCAATGCTTTGCGTTGGAATGGATTTTAGGACGCTTTGCCTCTAGTAGTAAAAATACGACGCAAAGCGTCGATCAATACATCGGGCTGTATCAAAAGTCATTTTTTGGTGTCATTCCTGCGAATGCAGGAATCCCCTAACTTTTTAATAATCAGGAGATTTTGGGACAAGCCCGGAATGATATTTTACAAAAAAATCAAACTTATGATACAGATCCACGAGAAATTAACAACTTTTGGGAATTGCTCCCGAATTTCAGGTATAATGTAAAAATTTGAAAGATAAAAACATGAAAAAAATAATCGTCATCGGAGCCGGATTCGGAGGACTCGCAATAGCGATCCGATTGCAGGCAAAAGGATTTCAGGTCACTCTGCTGGAAAAAAATGAGATGGTCGGCGGTCATGCGTATCAATACAAAGAAAAGGGATATACGTTTGACATGGGGCCCTCACTTATTACGGCGCCGTTCATTATCGAGCGAATCTTTGAAGCAGCCGGAAAAAAAATGAGCGATTATCTAAATCTGATCTATCTCGATCCGTTTTATCGCATTCACTTTCATGATGGCTCATTTCTGAATTATAGTCCGGATTCGGATATCATGAAACAACAGTTAGCTAACTTCAATCCAAAGGATGCTGAAAATTATGACCGGTTCATTCGATACACGAAAGAAGTTTACGACGCCGTGATCACTGATGGATTGGGTTCGGTCCCATTTACATACAGCACGCTTATCCCGTTCATCCCGCGGGCAATGAAGCTGCGGGCGCTATTTCCGACGTATAACGTGGTGGCAAAGTACTTTACCGATCCGCGCAGCCGATTTACGTTTTCATTTCATCCGTTATTTATTGGCGGCAGTCCGTTCCGCTCGCCTGCCGTTTATTTAATGATCCCCTATCTGGAAAAAATGGACGGCGTTTGGTTTACAAAAGGCGGCATGTATAGCTTTGTTCAGGCGCTGGAAAAATTGTTTACAGATATTGGCGGTACGGTGAAAACAGAGCACGAAGTCTCGGAAATCGTTGTCAATAATGGAACGGTCAAAGGAGTTATGACGCGTAATCAGTTTATCGAAGCTGACGCGGTGGTATCAAATGCCCATTTTGCGCACACATACAAAGATTTGATTAACGCCAGCCATCGCCGAAAATGGAGCGATCGCAGGGTAACCAAAATGGCGTATTCGATGAGCTCGTTTTTAATCTATCTCGGCGTGAAGAAAAAATACCCGGAACTGTTACAACATAATCTGATACTTTCGCCGCGATATAAGGAGCTTATCAAAGATATTTTCGACAATAAAATCTTAGCCGATGATTTTTCGATGTACCTGCACGCTCCATCTGTCACAGATGAAACCATGGCGCCTGCTGGCGGCGAAAGCATGTATATCTTAATTCCGGTCCCTAATCTCGCCGGATCAACGGACTGGAATAAAATGTCACAACCTTACGCTGATAAAATATTAACATTTCTTGAAAAAGATTTTGGATTGAAAGATCTGAAAAAGAATATCGAAGTTCAGCGAATTTACACCCCGTTAGATTTTGCTATGGAGCGAAATAATTATCTGGGCAGCGCCTGGGGATTAGAACCCAAACTGACGCAATCAGCGACGTTCCGGCCTGCCAATCGTAGTGAAGATATTGTAAATTTATATCTGGTCGGCGCCAGTACCCATCCCGGCGCTGGCGTTCCCGGTACTTTGTTAACGGCAGAAGCAACAGAAAAAG
Source organism: uncultured Cytophagia bacterium (assembly GCA_964498785.1). Classification (GTDB taxonomy): domain Bacteria; phylum Zhuqueibacterota; class Zhuqueibacteria; order Thermofontimicrobiales; family Thiofontviventaceae; genus Mariaggregatimicrobium. The sequence continues at coordinate 2,063 of CAZCJL010000087.1, read as the reverse complement.
CAATTTTAAAAGACTTTTCGCCTTAGTCAATAATGTAAACGGCAGGAAAGGAGGCAATCATGAGGTATTGGAAAAATTCATCACTCGCCGCATCATTTAAGCTTGCTCGTGAAATGACGAAGCATTATTCAAAGAGTTTCTACATTTCCGCGCGCATGTTACCACGGGAAAGACGCTGGGCAACGTATGCACTGTATGGCTTTTGTCGATATGCCGATAATATGATTGATAATCCACGGGAACGGAGTGAAGCTGAACTGCTGAACGAACTGGATTTTCTTTCCGAAGAATTGAAAATCGCTTATCGAACAGGAGAATCGGAGCACCCAATTCTGAAATCATTTATTGCGGTTGCACAAGAATACGGAATTCCGATGGACTACCCCATGGATCTTCTGGAAGGCGTGCAAATGGATATTCGCAATCCACAATTTGTCACAACCGATGAATTATTTCTGTTCAGCTATCGCGTCGCCGGGGTTGTTGGTTTAATGATGACACATGTGATGGGATACAAAACGAAGCGGGCGTTTCTCTACGCGGAAAAATTGGGTATCGCAATGCAGCTAACCAATATTTTGCGTGATATTAAAGAAGACAAAGACATGAACCGGATCTATTTGCCGCAAGAGGAACTCATCAGTTTCGGTGTTTCAAAAGATGATATTTACCAGGAAAACATGACGCGCAATCTGAAAAAATTGATCAAATTCAACGTCAAACGGGCGCATTCTTTTTATGAGGAAGCGAACAAGGGAATCCCCATGCTGCACACGGAATCGCAATTTGCGATATATTCTGCCAGTAAAATTTATCGGGGTATTCTCAGAAAAATAGAAGCACGAAATTATAATCCGTTTTTGGGACGAGTTTTCGTGCCTCAACAACAAAAAATTAAAATTTTAACCAGAGAAGTGTTTCGCACGAAAATGCTCACTTTGCAGGAACGTATTCTATTACCAGTTTACAAAATGCTGACAATGTTATGATAAAAGCGAAACATTCAAAGTATGCGAAATTTCTTTTTCATCATTACATAATGAATCTGTTAAAACACCATTTTCAGAATTTTCATCTTTTGGGTGATGTTCCGAAAACCGATCCAACCCTGCCATTGATAGTGCTTCCAAACCACAGCACCTGGTGGGATGGCTTTTTCGTCTATGTGTTGAATGAGAAACTGTTCAGTCGCCCAATTTATTTAATGATGCTTGAAGAACAACTGAAAAAGTACCATTTCTTTTCCCGGGTTGGCGCGTATAGCATTGAACCGAAAAATCCCAAAAGCACAATGCGTACCCTTAAATATACGGCAGACATTTTAAATTCTGAGACCTCTCCCCTGCCGCTCGTCTGTATTTTTCCACAAGGGGAATTATTGCCGTGGGAAAAGCGTCCGCTCAATTTAAAAGGTGGCGTTGATTGGATTATTAAAAAAATGTACCGGGATGTTAACCTGCTACCGCTTGGCATGAGAATCGAATATTCAGGACAAAAGCGAGCAGATGTGTTCTTTCAATGTGGCGAAAATTCGGTAGTGAACGTCGACAACTACCAGGGAGTTTGCTGGCTTGAAAATGAAATGAAAATTATTCTGGAAAATATGACAAAAAAAATTGCAAAAGAAGAAAGTGGGACATTAATATTTTTATAATTGCATTTAGTTTTCAAGTTTATTATTATATCATTATGAGCAAGTAAAACAGGTACGTAATATAATTCATAAATATAAACTCGGAGAAAATTTGAATGAGTAAATACGAAATAATAATCTTCTGGAGTGACGAGGATGGATCCTTTATAGCTGATGTACCAGAACTTCCCGGATGCATGGCACATGGAGATACTTATGAATCCGCTTTAGCAAATGCAAAAGAAGCAATTCAAAATTGGATCGAAACAGCAAAAGAATTTGGTGATTCAATTCCAAAACCAAAAGGGCATCGTCTAACGTTTGCGTAGCAAAATTAGAATTAACTGAATAAAAATAAATGTAATAGCTAATTATGATGGTATCCATTCAATAATTGATGGTGTGCATCAAAGCTTTCGGATTCTCTTTA
>CAZCJL010000086.1:0-29493 GCA_964498785.1 uncultured Cytophagia bacterium | reverse complement strand
AAACATAATGGACTAAGATATTGACATAAGAATGAGCCATAAATTTATCCTTTCCTCTTTTAATTAACATTTCAATCGTCCCTCCGGGACGAAAACGGGTTTTGGGTATTTAACCCAGGCATTCATGCCTGGGCTATTTTCAGTTTGTCCCTTGCGGGACAATTTTTGTTTATATCCAGGACAATACGCTAATACCCAATCCCAAATCCAATTCCGTTCCGGTATATCGGATGCCAATTTGGAATCCCTTCGTGCTTTTCCCATTCATCGGGCGTTGCATCTATTAATTTGCCCTTTAATTCATCACAACGGATACAACTTCCTTCTTTGATCATTTTTACGGTTTTCTTCTTAAGCTGGATATTGTGAAACGGAGAATGAAACCATGATTTCTTATTGATAATATCATAATATGAATTATCGTACACAATGTCATCGTTAAGCGATAACAATGATAATAAGTAAAAATTTTTATAGCTATTGTTTTCATTTATTTCGACTTTTGTAAAATCGATATCCCCAAACTCCGAGAAACCGACATTAATTTCGCCGCCAATACCCGCGGCTTCCTGAAGATATGTCAACGCTTTTTTAAAATCATCGAATAAATCATCTCCTATTTCCACAAAGAAATAAAGCCAGGTATTATCGGTATAAACAACTTCGCCGCGGTGATACACCTGGGTCTGGTTCAATCGCCGGTCCTTCGCATTGACCGCCCGGATACGATTCAGGAACCGCTTTTTATAACAACTGCCGTCCAGATTTAGGGATTCAATATAATCATCGTTGGTGCAATTCAATTTTTCCCTGCCAATCCACTTCAGCGCGTTTTCCAGAGAAATAAAGTTTTGCTTAGTTAACCGGTCAAGTGGAAGGTCTTTTGGCTTTATTAGCGGCATCGGTACGAACTCAATGTAATTTTCGCTGACCAAGGAATTTTGTGGTTCACCATTCTGTTTCTCCTGCGATTTCTTATATGCTAAAAATGCTGAGCTGATGCGAAATGGTGGTTCCATACTTTTCTGGTTCTCATTATAATTTCTGAATTGATCAAATAGTTTCTCAATATCATTTTGCGCGCCACTTTTTACCAATCCATGAATAATCGCACTGAACAATGTATCGGAATGCACCCATTCCATCACATTCTCAACGCCGATGCCTTTCACATCGCTGCCAATATGGCTGATGTTGTGTGATACATCCAAATAAAATTTATAGAGTCCCATCTACTTTTCTCCTTTCTGACGTATCAATAATTCAATCCAGGTTAAAATGACTGGCAGATAAAAAATCTCATTATCCTGTTTTTTTAGATCATACCGATTGTAATTATCGAAAATTTCTTTTAATCGTTTTCGTTGCACCGAATCGAGACGGCTGTAATGATAAACCAGATCAGGCAGATACAAAATCCCCGGATCTAGCGTCCTGAATTTATGAACCATGTCATACAATTTTGTTATGAAACTTCTGGGAAATTCAAATGCAATATTTTTTTCTGATGGTTGAAATTTGCACAAATCAGGTTTCAAAAATTTTAACAAATCGGCTTTGATCTGATCTTTTGCTTCTTTCCATTTCAATGCCCGCACGAATCGATTTTTCAAATCACTTTTCTCATCAATGAGGTCTACCTGAAAATCGAGCGTATCATCATAAAATAAATAAATGCTGTTTTTAAGAGTGAGATTTTCTTCTGAAATTTGATTCTCGTCTGCACCCATTTTAGCAGCCGCTCCAGCTTACGATTCTCCAATCCAACATCCTCCGGCGACCCATCAATCACCTCAAACGGATCCAGCCCGCGAATTTTGAATTCCGTGCGCAGGGATTTGTTTTGGAGGTTTAAATTTATATTATTTTGATGCATATTCATTGTCCTTTTGTTTATTAATTCTGCTTTAATTATTGGATATTCTTTAAATGGGGATTGTCTATACCCCGGCATAATGATTTTGATGGCTATAAATACTATTTTCGCACTGTTTGATAAAGATAAGATTTAATCGGAAAAGAAATCATTTAAGATAAAATGAGAGCGAGGTTAAAATAGTGGTCTGATAAGCATATTTTGCTCGCTCTCATTTATAATCATAAAACAATCAAGATTCAACTTTTAGCAGCGATTTGAGGTGTCATGATTGCATTTGTAAGATAGATTTAATCCTTGCTACTTTCTTTTGCTGCTTATCACTTCCTTTTTCCCATTTGTCAATTTTCTGCCAATATTTCATTAATGCATTCGCTATCTTTATTTGATCGTCATCAGCAAATTTGTCAAGTTCATTGTTGTAAATTTCATAGCTTCGTTGATGATTTTCAATTGTCAGTTTCTTTAATTCTTCATATAAACGATCAGCAGGTGTTAAATTTTCTAATCGCTCGGTCTCTTTTTGCTGTTCAATTTCTTTCTCTTTTGCAATAAATTTCACTTCAAATTCTTTTGTTTTATCTTTTATGGCTTTAAAATAACCGTATCCAACAGCCGTTTTAGCGCCAATACCTTTTGTCTGAAAAACACCTTTCGACTGGTCATTATCAGTTCCTAACCATTCTACTATTTTATCCAAATAATTATTTGCGTTTTCGTTTTTCTTGGCGCAAAGGAATACAAAACGAAATTTAGTATCTTCAATAGTTAGAAATGGTATGGGATTGGGATTTTGGCAGTCTGTTGGATATTTATTCCCGCCATAATAGTCTGGATAATGGGGATTCATGATATCCATTGCCAAAGTGACTTCACTCACGGGAAAAGCGTCAAGAAAAATGAGATCACCTCTATAGTCCTGCTTGCCAAATATCTTATCAATTAATTCTTTTTTTTGCTTTTCATCTTCTGCCCAATGCTTTAAAGCGCCTTTTATCGCACTGCCGGGAATGTATGGAATGCCATAAATATGATGAAGTGTCATATCCGTTTCCTGCACATGACCTCCCCCTAAACCTATTATTAATCGCCAATCAACAGATGCTTCAATTACACGGAAATAATTTAAATGACTTAGTGACTTTAATTGGTTTTCCTGTCGTTTTATTATTTCTTCTATTAAATCATGTCCTGATTGATTTATTTTATGAATTGATTCAGAAAAAGCAAATTTATACTTATTATCTTTGCGCTGAACCTTTAAAAATTTAGTGTAACGCAAAGCAAAATTCTCGATTTCTGATGAGTGGCGAATAGTTTGTCGTGTATCGCTTGGATGAAAAAAATTATCCATTTTCTGCCTCCACATCTTTCATTAATCCATCAACAAAACGTCGCATCCAGTTAGAGAATGCTAATACTTCAATTGTTACTTGACGGTATGTGGATGAATCGAGACTAATTACTTCTTCTATTAGGTCTCCACCATTTTCATTAGGTTGTTCAGTGTCTTTTTTAAGCCATTTAACTAATTGTCTATAAATTAAATCATAGCCATCATTTCGATTCTTTATGAAAGCTAGTGTTTGACCCAGACCATTTGTTTTGACATAAACAGGAAACTTTTTTAAACCTGATTTATATTCACTCTTAATTTTATTCAATTTCGGAGTATATTGTAGCAACTTCAAATAAATTTCCTTGCCAAGTTCTTCTCTGATTTCTTTTGATACTTTTTCTATATCTAGTTGAAATTCAACAATACCATCTTTTCTATCCTGTTTTTCTCCGATCGATTCTATGATTGCTCTAAGATCATTATCTATAGACAAATCTTCCCAAACATCTAATGGGATATTGGCTCTTCCAAATTTCTTGATATTTTCCAAATCGCCCTTATTCACTTTGTCAACAAAGGCATAGGCTCTTTTAGCTCTGACTTGTTCTATGTTTATAATTCTACGATTCGTCATTAGTTTGTCCTCCATTAGTAGTGAGTTCCCAGATTTTTGTGCGCATTAATCCTTTTCCAAGAGTGGCATTGCCACCAATCTGAACTACAGGTTGAAGACCCAGCTCAAAGAATTCCATTACAGTTTCAGCATTGCCATTTGGAAAAGCGCCCGTATCTTGACTAAAAATGGGTGAGGTCAAAACTAATGAATACAAAATTGAATCTGATGGTAAATATTCTTCATACCATAATCCACCCTTTATGACGGTTCCTGATTCACCAATTTTTGTTCTGGCTATGACCTCCGTTGATAGGTTAACGAAATCTTTGAAATCATCATCAGGCAATACTGCGACGTCTTTTTTCATCTTATTTCTCCAAAAGTCATATTCTACTCCTTTTGGCAAAATATTATCTGAAAGTAGTTGACAAAGAGCAGTGAGATTTTCATTTGGAGTGACATCAAATTTATATTCCTCCAATACAATTTCATTTTCTTTGACAAGCAAGTTCGATTCGATAGGAATTTTTGCTACGAATTCTTCAAAGTTATTTAATTCTGCTGGAATAGTTTTTTGGGTCAACGAAAGATCATTTCGAAATCGCTCTAAAATAGTTGGACAGGTTATCCAGGCAAATACGCCTTTCATTGATTTGACAGGAAAAAGCAATAATCGTGCATCCGTGAAACCCAATGAGCCAGCGAACTTATCACCGTCTTCAGGTCCAAAGGTTGGCCATATTCCTTCATCAATAAAATTAGTTTTGTTCAAATTCGGAAATTTTGTTGTAATCGCTGGCGGAATGTTTTCTTTGAGTGATTCATATATTTCTCGTAAACTTCCTTTTAATCCAGAAGCTTCAATTTTAGGAAAATCTGTATGTCTTTCCCGTTGAATTGGTAAATCAACGATTCCTAAATCACTGCCGCTGCCAGCATGAAGCGGAGTTTCAACAATCAAAAACAATGGTTTGGCTTGTTTATACATTTAGAACCTCCTTCAATTAAATTATGTCCTTAAATTTGTTATTGTCTACTTTCCATTGTATCTTTTTTTGGGGATCACCTATATTTAAATCTAATCTTTTCCATATAATTTCTTTAAATTTGTTCTGATTCGCACTTTGTAACTCCGTAATTTGATCAAGTACAGAATCAGGAATTTCTGCATGACTATATAAAATGAACTCTAGCTTAACCGATTTATCGCTGTATTTGCTTAATAGGTAATCGAATTTATTTTCTTCAAATTTCGATTTAATTTCCTTAAAACCGTTTAGCGGCTTTATTTCAACAGCAGTAATAAAATTTATCGATTCAATAAAAACATCTAGTTCAAGCATTTTTTGTTTATTTTCCCAAAAAGTAATGCTATGCTGAACCTCCATACTTGAATATTTTTCTGCATAAAATTTGAAAACTTTTAATTCGATTATATTTCCAAATAAATTAGAAAAAGCATTACGAATACCTTTTGACCGAAGATTTTCAAACCTTCTTAAAAAAATATCACCAATTAAACTCAAATTAATTTCATTCTTTTTTTCATCTTTTTCAAGGATGTTGCTCTCAGTTAGATTTGTGATATCTTTTAAATTGTATTTTAAACCTTTTTCAATCAATTCTTGCTTAAAGTCATCAATTTTATAACCTGATTTATTTTTCAATATTTTGACAGTATCATAATAATCATCCAAAATGGTGAAATCAAAATCAATAGGAGCTTGGGGAATTTTAATCAATTGATTGTTTTTTTTTAGCGTATCTTCAAAAGTATAAAATAATTGGATACCATAAATTTGTCCCCAAATTGTTAGATAAGGAATGGTTGCTTTGTATCCACCTGTAATATTTAGTAAAAGGTTTGTTTGTGGATCAGGAACCTTGTCGAGAAAATCTTCGATTTTTCTAATCAGAGATTTCATCCCAATTTGAATAAAATCGTTTTCATCTTCAACCTGAAGTCCTTCAATGTGATGCTCTTGAATAATTTGTGTGACTCGATTTAGGTGGTTTTTCCATAATCGGATATCTGAAATAATCTCAGCCATAAATTTTGAAAGCACAGTATCCGAAGGTAATAAATGAATTTCAAATTCTTCATCAGTGAATTTTTCCTCTAATTTTTTAATACTCGTAAATTCAGCACAAGCGTTTTCAGTTTTTTCCGCCCAAGCTAAAATATCACTTTTCAATGCTTCTCTGGCATTTTCAATTAGATAAGCACCATAGTTTTTAGCCGATCCAGCTTCATTAAGATATTCCCTGTAAACTTCCAGTCCTTTGCATTCTCCCCCTCCTTTAGATTTCCCTTTGAAAAAATTATTTATCAAAGATAATCCTACAGGAGTAATAATTGTTTTCATACTATCTCCTAAATTAGTCCGATAATAGTTAAACCCAAACCTTCGTTTGCACGCTTAATGGAAATGTTTTGGTAATGAAAAGCATTGAACACATCTTCTCCTGTCCCTTTTTCCAATTGTAGATAATACACAGAGCCAGCAGGAACAGCTCGATACATTTTTTTGGGTTCTCCTTTGGCTATATCCCACCCGCCAATATTAACAGGTTTTCCAACAACAGCAGCTATAAGTTTACATTTTATATCCTTGTAATTATATTCATTGCCATTCATCCAATCAGCTATCCAACCTTCATCATCGTTTTCACAATTCCAGATGGCTGGTGTAGCACAGTATAGTTTGAATCGCCGTGTTTTTTCAATTGCATTGATTACTTTTTCTTTTTCACTATCTTTGTAATCAAATATCTCGGCTGCACTTTTTCTATAAATGAAAGCCCGATTTTCACCGCCAAATTTGAGAATTCCGCTATTCGGCATATCTATATTCTCAACATCAACCAATATTTGATACTTGGCATCAGTTTTCAGTCGCATCATGTTGACACGATATAGTCTTCCTTCTATATTCTCTGGATTATTCAAGTCTCTTTCTATACCAACTTTCGGTTCGTGTATCAGATAATCCTCCTGAAATAGCGGTCGATATTGCAATCCATTGGAAGCTCCTGTCAATAAATAAGATTTGAGAAAACCAGATTCTAATAGGGCGCCTGATGGGTATTCTACGTCGGACCTATCTGAAAACAGCATTTGCTTAGTTTTTGAATTACTGCTAAAATTTTCATCCCTTAAATTTAGGTGAAGAGTTTTTCTTTCGCCATTATCCAATTTTTTATGAGTTACCAAATCTCTTGGTAGCGGAAAATAGGTAATCTCCTTTTCTCCTTTTCTTTCTAAAAAAAGACCTTTTACACAAAAATTTCCATGAGATGTTTTTGTTCCTATCACAGTTTTTATTGAGTTATCTTCTTCTTCAAACTCTTTCCAGCCTTTTTCACTAATATAAGCTGTTCGCAAAGCGCCATAAACTGTAGCGGGGAACGGTGGAAAAATACCAGTAGCTTCTGTCTGTTCGCCTCTCGAAAAGGGTTTCCCATCACGAAAGAAAAATGTGTCTGCTGGTTCTAATGATATTTTCATGTTTTATGTCTCCCTTGATATAAAATTGCAAATTTCAAGAAAATTAATAAAGTTATTAAAGGCATCTAAACTTTCTAAATTCATCTTATCAATCTCTACTATGAGATCAGAGAGCTGTTTTGCCAAAACATCCAGATCTGGATCATTTGTATTGACGGCAACATTAAGGGCTCCATTCGTATTTTTTTTCTTATTATGTCGATTCATTAAACGCAATAATTCAGACTGAATTTGATTATAAAGTCCTTTACTTTTTGTTTTTGGGTCAATTAAATGCAAAAACTCTTCTCTTAATGTATAAAGGAATTTATTTGAGAGATGATTTTTTAAAGCAGTAGTCAAATTAATTGCCAGTCCCATTGTTTCTACTTTTAACTCATGATAATTCCATTTAAGAACAGACTGAGCAATGTTTCCAGAATGCTTTAACAAAGCAAATCCTACAGCATCCTTCCCTTCAACTTTTTTAGCCAATTTTTGCATGTTTCGAGCCCATTCAAGTGCTATCGATAGCGGAGTCTTGTAGTGTGCAAGAGAAATACCGGCTGAGAAAGTAAAATTATCTTCTGGATTATTCAATTCAAATTCGTTTTTTATTGTTTGGTTAACCATATCATTAAATTTGGTTTTTAAACTCAACAATACTTGGAACAAGTAATTGAGGTTAACAAAACCAAGATAGTCGTCGCCTCCAGCATAAGTTGTCTTTCCAAAATATTCATTTTTTATTATAGCTATATCTTTATAGTTAGGAGCTTTTAAAATATTGACAGCAAATTTAGAAAAATCACCCAACTTCCGGGAAATTAAACGATGAAAGGATTCTAAATTTACTAAATTATTTTTAATTTTTTCCCCTGAAAGCCATTCTCCCATGCTATCGCCATCAAAGGTAACTACTGCATAATATTTTGCAAGGTGAATATTATATTTGCTAGCATAGTTTGCTATCAAATTTTGCTGTGTCTGGATTGTTTTCAGCTTTGAAATACTTTCCTTAAGGTCATGTTTCTCAAAATATTTTTTATTTAAATTTTCTTTATGGTAAAGCTGTTCATCAAATTGAGAACCAAAAATTTTTTTATAATTTTCTATTAAAACATAGCCTTCTGGTTTCTTTTTAATTTCATGAAGAGCATGTAATAAACCAATTCGGGCAGTAGACGGAAAAGATTCAATTTTTGTATCATAATAACGCTTAGTTGCACATATTGCACACAATCCTTCGCCAGTTAAAAATCTGTAATCTTTTTTATCAACAGAAACATATGAGTCAATATTTCTTTTGCGATCATCCGAGTTACGAGCTTTGTAAAACAAAACGTTTCGTTCTCCACAGAGAGAACATTTACGACCTTTTTCAGGGAGCTGCCTAAAGGCTCGGATGTTTTTAACTCCCCCTAAATACTTTTCAATTTTTTCAAAGGTCGAAAAATAATTTTCCTCAAAAGGTATAGCAAGCCAGAAAATTTCCAAGAAATTTTCAACCTGATTATTAAAGCTTTTTTGAATAGAAGTAAAACCAGGTTTATCTTTGAATCTATCATTACACAACTGTTTGAATTTCTCTTGAATTGCTTTTTCAAGTATTTCGCCAACACCTTGTGGATTTTCCGTTATGATTTTTGCAATAAACCGATTAGGCTTTGAAGGTGTATCTTTAAAAGGGAAGATTATCTCAACTTCACTGATTGAATCTATTTTTTCTAACTTATCTATTGCAATTTCAATTAAGTGAGAGAGCAATTGACTTCCCGAATACAAGTCCTGAGTTTTCCTGGCTTGAGATATAAATGATTGGACAGGACTAATAGTAAATAAAAATAAATGGTTGTTCATGAAATACCTCCGATCTCGTATTCAAGATTTTTATTAAATTGATCACATACTCGAGAAAATTTTTCATCAATATCTTGAGGAAGGGGATTGCCATTTCGATCTTCATTTTTCCCATAACAATAGCTGGAAGGTAAATATAAAATGGAGCCTTTAAATTTTTCTCCAACTTTGTGAACTTTCATAAAATAAGGTTTGGATCTTCTATCAAGGAGTGATTTATATGTCTTGAATGCAACAATTGGCGCACCAATAAATTGGCGCTTTTCATATTGGTGTTTTCGTTCAAGGTTGCTGCGAGCATTCCGATATATTATACCTATATTAGCCAAGCATTCATGCCAGGTATCATAACGGTTTTTCAGTTCGAAAATAATTGCCTTATTTGAAAATGCACTATAATTTGGTCTTTCGTTATTTTTAGTTATTTCATCAACATAGCGCATATCTTTGATTGGATAACTTAAACCAAATTTTGTGAAGTTATCTTGTGGATTGGTAACGCTAAAGCTACCAAAACCATTACGTGATTTTGCTCCAATACCACCGAATAACGACATACAATAAAAACTTTTGACAACTTCTTTTATTGTTTCAATTCCACATTCTTCACCAAACATCAAGTGCACATTAAATTTTTGCCGTGGATCAAGATATTGGCGAGCAAAAATATTTCCCTTTCCTTTATGATATTCATATGTGCCATAAGCCAAATATTCGAGAATATTAATCCGAAAAGTTCTTCCACGGCTGGTGACAGGAATATTCTGTTTTGGAAATGGTTCATCAATTGATCGAAGCTGATTTTTAAATATCAAACGAATTGAAAACGGACTTTTGTATCCATTTTTTGCTGCTGTACCAAATAGTTGCCCCTCTTTCTTTTCAATAACGCTTTTATCGATCAATTCCAACTGTTTACCCCAGTATTGAGCCCGCCACCAATATCTAATCAGACCTTTGATTGTAGGCGGTCTTAGCTCAAAAGTTTTTCCATCCTCACCTGCTAAAAACATTGGAGTCACAGTTTCTAATTTAAAAATTATTGGATTCATATGATTCTCCATTTTTTATTATTAATTTGTTTGTTCAAAAATCAAGGATTTATATTCAATATTATGTTCTTCTAATTTTAGCTTTAGCCCATTATATTTTTCTTCATCATCGTACTGCTTATCTAACGTATTGATTAAAGATAAAATTAATTTCTGCCAAACATCTTTCATTATTTCAAGATGTTTTTTTGTGGCATCAAAAAATTTCTCTAATATCCGTGGAAGCTCGTCACATTCTCGAACATTTTCGTTACCTATAACACCATTTAAAAGAATATCTTTAATCTGACCTACTGAAAAGTAATCTGCAAAAGGAATTAATATTCTGTTCCCAATTACTGTGGCTGCACTGGGATTATATACTTGTATGAAAAGATTAGCGGCTTTATCAACAAATTTTAAGTGAGGCGGAGGTAATGTTTCAGCAATAATATCTTCCTGTTCTTTTGGATTGAGATCATCAAATGAGTTGACAATTATTTCCTCCAAATCTTCTATCTTTATCAAAGAAAAAACTTTATATTCCAATTTAATTTTTTTCGCAGTTTTATCTTTTATTATTTGCTTAAGCTTGGTACGTATAGTTTCACTAAGATTCTTCCAACAAGTATTATCAACTTGAAGTAATCGAAATATCCTATATAATTTATCTCCTTCTACCATTCTTAGATTTAACTCAGTAATTTCTCTGTCTCTCACCTCGTTGAAAGCCTTTTCATAATTCTCAGCGATAACCTTTAAGCTTAACACAAGTCTATCTTCTTTACCAATTAGCTCAGAATTGTTTATTATAAGAAGTTCGTGGAGCAAATCTGTTGTTAGATTTTTAATAGCTGTGTCACTAAGCCGTTGGGGAAAAATGGTATTGATGAATTTAATAATGTCTTCACGTTTTTCTGAATAAATAGGCTGTTTAAGTTCTAGCTTAAACCTTTTTAATGCGGTTTTGCCTTGAAGTGGCGGATACTGTAAAAGGTGTCGAATAGCATTAATAATATGATATCGGACTAATTCCGGTGTGGGTTGAAATAATTTGCTTTCAGAATTGTATGCCGGATGTGCACATTTATGACGATCTTGTCTAAGTCGTTCAAGATCATCATATTCGATTTTTGTTAAAAATTCAAATGGTTCCTTTTGGATTTCATCAAGTATACAACTTTCAAGGCTTTTCTTCTTTTTACCTTTATGTCTATGATTTTTAGTTTCTTTTTCCACGCTTTTTTTTTCCGTCTTATTTATTATTTCCATGTTTTCATGATTGTCTATTCGGTATAAAATTTTTTCAATTTCTTTTCTAGTCACATCATCTGATATATTGTATAATGCTCGAAGCTTCGAAATTATATCATAGAATACTGCAATCCAGGTTGAAATAATCGCTGCCCGATAAGCTCCTCCCCTATAAGCATTCAATGCTTCGATGATATATCTTTTCGAGTCTTGGTCAAGAATTGTTTCTATTAGCTCGTCTAAATCAGTTAACCCTAGTGTCATAATTGTCCTCCATCTTAATTTTAATGTAACAAACAGTAGATAACATTCAACCCCCCACAACCTTGCCACAACTTTGCCATCAGCAAAGCTGCCGGCAGTTATCGAATTATTATTTTGGATTTGTTCAGTTTGATGCCGTAAGATTTGCGGTATTTGCCGACTGCGGATATGATGTAATATTCTGTTAGATCGTCGTTTTGCAGTGCGTGGCGGATTTTTCGTTTGATGCGGGAAAAGTGCTGGCATGCGCGTTCAAAAGGGAGATTCCCGTTGTCCAGCGACCGGAGGAAGTTGTCGTACGTTCCGGCAGATACCAGATTCTGGTAGATCTCGATAATTCGTTTCAAACCATCGCTTTGAAAATAGTAGCCATCGGCAGCTTCAAAATATTGCTCGTAATCTTTGATGGGAACTACATCCTGCCGTAATTTGCTGCGTTCAGCGTAGTAATAGTATGTCGCCAGTTCAATGGGGGAGAGATGGATTTTGCGCAAACCGATGTTTACTTTATTCCGTTTCAAATCAATGATGAGCTGTGGCAGATCCGGTAGTTGCTCCAGTTTTGCCTGGGTCAGGCGCACCATGTCTTCATAAGTCAGTGGCCATTTATCACCGAATATGTATTCCCGTTTTGAACCGAGCCGGATGAAAGGTATTTCGATCAGGTCTATGGTAGCGGATTGAGTGGAGATATCTCGTCCATCCGGAGTTTTTAAAATAGCCGGATCTGGCGGGATGTAATAAAAATCCTGATGATTCTGAAACTCCTCCGGATGCACTAATACATGGTACAGCCGGTCGTCTTCTCTGCCGAAAAATTGCAGGGCATACGCGAAGTAAATACTCATGGTCTTTCTGCCGCCGGCAATGGAGCAGTGGAGGACGGTGTCGGGATCTTCTGTCAGCGAATGGAGTAACCTCAAAATCAAATTGACCATGGACTGGTCAGGATTTATCTTCCCTGGGGATGAGATGCTATCATTGGCAACGTGGATATTTTCTTCGGATAACGGAATATCGATATTCCACTCGCGTGAGAAGGTCGCGATTTTTCCGGTAACTGGTGCTAACAATTGTTCCCGGATTTCCTGTTGACCTTCTTTTGTCGTCAGGACATAGATTTCTGCGACAGGTATTTTGCGTTTGATAATCAGCGCATAAAGCGATTCGGTGAGAATTTGCGGCGTGCGTCCAATAAGCGAAATTAGGAGGTGCTTTTTTTGACGATTCATTTACCCGGCCATTTATTTGTTCAAAGCATCGTAACAAGAAAAATAAATGAAGATATTTAAAGAGGTGGAAAAAATTGCATTAATTTGCAATTTTGCGTAGAAACTAATGTTATATAATATAATGGAATATTACATTATTGTCAATAAAATTTTAATAAAAATAGTAAATACGGAAAGATAAAACTGTGTGGATGAAATGGATGAATAATGAGCGTGAAATCGGGAATGGCAAAAAAAGAATGTGAATTAATACCGAAATTTGAACTGCAGGCCAGGGAAGCGCTCAAGTCGGGCAGTAAACGGTGTCAGCAGGTTTAATTTTTTTTATCCCGTTGTATTATCATTATGTTTCATTTTGAATTGACACCCAAAGAAAAGAGTGGAAATAAAATGTACTATGTGTGAGTTAACCAGATTCAAATCAGATATTTTTATTACACTATTTAAATATAAAAATGCCAAAAAGATTGACAAAAAATTGTAAAATGTCGTGAAGACCCGGCAAAATGTTTATTGCAACATTGAACATAAATGATGTTGTTGAAAAAGCCTGTTTTTCAAGAATTCCCAATGCGTAAGTACAATATTAACGTTATCAAAATTTATGATAACTGATTAAATCAACCACATCATGAATCCGGAATGGAAAGACTTATACAATGATTTCGTTAAAACAGATCTCTGAGCGGATTTCTGCATCCGCAGGAATGACAGCTCGATGCTGAATAGTAACAATTCATTTTAGAATTTCAGGTGTTCATAGAAGTGTTCAAATCTCTGGTAAACGTATCTCGTTTTGATGGAAGACTGAGCGTGTGGTTATATTTATTAATGTTGAAGAGATTGAATAATCATAGCCACAAAAAAAAGGGCTGCATGTAACAGGATAATTGTTGCGCCGCTGGGTACATCCAGGTAGTAAGATAGAATCAGCCCGATTAAGGCTCCTGAAATTCCGAACAGAATGGAGAGTATTGTCATCCATCGGAAGGTATCAGATAGGAGTCGCGCAGTTGCCGCCGGAATGACGAGAAAAGAGGCGATGAGCACAATTCCAACCAGTTTGATAGAAACCACCACAGTGACGGCAATGAGCACAGCAAGAATGTAATCGTCACGTGTAACGGCGAGGTGATCTGTTTCCGCGAGTTCCCGGTCAAAGGAGGCATAAGCCCATCGCCGCCAGAGAGGAAACGTCAATAACGTTATTATTGCGACGATCAAGGTTATCCAAATATCGCGGTTGGTGACTGCCAGGATGGATCCGAACAAATAAGTGAATGCATCGCTGGTGTATTCTCTTTTAAGAAAAAGAAAAATGATTCCCAGCGCCATGGACACGGAGAAGAAAATTCCCACAGCCGTATCATTACCAAGCTGGGTTTTTGTTTTCACCCAAAAAATTCCGATTGCCACAATAACAGTGAATGGTACTGCAATCCATAATGGTTCCTGATTCAGGAGCAGACCGAGAGCAACGCCGCCGAATGCGGCGTGAGCCAATCCGCTGCCGAGAAAACTGAGGCCACGCTGAACCACGAACACGCCGTAATAACTTGCCAGAAAGCCAACCAATGCGCCTGCGATCAAAGCTCGTTGCATAAATGGGAGCGACAGAATTTCATTCATGAGAATTCACCAGAAATTTGAGTTCATGTGTATGCCCGATATGGCCATAAGCCTTGCGAAGGAAGTCTTCATTTAGCGCTTCGCCGGGCGCTCCAAAGCTGATTTGTTTACGATTTAGCAATAAGACGTGATCTGCGTGGTGTGTTGCTGCGTGCCAGTCGTGGGTAATCATAAGCACCGTGGCGCCGGATTGTTGTTGATAATTTTCCAGCATCCGGTACATATCTTCCTCGCCAACAGCATCAATTCCGGTTGCCGGTTCATCGAGCATCATTAATTTTGGGGACCGAACAAAGCTTCTTGCGAGGCAGATACGCTGTAATTCGCCACCGGACAATCTTCCTATTGGCCGGTCAGCGAGCTGGGCCGCCCCGACTTGTTCCAGAGCTGTTAATGCCTGTTTTCTGCGTTCATGTCTAAAACGCCAGGGCCAACGTTGTGTAAGCCCGGTATAGACAAGTTCAATGGAAAGCGCCGGAAAGCTGCGATCCATAGTTTTGGCTTGTGGCACATAGCCAATCATCTCCGGCGGGACATCAGTCGGGTTTTTCCCGAAAACCTTCACCTGTCCTGATGTAGGTTTGATTAATCCCAACAGCACTTTCAGAAGGGTAGATTTTCCCGCACCGTTGGGTCCAACAATGGCAACAAATGCGCCTTCCGGGATTTTATGTGAGAGGTTACACAGTGCCAGATGATCACCAATTTCCACAGACATGGAATCTACGCTCACGATGTGCTGGCTCATTTAAATGCCTCCGCTAATTTTCGGGAGTTGTACAATAAAATATCGTCATACGTCAGCCTGTTTTTAACTCCACCCAGCGGATCAAGCTCTACAATTTTAGCGCCAGAGGATTCAGCGATAATTTCAGCAGCCCGATCCGAAAGCTGGGGATGTGTGCAAATCACTGACACATGATTTGACCTTACGCGATCAATCAGTTTTTTTACTTCTCTCGGCGTTGGTTCATTTCCCGGGCTTTTTTCGATAATGTCAACAGTGTCAAAGTTGTATCGTTGCAGAAAGTATTGAAAGAACGGATGCGACAACATTACTGTCCGGGTTTTGATTGGCGCCAATAATTCCTGAATTTTTAAATGTACTGAATCCAGATGGGCACTGAAACGATTCGCATTTCCCTGATAATTTTCGGCTCCTTCAGGATCAATTGAAATGAGCTTTTGCACCAAATTCGGAAGCAGAGCCTGTACCGTCAGCGGATCAGTCCAGAAGTGAGGATCAATATCTGACTTATGGCCATGTTCTTCACCATGATGATGAGCGTGCCCCTTGAAATGAATTCTGAATGATTCAGGAATCAGTTCCACCAATTCAATTGACTGTTTTGATTGTAAGTTAAGCGCCCAACTGTCAAGGTTTGGCGCACCAAAAATTAGCGCTGTTGCTCCCTCAACTTTTCGCATATCAGAAGGACGCATTTCATAGGTGTGTGGTGAAGCTCCGGGGGGTAATAATTCATGGACAGTGGCGCGTCCGTCCGCGATTGAATGTAAAATTTCTTTGAACGGGTGGATTGTTGTAACATAGCGTGGTTGTGAATAAGACCAGGTATAAGCAAAAATATAAATGATTATCAATAATTTTTTAAACATAATTCTTCTCTTACTTTGTAATGGTTTGGTTAAATATTTTGTAATGTAATATATTTTAATATGAGAATCAAGTTATTTAATGAACTCGTGGAATGTTTATGCGTTAAAAAAAAGACACTTATCACAGTTGTAAATTATAAAATAAACGTGCCGATTAAGATTATAGACGCGATAAATATTCCTGGTGATCCCATGAAATACACAATTCGAAAAATAATGAATGTTTTTTACAAGTTGGATATGTATCTGTTCGAGCGAATTTTCGGGTGGAGCGGTCGCAGGAAGATTGATCGGTTTTTCTACCTGCTGTCACGAAGCGGGGATGGCCATTTGTACGGTGCTGTGGGTGCGTATCTGTTGCTATTGCGCGATATAACAGGGATAAAAACATTACTGGCAAGTTTATCAGCATTCTCTGTGGAAATGCCTGTGAGTGTTTTAGTGAAAAGATGGGCCAAACGAATTCGTCCTTTTGAAAAGACAGAGGGGATTTTAAATTTAATCAAACCTCCTGACAAATATAGTTTTCCTTCCGGCCATGCGGCTGCTGCCTTTTTAATTGCAGATATTCTTAGTTTTCAATTCCCGCTGATTCAGTGGCCTCTTTATAGCTGGGCAAGCCTGGTGGGTTTCTCCCGAATATATCTGGGCGTGCATTTTCCGTCAGATGTGGTGGCTGGTATCATTTTAGGATTGTCAGCATCACATTTTGGGATTTGGCTGGTTTCTTAATATGATTTAGGCAGAAATAAAAGTTTCCTGTTAGAATTTTAAATGAAACACTATCCCGACATTTCTGCTGAAACTTCACGGATTGCATTCCATAAAAAATCCCGTTCGTAAACATCATTATCCACAATTTTATTATTCCAGACAACAATATCGAGATCGATCGTTCGTGGTCCGTATTTATTCGGCGTTCGAATACGTCCGAGTTGTTTTTCCACTCGTTTTAGCCAATGTTCAAGTTTAGCTCTGGTTAATTTTGTTTCAATGAGTACAGCTCCGTTGAGAAAATTGGGTTGCCTGGTATAACCGATGGGTTTGGTTTCCACAATATCGGATTCTGCCAGTACATTATGATTTTCGGTAATTATTTTTTTTGCCCGGGCGATGTTTACAGCAGGATTAATATTTGCTCCGAGTGCGATGATCGCTTTATTCATGATTTTTTCTCTGCTGTGCAGATTATTGAAACAGAATCAGCAAAACGCAATGCATGAGGTTTATCGACTTCCACGATAGCGCGCAGTACATTCGGATTTTCCATGATTATTTTCAGGACATGATCTGCCAGTTTTTCAAGCAAATAGAATTGCGATTGTTCCACCTCGGAAACAATGCGTTTGGTGAGTGTTTTATAATCAACCGTGTCCTCAATATTGTCGCTTTTCGTGGCTTTGCGCCCGTTAAATTCAAGCTCAATATTAAAGACAACATCTTGTTTATTCGAGCGTTCCCAGTTAAAAATGCCAATGATGGTCCGTATTCGTAAATTTTTTATTCGGGCAATCATAAGCACAATTTCCTTTTTATTTCAAGTGTTCTCCGCCATCAACGTAAATAAACTGGCCGGTTACATAAGGATTTTTTAATAAAAATTGAATTGCTGAAATCACCTGCTCCGGATTGCCGCGGCGTTGAAGAGGAATGTTCCGGCTTAACTTTTCCAAATATTCGTCATCCTCTCCCGGTGGCGGAAGAATTAATCCCGGACAAACGCCGTTCACACGAATGGCAGGCGCCAGTTCTTTAGACGCCATTTTTGTAAATTCAGCCAACGCTTTTTTGGATAATGTATACGCGAAATATTCGATAAGTGTGCGAGATATTTTGGTGTCAAGTATGTTAATGACATGGCCGTGAGTTGTACATCTGGCAAATTCCTGTGTTAGTAAAAACGGAGTTTTGAAGTTGATATTCAGATGGCGATCGAACATGTCTTCCTCGGTATCCATCAGCCGGCCCCGCTCAAAGATCGAAGCGCTATTCACAAGTACATTGCAATCGGGAAAAAATTCAAATGCCCGGTGAATAAACAGGGAAACCTGTTTCATATTGTTGAAATCACAGGAGATTAATTGGCATTTTTGTCCCATTTTCGTGATCGTTTGTTCAACTTCTTTTGCTTCATGTACCGATTTATTGTAGTGAATAACGATATTATATCCCTCTCGCGCAAGCGCCAGTGCGATCGCTTTCCCGATTCGCTTTGAACTTCCGGTAATAATTGCTGTAGTGTTCACAGTATCCTCCTGCTCATTGTCCAATCGATTTTTCTGTCTTGAACTATATCGGCACTGACAATGGTAAAGTAAACATAAGCAAAAGAAAAGTCAAGCGCTTTTTATATGGCGCTGCAATTCCTAAAAATCAGTATTCGTGAATCCTTGTTCTGAGATCAAAAATCGCTGTTCGCAAATTTCTGGTCAACCTCACCAAAGTGCAGTTAACTGCCCCTCATCAGACATAGCTATTAAAAAAAAACAATGATAGATGAATTCAAAAGTGGATTTACGAACAAGGAATAACGATATTTGATTTTTGAAATACATTAGTGCGATGCACCTTTGAGGTGTGTCGTACATCACAGATCGTGTACCAAAAAAAATCAATGTGATTCATACCCTTTCAATCCACCCCGGGGAACGATTAATTTAAAATTATCCGGTATGATTTCGTATTTTGCATCTTCAACAATGATAAATTTATTCGCACCATTTTGTTGCACCGGAATATTGGAAAGCAAAAATGTTTCTAAGATATTTTGCTGAAAATAGTTCCATTCATCGGAAGTGAATTCTTGGATTATACCGTGTGTATATTGCGCTTCAATCAAGCGATTTTCCGGGTCAAAGAAAACAAACATCCCGCGGGATGCTCCGCCCATCATTTTAGTGCCGAGATATGGGCGTTCGTTAAATCGAAGCGCGCCGGTATTATCAAAATGCAGTCCTGCAAAAAAGAAATTTCCGCCCATCAACGATTCTCCCAAATATTTAGTTGCAGAACCTAAAATTGATATTTCGAGATTCTGGCAGCGGGAATCATTTACCGAATTGGTCCAGCCTCGATCCACGATGTTTCCCATGATAAATACTTTTCCGCCTTTGGAAGCATATCCGCACACTTTTCCGGCATTGCCATGCACATAAATTTCACCATGATGCATACACATGGCACAGAAATTCTGGGCGTTACCATGTAATCTTAAAATACCACCCTGCATAAAAGCGCCAAAATATTCTCCGGCTGAGCCGTAAACATCAATTACCACATCATCCGTGTTGCCATTTCCCATCACTGCGGGAGAAATGAGCCGCTGTCCGCTGACGCGATACAGAATATACCGCCGCCAGCCAAGCGAGTAAGAATGAGTTAGAAAAGCTGCCAAAGATACTTCATGATCGATTCCTTCCGGTAAAAAGGAACTGGCGTCAATGATGAGCGTCTGGTTATGCTCCGGCTTTAGATGAAAATCAGTCGCATGATGCTGATCGACGCAAGAGAACTCGCTCAGTTTTAATTCTGATGACCGGTCGAGTAGATGATTGATATAATATTGGGTGATATCGATAAGCGAACTAAGCGCCTTTTGGCCCGGATTCAGGGTGCGGAGATAATCCCGTAACCAAGTTAAAATATCCAATTTTTTCCAAAATGTTGCATTTGTCAAATCCTTTTCAATCAGGTAATGTAACAACCAACGAAAATCGTTGAAACTGATGTACGCTACGTTTTCCTGAAAGAAATCCTGATACCGAGCGTCCCAGCCATCATACTGTGACGAATCTTTCGGCGTTTTAACAGATTCTCTGCGGATGCTGTAATGCTCTCCCGGTTGTTCAAGATCGATTTTTCTGCCGTATCTGTCAAGATAGATGAAATCTGTGACATTGTTCTGTTTATCAAACCGGTACCGGCTGATCATGCCGTTACTGACATACGTTTTATCAGGCATTGCGCCATCGATGATACCCTCTTTATCTAACAATTTCAACATGGTATGAACTGCATGTTCTTCGGACGCAATAATACTAAATGCCCGTTTTAAATGGTTTTTCTCATCATACCAAAATGCGCTGATGTTCGGCCGCAAGTCTGCCGGGTCTTTCAGATCCACACGTTCTGTGGTATTGTTTTGCGGATTGTGTCGCAAGCACAGGTATTGATAGGGACCATCGGGTGAGCTGGAGAATTCAACTCGCTGTACCTGCTCCAGTTGATGGCGAATGTTCGGATCAATTAATTGCAAATCTTCACCAGTGGTTGGTGAGAAACTCTCAAACAATGCCCAATCCGGATATTCCCACTCCTCTGCTGTCAAATGAAATTTCAGAGATGCAACTTCTGTATCAGTGCTGGCAAGCGGTGACAGGTCAAACTGTTCCACACGCTGTTTTAGCGCCTCGTAATTTGTGGTTTCTCCGTTGTGTGTCAATGCGGTGTGCAGCTTGCCAAACGGGTGCGAGTTCATTTGTTCCACGACCGATCCGGTTGCCAGCCGCACGTGAATGATGTTGTTGGGCGCATCCGGTGTTTGCCAGGGGATTTCCCGGCCTGCGGTTTTCCAGAGTCCGAAATTTTTGCCGCAAGACATCACAGCCGCAATTTTGTGTTCCCTGTTTGTATAGCGATGCCGATGATGTTCGTACGGATGCTGTTCGTTAAAGTCCCGTAGTACAGTCAGGTGTTCATTAAAATCATCTGATAAAAATGTTTCCGCATCATATTTATTATCAATAAGCCGGCTGCCTGCAAAGCGCTCCAATTCTGCCTGATGAATCGAAGAAACATAGAGAATGCGCGAGAGCTTCAGTGAATGGTTAAATACACACAAATCCTCGGCTTTTCCCATAAACTGTTTATTAGAGCGATAATTGTCTTTCGTGATCACAGGAAACAGTTGCTTTAAAAAACGGGACCATTTGTACAGTAATAATTCTGTTTGAATATATTTTTCCAGATGATCTGGTTTTACTTTGACGTAACATCGAAAAATATCGCCCGGATCGGTATTTTCACCACCAAAATCGCGGTAATCCCGTTCGTTGTTATTCTGATCCGATTTATATGGTTCCCGGATAATTGCACCGTCGGAAACAATGAAATATGGATCGAGAAAAACAGATTTGATCTTCTTCATCAGATTTGTTCGAATGGAAATTGTTTGCGTACGTGCTTCCTGTCGTAATTCATCTATGGTAAAACTATTACCGGATTTTTTCCATTGATGTCGTATTTGCGCCTCAATATCTTTCTGCAGCACGCCTTTCACCAGAATACGATATGCGTATTCGTGCGGGTGCTCCGGAAAGCACATTGTTTTGGCGATTCCCACCCCATCCATGCCGCGATTGCGCAAGGATTGCAGCGTCTGATCGAGGATGTGACCAGGAATGGGCGCCGTCCCGTTAATCGCTGCCACACCACAATTGGATTGTCCGGTGTGATGCGCCATCCGTTCTTCAAATTCCTTTTCATCCTTTTCGATTTCTTTGATCACTTCCTGGCGAATACGATACCGATGATCCACACGTTCCTTCAAACCAATCCAGTGAATTTTATCATACCGCCCGCGTAATTCACGTAAATCCCTGAAACCCAACGCGGCAAGCGCCCGAATGACCTGCATTTGCAGCATGGTAAATGCATTGATGATCTGTTGCGTATTGGATTCCACATCCCGCAATTTCTGCATCACCAGGTTACTGGTGGCAATGCCGCGGGAACACCCGTCATGGCAGTTTCGGTTGCGGTCGCAACCAATGGCAACCATCGGCGCTGTTCCCCAGATCACACCGTCCGCACCAAGCGCCACCGCTTTGATCACGTCCTCATACGTCCGAATCCCGCCGGATACCATGAACTTGACATGATTCCGCAGTCCGTCCTGAACCAGCCGGTAATGAATAAGCGGAATGGCATATTCGATATGCATCCCCATCTGACCTTTTATAATATTGGGCGATGCGCCGGTTCCGCCGCGGGGACCATCGAGCCAGATTTCGATTTTCATGCCGTATTTTTTCGCGTATTCTGCCATTTCCACGGAAAACTCCTCCTGATTCTGACGCCATTCCCGGAATTTTACCGAAAGCATTTCGTCCGTATTATCCCGGGCGATTCGCGCCAATCCCGCGGCAATAAATTCGATGTCTATGGATGGCGACACTTTAATCGAGATCACTGCGTTTGGATTCAACATGCGAACCACGTCGATAAATGCTTTTACATCCTCAATGGAGTAGCAATTATGAAATGGAAATGGTGAAATAATGCTCGTGTATGAATGTTTAATAATTTCCTCTGTCAACCGAATCACATGTTCAAAGTCAATGGGATCGATGTTGTTATCTGCATGAAGCTGATAAGCTGTTTCCTGGATATTCCATAATGCGCTTTTCAATTCATCGGACGCCTGCCCAATCTCGTCGGCGTTTTCCAGGTTCTTTAAATTTTGTGCTGCACAATCTTTTAGCGGGTGTGAAGCTGAGTCCTGGAAATTTTTCAATTGCTGAAAGAGCTGTTCCACTTTTTCGATCTGTAATATTTCAATGCCCTCGATGCCACGGCAATAGGAGACCAGCTTATTCACTTTCTGTGCCAGAATATGCCCGCCAATTCCCATTTTTGCTCCCTGGCTGTAGGCAATTACCACCCGCCGCGCTTTTTTAATCGACTGTTTGGTCACGCCAAAAAGACCGGTTTTTAATTCCGTACTCACAAACGGCTCATCTTTATCATCTACCACGACAAGAAACTGGAACGGCTTTAGCGTCGGGTATTGTGCAATTTTGTCGAAAACAGCAGGATGCGTTTCTTTGGAAATACCATTCTCGTTGAGAATATTCTGCATCTCCCTGATTTTATATTCCCGTCCGGTTCGAAAAAATGGTTTGATTAGCTGAATTTCATCTTCTGTAAAAAAAAGTGGCTCACCTTTGGAGTTCAGGAAGAAACAGGTGGGATACCCGCCCTCGCCGGTATCGTACTGGATACCCAATTGCCGCGCCGCTGTGACATGCGCCTTCCAGGTATCGAGCCCGATCGAACCGACAGATTTCCCGCCGAACATCCACGGCGCTTCCAGAATCAGGTCTTTATCAATCGGAAGCGCAGTGCTCACGGATTCTAGTTCGGGTTCATGGATATCCATCGGATCTTTGTTATAGAGGATTTTCATCACATCAAAGCCATCACCGAGCAAACCGGTTGCCTGCACATTGTTAAAGTTTAGCATTGATAGATCCCCTGCTGCCATTTTACCCATGTTTTCGATTAGCGGGCCAGGCCAGACGAAATCTCGTTTATATAAATTCTGATTTGTATCGCCGAGACGGTAGAAATCGTGCGGATATTTCTGTGGTTTGATGCGCGCTTTCAGCCAGCGATAACTGCGAAGCTTTTCCCGCGGGATTGGTTCCTGCTGAATAAGTTCCCGATTCAGCCGGTCATATTTTCGTAACAGCGGTTCATCTTCAAAAATGGAATGCTGAATTCGATTTTCCAATTTGTGAAAATCGATCAATCGCCCTTCTTCACCAACGGTTTTCTTTAAATCCTTAAACCCGGATGCGCCAAGTACTTCCAGTATCTGTACCTTTCGGGATTCAGCCTGATTATTGAGGCGCTTGATGGCCCATTCGGTATCCAGGCTGAGCAGCTTCTCTGTAGTTGCCTTATTTTCGATAATCGCTTTGTAGGCCGTCGGATCAAGCGCCAACAGCGCGGCAAAATCGATCAGCGTGGCTTCCGCACCGCGCTGGATGGTTTTTTGCGTATCCGACGCCAACCGAATGCCGCCGGATGCAATGATACTCACTTCATGCCGCCTGCCAATCCGCATCAAATAATGGTGCAATGCCCGGACTGCCCTGGAGGTGACGTAATATTCATCCTTGTTGCGCAGACCGTGAACATGAAGAATATCCACGCCGAGATCGAGAAAATGGTTTACTTTTTCTTTGATTGTGGACGTCAAGCTGAGCGAGCCGATGAGATCGTACTCTGAAATTTCCAGCAGCCCGCTAATCAGCGGCCGTTCTTTTCCGATGGATGCTGCTGAATCCTTAATGTAAAACAGCGTTCGTCCGATGTTGGGATGATATTCTAACTCAAACATCGGCATATTCCAGAGATCAGTTAAAAACTCGCGGTTAATCGACGGATTAACAATCAGGCGGTCGATTAATTCATGATCGACATGAGGGATAATTACGCGGGGTAATTGTTCGTACGCACCTTCTTTCAAAATGAGCTTGTAATGTTCGATCATCCGTTCCAGTGTCAATACTACCAGACTTTTCTGCATCTCCGCAATTTTGATGAGCGCCAGTTCCACTTTCCCGTTGCTTTCCAG
This sequence comes from uncultured Cytophagia bacterium, assembly GCA_964498785.1. Taxonomy (GTDB): domain Bacteria; phylum Zhuqueibacterota; class Zhuqueibacteria; order Thermofontimicrobiales; family Thiofontviventaceae; genus Mariaggregatimicrobium. Next base: position 4,926 of record CAZCJL010000086.1, on the reverse strand, counting down.
CGGGATGGTATTGTAAAGAATCGGCGTCATCAATTTTATATTGGGGTGCTCCGGATTGACCAGATTTCCGCCGCGGTCGAATTTACAAAAATCCTCCCGTTTGCCCAGTGTCACGGAAAGTTCTTCTTCAGGATCCCCCTCGTGAAGACGATTCTGCGCCGGTCCCACAATGTGGAAATGGGCAAACCGTTCCGCATCAAATCCGATCCCCATGTGGCGGTCGCCCTGTCCCATGCCAGACACCGGAATTCGTCCGGTGGATGCTTCTTTGTCAATCTCCATGATGATTTCTTCGGTCAAATAACGATCCGCCATTTCCGTGAGCTGTGTCGAACGGATCACTTTTGTGGTATCATGAATGCGGTTCTGTTGTTTAATCCAGTACCGCTTTTCATCCAGATCAACCGCGTTGTAAATCAGTTTATCATGAATTTGACGTTGCTGCTGCGCAATTTTATTTTGCGGGCAGAAATTTACGCAGGCATTACACAGGGCACAGTTTACATCTAAAAGTTCGGGAATTTCCCGGGCGTGTCCTTCCCGTGCCGCGTAGGTACAGGCGTTTTCATTGGAACACATGCCGCAATGAATACAGGTGGTCGGATCGATGTAAAGCTGGCCATATTCAAATCCTTTTTCGTAAATGATGCGCAATCCGTGGGACAGATGAGATCGCTCTTCTTTTTGATCAGCCAGTGTATGTTTAATATACAGCGGACTCTTTTTCATAATCTGCCACGCGCGGTCAATGAAAACTGTTTTCGCCGCCGCATCCAGTTCAAGCACCTCGTTGAACGTTTTGTTTTCTTCAACCCTGTCAAATAAATCTGTTAACCGTATATTTGTGGGACAGATGTGGGTGCAATTATCACATCGTGTGCAAACGAGAAATCCCAACGCTTCTTCTCGACTGATTTTAGCGCCGTTTGCGAGCCGATGTGCGGTAATCCGGCGGGTGATGGGAGTTGCGGCGCCGTATATCCCGAAAACGTCGGATGTGGGACAAACGCGCTCACAACTATCGCATTCGGCACACACGGAAATCAGATTTTCAATCGGTTTTTTTTCGTGGAGCTTTAACTCCGGCGGAAAAAGATGCGGCAATACCCATTTGCTTAGATGCCACATCAGTTTCTCAAACGGATAAAACAAAATATTGCGCTGTCCCAGCGAGCGCTTATGATACCCTTTTACGAAGGTTTTCATCAACAGGGGAGTGATAACTTTGAACAATTTGAACGGAATATTCTGTCCGCCGGAGTTGAGAAATTTACCGCGATTGAGCAGGTTATTGGGATCGGTTTCTTTTTTATAATCAGCTAATAAATTGGCTCGTTCGGGAAAATTAGAGCGCCATTCCTTGATAAACGGATAATTCCACATCCCGACGCCATACGGTCGCGCTTTAAAATGATGCGCCACTGTGGACATTAACGGAACCAGTGCAAAATACAGCTTGTGCCGCAGGGTTCTTGTATCTGCCAAAAATATGGATTGAACCAGAATTTCACCATCAGGCAATAAGTGCGCTTCTGCTTTCAGGTCAATATTCAGCAGCCGCCCCAGTATTTTGTTCAAAAATTGGTGATACACCAGAAAGTTTGAAAAAGGAAGAACCGTCTCGCTGACCAATAACGACGGTCCCTTTTGTTTTATTTGCACCGGCAGATATCGGTGTTCCCACAGTAAATGAGCCAGCGGAGTGGGTAATTGCCGAAACTGAATATGATTGATCCGTCGTTTTTCACCGCTTAAGCCAAACAGACGCGATTTAAGCGCATTTTGATAATCATCGTTTTCGTCAAAATGAAGCACAACCACATGGCCTAACTCCCGCATTTGGCGGATCACATCCCGATCTTCTCTTGCTTCTGATAGGCGTACCTGATCATTCCGGTCCAAAGAATCCTGCGCCCGTTTTTCCAGATGTTCTTTTTCAATGTAATATGTTTGCTCTATATAGGATTCATTAAAATAAATGACTGATGTTGGTTTTAAATGCGAATCATCAACCAATTTCATGAAATGATGCGCATCGTCCGCACTGTTGAAACAAAAGGCATAAGGCTTTGTGACGTACGTTTCTTTGCGAACCTGCAACACGGCTCCGACAATGACGCCCAATTGTCCCTCGCTGCCAAAGTAGCGATTAAAACGCTCATCCTCGCGGTCGATTTGTAACAACTGTCCGTTGGGTTGAACAATGAGTAGCATCAGTGTCGAATTTGCCACATGCCCGTATTTATAGGAACCGAGTCCCAAACCACCAGTGGCAATCCAGCCGGTGATTGTTCCGCTGCCGGGATTGGAAATATCCTGGCGCAGCGAAAAGCCGTTTTGTGACAAATATTTATGCGCATTTTGAAAAATAACGCCCGCGCCAACTGTTACCGTACATTCTTCCTGATTAAGCCGCATAAAATCGAGATTGGAGAGATCCAGAATTACATCATTGTTCAGCGGAACGCAGCCACCAAAGGGCCAGGTACCTGCGCCACGGATGGTATAATTTACTTTATTTTTAAATGCCCATTTTACAAACAATTGTACATCATTAATATCCCCGGGGCGAATAATAAACGCTGACTTAATGTTCGCCAGTAACCGTTTAAAAAGCGCCGGTATAATATGAGTGCCCGTGTCTGCATGATAAATTGTTTGCTGAAGATCGTTCGGAGCAAAAATTTCTGTGGCAGGCGATATTGACGTCCGCAACTCGGCCAGTTGCGGATAATCAATATGTCCGTTTGAATCAATTTCTTCAAAACCCTCGAACAGTAATTTCCGTGCTTTTAATTGCGATGCGATCCGTTTTGCCGAATTTTCGGCGTATAGAAAATCGAATGAATCCTGATACGTATTTTTCATAAACAATCCTATTAACAATAGACTTACTTTAATATCGAAATAAAAGGGAATATACTAAATATTTATTATAAAATCAAAATCTAAATCAGGATAAATTTAAAATAATGGTAACATTTTGGATGATGGATTCGGCAAGCTCCGCAGGAGTGCAGTCTACCCCCCCCCCCGTACGCCTAATGAGCATTTTGGGACTGCCTGTTTACGGACTGTCGGTATGAAACATAAGTCGTGGAGATATTTTCTTTCCGGATGTCCGTGGACAATCTATTGCAGGTTCAAAATGACATAAATGAATCATTCCGGATAATAGCGTATTTGCTTGGCGGCAATGCTCTAAACGAACCCCACCAATTCGTCCAGGGCTTTCAAGTGGCAAACACGACTGGCCTGGGTTGTTGTTCTCTATTGAAAACTCGTCTATCGTTAAAATATTATGGCGATGGAATGGTATATATTTGTCTCAAATAGTGTTTATTTTTGCGGCTGATTCCTGATCCAAATATAATGTCGCCTGCTCGTGCGTCCTTAAAATAGACGCCGGACAACTCGTATCCACTGGTCCTGTGAGAGTTTCTGATACTGCCTGTGTTTTTGTGGGGCCAGGCACAATAACAAATAAATTTTTGCCTGAAAATAATGGCGGAATAGTTAAGGTGATGGCAGTTTTGGGTACTGCTTCGATTGTGGAAAAACAACCGTCATTGACCTGCTGCTGCCGGCACGCTTGTTCAAGCCCGACGATTTTTACGGTTTCCGGGTCATTGAAGTCAGCCACGGGCGGATCGTTAAAAGCAATGTGCCCGTTTTCACCGATTCCCATACATACAATGTCAACCGGTTGTTCCGAGATCAGGATGGCATATCGTTGGCACTCGGCCTGCGGATCAGCAGCCATTGGGTTGATAAAATGTCTCTGTTTGATGGGAACGTTATCCCAAAGGTGTTCCCGAATATAATATCCAAAACTCTGCGGCGAGTCACTATGGATGCCAATATATTCATCCATGTGGAAGGCGGTCACTTGTTCCCAATCAATGTCCGGCGCTTTCTTCAGGTGTTCCAGGAATTCATTCTGGGATGGCGCAGACGCGAAAATCATCCGGATGGATCCTTGCTGTTGAATCAGCGAGCGCATTTTTTCGGTAACAGCGTCTGCTGCAGCGTTGCCCATTTGTTCACGAGTCGTGTGTATTTCAATGTTTAATTTTTCTATAGTTAATTTTTTCATTGTGTTGATTCTCCCAATAGCTTAGCAATTCATTTTCTGACATCCGATTGATAAAATTAAATAACTCCCATTTTCATATCATTTAATATGTTTTCTATTGCCTTCTTCAAAGGATCAAGCTTACTCTCACATATATCAAATATCGCATAAGCATTAATATCAAAATAATGATGGGTAATAACATCCCTTAGTCCAATTACTTTCTTCCATTCGATATCCGGATATTGCTTTATTTGTTATTTTTTCAAAACTTTTGAGGCTTTCACCGATAACAATCAACTGCATACAAATTGCATCCAATTTCTCCATACCGCTCGGACTATCTGTAAAATGCCCCAATTTTTTGATGGGTTTGAATCTTTGAATTATAAGGTCAATAGCATAATTTACTTGACTTAATATTTCAACTGCCAATTCTCGATCATACATAGATCCCTTCCTCATCTATACGTTTTTTAAGAAATGAATTCATTTTATCCCGATAACTAACGACATCTACATGTGTCCTGAATTTTTCTTCCAGATCCTGTTTGATTCCTATTATATTGAATAGGTCCTGTTTTTCTAACTCCACGAATATATCAATATAGCTTATCGCTGTAAATCTGCCACGTGCGACTGAACCAAACAAACCAATGTTTTTGATCAGGTATTTCTGTTTATATTGTTCCTTAAAGTTTTTAAACTATTAATTATTTCCTCCCGTGTCATATAACCTCCTGATGTTTATTAAGTAAGATAATTAAAAAAATATAATTTATCAAGCAATTTTTGGATCTTCTCAATATTTTATGGTAGATATGGGCGCTTGCCTCTATGTCGTATTTAAA
>CAZCJL010000085.1:0-29720 GCA_964498785.1 uncultured Cytophagia bacterium | reverse complement strand
TCATCCCCCGCACCACCGGCTTGGCAATGAGCGGACCCTGGTCCGCAATCTGAACACCGGGAATGCCGCTCAGCGAACCGCTGAGCGAATTAGCGTATTGTAAAGTCAAATCCGCTTTTGATAAAACCGACACCGTGCGCGTCGAGGTCAATACATCGGTTGGAACGGCGGACGCGGTGACGTTTATCGCCGGCATAGACAAAATTGTTTTTTTCATTTGAATATTAAAGTGCTGATTTTGGTACAATTCAATTTCAAATTTTTCCATGGCATAGCCCATGAAGCTGCAAATTAACTGGTAACGTCCGGCTGGTACGTGTTTCAGATGGTATTCCCCGGATTGATTCGAGATTGTGCCGGCGTTCAGTACCGGCAGAATAATTTGTGCCCCCGGCAGGGCTTCACCGGCAGCATCGGTTATCTTGCCGCTGACTTGATAGTAGTCCGTCTTCAGCGGGGGTTCACTCCATAGGAGCCGGGGCAACATTAATAATAAAATGATATATTTTTTCATGATAGTTCTCTTTCTTAAAAATTCTGTGTCTTCTTTCAAAAACTGATAGTAAAAGCTAAAACAGTTGGAGTGGTAAAAAATTTTTCCCTCACCCTAAGGGGCTGTATCAAAAGTTAATCTTTCTTATGCAAGATTTTTTTATTAGACCAGCGATCCCATCGCTCCAAGCGATGGGATCGCTATTCTTCATGAATTTGCAAAATACAAATTTTGGTTTTTTGATACAACTCCAACTGAAACACCCTCTCCCCTTAATAGACTGCCGGAGTGAGGGTAAGAATTACCGAAAAACAACCACTGCTTTTCACCAAACATTAAATGGCTACAATCTGTAATGGTCTAAAACTCGTGTTTTTCATTATCAAACAATTCCGATCCGGTTTTATAGGTTGACACCCAAATCCAGTCGGTACCTTCCGGCACGGTCAGTATGTCTTCGACCTGGTTTTCAAAGACATAAATCCGGCTGACTTTTTGCCCGGAAAGCGCCCAGATGTGTGTGCCGTCGTAACTAACCGCAACCGGAGAGGCCGCTGCCGGCGCATCCAGGGTGATTATCTCTTGTGTTTCCAGAGTTACGTGATAGATTTTTGTTTTTAATTTATCAGAAAAAACAGCAACGCCACCTTCCCGGGCCAGCGCAAACAACCCGGCAGTAAGGTTCCAGTCCAGTTGGGCGTCGGGAATTGTAATGTAAGTCAATGTTTCGTTGGCTAAATCCAGCAGCATGAATTGATCACTGGCACCGGATTCTGTTTTGTGCAGCCCAACCGCAAGCGGCTCTCCCGTAGCGTGATACAGGAAATTCGTCCTCCCGGCCGCTGAATAGGGAATTTTCTTTTTAAGCTGCTTTAAATTCATGTCAATCACATAAATTCCATCTTCGCAGGCGATAAAAGCCGTATTTGTTGGTTGGTAGTAAGCATCACCGTGGGCGCCGGCGCCAATTTCCAGCATTGTTTCCACTTCACCGGAGGCCCGATAAATTAGCTTCGCCCATTTTTCGCCCGTAGAAGTGTCTGCAGTGGTGATCAGGTAATCACCGGACAGCAGCGCGGCTGAGTGCGCCGAGCCGTGCCCGAGGGTGGTCACGGCGCCATCCTGGACATTGATGATCACGATTTTTTGCTGCGCATCATCGGCAAACGCCACCTGCTGCCCGTCGTACGAGCGACTGTGATGCACCAGGTTCGCATTTTCAGACAGAGTAATCGTTTGGTGAACCAGGGGCAAAACAATGTGTCCATGATCGCCGTGGTCCAGAATGCCGTTGGTAAATGAATAAATCTGATTGCCTTGCGCCATCCATAGCGAATGATTCAGGTTAGCGTTAATCAGCCCGGCTTCAAAAACACGCATCATCGGGTGCATGTCCATTGAAAAAGTTTTCCACTGTTTCAAATCTTCGGTGTGAAAAACCTGGCAGGAAGCGGCCCCGGCATCAAACGTCCACAGCCAGCCATGAATGGGGTGATTACCGGTGGCTTCTTTCGTTTCGGGCGCCAATAAATCATCTTCCGGGTCAACGGCACAATGACTTAAAAGTCCCACCAATAAGGCCAGTATTGGTATAAAATAAAATTTAAATTTTCGCATTAAAATCTTTCCTTTATATAAAAAGCGTCGCCATCTTCAAAACCAGCGTTCCGAAGATGGCGACGACTTTTCAATTATTCAATAACATCACCAGCGTGTGAAGTTACAAAAATCCATTCCGTTCCGGGAGTGACACTGAATTCATCCTCCCGTTCATTATGTGCGGCATGGATGCGTGAAATTTTCAGGCTGGTCTTGTCCAACACCCATACGTGAGTACCGTCAAAGTTGGTCGCCACGGCTACCGCCGAGACCGGGGCGGTCAGGGTGGTCACAGCGTTGGTTTGCAGATTGATATGATAAACCTTTGGCAGCGCTAAATCGGCCAGCACCGCCACCTGACCATTTTGCGACAGCGCAAAATAGCCATCTTTAATTTTCCAGTCGAGCGTCGCCCCGGTAATTGTCAGGTATTCCATACTTTCACCAGCCATATCCAGCAACAGGATTTTGTCACTGGTGCCGGACTCCGTTTTATGCAGTCCGACGGCGAGCGAGGATTCTTCGCCGTGATACAGAAAATTGGTGCGACCAGCCTCGGTGTATGGCAGACTCTTTTTTACTGATTTTGCCGAAACATCAACGATGTAAATCCCGTCACCGCACGCCAGAAAAGCGGTATTTCCTGCGGCATAAAACGCGTCGCCGTGCGTGCCGGTGGCCGTTTCAATCGTCGCCACGACTGAATTGCTGGAAATGTCAATCATTTTCGCCCATTTTTCGTCAGTGGGGGTTGCTGCGGTGGTAATCAGAAATTCACCAGTAAGTAGTGCTGCTGAATGCCCGGAGCCGTGAGAAATGGTCTGTACACTTCCGCTGGCCACATCAATCACCGAAACAGTTTGATCGCCGTCGTTGGCAAAGGCAACCGCCATTCCGTCCGGCGCCACGCCCATGTGGACGGGACTTGGCCCAACAGTCACGGTTTTGTAGACTTCCGGCGTTTCCATGTGGGCATGGTCGCCATGACTGTGGAAACCGGCGGTAAAGGCATACGCGGTTCCGCCATTTGCCATCCAGATGGTCGGTTCATCAGAGGAACCAGCGTACAGAATGTGCATCATCGGATGGGCGCTGGCGGTAAACTGCGCCCTCATTTCTCCCGTAGCGGAATGATAGGCTTCCAGCGTATTTGCCGCGCCGCTGTAAGCCCAGATCCACGCCAACACGGTTTCTTCCTCTCCGGTGACATGCACCGGAATTGATTTTGAGGTGAAAATCGTTTTCGAGCCTTCCATTAATTTAAAAATAATCGTGGTGTGACCATGTTCTTTTTCCCTGGCATCCAAATGAAATTCAAAGCCGCCAGTCTCACCGTCGTGCTGATAAACAGAGCAAACCATCGTATCCGCAAACTCCCATTCCAAATGGTATGTATTGGTGGACGGAGAAAAAACTGTCTGGTCGGCGTCAATATATTGAATTTTAAATTCAGCAGAAAGCTGACCTTCTGCAACCTCCAGTTCACCGGTCACTGTTGCGTCGCCGGCGTAACTTACCTGGGTTGAGTCTGCTTGAGTAATTACTAATCCAATTATATTTAAAACCTTTGGCTCGATTGGATTATCTTTATCGCAGCTATGCATTATGAAAACAAATAGCAGTAATAACAAAACTTTAATTGATATATGAAATTTATGCATAATTGAAATCCTTTATGTAAAAAGTTCAGAAATTAGTATCTCTATTCAGGTTGCGCATGCCATTCCGGCTGAAATTCATCGTTGTGTGCGGGATGAAATACCGGAATCTCCTGAAGATGTGCACATAGCGTTAGCAGATTCTGCAATCCTGCTGAAAAATATGCATACGATTCCCCTGGGAATTCTAATCTGATCAGCAATAATAATGACGGAGGCCAGATCGCTGTTCAAAAACGTGTGCACCACTTTTCCGAACAGGGGCTAATAGCAATAAAAAAAACTTCTTTAATTGATCGGTAACAGAATCCCGGGATACATTTCTATTTTCAGAAAATGGCAAAGCAATCCCTGAAACAATCAGAAATAGTGTGGGTGATGTGCAGAATACGCATCGAACATATTTCTTTAAACGCCTTAACACGGTAGAAATGTAACTAGAAAAGCCAATTTTTAAGAATACAATGGAGGGGCGCGGACGTCAATATCACAACGAATCGTGAAATCAATTATACAAGAGTGTTGGAATGTTATGAATAGAAAAAATAAAATGGTTATAGCAAAGAAGAAATAATGGACGATGATTGAATTTAATAAAACGCTAACCTGGCGCGCCGGACAATCACTGTGTTCTTTATGATCGGGTTCATGATTGTGCATAAAATCATGCCCTGAGCTCAGGAACAACAGCATAAAGACAAGCAGATACAATAAATGGAATAAGAGACTTGTCTGTATATTTTGTCTTACGCGTATCAGCATATTTAGTAGTTGCTATTTGTAAATGAATTAAGCCTGTAAAAGGAATATTCGTTCACGGTCCCGGCAAAAAAAGCAGGAGCCGGAATAATAGATTCCAATAGTATTTATAATTTTTGTTTCTATAGTATTATACGAAACAGAGTTCCATTTTTATTTTTAAAATAATGTAAAACTAAATATGATCAATATCAAGTCTTTTTTTCGGCGTTATCAGTGCCGCTACGGAGACAACGATAAACGCCACTAGGATAAGCCCCATTTCCAGTATATAATTCATTGGTTCAACCCAAATCTCTTTAAAAAAGTCCCAGCGCCCTAAAATTTCCACTGCATTCCAGAAAATAACGACCGTGGGAATTGCATACCGAATGGCAGGCGCTATTTTTCTGTACTTAATCAGCCGAATAAATAGATACAGCGACCAGGTCAGGGAACCAACAAAGACACCATAAGTCGCCGGGTGCTGATCTCCGAGAATGCTTTTATCGTAAACGATCAGCAGTAATATATAGAAAAACCACATAATATAAATCGTTTCCATTGCGGTAATGACCGCGAAATTCCGTTTTTTCCCGGCACCCTCGTTTGGTAATTTTAATTTCAGCCTTCTTCGAAACCATGTAAAGAAATTGCAGCGCGTTGTTCCATTAAAAAGAAAATAAAGCATGGATGAAAACAACAAGCCAATAGACGACGGCATAATCAGGTATTCCGGTTTGGTGACTATTTCACCATTTTCAACGAACGGTTGCACACCGACATGATGTGCGGACCAGACAAAAGCAAATTCCACCCATCCGGTCCATAATAAAATTGCGCCAAAGAAACCCAGCCAGGTCGCTTTGGTTTCTTTCCCGCTTTTCGCTCCAATACCTAACAAAATAGTTCCCAATATTCCCAACAAAAAAGCGCCATGATATTGATATGAATGTCCCAGTGCTTTTTCGATCATTATCATCAGTGCATGACCGAGCGGCATTGTAAACAGGACAATCAGAAATGCCAGAATGCCAATGAGAGGTCGATCATAAATATTTATCTTCATCTATAAAACTCCCGATACAATAAATTAGAGTTCAAAACGTACCATAAATTTAATATTGCGTCCCATGCCTGGAACATAGGAACCGTATGGCTTATAATTTTTATCCAAAAGATTCGTTGCTTTTACTGTCAGACGCGGTGAAAACGGCAACGTGTAAAACGAAATGCCGGCTGAGCAGCCCAGCAGTGTGTACGCTTCGGATTGCACAAAGCCCCAGGGACCGCGCATCGCCGCCGGCACGTCGGGAATGCGATCCTGTTCCGCCGCGTAATCGAGATTGATTTCCGCATGGTAGTTATAGAGAAACGAACCGGACGTCCGGTACGCGGCATAACGCAGAGCAGTTTTTACCTGAAATGGGGGGATACCATGCAACGCTTCGCCGCGTTCGAACCAGGAATCCTTGCCGGTTATATCTTCACCGAAGGCGTATTCAACAATAAGCTGCGGGATGAGGCTGTGCCCAATCCAGCCGAATATATGTTTGAACCGGCGCTGCAGGCTAAGCTCAGCCCCGCTAATCCGGGCTTTGACGTTGTTGGAGGTAAAATAATCGTCCGGCGGCGCGCCGGCTTTGACTTCATTGATATAATCCTGCAAAAAATTAGCGAACAGAGCAGCGTCAAACTCCAGGTCGGCTATGGCGCCGCGCCAACCCAGATCGAAGTTCCAGCCGTATTCTGGTTTCAAATCGGGATTGCCTCTTTTAATGCCTTTACAACTAATGGTTTCGCTGAACATCTCTTCTGCCGTGGGCATACGAAAAGCCCTCCCAATATTCACCGACAGTCGGGTATTTTCGCTGACCTTTTTCACCAGTCCGATATTGCCGCTAAAAGCGCTGCGTTGTTCGTTGCGCTCGCTGAAGCCTGCCAGCGGATGATCGCCTTCGATCACTTCGGCCACATCAAAACGCAGGCCGGCAATTGCCGTAAGCCCTGCGTTTATTTTCCAGTCGTCCTGGGCGAACAGTCCCAATGTATTCACGCCGGCGCCCTCTGCCTGGCGCTTTGTGCCGAATGTATTGTAGTAATAATCATATATTTCTGCAGGACTCCACAGCCGGAACACGTAGCCATCGGCGCCGAGTGTAATTTTGTTGTTTTCACCGGTCCGGATTCGGCCAAGGATATGTCCGCCGCCATATTTATCATCATATTTCACCAGTTCGAGGCTATTGCGTTTGCCCAATGTTCCATCTGAAAATTGTTGATGTTTGTAATTATAATAATCACGCCGGCCCTGGTCGTAAAAAACAGAGAGCGCGATTTCATCGAAAATACCGATAGACTGGGCGGTATATTTAAGCGCCGAATGCGATCGCCATTCTTCATTTTCGACCTCAGTAAAGCTTTTTGTGGGACCATTAAATCCCAGCGGTTTTTCCCAGGGGCCACCCTGGTGATAATTGAACACCGCGCCCAATCGATGCTTATCCGATAAACGCCACACCGCGTTGATGTTGAGGTCTTTGTCTTCCACCCGGCTGTTTTCTGCTTTGATGTTGTCGCCGTAATGCAGATAGTTGGTATCGCGCCATTTGCCATGCACGGAAAAAGCCAACTCGTCACCCGCCCATGAAACGTCAACCAATTGTAAAATTTCGTTGTTGTTCGAACCGTACCCGCTGTTCAATCGGACGTTCAGCCCCGGATGCTGAAACGGATCGGCGCCGATAATATTGATAACGCCGGAGATGGCGCCACTGCCATACATCACCGAGCCAGGACCGCGAATCACTTCGATTTTATCCGCGCCATAAATGTTCATCTCCTGTCCCATAAAGCCGCCGGGGAACGTGCCCACCCGACGGTCGCCATCAAGCAGCACAATCAGGCGTTCACTGTTCATTCCCCGCAGCAACAGAGGGGAATGATAGTCCGACACTTGCGTGAAACCCGGCGTCCGATCCAGCGCATCGGTCAGGTTGGAGGCCATGTTGTCGGTCATATTTTCATGCGTGACAATTTCCGACGGACGAGCAACATCCATTTTTTTTCGTGCGGAACGGTCGGCTGTCACCACAACCTGAAAACTGGCTGGAATTACCGCCGGGTAAAGTGTAACGATCCACGGAATGTTCTCATTTTCAGGCAATTTAATCCGGCGCAACTGATACGCAATATGCTGAAAATTGATAATGCCAGGCTGGTCCGAATTCAGTTTTAGCGTGAACGATCCATCTTCCGCGCTGGCCGTGCCGGTGTTGGTGCCTTCCAGAAAAATATTGACGCCGCTTATACCTTCCTTGGTTTTGACATCCACCACCCGGCCATTCAGCGTCAATGCGTTTGCAAACGCCGCAGTAAGCAGCATGATCAAAACGATGGATGTTTGTATTGTTTTCATAGCTTTTTCCATTCTGTTAAAGATAAAATCCCGGCAGGCGACAATGCACCTACCGGGTCTAAAATTTGTTTAATTATCAGCGATCGGTTTTCAGCGATCATTCTTTTGATGCTGATAACTGTTCGCTGGGAGCTTCATTAATCTATTAAATCCCACTTGATTGCGACATAACCACTTCCCGTGGGAGCGCCTGCAGCCGGCATGGCAATAAACATCATTTTAACATGTCGGCCTTCGCGGGTTTTAATGACCCACACAGATTCATCGCCACTCGGTCCGGTCCGATCACCGGTTTTGGCGGCTGCCTTCCATTTGTCGCCAATTGCCAGTTTTTTATACTGCGCGTTGATGGCGCTCATGAGCGGGCTGCCGGTACTACCAGTCTCTAATTCCTCCAGTGTAAATCCCGCAGCGTCTGCGCGCAGTCCCGCGGAAATTTCAGCGGTTACTGCTGTCAATGCGTTGTACCCGTCGTCCCCGGTTGCGACAGATGCCAGGCTGCTGGCTTCAAACGCCTTGACTGCATTATCAACATTGGATGAATCGCCAAACAGGACGGCTGCCGGCATTCCGCCTGTGGTACCGTCCGTTTTTTCGCCTTTGATGGTTTTGATGTACAGGTCATATTTCAAATCCGGGCTTTCGTCCATATTTTGCGTGCCGCCGGCTTTCCCCTTGTACACAAAATCCAAACCAACACCGCCTGGATTACGGTTTGCACATATCAAATATGGGCTGCTGAGGGACTCGAACACCTCAGCTTCAGTATCGTCGGACAAATCCGTGCTGCCATCGGCCTGATAAAAATATTTAATGGTAATAAATCCTGACATGCCTTCTTCGTTGTAATAATTTTTCAGCCACAATTTGACATATTTTCCGTCGGCAGTTTTGACAACAAAAATATGATCAGAGGGTACAAATGTCGGCGGCATGCCTTCCATTGTTGCCCAGGTTTCCAGCACCGGATTGACTGAATACGTTGTCGTGCCGCCATGTCCGGCATAGGCGACAGAATCATCCACTGTATAACCATCTGCGGGCGCTGCGTTAACCTCAGCAAAGTCAACATCGCCCATATCTATCACGCCACCCTGTCCGTTGCCGGAAGTGCCGCTGTTGGTTTTCAAATGATATCGCATCAATCCCAAATCCCATTCCGTTGAATTTGCAGGATCGGCAACAGTTACAACCTCGCCTGCTGAAAATGAAAAATAGACCCAATCTGTTTTGCTTGATGCGTCAATTGTCAGCTCCTTGCCAAATCCCTCCTGTGTTTGCGGACTTGTCGGGCTATCTTCATCGCACCCGGCAATGAACAGCATCGCAAACGCCATAACGAGAAGCATTGATTTGAAAATTAATTGATTTGCTCTGAATTGAAACATTTTTAAATCCTCCTGAAATGTATAGATTAATAGTAATTAAATTATTTATAGCTAATATTGAATCCGCCATAAACGACTCGCCCCGGCGTGATCAGATAATCAATATCCCGGTAATCAAAGATATTATCCACACCGGCTGTAAATTTTACAAAAGAAAAAAGTGTTTTGGTAGCAGTAAATCGCCAGATCGCATAGGGACTCTGTTCGTATTTTATCAATTCATTCGTTGTTTCATCGATTTCTTCTCCCCATAATTTTGAACTGATAAATTTTGCGCGCAGGTTTGCAGTAAACCCAAACCGCGAATGTCGATATTCCAATTTCACTGTTCCTGTATGACGTGCACGACCATACAGCGGCTTACCTGTGGTTTTGTCTTCAGAATCAATCAGCGAGTAACCGCCGGAAACTGCCATTCCTTTGCCCATATCCAGTTTCAGCAACCATTCAATACCTTGCGTCATTGCTCTGGCAACATTCCCGTAATAGTTGACATTTGGATCGCCTGGCTCCGGTCTGCTATCAATCATATTTTTCAAATCTGTATGAAACAGAGAAATTGAACTGTTTAGCCGATTTGCGATGTACTCAGCGGAGATTGACATATAATCGGATGTTTCCGGTTGCAAATCCGGGTTGCCATAAACATACGGTCCGCCGCCGCCATGATCCCAATTATAATAAAGCTCTTTTAAAGTGGGTGACTTAAATCCGCGGGCATAAGATGCCCGAAGGTTTATCGGAAGAACCTGGTACATCACCGACAGGCTGGGTGTAAAATGAGTTCCATACTCGGAATGATTGTTCAAACGAAAACCGGGTACAAATTTCCACTGTTGCCCCCATTCAATTTCATCCTGCATGAACAACACATGGTTTTGTGCTTGATGGGTTTCTCCGGTAATTCTGGTCGAAAATACTTTTTCATTCTGAAATTCAATACCGCTTGTGAAGGTGTGATTATCATTCACCAAATAATGCGCCAGCAAACGTGCTGTCTGGTTTGTATTCTGATACGTTCTTCTTTCTTCACCGTCAAGCAGCATCATCACTTCTTTGGATTCATAGGAATCCGAATGCCATTTCATCTCCAAATTCAGTTTTTGGCTCACCTGATAATGAATACCCAGATGATAATTGAAGTCATAATACCTGGGATATTTGTTACGCATTTTTCGTCTGGCTTCCAGTTTTCGATAAAAATAGTATCCCCCTCCCGCGTCAATGGTTAAATTTTCTGAAGGATGCAGTTTAAATTTCTGATTGATACTCACATCATTGTATTCTTCCACGGTTTGGGCAATGCTTTGCGGATGCAAATCATACCCATCGCTTCGTTTATACATCGCGAGGGTCTTTGATGTCAGCCAGCCATACTTGAAACCGGCAGATCCCCCGATTCCTAACGTATTATGTTTTGAAATTTGCGAATGCAGTTCAATCGCCAGCGGCTTCTTCACCTTCCGGGTGATAATGTTAATTACCCCCGCAATCGCGTTGGAACCATACAAACTGGATGATGCTCCCTTCACAATTTCAATGCGCTCGATGTCGCTGGTATTCAAACGGGAAAAATCGATATTTCCCTTTGTCTCACCGGCGATTCGTTCACCGTCAATCAAAATCAACACATATTTTTGATCAAGTCCGTGCATACTGATGTTTGCGCCATGCTGGTTCGGCGCAAAGTCCAGCGCCGGCAGTTCGTTTAAAGCATCCTGAACGACAACTGCGCCGGTCATTTCCAATTGCCGCCGGGTAATAACCTCGGTAAGCGCGGGGACGTCTTTCAGCGCTTTTTCGGTGCGGGTTGCCGTCACTACGATTGCATCCATATTAAATACTGATTCAGACAATTTAAATTGAACTGATTGCGACCCGCCTTTCCCGATGGTAATTTTACGGGACATACTATTGTACCCGATAAATGACGCTTTTAATGAATAAGTCCCTTCCGTCACGCCATCGATAGTGAAAAAACCATTCTGATCAGCAGCCGCGCCCATGGTTGTACCAGCAATCATGATATTGGCGCCGGCTAACGGAGTTTGATCTTCTGCGCTCACAACCCGGCCATTAATAACACTGCCATACACTGAAACTGTCAATAAAAGCACTCCAATCAGGATCATTAAAATCTGTTTCATTTTAATTCTGTCCTTTCGTTTACTGTTGTCCATTCGATTACCCGATCGACAATCCATCCGACAAGACGATCATCCGGTAACAGCCCTTTACCGGAAAAGTAGATGTTTTTACTGGTGAACCAGTCATGATCCAGTTTTTCCTCTTTCAAATACCGATTCGCAATATTTACCGGCGCCAGTGAAAGATACAGACCGGACACAATCACCCGTTCACAGTTTTTCGCCATATCCAATATTCGGGGCAAACCTTCGGTTTTAAAATATTGTCCGACCTCGATGAACACATAATCAAATTTTGATATACTGGTTTTAGCGCACAAATACGCGCCCACTTCCTGGCAGGCGTTGTGCCAAAACGGCTCGAATTGTGGGCTGCCGTGGGTTAACAGTACTATTCCCTCGGAATCCGGCGACACTGATAATTCCTTAACACGGTCCAACAAAATCTGTTGAATCAATTCGCCATAATTTAACGTCGGTCCCAGCACAATATTCAAATCAGTCTTAACAATTTCAATCCCTTCTTCCATGAATGCCTGCACCAGATTTTTCTCAAAACTGAGCCCCAAAATTGCGGGCACATCAAACATTGAATGACCGGATAGATTTATAAACAGCGGAACGGCAAATACCTGTTCAATGCCCGATTTTTCCAGATCCCGAATCACATCGGCAATTGATGGCTGCGCCATTTCCATAAACGCAACCCGGGTTTTGCCGGAAATATTTTCCGATGATAATCGTTCCGACACCACGTTCTCCAGGGATAACACCAATTCGTTCCATTCGGCGCTACGCGAACCATGCGCAATGATCAGGACCGCCTTTTTTTCACTCCCTGTCTGCGCTGATAATTGTGTGAATGAAAGAAACAGCGCAATGATCAACACAAGTTTTGTTCTTATTCCCATTGATTTTCTCCTTTGTTAAATACATTCCCTTTTTACGGCTAATTCCTGCAAAGTATTGTACACTGCGCTAATGCTGGAATTTGGCAGCATAAAATAGGATTTGTTCTGCTTTTTACTATGTTTTTTCACACCTAAACATGCAGCGTGACTATTTACATCTACCGGGCATAAAACTATGTCCGAACGGCTAATTTTCATTTGCAAGGCTTTTTCGCCTTTTAAGTAGGTACCATCGTGATAGTCGAATTCACCGCCCAGTTCCTTTACTACTTTCTGATAAAAAGAGCGCAATTTGGTAATACCTCCAACCAGAAGAACACGGCGTTCACACAGACTGTGACCGGGACAATCGAGGTTTTGGCAATTTTCCTTTAGCTGAATCTGGTTAATAAAATCATGAAATTCATTTTGCAAGTGTGTAAAAGCCTTAGCCTGCGCCTGCAATTCACGTTTCAATTGGTCGCGTTCCTTGCTGATCTTTATAAAAGCATAATTGCCTTTGTCGAGTTTTTCCTGCAGTTTTTCAGTCTTCCGAATACTGTGCTGCGCCAACGCATTTTCAAAATGCCCGATTTGCGTCTGAAGTGATTCTATTTTTGCATATTGCTCATCAACAATTCGCTTTAACCGAATCCGTTCTTCTTTTAGCGATACAGCCTCATTCCGCAATGTTAAATACTTCAAATCTAATGATTTCAACTGATTTTCTGTCATCGTCATCCGGTTCAATATTGATTTTTGCATCTGAAACTGCTGATGGGTAAAGTTGTGCAAATAGCGATAAATTTCATCCTGCTTCTCCACCGGCATTTCCATCCACACCGCGATGATCCATAAAATTGAACAGAATGTCTCGTGATTCAAATTATCTCTGGTATAGGCTAATAATTCATCGGGGTGACGTTCCCGCCATTGCTTGATTTCACGGCTGTATTTCTCGTTCAATAGCCGCTCAATACGTTTTGCCACTTTCGATTCCCTCGAACACTCACAAATTAGCAGCGAGTGCAAGGAGCTGTCATCTACTGCATCGATCTTGTAATTACATTTTCGAAGCGCTGCTTTTTGTTCACGCAGGGTTAAGCAATAACCCAACAGTGGACAGTGAAAACGGACATCCGTTTGCCATATATGTCTGATCATGAACTCTCCTCCTGTTGTTCCTTCATATTCTTTTGAAAAAAGTTTGGCAGCTCTATTTCGTCGGTCAATGCTTCCTGCACCATGTTAAAGAAATCGACAAAATCGTTTTCCGCCATTGTAAGCGAGATCGTACCGAATTTTATTTGTAAATAATGGTCGGGCCGCTTTCCCCTTGTCTCTTTTTCCAACTTCGCCAGGATCTGCAGCAACTTTATCATGCCATCCTGCCTGACTCGTATTGTAATAAACTGGTAGTGGATATGATAGATTCCGCATGAGCATTTTGCAATGGTGCAAATATCTCCTTTTGCGATAACTTTCTGCTTGTGATTTTCCACAAATATCTCCATTTTTATTGATTCATCAACTGCGCCATAAAGAGTTGTTCGCCGTTCTCCGGGTTCCGATTTTTCAATTCAAATACCCAAAAAGGAATAACAGCGGAATTAAAATCCCGATTCCGGCTAACCAGGCGCCGCGCCGGCTGATGCCATTTTTCCCGCGAATGATAAACAAGCCGGTCACCGCTATCAGGATTAGTGAGACGCAAAAAATATCAGAAAACCAGGTCCACAGTCTCCTGGGATTGTAGTGCAAAAAGTTGACTTCATACAATAACGGTCGGCGTTTCAGTTTTTCGATAATGCCCTGACCGCTGGCTAAATCAATTTCCGCACTACCGCTATTCAGGAATATTTTTAATTGCCCGGGTTCCGGATGGTAGTGCTTTTTATAATTCCCGGCTTCGCCATATTTTTCTAGAAATAACAGCACTGCCGACTGGGAAACCGGATCGCCAATGTAAGACTGGTCCCAAAGCACGTCCCGTTTATGAACAATGTAACTCGGATTCCAGTCTTTGAGATGATTCAGCGCAATGCCAGACAGTGCATAAATAATTGTCATACCAAAAAAGAAATACCCCACATCGCGATGCAGAACCCGGTTCCATTTTCTCCAGTTGAATTTCACTCGATTACTCCATTACTTAATTTCATTAAAGGACTCACATTCCAGGTTGTAAAAAGAGATGGCGCCTTTACCGCTTTCTGCCAATCGCTTGCGCAAGTTGCTGATTTGTTGTTTCGCATGTTCGTGGTGATCATCCACCTCGCCGGCGGCTCCGTGCGCATGTCCCTCGTGGCCAACCTCGGGCTTATGCTCTTCGCTGAGTTCGGTTTCCCAATTATCCAGAAAAGCTGCGTCCACTTTTTGCTCCTGGATTACACCCGTAACCTGTACATCGCTGCCTTCCAGCGCCGCGTCAAAGGCGCCCACGCTGGTGCCGGCGGTAATTTTAAAACGCGGCTCCGGTTGATCGCCAATGATAACCATGCGCTTGCCGCCGTGCTTGCAGACATGCACAACTGTTCCGGAAACGCTCACCTTTTTACCGACATATTCAGCGGCGTCTGTGGTTAGTTGGGCAACGGTTAGCTGCGGTATGTTTTCTGTCATCTCTTTTTTACCACACGAGGCGATCATTAGTACAGTCAAAATTGTAATGGATAGTTTTTTTAACATGGTGCATCTCCTTAATTTTAATGGTAAATTTTAGTAAATTCGGCTATCATAAATTGTTTTTTTTCTACCTAACCTGGACAAGCCAAAACCGAAGATAAATAGAAAACTGATTGCGCTGATGATCCTCTTAAAAGATCGGCGGACGTTCCGCGCTAATCTTCACGGACACTTAATCAGTGTAAATACTTCGAAGGACGCATCTGCCTTTGGCATGATCTGAGCGTCCGCCATTTTTTTTGGCGGATCATCAGCGTCCAAAAAATACAAGAAAATTATTTGTTAGCCGCGCACGAGATATTGCAGATTCACTCAAGCTCATCACCCACGGGTTTTCTATTCTGCTTAAAATCCCAAAAGTGTGCCTACCTGATAGACCAGAAAGGCCATGACCCAGGCGAGACTCGTTTGCACTACAATCGAAAACCACATCCATTTAGCGCCGAGTTCACGCTTAATAGCAACTACTGCGGCGATGCAGGAGGTATAAATTAACACGAATATCATAAACGCAAATCCGGTGAGTGGGGTGATGCCGGTTTCCGGATTCGAGAGAATCTGTGCCAGGCTCTCAGACTTTTCATCCACTTCATCGCCCAATTGATAGAGTACACCAAGTGTCGAGACCACTACTTCTTTGGCGACAAATCCTGTAACGAGGGCGACGCCCATTTGCCAGTTGAAACCAAGCGGTTCCACGGCCGGCGCTACAAATTTCCCGATACGACCGATGAATGAATATTCAAGGTTTTCCGAAATCTTTTTTTGTTCGAGTTCCGCAATTTTTGCATCCGATTCCTCCGTCCCGGTTACAGATAAGGTTTGAATTTGCAGATCATAATTCTGTAAATATTCTGTCCTTTTCGGGTAAACACCCAATAACCAGAGAACGACAGACGCAATAAATATAATGCCGCCCATTTTTTTTAAATAGATTTTGCTTCGCTCCCACATGTGTATAAACAACGATTTGGTCGCCGGCCAGCGGTACGGCGGCAATTCCATAACAAACGGAATGCTGGCCGATTTGAGTATGGTTTTTTGCAGCAAATGCGCGATGATAATGGCTAAAACAATACCGAACAGATAAATTGCAAATATAACATGCCCTGCATTTGCGCGAAAGAACGCTCCGGCGAACAGGACATACACCGGCAGTTTTGCGCTGCAAGACATCATGGGGAGCAGCAATGTCGTAATGATCCTGTCTCTTTTTGATTCCAGCGTGCGGGTTGCCATAATTGCGGGCACACTGCATCCAAATCCCATAAGCATTGGAATGAACGATTTGCCATGCAGCCCCAAATAGTGCATCAGTTTGTCCATAATGAATGCCACCCTGGCCATGTAACCGGAGTCTTCCAGCAGGGCGATGCCGAGAAAAAGGATTAAAATGTTCGGGAGGAAAATAATAACCGATCCGACTCCACCAACAACACCGTCAATAAGCAAATTCGTTAGCAGATGCGCCGGTAAATTGGCGGCGAAAAATGATTGCAGCCAGACAACACCGGCGTCAATCCAATCCATCGGATACGCGCCCAGCTTGAAAGTCGCCTGAAAAATTACCCACATTACAGCGATAAAAACAGGGTATCCAAAAATCGGGTGCGTCAGGAGGCTGTCAACCTGCATGGATTTTTTCATTCTGTTGAAACGGCTTTCTTTGACAACCTGCTGAATGATACCTGAAATAAATCCGTACCGGCCTTCGTCAATAGCCTCTGACGGCTCCATGCCGGAGGTTTTGCGAATATGCCGGGCCGCCTGATCGATATATTCCTGCAAATGCTCGTCGCTCCGAACGTCGGCCGGCACATACGCGTCGATAACGCTCTGTTCATTCTCAAGCAGCTTCACGGCTGCCCATCGCTTCTGGTAGGCAGATGAAAATGAATCGAACTTTTCCAACTCCCGGCAAATATCTGTGATGTGGTCATCCAGAAGTGGCCCATAAGACACCGGGGGATGGCGATGTTTTTTTGCATCTTTTTCAACGACTTCAATTGCCGCAGCCAACAACCTGTCAATGCCCTGCCCTTTGCTGCCGACGGTTGTAACCACTGGTGCGGCTAACAGACGCGACAGCTTTTCGATGTCCAGAATAAGCCCGGATTGTTCAGCCTCGTCCCACATGTTCAGGCAAAGCACCAGATCGACGCCTATCTCCATCAGTTGTGTGGTCAGGTAGAGGCTCCGCTCCAGGCTGCCGCTGTCAATTACATTAATAATCACATCCTGTGATTCATTTAAAATGAAATCGTGCGCGACCTGCTCGTCCAGGGCATGAGGTGTCAGGCTGTAGGTCCCGGGCAAATCAACGAACGTAACATCATAATCCCCAATGCGTCGTTGCCCTGTATTTTTTTCGACTGTCACCCCGGCAAAATTGCCAACCTTCTGACGAACACCGGCCAATTGATTAAAAACAGACGTCTTCCCGGAATTGGGATTGCCTGCGAGAGCGATTGTGATTTTTTTATTCTTAATTCTGGTCATCTGATATTTCCTGAACTAAAACAAGCGCCGCTTCACTGCGGCGGATGCTGATATGTTGCATCCCTATGGAAATTTCCAGGGGATCCTTTAAGGGCGCTGATTTGATCATTTGCACTGTTTTGTTGGGCCTCAGCCCCATATTCATGAGTCGTTGTTTCATTAAACCCACTGCGTTCACACTAACAATTTTGCAGTGTTGGTTCGCTTTTATTTCTTCGAGAGTCATTAAACTTTTATTGTTCATAGGGGTCATTAATGCTTAAATTAATTTATTTGATGATGATCGTTTCGAACCGGCACTGCCGCGGCCAGGTTTTTCCACTCGATCGCTTTCAGAAAAAACGGTATTTTGTGTACCAATCCGTATACATCGTTCCAGGCGTTTTTTATGTTCGGTAATATTTTTATTGTTGTCTTTCCTTTCCAAACGGTTTCGTAAACAGCATTAGCGATGGCGTCATCACATAATCGATGACAAGCGCTGAGATCAATCCTAAAGACGCTAAAAATCCGATTCGAACCATATTTGCAACCGGCGAAAACATGTACATCGCAAATGTCGCAGACAGGATGATGGTAGTCATCGCCAGGGTTTTACCAACTGTTTTGAAGGACAGCAGAATCGCCTGCTCATAATTGCCGGTCTTTTCAAATTCATATTTAATATGATTGATGAAATGGATCGTGTCGTCCACGGCAATGCCGAGCAGCATCGGCATAATCGTCATGGTCATCATGTCCAGCGGGGAATTGAAATAGCCCATGTAACCGCCAATCACGATGAGCGGCGAAATGTTGGGGATCATGCCGATCAGCCCGGTTTTTAAACTGCCGAACACCAGAATTAACAATATTCCTATTGTCAGTAGCGACGCGCCCAACGATTTCAACTCGCCGGTAACAATTTTATTATTCAACTCAGCAAACTGAACCGCGCCGCCGACAATGTCAATTGCCGCGTCCGGAAAACTTTCATTCCCGATGCGCAGGATCGCATTTAATTCCCGGGCAATCTGGTTAGCGTTAAATTTATAAATGCGCACCTGAGCGCGCAGCATGGAATAGTCTTCATCGATCCAGCGAAATGTTTTCGTGCCGCCGGATATTTCGTAAAGAAACAGCAGTTGGGCGATCATCTCGCGACTGTCCGGCACGCGGTAGTAAGATGCGCTGTCCCCATGCAGGGTCTGGTTCATATCCTTGAGAATGTCCAGGATGGAAAACACCGTGGAAGCGGTGGCATTTTTCTTGGTCAGTTCAAATGCGCCGATCGTATCGACCAGGGCGTCAAACTTTTTCATGACGGTGGGATCTTTGATTTGATCCGGCTCATCAAAACTGATGGAAACGTTGTACGTGAGATACGAGCCAAGCTGTGAATTGGCAACCTCGTATAGTCGCTGGATATAGGGGACTTTAAGCCCCATGAAACGGAACATGTCGATATTCACGTTCATTTTCAAAACACCGGGAATGAGCGCGAGCAAACAAATTGTGGACACAATGAGCACTGCTCCTCTGCGGCGAATGACGAACGTCCCGATTCCGGATAACCACTTATCAACAATCGATTCGTGCACGGTTTTTTCTTTGGCTATTTCACGGTCTTTGCCAAAACTCATTAGAGCAGGGATCAAAATAATGACAAACAGGTAATCGGCAAATACCACCGCCGCGCTGGCAAAACCGACCCACTTGATCGTTAAAATGCCCACGCTCGCAAACGACATCAGCGAACCAATGGTGGTGATGGCCGTGAAAAAAATCGGCCAGCCGGTTTCTTCGACTGCAGAGATCATGGAATCCTTGCGCTTGCCGGTCGCCCGAAAAAATCGCTTGAACGCATTGACCAGGTGAATGGAATAGCCCACCGAAAGCGCCATGCCCAACAGAATCGGCAGCGTCATCATGTTGGAATCGATGCCAATGCCGAGCCAGGCCATGCTGCCAAATACCACCACGATTCCCATAACCGTGGTAAATATTGGCACCAGTACGCCGGTAACCGAACGGAGAAAGACGATCAGCAAAATAATCATCAGCACGAAACCAGACAGCACACGCGTCATGGTCTCTTTGCCGAAAAAGTCGCGTTCTTCGGTTTCCGAATAAGGTATCCCGGCTGGTTTTAACGTGTATAAATCACTTTTCCATTTGGGATCCGTCACAATCGGAATGGCTGCCTCGCCCACCTGAAACATCGGATCGGTGGTGGTTTCCTTTTTCCATACTTCCGGCTCGGGATATTCCAATAATTCCAGCGAAATCCAGGTCTCCTTGCAATCCGCAGAAACCAGCTTGTTGACAATCGAAGTCCGTGACAAAATGAGTTGTTTGATTTCTTCAATTTTGGCCGGATCATCGGGAATGCCGTATTCAAACGGATTGATGATTTGAATGCCCTCTTCTGTGCCCACGGAAACTTCCAGTTCGGTCAGCGACGTCACCTCGTCGGCATACGGCACTTTTGCCAGCAATTCATCACCCAGCGCTTTAATCATCTTCAGAACGTCGGGATGAAACACATCCTCCGCTTCGACGAGAATTCCGATATTTTCATTGTTACCAAATTGCTGTTCAAATCTTTCAGTGGCGATTTCGATGGCTTCCGAGTCGTCAAACCAGCTATCCCGATCATTTCTTATGCTTATTTTATCAAGACCAGCGATCCCGAAAACAGTAAGCAGCAGGGCAAATAGAATAAACAACCAGCGGTATTTTATCTGAAAGTCACCCATTTTTTTAAAGAACGTGTTGATCTGTTGAATTTTCATTGGTATGTCCTTCTCATACAGTTTTGTTTTTGCAGAGAGATTCCATTGGAATAGCCACGAGATTTATCACGTGGTTTTAATTGCTCCCCTCACTTTTACAGGGCTTTCAGCCCGATTGATTTTTTCCCACGAGCTGAAGCTCGTGGCAATTCATTTAATTGAATTGAAATATGTAATAAATCATTTATAAATAACGTCTCACTTTTCCGGCATAGACCTGCCACTCGGCGCCGAAACGCTTCTGCAGAAACAGTTCCTCTTTTACTGTAATTTTATGATGCACCCAAACGGCGAACAATGCAAACAGCCATACTGCCGGATGCGGCGCGTACAGGCAGGCGCTCAACGACATCAGGTAAAAACCCGCGTACATCGGGTTCCGGCTGAAGCGATAAAGCCCGGTTGTTTTGAACGTGGCTGCCGCCTCTTCTGCCGAGCCGTTCGGGAGACCGAATTTTAAATTTTTACCCAATTCAAAGTAAGCCCATAGTTGCAGAGATGCGCCAACCAACAAGAACACAATGGCCAACACCGTCACTGCTGGATGCAGGTTTAATATTGACAAATTCACCATCCCGGTTGCCTGAATAAACAGCGCCATCCAGGTAAGGAACATGGCCGCTTTGGCGCTTTTGAATAATACCGGATGAATCGGCGCCACGCCGCTGAAGTCACAGTTTTTCAATTTCAGGAAAATAGCGAATCCGATCATTTGTATGAACATCAAGGCAAAGGCAGCGATGATGATGATTTGGTCAGGTTTCATTGATATTCCTCCCTGAATCCCTGGTTTAGTTCCAGACCGGCTGCATCTGCCGCTCCACCATTTTCGAGAAAATCCCTTTTTTCGCTTTTAATTCCTCCGGCGAACCGGTTTCCGCCACCTTGCCGTTTTCCAATACCACGACTTTGTCGGCATTAGCCACGGTGCGCATGCGATGGGCAATGATGAGTACGGTTTTATCTTTCACCAATTCTGAAATGCCTGCCTGAATTTTGGTTTCATTTTCCACATCCAGCGAGGCAGTGGCTTCGTCCAGCAAAACGATCGGCGCATCTTTCAACAATGCTCGCGCAATGGAAATACGCTGGCGTTCGCCGCCTGAAAGCGTATCACCATTCTCACCGATGATGGTATGGTAGCCATCGGGCATTTTGCGGACAAACTCATCGCATTGCGCCAGTTTAGCCACCCGCATAACATCTTCGTCAGAGGCGTCCCGTCGGCCCAAACGAATATTGTCCATGATGGATGCATTGAACAGCACAACATCCTGAAATACGACTGAATAGTTTTTCAACAAGGTTTCCGGCTCAACGTTGCTGATATCCTGGCCGCCTAACGTAATTTTTCCATTATTGATATCCCAGAAACGGGCAGCTAGTTTGGCCGAGGTGCTTTTACCGCCGCCAGAGGGTCCCACCAGTGCGGTTACTTCGCCTTGCTTTGCGAGAAATGAAACATTCTGTAATACCTGTTTCCCTTCTTCATAAGCGAAATCCACATGGCTGAACTTGATGTCGTAATGGGCCGGGGTGAAATGTTTTTTTCCCTGCTGAATGGGCATGCCCTGTATTTCGTTCATGCGATTGATGCGCACATTGAGATAGAGCAACGCCGCCAGATTGTTGAACACTTCATTGACCGGATTATAAATGCTGGCTGATATCATCAGAAAAATAAAATAAGTAAACAGACTAACGCTGCCTGCCGCCACCATGCTTGCGCCAACGATGATGACCCCGGCTAATCCCAGTTTCAGAAAACTTTGAGACGAGTTTACTAATATGCCGGTCAATAATTCACCGCGTATCAATTGTCGTTCGTAGCGATCAACAGTGGCGTTCAGTTCGGCAACGTAAGCTTTTTCCTGGTTGTAAGATTTTATCTCCTGAACGGTCTCCAGTCCTTCCTGGATTTTTTCGCTGACGTCACGCTTGATCTGGTACCCGATGCGATTTTCCTTGTCAATTTTTTTCTTGGAAAAGAAAATTATTCCGGCAGCAAACGGAACCACCCAGAATAACGCCAGGGACAGTTGCCAGTTGTAGAAAAACAGTCCGATGGCAATCAGCACGATGCTGATCACCGAAGCAAACAGTTGCGGTACTGCGTGCGAGAAGGTATGCTCCAAATCGGTATTGTCGTTCATGATCGTCGAGGTCAGGTCGGAAAGGTTTTTCTCGCCAAAGAATGCCAGCGGCAGTTTACGCAGCTTTTCAGCCAGCGAAATGCGGCGGTTCGCGCTTTCTTCATAAATGGTTGTAAAGGTACTTTTATATTGAAGCAGGGCGATGAGAAACATGATCGCCATGAAAACAAGCCCAAGCAATACATAATACCAGAAACCGTGGGTGATGACCGACGATGGGTCGATGGCTTTGTTTAAGTATTCTTCCAGAAACAGAAACATAAAGACCGCCGGCAGCATGAGCGCTATATCGAGTAAAACCGTACATAAGGTTCCCTTTAAAAAATTTTTTGCTCCTTTTTCAGAAAGAGCCAGATCGCGTTGGATTGTTTTAAGCATGGCGTACCTCTTTTCCGATCGTCCATTTGACTGATTGTTGATATTCATTCCACATTTTTGTGTAAATTCCATTTTGCTTTACTAATTGATTGTGATTTCCCTGTTCGGCAATTTTTCCTTCCTGAATCACCAGGATGGTATCTGCATCCTGAACACTGGTCAGGCGATGCGCAACCATCAGAACGGTTTTTCCTTTGGTGAGTTTTTTAAATGCTAATTGAATCAGGTGCTCATTTTCGGGATCAGTAAACGCCGTGGCTTCATCCAGAACAACAATCGGGGCATTTTTCAAAATCGCCCGCGCCAGTATGATGCGCTGCTGCTCCCCGCCGGAAAGATAAGTCCCGTTCGTCCCGATTTTCGTATTCAATCCTTCGGGCAACCGGTCAATGATTTCACGGCATTGCGCCAGATCAACAACGCGTTGCACATCTTCCATTGAAGCACCAGGATTTCCGTATTTAATATTTTCCAGAAGCGTATTTTTGAACAACCGGGTATTTTGGAATACAAACGAGATATGATCCATCAAATCCATCGGATCAATATCTTTGACATTGACGCTACCGATGGAAACCTCGCCTTCGCTGGCATCCCAGAACCGGGGAACCAGACGGGCAATGGTTGTTTTTCCGCCCCCGGAAGCGCCGACCAAAGCGACGACCCGTCCTTCTGCAATGTTAAAACTGATATTGTCTATCGCTTTGCTGTTAGAACCGGGATAGCTGAAGGATACATTTTCAAAGTGGATATCGTGTCCGACAATTGGTTTTGGATTGGCAGGAACAGATAATTGTTCCGCCGATGCCAGGTTTTCCAAACGTTCGATGGCTTCTCTTGCCTGTCCCATAGCCTGGTTCAGGTACATGCTTCGCATAATACTTTGAGAAAAGACCGGGGCAATCAACACATACAGAAACATATCGAGAATAACCGTTTTGTAATCCCTGTTATTTCCGATCAGCAAAATAGCAGTCGGCGCCAGGAAAAATGAAAATCCGTTAATGACCACAATGTATGCCGACATCGGTGTTCTCCACATCTTCGTAAAGGAGAACACCATGTCTTTGTATTTGATAATACTGTTGTAGAAATTTTTAAATGAGAAAACCGTTTGCTGGAACACTTTTACCACCGGAATCCCGCGCACATATTCCACGGCTTCGGTATTCATCTCTTCGAGCGAGTCCATGTATTTCTGCATGAAATAGCGACCCTTTTTCCCCATCATAAGTCCCATGATAAACATGGACATGATCACAGGAAAGATACAGGCCAGACCGAGCCGCCAATCGAAGACAAATATTAACACAAGGGTAGTCAACGGCATCAGGATGCTGCCGGCAAGATCGGGCATCTGGTGCGCCAGAAAACTGTGGGTAACGCTTGCATTATCATCGATGATTTTGCGGATTCTCCCGGTAGTGTTATTATCAAAAAAACCCAGCGGCATGTAGACGATTTTTTCCATTGCAACGCGGCGCATGTTGCATTCAACCCGGAATGCTGCGAGATGTGAAGCCGATAACGCCAGAAAATAGATCAGAATACTGGCAACCGCCAATCCCGCTGCCCACCAAGCATACGTGTAAATCAGACCGGATGAGGAGACGCCTCCCGCCGTTATGAATTCACGAATGATGAACCATATCAGAATGTATGGGCTCATTGCTGTCAATGCACCAAGTGCTGAAAGCGCCAACGATGCCGGCAGCAATGCTTTCCTGCCGGTCATATAGGTCTGTAATTTTATAAGTGTATTCATTAAGTTACTCCACATTTATTCGTCTTGTTGAGCGCAAGTTGTAGTCGGTTCATAGTTCTGTGCAGTCAATTAAAATTTCTGCTATTTCAACAATCAATGTAATAAAAATGAATAAATCAGAATGCAGGGAAAACACAGAGTTATAGCATCAGTCCCGTATCTCAAACATTCGATCCGCTCGCTGCATTGGTTGGAATTCCATATCCGATCTACTCTGCTTTCTCTGCTTATGATTTAGTTAAATGGTACAAAATGAGAGTTATGAACTCTAATTTATTTGATCACGTTTAATAGAAGGAATGCGTACCCTTCTGAAACGTTTTCGTTTATTATAGCGCTTACACTGTTCAAGCCGGGAATAACCCAACATAATGCCTAATATAAAATCTTCTTCATCGGAAAAATCGGTCAACGGCTTTTCACCAAAACTCGCCACAATGTCCACGCATTCCTTGTTGCCGAAAAAAATATTGATTTTGTTTTCATTTACTGCTTGCACCAGATATGCAATTTTCCCCTTCTCAAGCCGGTCGATGGCAATATCCATTAAATTAGATCGCAGAGTGCACAAAACCAGATTACGCAATCCTTTTTTATATTCATAAATATGATGACAAAGTATCTTCATTGCTTAGCAGTTGCTCCGTTAAAGTAAAAAAGATTTGATGCTCTCTACCCACTCTTTGATACGGTGATCTGTCAATTCAGGCTGATTATCATCATCCAGCGCCAACCCGATAAATTTCCCGTCTCTCACCGCTTTTGATTTTTCAAATTCATAACTTTCTGTTGGCCATTCACCGATAAACTGCGCCTTCGAATTATGAAGTGCGTCATATAAAATGCCGATTGCATCAACAAATGAATCGGGATATGATTCCTGATCCCCGGTTCCGAAAAACGCGACTTTCTTTCCGCTCAAATTAAGGCTCGACAAATTGTCAGCGATCATTTCCCAATCATCCTGCAAATCGCCCACGCCCCACGTGGACACACCAATGATGATATTGTCGTATGCAGTCAGCGTATCCAATTCCGCCGAACCGATATTTATCACGTCTGCCTCGCCTAAATTTTCTCTTATCTTTTCTGCGGCTGCCTCGGTGTTGCCGGTTGTTGATCCGTAAAATATTGCTGTTGTTGCCATACATAACTCCTTATATGTTCTATAATTTGTCCAGAACTCATGCGTTGTTAACCCTAATTAAAAACTATACTTTGCCTTCACCCACACTTCATTATTATCCTTGAATTGACCGAACATACCTTCATTACCAACAAACAGATCGATACCCGCAGAGATGTGAAATTCATCCGTAAAGGCATAATCGATGCTGCTGCGGTCGAACATATCTCCGTTGTTGACGCCGATATAGGCGAATGTCGACAACGTCAGGGTTTCCCGCCATAGTTTTTGGGAGATGCTGAGCGTGGAGAACATCGTGTGCGCGTCATCAGCAATGCAATCGTCGTGGTCAAGAATAAATCCGTCAGTGAATTGTGCGCTAATCGTCCAACTATGCCCCGGATACCAGTCCAGACCGATGAGCCATTTCAGCATATCACGCTCAAACAACTGTCCGTCGAACTGAGCCGATTCGAGGCGCTTACCCTTGAAAAAAACCGACTCTCCCCGAAGGACGAACGCGTCGTGCGGTGCGGAGAATTCCGCTCCGACAAAAGAGATTCGATGATGTTCCTGGCGGAAGCGAAACGAATCGTTTCCGGCATTGCTCTTTCGCAGCACCGGAAATTTATCCCAGGTGTAAAGCGCCGACAGCGCCAGGTCAATTCCCGGCAAATACAACGATACTTTGCCGCCAATTTCACTGTTGCCCAGTGTATTTTCCGGCACAAGCGGTTCATCGAGTATGACCTGTTTTCCGGCTGGTACTTCCATCTGAATCGCCCACGGATTATCCCCCATCGGTAAAATCGCTGATTGAAAAGTGGGCGCCCAAATAAGCTCAAAATTCATGATATCCCGAAAAAAACGCAGTTTAACCGCATCCACCGGGATGCGAATATCATCATAATCCCGCGCTAAAAACTCGGTGTAATCCATTGGCGACACTACATCGGTAATTTGTACGCCATCGGCTTTGCCCCAAATCACAATTTGCCTGCCGATGCGCGCATCCCAACTTCCGCCAATGTAATCGAGATACGCCTCCCGCAGCTCAATCGCGCTCTCGGTCGGCAGTATCTTGTTTTTGATACCATTAAAAGAAATGAATGATAGCGCGTCCCCTGCTTCGACGCTCATTTCCATCCGCACACGATTGCGTGAACTGAGATAATCATGCGGTGATTTGATGCGGACGGCATGGTAAGAATCGACGAAGCCCTTGACATTGATTTGCGCATCACTTTTTTGAGCCAAGATGAGTAAAATAACAAGAATAAAAGTTTTATGAATCAAACTTTTTTTATAAAAATTTTTTATATTCATTATTGAATCCGGCCCCGTTCCAGCGTGGATACACGAAACATATTATCTTTCACGTTTTGATTATAGTCCATTTCTTTAATTTGCAGCACGGTTTTATGTTTTTCCTGACTGTTATTCATCTCCCATCTGAACGCTGTCCAGAAATTTTGATGCAGGCGCACATCCGGCAGTGTCAGCACTTTCAATAAATCACCGGATTTGTCATAATATTCCACTTTAAATGGCATAAACGAATCTTTGCGCATCCAGCGAATGACTTTGGAATACATATAATCCTCATCCCTGGGGATTGATTGCACAACCCAGCAATCGATGCCATCAATTGCCTCTTCCCGAAGCAGTTCGTGTAAATCCTCACCGACCGACCGACCGCCGATATCATCATAAGTGAAATCCGATCCCATGAAATAATCATTTTTGGATGTGCCGGCAATGCGTCTCACTTTTTTCAATGCCGGCAGGTACAGCCAGCGGTCGTCATCTTTTGCCGGATCATCATATTCCCAGGAGAGAAACCCCGTGCCCTTTACATCTGCCGGCTCCTCAAAATACATAATGGTTTTCGTGTCTTTGCCGTAGTCCTTTGCATACGATAAAATCGTACGTTCCCGGATTTTGCCGTGTTTATTGATTAAAATCATGTGCATTACCGACCGCCGGTCATCTCCGTCGAGACGGTTATCCGCACGCAACATTATTTCGCGACCGTCCAGCGCCTCGGTTTGCGCAAATAATCCGGCAGCAAACGACACATATAACAGCGTGAATAAATATTTAGTTTTCATGCTAACTTCCCCTATATTTGATATTTATAATTGTTTCTTAACCATATTCTCACATATTGAATTGTAGTTGTTACAATTCTTTATCATTAGCTTAAAATATCGAATTAAAAGTAATTTTTCAATCGCCAGAAATGAGGATTTTGCGGCTGAATTACTCGCATTAAATGGGGATATAATTAATGGCGATAATGCGTTGATCAAGCGCACGATCGATCAATATCAGTCATCAAATTTATTCCAAATAATCGTCAACATCGATGATATTTTCGATGACTGCATAAATCGCCAGACCAGCAATGGATTTTATTCCAAGCTTCGAGGTGATATTCTTTCGGTGTGTCACAACGGTGTGAATACTGATAAACAGCTTATCTGCTATTTGTTTGTTGGAATAGCCTTTAACAACCAATCGCAGCACGTCGAATTCACGACTTGTCAAATCTTTTTTCAGTATTTTTTTTGTGGCTGGTTTCTGAATATGGATTTTAATGATTTCGATGATGGTTTCTTTATTATCATTAATGTAAATTAAATCATCAAAAACAGACGAATGCTTGCGTTGATAGCAGTTGGTAATAACGCCAATAATCTTTGCCTGTCTAAACTCATTCAATGTATCTCTCGGGCTGGAAATGCTATCAATTATTCCTGAATTTATGATAATCAAAGAAACATCTCTTTTTTCTATATAAACTTTCATTTCACCAAATTCTTTAAGGTTTACAATATCAAATTCAGGAAAATTTTTTTTCAGAAGAAGAGTCAAACCATCATGGATAATTTGTGAGGATTCGACAATAATTATTTTACCATTATCATCTGTTGTCCTCATTTTTTCTCCTTTTCCAAACGTTGGACAATCGGAATCAGAATATTATTTTCAATAAAATCATGGATGTTAATATCATTTTCCAAATCGTACAACTCAATAAGTATTCGTCGCCGCACGACTGAATCATAATCCGATGGCACATGTTTGATAAGGAGGTTTTTCAAATCAATCAATTTTTCCTCGATATTCGTGTGATTTTTTTTAAACTGATCAATATTATATTTTTTTGAATCCTTTTCATTATTAAGGAGCGATTCCACATACGGAAAGACAATCGTGTTTTCATAATTGATGTGTTCAAAAACTTCTGCAGCATAATCATTGATAAATTTCTTAATGATCAATGAATATTTGTCGCCCGATGAACTCGCTGCTTTTTGATCAATCAGCAATTTTAGTTTGGGTATTTTTTCATCAAGAAAATAGGAATGTGACCGTTTTAAAAATTGTAATACCTGAAAGGCGTCATTCTGATCAAAATCATCGGTAAAAAGGGTGATACATTGTTTACAACAATACAGATTGGCAATTGTACAGAATAAACGTTCGTTTATTTTGTATTGCTGGCAAATCGCCTGAATTGTCTGTTCACCAAATCCCAGTGAAATGTCCAAATTTTCCAGTACGATCAGTATTTTGGGATTGTCAAATACTGCATCGTAAACTTCCATTTGTCCTTTTATCATCATTTTCCCCATGTAACTAATACTACTTAATCAGATTTTAAAAAAAGAACGGAATGCTGTGCTTTTATGCATTGCAAAATGCAGTCCATAAAGGGACTGCACTCCAACATGCATTAAAATTAATTATTTATGACTTAATCTGATTAAGTAGTACTAAGCAAAGTTCTAAATTTTCATTACTGAACACTTTTTTACTTGATCTTTTCTGGCTTTCATTCCCGCATGTTTATAGCGGGAATCCAGAATAATAAAATAAAAATGGATGCCCGACTAAAGCATTCGGGTGCGACACACTAATAAAAAAAGTATCCATTCAATAATTGATAGTGTGCATCAAAGCTTTCGGATTCTCTTTAAATTTATTGATTAAGACGCGAATC
>CAZCJL010000084.1:0-29960 GCA_964498785.1 uncultured Cytophagia bacterium | reverse complement strand
TCCTATCACCAGCAATCAACGCATTCTTCTTTGCGTGCGACCATTTCTTTATCTGTCTTTCAGCACGGAGGGCTTCGTTGACATCTTGAAATGCTTGAGAAAAGACGAGTTCTACCGGGAGCCTAAATGAAGTAAATCCTTTTATCGTGACAGACTTATGTTGCGCGATTCTTTGCTCAAGGTTACTTGTACTACCAGTATTGTATTTACCATCGCGACATTTGAGGATGTATACCCAATATATCTTCATTTTTCTAATGGATGTTGTCATATCTCGACTTCGCCCGATATGACAGATTCGCGTCTTAATCAATAAATTTAAAGAGAATCCGAAAGCTTTGATGCACACCATCAATTATTGAATGGATACATAAGACCTTATGAAACCGTAGCTAATTCAGACAGGATAACCATGCCTTAGGCAGATGCGCCGAAGCGCACAGGATTTACATGGTTTAATTATCAAGTTGATCATAACCCGGTAATTCTTTATGTTCCATTTTTAACCTCATTCAGGTTATGATTCTCTTTTTTTGTGATTAACACGATTATAATTTTTTTAATCCAGTTTATCCTGTTATCCTGTCAACTATTTAACTTTTCATTGGTTCAGCTATCATCTTTACTATTTGACTAACAAAAGTTTCTTCTGGGCGACACTTTTACCTGACTGAATCTGATAAATGTAAATACCCGATCCCAGTTCAGAGGCATCAAATTCAACGAGATGACTCCCGGCTGCAAAATTTTCATTGATTAGTTCCGTAACAAGCCGGCCGGTGACATCATAAATTTTCAGACTTACTGTACCAGCCTGCTCAAGTAAAAACGGAATCGTCGTTGTCGGATTGAAAGGATTGGGATAATTCTGCCCCAATTCAAAGCAAGCCGGTGCGTTTGTGCTGTTCTGCTGAACTGCACTCGCCGGCGATCCTTTTTGGAGAATAACATCTCCTTTGCCAACGACAATAATTGTATTGGCGTCGAACATGTAGGCATTCTGCAATTTCGAGCCGGTATCGCCATCATCTTCTTCGGTCCAGGTTGCGCCACCATCTGTTGTGGAGAGAACAGTACCTTTCTGTCCCACGATCACACCGAAAAGTGCATCGAAAAAACAGATGTTCGTTAGCTTCTGGCCTGTCGGGACCGTAACTGTTTCCCAGGTAGCGCCACCGTCCGCTGTTTTCATAACGCCACCATCGCCCACTGCAATCGCGTTTTGGCTATCAAACATGTGAATGCCTCTGAACGTACTTTCTGAATAATCAGCAACCTGCACTGTATCCCAGGAGGCGCCGCCATCACTTGTTATGCCTACGTAGGCATTTTTACCACCTGCGATTCCGTGATCAGCATCGGCGAACTTTATTGTTCGAATGTCGCCGGACATTTTACTATCCTGCGGCGTCCAGTTAGCGCCGCCATCCGTGGTTTTCAAGATTGTACCTGATTCTCCGGCGACATAGGCGACTTGTGCATCAACGACATCTACATCGAACAAACTACTTTCAGTTCCGCTTGTTAATTGTGTCCAGGTATCGCCGCCATCAGTTGTCATAATGATGATGGCGCCATTACATGCAGCCATGCCATTTTGATTATCCAGCATGTCCAGCCCAACGATATTTTCGTCAGCAGCTTTGGCCGGATTATCCAACGGATCGCTCCAACTTTGACCACCGTCAGTCGTCTTTAAAATATACCCGCCATTCCCCACAATGAAGCCATTCTGCGCATCGCCAAACCAGACATCATTCAGGTTTGCACCAGAACCTGTAGTGCTTTGAGTCCACTGAGCAAAAACATTTGCTGCAAATGCCAGGACAACAACTGCAAATAGTAGCTTTTTCATGTTACTTCCTCCTTGGTTTATACGTAGTGTCAAATTTTTTAAAATTAAATGAAATGTTTTTCATTGAAATTTAAGAGTTAGGACGGTCGGAGTGCAATCACTTTATGAATTGCACAGCACATAAAGGCGTTGCACTCCAATTCAATAATCCCTGCAAGACGCAGTGAGAAAATCCAAACTAAATTTGTAAATGTGTTTTTCATTTTTTCATGAAACTTTTGACACTACCGGTTTATAAATTAATTAAAAAATTTGGATGTCGTATCCAATATAAATACTTCGATAATT
This sequence comes from uncultured Cytophagia bacterium, assembly GCA_964498785.1. Classification (GTDB taxonomy): domain Bacteria; phylum Zhuqueibacterota; class Zhuqueibacteria; order Thermofontimicrobiales; family Thiofontviventaceae; genus Mariaggregatimicrobium. The sequence continues at coordinate 27,817 of CAZCJL010000084.1, read as the reverse complement.
TTGAAATGCATAATTACGATTATTCACATAAATATCATAATATTTCAATTGTCGATTGGAAAATGCAACTATGAATTGACCGATAAATATTTTATAGCTCAAACCCACGGTATATCCCCGGGAAATCGGCCCGCGTTCAGAAATAGCATTACCGGTCGGCACAAACGCCTCGGATTGTTCCCACACTCCTGCCATGAGCGCTAATGACCCGATCGGGTTGAATTTTACACCGGCGCGAATAAATTGCTGATCCACCCACTTTTGCTCAGTTGTGATCACATCATCTTCAAAATTATATGTTGTATTGCCCAACGGTAAAAATTCATATTGTAATGAGAAAATGATTTGGGTTGTGGGTTTAAAGCTGATACCGAGCGAATAAATCGTCGGTAGTTCAAGCTTATCAACCCCGCTGCTATCCGAATTAAACGAACTGCTTTCATCATTAATTGTTCTTTGATATTCCCATTCTCTTTTAATAGTTGCAGGCGATTTGATATTCACACCCAGATTAAAATTTTTCTGAGTCCACAATAATCCAAAATTAAAAGAAGTTGATGAAAATTTTGAGGTTCCGCTGACATCATTTTGCCACGGCTCGGAAGTAAAACTCCAGTCACCGGTTGTCCCAACATTATCCATAAGAAAAAAGCCCTTGTGCGCTAATGACAATTGATCATCGGTTTCCCCAAATAATTGATTGACGCTCAGTCCGACAGAAATATGACGCGTCACAGGATAGGACACCCCCAATGTCCAATGATTCAGTGCTCCGCTTCTTTTGCGGTTAAATTCAGACCAATTGACCTTGAGAGTATCCACGTCCGGCAGTAGCTCTGATGTCCCAAAGTGCGGATCGAGATGACTGCCGTTCCAATCATGTTCCCGGATAATTTGACGCTGATAAGCAGCCGCCGCGACCATTGTCTTTCCAGCCAACGTAAAAGGTACTGCCAATGCAAAATTATTTACAGAATTATCATTCAATGTCCTTTCAAAATCAGCAACATCTTCACTATACGGATATTTTCCCATGACAGGCTGTGCAAATTGATCCAGGGTCCAGGCATTCGGAGAGGTTGGATCGCCCAAATCACTTTCCCAAACACCGCTTTGCTCCGGTCGCAATGTTAACAGACCATCCATCAGCAACGACAGATTTTTTTGCGGCGCTCCCGGATACCAGACATTATTCTCCCGAACTGTCTTGTTATAATTGACTGCGGACATTGTAAGCTGAACATTATGAATACCAGTTAATCCGGCGGGATTTGTAAACAGGGCGTCAATCTCCCCTGCCTGGCTGACAAAGGCGCCGCCCATGGCCACAGCATTGATGCCTATCTGGTGATTCAAAATTCCCTGGTAACTCAGCGGATCGCCGTTGTGTTGCGCATTTATTTTACCAGAAAGTGCTAAAATGAAAAGTCCAATAAAAATTATCCTGATCTTAACTTTCATAATAATCATATCTCCAAGAATGGTTTCTCCCGTTTGTTTTGATAAACAGAGATTTTTTTAATTCAAACCATAACCAAACGTAAATCGATGAACCGCTTCTAAAAAATCACCCATTGGAACATAAGAATAATCAAGCCGAACATTTGCTATGCGGAAGCCAAGTCCTGTTGTGAACGTTTCCTCGTCAAAATTAAACTTGTACCCTCCGCGAAGGAAGAAAAGATTGTTCCAACTATACTCCAGCCCCATTGTCTGTTGTTGTGCGTAATCCCGCGGGTGAACAATGCTGTAAGCGAAAATCAGCTCATGATTTTTTACATTTTCAAATAATGCTTTTTCTGATGATAATAGTTTTGCGTTCACGCCGACTTCAAACGTCTGAGGAAGCGGATAGGCATCATTGACAAATTTTACTTCTGGTCCGAAATGGCGGATAACTGCTCCGATTCGAACCGACCTGAATCCGGTATCGTATAAAATACCCCCATCAAAAAGAAACGCCGATGCTTTTTCCAGAAAAAGATCCTCATGCGCCCATTTGGCTGTCAGGCCAAAGGAAAATTTATTGGTCAATGAACGGGCATACGAAAGTCCGATCAGCATACTCTTTGGCAGCATCGTTTCACCGGTTAATCCGGGATTAAACGTGCCGTCGGGATTAAAGTCCAGAAAATCAACGCGAGTCACATCGATAGCGCCGTAATCATTGTACATGCCTAACACACCCACAGTGCCGAATGCTGGAAAAGAGAAAGCTGCGGAAAATGCATATAATTGCGTATCCATAAACCAATTGACGTGAGATATAGAAACATCAAGTTTGGATACACTGACCGCGGCGCCGGGATTCCAGAACAATACTTCCGAAGATGCATCTGCTGCAACATAGGCTTCCCCCATTGCCGTTGATCGGGCGTCGGGAATAACCTTCAGAAATTGAAATGAAGTTGTACCAACCTTTTGTCCCCAACCTGAGTTGGTCGTCAATAAAATCGTCATCATGCAAAATGGCAACAATATCCTTTTTATCATTTAAATTTCCTCTCGACTTTTCTTGTCTGAAGATAGTTTGTTTTAAATCATACCCTTGCGAAGGTTTCAAACCTTCGCAAGGGTTTTCCAACGATACTTTAACTCCTTAAAGGCGATTCACTCCGGAACGCTCACCTGGATTATGAAAAATTTAATTATTTATAGTTTGTATCAAATGACCTTATGAATTCGTAACTAATTTAATTTAGACAGGATGACAGGATTTACATGATTTAATTATCTTGTTGATCATATTCTCCAACGAACTGGTAATCATAATATATACGAACAGGTAATTGAAATATAGCTCACAAAACAGTTTTTTATTCTATTGCCAGACATCTTTCGTAAACCGATTCCAAAAAGCCAAAGCCCATTTTGTTATATGCTCTACAGGCACAACCAGTAATTTTTTATGTTAATTCTTTGTATTCAATGTTTAAACCTTTATCAGGTTATGATTCCCTTTTTTTGTGATTCACAAGATTATTATTTTTTTTATCCAGTTTATCCTGTGCGCCCAGGCGCATCTGCCTGTGGCATGATTATCCTGTCAAATAATTAACTTCTCATTGGTTAACCTATCGTCTGGTTATTTGATACTATTTTATCACAACAAACTTACCACGGCTTATTTTACCCTCCGGTGTTTTTACCACGTAATAATAGACTCCGGAAGCAAGCTCCTGGTAATTCCGGGAAATTTGCACCCAGGTCACCGAATACTCCGGCTTATTATGTTCAATGGTTTGAATAAGCTGCCCGGCAAATGAATAGATTTTAATCGTGCATTTTTCGGGTAAGCCATAAAAACCGATGGAATTTTCTGCACCCTCTCCTTCAAAACCGGATGTCACACGAAAAGGGTTGGGTACAACGTAAACTTTATCCATTTCGCTGACGCTGTGTATGCTTTTCGCATGTTTAGTTAAATTTGTTTTGCCGCTTTCACCACCCTGATCATCTACCGAAGTCACAGCATAATATTTGGTTTCGCCGACTTTGAAACCAGGGTCCGTATCATGATAAACATAATCTCCAGTCTCAGCAACCTCTCCGACAGATAGTGAATCCAGTAGCTGCCACGGTCCGATAGCAGATTCACTGCGATAAACGTAGAATTTATCCAACAAACCGATAAGCCGGGGATGTGCAAAATTTTCCACAGCCCGGCCCCATGCTACTTCCACCGGGCCCAATTCCGTATTGTTCACAGTGATAACTGGCGCCGGAATTGGCGCTGATATAGAATATACGCCATCTTTTGGATTTTTCTCAGGCCACGTCGAGCCATCAACTGGTCGGTGAAGTTCCGGGTCATACGGGATATCCTCCCCCATGTAGGCTTCATACGCCTTGTGCGCCACATCCTGAACAGATATAACATCTGAATTTATGTAATCCGGATAACCATAGTCCTGAACGTAATCCTCTGTAACCACCTGATTTTCCACCGTTACTTTACGATTCCAGGAATTGGCAACGGCCCACTGTTTATTTTCCTGTCCTCCCTGCACGCGCTTTCCTGCTTCCCCGCCATATCCGACAACCTCTGCAATCGTAAATTCAATCACATCCCCTTTTTTTAAGGTATACGGCCCAAAGAATGCATAACGCAATGACGCCCGCTGACTCCCCTTCCAGTTAAATGCACCTCTTCCGTCCCAGCGTAATTCCGGAGGTTCGATGTCGCTGCCGGTTTCGTAAATTTTATTCCGGGTATTCACGTCCAGATGATTGCTTTCAATAGCTTTAGTCGAGAAAAGCTGCTTCCCCTGGAACATACCAAACGGCTGTTTTACACGCTTGTGTTCATCTAATTCATGGTAGACACCCAGGCTATCCGGCTTGATTGTCCCGTATTCAACGATCTCCGATTCGTTCAATTCCTGGTTTTCATAATCGACCACCGCCAAATGTTCGGTATCATAATAAAGAATCGAAAATCCGGCAGCCTGGGGGCTCAACAATCCACCCCCATTCTTGCCTGTTTCTGCAAATTGTTCAAACAGATTCAGCTTGATTTCCGGTTTACCGGCTTTGGTTGTGTCACCTTTGGTCTCACCATCCTGCGAGTAGAGTAACCAATAATCCGAATCAAACCAGCCTTTCAGGTCACTATGCCCGCTTTTATCCACTAACCCGGGCTTATTCTTCCATCCTCCGACCTCCGGATAATATCTCTGATAGCCGAAAAATGAAGGTCCGAAATTATAACCAATCGCGATAATGACGTCTGTCAATGGCGCGTCAATTTCAATCGTGGCGGGATTTCCGTCTGTATCCCCGGTGTGTTCAAAATTATATTCATAAATGATAAAGTCATCATAATCCGGATAACTCCATGCACGGGAAGTTCTCGTCACTTTAATCCCAGTATTCGTTCCCCAGGAAGATATAATGATCTCTTCAGCCTCATCCGGGTTATAACCGGGATTCAACGAACCATCTGAAAGCAGGGGATAATTTTCAATTCTTTCTATTGAAAGCGGAAAGCTCCAGAGTCCATCCGGTAGCTCCGGCAAATCACCTTTGCCCGTGCCTCCGCAGAACGCATACAGTCGATTGTTCAGTCCTGGTTTGCCCTTGATATTTGAAGCTAACCAAACGCCAGCGCCGAAAATATTGTGTTGACCACTGTACTCAATCCCGTCTAAAATTGTGGCGGATCGCGACGGCCACTCCATTGCCGGCGTCAATATTTTATCAAATCCCGTAATTTGCGCCGGCCTGCCGACTTCGCCTGTATTGTAAATGGTTTCCTGAAGCATTCCTCGCTTGTGTACTTTAAAAGAACGTGACTGGGCGAATAACAGGTGACCGGTGCTCATCAAAATAATTATGGTAAATATGATAGAATTTTTTTTCATAGCTTTATCCTGTACAATTATTGATAAACGCATTACTAAAACGAGAATAGCACACCAAACCGAAAAATGCGCGGGGAATTGCTGATCACCCGGACAGTTCTGCTGGTTAAATATGGAGAAATATCATCAACACTCAAAAATTCTGTTGAAGCAGCTCCTTCCTCCTTGACCTGGTCAATTTCCTGTGGATTGCTGTAAATGTAATAACTATAATGCTTTTCATTAAGCACATTGAATCCTTCCACGTAAAAAGTCGTTTTATAATCACCAATGAAAAAACGTTTCTGGAAACGGATATTCAGCTCGGTTTCCGTTGGAGTAGTGTCATTGTAGCGCAATCTTTCCCCGCCTGGATCCCACGTATATGGTCGACCACTCATAATTTTATAAGTTGCACTGAGCGAAAGAGTACCCAGCGGATAGATTGAACCCAATGCCGGACCAAATCTTTTCGGACTTTTCAACCGCAGATTGCATACGAGTCGATGCTTACGGTTATAATCGAGATTAATGTCCTTTGGATCCGGCAAATCAACTGTTCCCTGACCTTCCAGAGCAACTTCGTAATATCCGATGGGATTATCAAATGGCGTAGACGCCTTACCGGTTGCATCCTGATAATTGTAGCGAATGATCGAGCTCCATGTACCGGCATTCTTTTCCAGATTAATGTGAAACCCTTTAATATTTGCATAATCCAAATTAGTGAAGGTATAGTACGGTATGAAACCCCGGTCGTAATAAATCGCTTGTTGGATCAGGTTCTGAACGTCTTTATAATAAACGCTTACCTCTAACTTGAAATCCAAAGGCAGACCTTGTACCAAACCCACATCATAAGCAGTGGTTTCTTCCGGCTTAAGTCGGGGATTTCCCAGCTCGATCACCTGTCCCACACCAGTAATTTGTGTCTTGAGAATTCGATTAAACGGCGGACGCTGGACAAATTTACCGTAATTAAGATAGATAACAGAGGTTTCCGTTACAGGAAAACTGAGTCCCACGCGCGGCTGTAGCTTTGTGAATAATTTTGTCGTCTCCTTAGCAGCTAAATCCCGTGAATATTCCGGCCCGGAATTTGGGTCATCAGGATCAAAGTTTTGATTTCGCAGTGGTGAATATATATTAGAAAAATACGTATAATTGAAATTATAAAAATCATAACGCACGCCGATATTGGCGATCATACCCTGGAATTCCATTTTATCCTGAATGTATAACGCGCCTTCATACGGGTAAACCGAATACGTCTCTAATTGTGACTCAGGAATAGTATTAAAACCACGGCCATTTTGAATCCACAGATCATAATAAGAAAACTGCACTCCCGATTTGAGCAGGTTATTGGTCGTCACCTGGCTGGTAATCGTCCCCTTGATATTCAGGGTTTTGGATTTCTCATGTTCCCGTCTGTCAGTATAAACTTCCCCGACCCGGTGACCGGAGGGTGTGTTAATGTACCAGTCTGCGTAATCACGATTATACGCCGCAAGCGAATCTTCTTTTCGATACCGGTCTGGCAATAAAAATTCAGGTCGTAATTTTGTTTCGGTTAACAGGTAGTCGATATCGAATTGCATAAAAGTGGCAGGATTAAATACATGATTCCAGCTTACCAGGTATTGATTGACTTTTTCTGTCTCTTTCGGAACCCGCATTTCACGGTCAAAACTCCAATCAAGTAAAGCTCCGGCATTCATATCATTTACAAAAATATCCGAATAGCTGTATCCTAATTTCAACTTATTATTGCTATCGAATTGATAGCTCAAATTACTCATCATCTGTTTTGTGGTGTTCGGATGTGGTACCGGTGCAATCGGATTGGTGATTTCGTAGCGCACTGCTGTAAAAAGCTTCAGTTTATCAGAAACCGGTCCGCCAACGGTGAAATCCAGTCGCCGATCAATGCTGTTTTCATATTCCAGCCCAATATCTCGTACCATCTGTAACCAGTTGTCCCGCGCCATTGTAGCTGCCCGGATACTGTCGGCACGAGTCGCATTTACAGGGATATATTGTTCGAAATCTTTGAGATTTGTCCCTGGTTCGCTTGGATTATAATTATTCAACCATTCTTCCGGATTTTTCAGCAAATCATAAAAAGGCATATTCTCATGCTCATAAAGGCTTCCACCCCAGGTCTTGTAGCCGGGAAATGTCGATGAAATGTCCAAAGTTGTTGTCCATCTGTCCCCGCCTTCCTTTGTTACCATGTTTATCACGCCGGATTGGGCATTTCCATACTCTGCGCTAAATCCACTTGTAAAGACCTCTACTTCCTGCAGAGCTGGCGTCAACGGTTTGAAGGAACTTTTGTTACTGATAGGATTTACAATACTCGCGCCATTAATGAGATAAGATGACTCTCCAACTCGCCCCCCCCGAAAGTGATTATCAACCACATCCGCCTGCAATTCAATGATGTCTTCGATATTATTCACACCGGCAATATCCGTAATATCCGAAATCGTGTACGACTGTTTTGATGACGTCTGGTCAACCTCTATTTTGAGCCCGCGGTATGCAGTCACCACCACTTCTTCCCCATCGATCAATTTGGGTTCCAGTGCAAAATTTACAGTCGTGGTTTTGTCGATTGAAACTTTGACCTGAGTTTTAATCACCTTTTTATAACCGATATAAGTGCCAGAAACCGAATAAACACCGGGCGGTACTTTCAGGATAAAATATTCCCCTTTCTCATTGGAAGCAGCGCCAAACGGTGTCGTTAAAATCACTTCTTCACCATCCACCCACTGAGCGTTCACGACTATATTCGCTAATATCAGCGGTTCACCGGTCGCCTTATCATGAATAGTCCCGGCAATTTTCCCGGTTGTTCCGGTGTATCCGCTCGTTCCGATAAAAATAATAAAAATTATGAAAAGGCAGATGAATTTTTTCATTACTGAATCCTCGATTATTATCTTTCTATTTTGGACTGCTGCATCGCATAAAGAGCCTGTCCAAAAACTACCTTTGCGAAGGCCTTTCAAAACGGGACAAGCTGTATATTGATACATATTCATGAATTTATCTATATATTGTGTTGTCGCGAAACCTTCTCAAGGGTTTTCCCGACGATATCAAAGTTCCTGGACACGTTCTAAAGGCGATGCACCCCGGATTTCTTCAAATATAATAAAAAATCAATAAGTCTTATTCAGTTTAAATGATGCTTTCATCATTCACATCCTGCTGCCAGTTGACAATGCTTTTCGTAAGTCGGTGAATCACCCCGGCATATTGATCTGTATAATATAAATTTTGAGTCTCCCATGGATCTTTATTCAAATCAAACAATTGATGTTTATCATGATCACTGAGTGATAGTTTCCAACCATCCGGTGAAATAACGGTTCGAATACGTGCATTCGCCACACGTTCCCGATCTTCTTTTGAGACCGATTTAATGCTATCCGGAGCTTGTTTGCTGAATTTCTGCAAATGGTTCGGATTCCATTCTATGAAAACATGTGAATTTCTCAATGCTGAATTTCTGATACGTTCCACAAGACTATTTCCGGGCAACATGCCTGAATTTTTATGATTCATTAAATCCAGCAAAGTCGGTACAAGATCAATATGACTGACGCGTTCCTTTATCAGCGCGTGTTTGCGACTAAGCCAGGGAACCCGCATGAGTAACGGAACCCGCACCGCATCTTCATACATGACAGATTTTGCCAGCAAATTGTGCGCTCCCATCATGTCGCCATGATCGCTTGTAAATACAACGATTGTATTTTCAGCCAAACCCAGATGTTCTAAAGTCGTGAGAATTTTACCGACACTTTGATCAACCTCGGAAACCAGGCCATAATACCTCGCAATCAAGTTTTGCCACGCGTTGTCTGTTCTTCTGAATTTTGCCTGCAACAATCGATAACGCAACGGATCATCTTCATGAAAAGAATTATCAACATTCGGATGTAAAATGATTTTTTCAGGATCATGTAAATTGTTAAACGGACCATTGTAAGGACTGTGCGGCTCTAAAAAGTTGACATGGAGAATAAACGGATCGTTGCGATGGCGCTCTAAAAAATGACATGCTTTGGCTTCCAGAAATTTCGGTTTGGAGTGTTTAAATGCGAGGTTTGATGCAAAATTCCGGCTAAAGATATTCTCGTTCGTATCAGGTTGATGCCCTTGATCAAGCAGGAAATGATGATATCCGCTTCTATCGTCTTTATCCCGAAAATCACTGTAGTATTTGATGTACTGATCTTCGATTCCTTCCCATTCATCAAATCCGTGTTGCCTGAAAATTTCATCACCTAAATGCCACTTCCCAAAATATCCGGTTCGATAGTCAGGATCATTCAACAGTTCCGGGAAGCAGGGAATGTCTTCTGACAACGGGATATTGTTCGCCGTGCACCCATTTGTATGCGGCCAGAGCCCTGTCATTACCGTTGACCGTGAGGGAGTGCACACCGGCTGGCTGACATACGCTTTTTCAAATACAATGCTTTCGCTGGCAAGTTTATTCAAATTTGGCGTTCGGATTATCGTATTACCATAAATTGCCATCGTGTCAGCGCGCTGCTGGTCTGTCCATATAAAGAGCAGGTTCGGTTTGGGGCGTCCACTGCCGCATCTGAACAGCGAAGCTCCAAGGAGTGAGGTTGCAAAAGTCTTACAAAATTCCCGACGTGTGGTTTTTTTCATCACAGGATTTAATTCCTTGATTTAAGATGTAATTTTGTTTTGATAGATAAATATAAGGCATTTTAATTCACAAAGCCAGTTAAAAACGGTTTCCTAACAGTTAGCTAACGGTTAGGAATGCCTGTAATTTTTTTGGGCTTGATTTTTTACAAAAAAAATATTATCTTAATTGACATGAAAGCTGAATTACAGAAGCAACGTATATTACAGAAAATTCTCCAAAGCAGCGAGTTCAATGGTTCACAACGATTTCAGGATTTGCTGAAATATCTGTTCAACTCGTCAATCGAGGGGAATATTCCGAAGGAAACAACCATTGCGTTGGAAGTTCTTGGGAAAGACAAAAACTTTGATCCGTCCCAGGATACAATCGTGCGTTATTACATGCACAACCTTCGGAAAAAACTGGATTCATATTATCAATCCAAAGGTAAAAAAGACTCCATCCGATTGGTAATCCCCAAGGGGCATTATGAAGTTCAATTTATAAAATACAGGAGAAGCGCATCCTGGTTTAAAAGTCAAAATTTACAAAGTCGATCCGTGTTACTTTTGCCAATTTTAATTCTGCTAATTTTTTTTTCCTCATTTTTGTGGTATAAAAACCATTTATTGGTAACATCCTATAAAATTGTACACGAAAACGATCCTATCTGGAGACATTTTTTGCAACGCGCCCACTCAACCCTCATTGTGTTCGGAGATCCATTTTTATTTTCCGAATACGATAAACGGATCGATAGAAAACGATTAATCAGGGATGGTCATATCAACTCTCAGGAAAAACTACAGGATTTTATTACAAAATATCAAACGGAAAACCGAATAATCTCTAATGCGAATTGGGAACTGCTGCCAATGTATTCCACATCTTCATTACAATATATTTCACCGCTTTTTTTTTCGGTTCATAAAAATGCCACTCTCGAATCAGCTTCAAAATTGGAATGGCAACGTATCCTGAATAATGACATTATTTATATTGGCTCATTCCGCTATTTGTATAATTTATCGAAATTTATAACAGGTTTGAATTTCAAAACCCAACGTTTCCCGGCCAAATTATATTTAACAAATGATGCGGGCGATACCTTACAAACGTACGAAACAATTAGCTCGCCAAATCAAGATTATGACCGCGATTACGCTGTTGTCGCTAAATTGCCCGGGCCGAATGATAAAGCGCTTTTATTCTTTATGTCGTTTCACCATATCGGTGTTGTAGAATGCGTAAAAAAATTTACTGATCCTGATTTTTTAAGCTATATTACTAAAACTCTATCGACTAAACATTCAATTGATCCTGAAAACGATTTTTTTTATTTGACATTTGAGGTCGAGGGATTTAAGAAGATCGGTTTTACTATTGAATTAAAACATGCCTTCAGAATTGATCCGGATTTTAATATAAAAGGATAAAAGTCAGGAAGAGGACATTTATGGATATCCAACCAGTGCAATTTGTGTTCGATAAACAATTGATGATTATTGACTGGTTTTTCATCATTCTGTTCATCATGTTTTCGATTTCGATTGGTATCTATTTCTCGAAACGGGGCCGACAAAGCGTTGGAGATTACTTTGCATCGGGACAGGGGATGCCGTGGTGGATTCTGGGAACTTCTATGGTTGCGACAACATTTGCGGCAGATACGCCGCTGGCGATCAGCGGTCTCGTCGTAAAGCAGGGTATATGGGGAAACTGGTTCTGGTGGGCGCAAATCCCGATGTTTATGTTCGGCGTTTTCTTTTTCTCCCGGCTGTGGCGCCGTGCCCGGATTTTAACAGATACAGAACTTGTAGAGCTTCGTTACTCCGGAAAGTCATCAAAAATTCTCCGTGGTTTCCGCGCGTTATATTTTGCTCTGCCGTATAATTGCCTGATAATGGGTTGGGTTATTCTTTCCATGACGAAAATTATGGACCTCACATTTGATTTGCCAAAACACTGGGCTGTGATGATCTGTATTTTGATTACAGTGGTTTATTCATCTATTTCCGGTTTGTGGGGCGTAATGGTGACAGACTTTTTCCAGTTTTTTCTGGCCATGGGCATGGCGATTTTTCTGGCTATCATTTCCGTAAATGCAGCCGGCGGTTTTGACGTTATCGTCTCTAAAATGCAAACATTATACGGCGCGGAAAAAGCCGCATCCATGACCTCCCTGATCCCATCGGCGGATGCGCCGGAGCACGGTTTTGCGATTTTTATGCTTTATATTTTTATCCTGTGGTGGACAGTCGGCAATACCGATGGCGGCGCGCATTACGCCCAGCGGATGATTTCGGCAAAGAATGAAAAACATTCGTTTATGGGCTATCTCTGGTTTAATGTCGCTCATTTCTGTCTGCGTCCATGGCCCTGGATTATTGTGGGAATGGTCGCGGCTGTTCAGTTTCCGGGGATCGGAACCACAGATCCGATAAGCGGAGAGCTTATCAAAGATCCGGAACTGGGATATATCGCAGTGATGCTTACCTATCTTAAACCCGGACTGTTGGGAATAATGCTCGCATCCTTCCTCGCGGCTTTTATGTCCACAATCAGCACACAAATAAATTGGGGAGCTTCATATCTTATCAATGATTTTTATCGTCCGTTTATTAAGAAAAAAGCATCGGAAAAGCACTATGTACGAGTATCCATGATTACAGTTATTTCCCTTGCTGTTCTTGGTGGCGGAATTTCATTTTTGATGAAAGATATTTTTCTCGCATGGCTGTTGCTTTCTGCAATTAACGCCGGAATCGGAGTTGTGTATATTGCTCGCTGGTACTGGTGGCGGGTAAATGCGTGGTCCGAAATAACAGCGATGGCTTCTATCTTTGCTATTGTTGCTTTCACTTTGCTCATTAAATCTGAAATTTTACTTCAGATCATGCTGAGCACACTCATTATCATTACAGTGGGAATTCTCTTTTTCCGGGGAATTCGTCACAGCGAATGGCGGAAGCAGTATTCAGGATCGGGCATTTTCATCATCCTGATTTCAGTGATTGCCATCAGTCTCGTTTTGACAATCACCCTGCCTGAGAAAAAATTTCCCTGGACATTAATTTATACAGTGCCAATTTCAACTGCGATATGGCTTACAGCAACAATTATTTCTCGTCCTACTGATAAGAAAAAGCTCATTGAATTTTACCAACGTGTTCATCCGGGCGGACCGGGTTGGAAAAACATTGCCGCAAAAATCCCGGTGGATTATCGTTCAGCAAGTCTTTTTACAAAACGAAACGTCATTGGCGCCATTTTCGGAATAACAGCCGTTTACAGCGTTCTGATCGGATTCGGCAGCTTTATTTTAGGACATCCGGTTCGCGGCTTCATTATGCTTGCGCTGTTGATTGTCAGCATATCAATCGTTGTTAAAAATCTCTCCTCTGAAAAATGGGAGACAGCCAATTAAAGACATTATTACTGATCGTCCTTTTTCTTCCCAAAATCCGGATCAATCGGAAGGAAGTTCACCAAAATGATACCAGGAATGGTTGTTATAAGCACCCAAACGAAGAAATTGGAATAACCGATGAGTTCCTGAACCCAACCACTAATCATGCCCGGAAGCATCATTCCCAGAGCCATGAAACCTGTTGTAATGGCAAAATGTGCGGTTTTAAATTCGCCTTCGGAAATCAGGATCATGTAAAGCATGTACGCAGTAAAACCGAATCCATAACCAAACTGCTCGATACCAACGCAAACATTTATTGTGAAAAAATCTGCTGTTTGTGTGTGAGCCAGATAAATATACACAACATCCGGCAGATTAATGGCAATGGCCATCCAGATGATCCATTTTTTTAAACCGTGTTTTGCGGCAACAAAGCCTCCCAAAAGTCCACCCAGCGTAAGCATGAGCATGCCGACCGTGCCGTAAATAAAACCAACCTGCCCGGTTGTAAGGCCAAGTCCGCCGGTTTCCTGGGCGTCCAGTAAAAATGGCGAAGCAAGTTTGACTAATTGAGATTCTCCCAATCGGTACAGCAATAAAAAAGCAATGGATAGTCCGATTTTATCTTTTTTGAAAAACAGCACAAAGGTGTTGCCAAAATCTTTGAAAAACGATTGCAGCGATTCTGATTTCCGAGGTACATCTGTTGCAGGTCTGGGCAACATAAAATGGTGGTAAAGCGAAAACAGGATGAACAGACCTGCCATAAAGAAAAATGTGACCATCCACGACAGTGGAATATTGCCAGCTCTTGCGACAAACATGGCAGATGAACTGGTTTTCAATTTTGGGTCTATCTGAATGATTGCCATTAACGGTTTGTCCCAATTCGATGCGTTGAATTCCGCACGCATCCCTTCTTTTAACTCAATGCTTTTATCGCCGGACTCCCGGCCAAAGTTGACAACGATTTTTTCACCAGATTCCGGCTTTTTTGACAGGTGCATAAACAAAACGCCTGCATTCCCCACTGAATCGCCCAGGACAACTGTCGGCTGTTCGGGGCCAAACGCTCCTTTGATTGCCGATTCAAGTTTGGTGACAACTGTTCTCTGCCAGAATGATTGCTGGGAAGGCGGAGTTTTCTCTTTTTCAGCAGCTTCTTCCCGAACATTTTTAAAATTGAGCGAATTCCACTCTTTTGCCAACCCGGTAAGAGAATCGATTTTTGCTTTTGGCATTTTTTCCATCGGTACTTCTATTTCTTCGGGCTGAATTACAATTCTCAAATCACCATCGAGTGGTTGAATGGAGAGACTATCAGGATGGATTACCTGTTCCACAGTCGCCTGTTGCACCGTCTGAACATGCATTTCTTTGCTGGGTAAGCCGCTATGACTTTCAAGATAACCGGCAAGGATAACGAGCAATCCCTGACCCGTTAACATGGCAAAGCGGTAAAATGTACTGCGAACACCGACGAACCAGGCTTGTTGATGTTCTGTGAGACCCAGCATGTAAAATCCATCGGCCGCGATATCGTGCGTTGCTGAGCTAAAGGCTAACAGCCAAAAAAACGCTAACGTAAGCTGAAAAAATTTTGGCACCGGAATGGCTAAAGCAATACAGGCCAAACCCGCGCCAATGAATATTTGCATGGTGATGATCCAAAAGCGCTTGGTTCTGAATAGATCAACTAACGGACTCCAAATTGGTTTGATAACCCAGGGCAGATACAGCCAGCTCGTGTACAGCGCGATGTCTGTGTTGGAAATTCCCATTCGCTTGTACATAATCACGGAAATTATCATTACAACAATGTATGGGATGCCTTCCGCAAAATAAAGACTTGGCACCCAAAACCAGGGAGATTTCGGCGATTTCGATTTTTGAGTTGTGACCTTTGCCATTTCAGCTCTCCAATCTATGAAAGTATTTGATATTTTGGACAGAACATTCGTTTTTTTATGAAGAAGTTTTAATATAATAGATTATATTAAATTATGCAAGAGAATTTCAGGTTTTATGCAGGATTTGGTGTTTTGTATTATCAGATGTGAAGCCCAATAATTGCCCTGAAAGGGCAGCATCATTATTTCCCATTTCAGAAAATCTATTTAAAGAATTTTGAAATACGAATAAAGATTAACGATTTTTGATTTTAGAAGTTTTTGCGTGGAGTGCAGCGCCTTTTATGCGCTGCATTGCAGCCTTCTTTTGGGCTGTAAAAATTAATGTCTGTAGCTTCAAAAGATTTGATAACTCTTTTTCGCACTACCGAACCTGTTGCAGCAACACGACAAAGTCTTTCGTTAAAAATATCTCAAACACACATAAATTTATTTGCCTTTATTAATCTATTTTTGTATATAATATTATACGCTCTTCATGATACATAAATACTACTGGTGGCGTGTTCTGCTCCCTGACTGGCGCTTCTTTTCTATGGTTTGGCAACTGCACTTTAATTTTTTTTACGATTTGTGTTTTTACATAAGTTGTTTTATCTTCTTTGCATTTCAGCGTTTTTTTTAAACTACGCACATCCTGCACAGCGTCGTGCATTCCTTTCGCATGTCAGTGATGCTTCGTGTTTATAACATCTCGCTTGCAGAAGGGAATGCGCTTATGGCACTGTGGTTGCATTTATAAAGCAATCATTTATTGGTGAAAGATAGCGATGATAAACAAATCACATAATCGCAAACCGAGGTGTGATGAATAATCTCGTTTCATTTAAATTTTGTCTCTTTTGGGGATGCGAGTACAATGCATTTGCTGAACACATTGTACTGACTGCTTGCCGTATTCCTTTCCAATCTGACACTTTTTATTTCATTAATGTAAATTCGGGGCTGATTTTAAAGCCGCCATAGCTTATGTCATCTTTATTAGCATTTAATAATTTTAAAATCAGGAGGTTTGATGAAAAAATATCTATTATTTGTATTAGCATTTCTTTCACTACGCCCTTTTGATGGAAAAACCGAATCAACGAATTATATTGAGCTCGGCTTAAATTTATCAAAATTTCGTAATGAGAAATGTATCAGTCAACCAGGACTAACTTTGGGATTCATTAAAGATTTTTATCCAATTCACTCTTTTGATGGATTTATTAGTTTTGGAATTAATTATCATCGAAAAATGTTTTCATTAGAAAATAGAACTTGGAAAAGCAATCCTTATGACAGCGATTTCGAAATAGAAAGGGGAGATATCAATGTAAATATTTCATATATCGATGTACATGCAAGTGTTGGCTATTCTATTATTAAAAATCAGTTTAATTCAGATATTTATACCGGTTGCAGTCTTTCATTACCCATCAAAAATCATACAAGAATTACAAACCAAAAAACAATACCACTTGGACCAGATGAAAGAAAAAATTACCCTTTTGATTATATCCCACTTGATGAAAATTATACGATACCATCAACAAATTTCCAATTTGGCTTTAGATTGTCGTATAATCGATTTGCCATAATACTTGGCTATTCTAGAGCATTGTCAATTACTGAGGGTGTTTCAAGCCTAAGCGTTCAGGATAAAATTGACTCATACGAAATAACTGTGGCGTTTCTTTTATAAGGATATATAAATTTATTACATTAACTTGAAAGGATAACAAAATGAGAAGGAAAAACCTAATTGTAATTATTGTAAGTTTGATTATCATATTTACGGAAGAAAATCAATCACAAACTTTATGGAATGGTGTCGGTCATATTCCTACGTATTACCAAGAGACCTGGAATGCATCTGGTCTTTGGGAGGAGATTGATTCTGCACAGCCTAAGCTATTAATAGCAATTAATCCAGGCGTTGCAAGTACTCAAGTTACCAATGCAATTACAACTGCAAGGAATCATGTCAATACAACTGGTGGATTAGCAACTATCTATTTCCCACAGGGTACCTACTATTTCACCAGCACCATTTCTTTAACCCAGAATGACAGCAATATTGTGTTTCAAGGAGATGGATCTGATAAGACAGTCCTTGTTTTTCAAAATTTGAAAAATTCCAGTTGTTTTTCTTTGACGGGTAGCTCAGGCGGATGGCTGGATTTGGATCAGGACTTTGATAAAGGAGAATCAGTAATCCATGCTGCACCAATAGGAGAATTAAGTGGTATCGTGATTGGTGATTGGATTCATTTCATAAAGAAAAATTTTGATTATAATACAGAGCAAGCTTTTGAAAGTGAAATCGTTGGTCAAATTACAAGAATAACTGCTCAAGGCTCCGATGCTACTGGTGATTGGAGAGAAATAAAAGACGAAGCAAATATGAATTATGAGGATGCTGTTGATACAGATTATTCACTTCTCAAAATTTTTCTGTTATAACAGCTCTCTTTCTTTCTGAATCCATCCTTCGCCGGTTCTTTCTATATAATCTTGAATATGAAACAATATTTTTTATTGACTTTTTTAAATTTTTAAGCTATATTTATAAAATTCATACGAAATAAAATTGACACTCAAAAATACAGGACAGATAAATTTCCTGTTCAAAATCCCACCAATTTTATTAAATCCAAATTCATAGGAGTTTAACGATGACTAAAATTGCACCCTGGATGATTATTATTTTTATGTTGTTGGTTTCAGTTTCTTATTCTCAGACTTATGTAAGTGGAAAAGTTGAAGGTATCTGGACAAAATCAAATTCGCCATATATCGTCACAGATGATATATATGTTTCAAATGGATCCTGGGAAAAATTAGAAATTGAGCCGGGCGTTGAAGTTCGCTTTTCAAGCAACACTAGATTTACTATAAATGGAAAACTATTTGCGAAAGGGACTGCCGAAGACTCGATAAAATTTATCAGCAATCATCCGGATAGTACCTGGAAAGGATTAAGGTTTGAATTTAAATGGCTTAGTAATAAAGCAGAATTAGAATATATTGTGGTGAGTAATGCAACTGATAACGGAATTTATGTGGCAAATGCTGATTATGGTGAATTTATCATCAAAAATTCAACCTTACGAAATAATAATCATTGGAATACCGGGGGATTATTTGCATGGAAAAGTTATTTCATTGTAAAAGATTGCGTTTTCGATGGTAATTCGTCTGATAATATAAATGCATTATTAGTCAGGGATTCAAAGGTAAAACTCATCAATTGCATGTTTAAGAATAATTACAATGGAAATGGCTTACTGGGATGTTCCGGTGAGGATTCTGAACTATATGTTTACAACTCCATTTTTTATAATAATTCAAATGATATTAATATCTCAACAACTACAAAATTGAGGCTGATAAATTGCACGATTTATGACAATGTCAACCACTCTTTTGAAGGTGAAACATTTATTGAAAATACAATTATTAGAAACCACACTGGTTTAGAATATGATTCAACAAAATGCTCCATTAGGTACAGCAATATCGAAGGAGGTACCGCAGGAATCGGAAATATAGATGAGAAACCGCTTTTTGCTGATGCGCAAAATGGTGACTTTCAACTTCAGACCAATTCTCCCTGTATTAATGCCGGTAATTCCGCTTCCATTTACAATGATGAAGATGGCTCCCGAAATGATATGGGCGCTTTCGGTGGATCAGGCATTTATATTTACCCGGACACATTAAATTATGGATTAGCCGGCAAGGGGCAGGCAAAAGTTGACTCTGTTCATATCCTGAACGCGCGAACGACACCTTTTACAATCACCTCTTACACATTTTCTGATCCGACAAATTTCATTGCGGCTCTTGCTCTTCCGGACACTGTTTATCCATTATCAGAAAAAAATATTAAATTAACATTTAAACCAAATACCACAGGACAAATTACGGAAAAAATCATTTTGACCTCTCCCGATATTCCGGGCGCAGATAGTTTGACTATTCATTTGAAAGGTCGGGCTGGTTATTGGAGCGGCGAAGTTTGGGGGACCTGGTCACGTAGCAACTCGCCAATCATACTGGGCGGCGATATTCTGATCCCATCCGGTTCGCTGTTAAAAATTGAACCAGGTGTGATCGTTAAGGTGGACACAAATCTGGCTGGTCCCTCAGCAGAAATCGTTGCTGAAGGAACATTTGTCGCAGTTGGTACTGAAAACGATTCAATTCTATTTACCGTAACAGGTGAAAAATCACCGGGAATGTGGGATGGAATCGATTTAAGGCTGGTTTCCTCAACTAATTCTTCCATGAATACAAAATCACTCTCTCCCGATTTGGATAATGATGAGATGACACAAATATTGAACACAGAGAATGATAACACCTCCCCAACAGAATTTCCACGAAAAAATCTATCCGGGGAAAATACTAACAACTCTCAGAGCACAAATAGCAATGCAGACGGAACGGCCATTTTGAGATATTGTATTATTGAATACGCGAAAACCGGAATAACCGTAAAACATAGTAATGTCTCAATTGAAAATAGTACTATTCGTCATAATAGTGACCACGGAATTCACTGGGACGGAAACGAGCGTTACATAGGGGGAGAACTGAAAAACAGTACTGTAAGCAATAACGGACAGTGGGGCATTTATTGTGCCGCATTTTGTTTTGATACAGGCGGAGAAGCGAGTCCGCTCATTACCGGCAATACGATAACTGACAATACAGAAGGCGGCATTTATGTATTAGCGGATGGATGGGTTCCTTCAGGTTATGTTTCCAGATTGAAGAGCGCCACTGCATCTCCAGATATTGAAAGCAACTTCATTGTGAATAACACGGGGTTCGGTATAAAATGTTATGCAGGAGGTGATTGGGAACAGGGAATCCCATTTAATGCCTATCGTAAAGCATTCACAAATCCAACCATTAAAAATAATATTATCGCTGATAATACCAGGGGATTGAGCGCAACTGAAGCATGGGGTGAAAATCCGAGTTACGCGGATAATATTCGTTTCGATCAAAATACATTCTGGGAAAATAGCGAGTATGATATCCTGGCTTCAGATTCTGCAAAATTATTAATATCAAACTCAATCATCTGGAACAGTAATGCCAATCATATTCAGCAAACAGATGGCGGGCAGGCGATGATTTGTTATAGTGATTTACCTTTCGAAATAGCGGGCGAGGGTAATATTTCCGAGGCACCACAGTTCAGCAATGCTCAAACCCACGATTTCAGTCTTACCTACCTCTCCCCCTGTATCGATACCGGGCATCCGGATAGCACGGCAGATACGGATGGAACCCGTGCCGATATGGGCGCACTCTATTATCATCAGTCAATTTCAGATTTTGCGCTTTCTTCTCCTGAAAATGATACAACAATTTCTACTCTCTGGACTGAATTTAAATGGCAGCTTCCTGCAACAGCCGGGAATGAACCGTTAAAATTTGTTTTACTTTATTCGCCAGCCAGTACATTCGCTGATTCTAACACCGTACTTATCGAAGATATTGAAACAAACAGCTATATGGTGAGAGATTCGTTACAAGATTTGTCAACCTACTACTGGAAAGTTCTTACCCAAAATCCCTGGGGTATGCAAAAATGGTGTTTGCAAACATGGCAGTTCACAATTAATACAGATACTATTGCGCCTTCGATTTCAACACTCCCTGAAATTACATTTAACGAAGATGATTCCTTAAAGATGCCCATCGATTTCTGGTTCGGATATATTGAGGACAATCGCTGGCCTGATAGCACGTTATCAGTTAATTTGAATTCAGGGGAATTTGTTACAGTTGCCACGACAAAGGATAGTTGTCATTTCAAAACTAAAATTAGCAATTGGTTTGGTCGTGACACACTAAATTTAACTGTTGCTGATAGCAGTGGCTTAACGAACAGAGCGAATTTCGTGGTACACGTAAAATCAGTAAATGATGCCCCTGCTATTAATGAGTTACCCGATTCATTAAATATTAAAAGCGATTCCACCGTCGTGCTAGAGCTCTGGAATTTTACATCGGATATCGAAACGCCTGACTCTTTATTACAGTTCGATTTCGATGCAATATATGATCAGCCGGTCACAGACGATTCGCTGTTCTGGAATTTCGACGAAGGAACTGGCATTTTATCACTGAAATCTATGAATTACAAAGGACAGGTTCATTTCAGTATATCTGCGATGGATGACAGCTTTGCTACCGCAACCGATACAATCATAATTAACATCACGTATCCAACGCATGTAGAGGGAACTGACAAAACTTTGCCCACAGTTTTCAGGTTGCATCAGAATTATCCAAATCCGTTTAATCCGACGACATCCATAAGCTATGATCTCCCAAAATCCTGCGACGTTATCATTGAAGTATACAACGCGAACGGTCAGAAAGTAAAAACATTGGTGAACGGCAGAAAAATGGCCGGTAGCCATCGGGTTAAATTCGATGCAATCGACGAAAACGGGACACCGATATCCTCCGGAATATATTTTTATATATTGAAAGCTGGCGATTTCAGAGCGATAAAGAAATTAACGTTGATTAAGTAGAATCAAGTTTTTCAGCTAAAAATTTATATATTAATAACTGACTTCATTATAAATCATTTGGGAAGCTATTTTTTGAAAAATCGTCGTCTACCACCGGCATTTCTCAAAACGCTTCCCATTTTCTTTTTATTGTAAATCGATAAAAATGCAGCTAAGCCTTGAATATTGATTTTTAGATGAAATATAATACTTTCCCTTTTTCACTTGCTAATTTCAAAAAATAAGTGTAACTTAAGCGAAAATTCAGCTAAGATGAATTTGGGTTTTGAATTTCAGATCAAGAATTAACGATATTACAAGTATTTTCTGAAAGTTGTTATCCGCACAATCCATGTTCAACAGCGAGTTCCTTACAATTAGCCGGAGGACGAAGCAATGTTACTTATTTATCTGATATTCGCCATTGTTTTCTTGACGGGAGTATGGTTAATTGTCATTTACAATAAACTGGTGCGTAATAAAAATCTAGTCGCCGAGGGCTGGAGCGGGATCGATGTGCAACTGAAACGGCGGGCAAATTTAGTTCCCAATCTCATTGAGACCGTAAAGGGATACATGAAACATGAGAAGACACTGATGACCGAACTCACTAAATTACGTTCCGAAAGTGTGCAAGCCAGTGATGTAACGGAAAAATCCCAGGTTGAAAATAAACTTTCCCGATCCCTGGGAAACCTGTTTGCGGTTGCTGAGAATTATCCTGATCTTAAAGCAAATCAAAATTTTCTGGACTTACAAAACCAATTGAAAGAAGTGGAAGAACAACTCCAGTTAGCGCGGCGCTATTACAACGGTACTGTACGAAATCTCAATATAATGATCGAATCGTTCCCCAGCAGCTATGTCGCGAAAATGTTTCAGTTCAATCCGGCAAATTATTTCGAGATTGATGATGAAGCAGACCGGGCTGTGCCCAAAGTGTCATTTTAATGTGGAGACATAATGAAAATAACCCGACACATTGCTATTTGCTTATTCCTCTTTGCATTGAATTCTCTGTTATTCGCAAACGATACAGAACGTATTCTTTCGTATTCAAGCTACATTTCTGTCCATAAAGATCGGACGTTACGGATTACAGAAACAATTAAAGTCATCAGTGCGTCACAAAAGATTCAACGGGGAATTTACCGAACCTTTCCCACAAAATACAAAGACCGGTTTGGAAATACAGTTCAGGTACAATTTGAAATTCTAAAAGTACTGAAAAATGGCGACCCGGAGCCATACCACACGCAAGGCGAGGGAAACGGCGTTAAAATTTACATTGGCAGTGAAAATGTCTACCTCGATCCGGGCGAATATACATACACACTCACGTATTTGACAGATCGACAACTTGGATTTTTCAAAGACTTTGATGAATTGTACTGGAACGTTACCGGCAATGACTGGGATTTTGTTGTCGAATATGCGGAAGCTGTGATCGAACTGCCTTCGGAAGCAAATATTATTAATAAAATTGCGTACACCGGATACGCCGGACATCAGGGACAAAATTATACCATCAGTACCGACGAGAACGGGAATGTAAAGTTTTCAACGACAGACTATTTGAATCCCCGCGAAGGTTTTACAATAGCGGTTTCCTGGCAAAAGGGCGTCATTCAGGAGCCGACAGCAGAGGAGAAACTGGGCTATCTTTTTTCGGATAACAGAAATACCATCGCTGGCTTTTTGGGCCTCATCACATTGCTGATATATTTCCTGGTCGTCTGGTCTAAAGTTGGCAAAGACCCGCCAAAGAGCACAATTATTCCGCGGTTTGAACCTCCTGCCGGTTTTTCACCAGCCGCGACACACTATGTCATGCGGATGGGATACAGCGATCGGGTTTTTACCGCGGCGATCGTAAACATGGCGATCAAAAAATACCTGACGATTACCGAAAAAAAGGGTGAATACACGCTGACACGGGTCAAAAAAAGTACAGCCGATTTATCCTCCGGAGAAAGGAAAATCGCGAATAAGCTGTTTGTAACGGGCGACCGGATTGCGTTAAAACAGAGAAATCATACGATATTTCAAAATGCAATATCATCGCTAAAGTATGAACTGGAAAAAGAATTCGAGAAACTTCATTTCAGGCGAAATCGCGCCTATTTCACCCCCGGCATTTTGATTACAATATTAACGTTGGTTGCAGTGGTACTTGCGTCCCCTCAGGCAGATTCAATCGCGGTCATTACGTTTTGGATTGCTCTCTGGACTGTTGGCACATCAGTTCTTGTATTTTCCGTTGTGAAAGCCTGGCGCGCTGCAATACACAAGCGAGGGGTAAATCTTATTACTAGAGCCAGCGTGCTCGGATTAACGTTGTTTTCGCTGCCATTTGTGGCATTTGCTTTTGTCGGGCTGTTCATTTACGGTGTGATGACCTCCATGCTGACATTAGTTTGTATTATAACTGTTTTTATATTGGACCTGCTGTTCTATAATCTTTTAAAAGCCCCGACAATCCTTGGCCGGCGGGTCATGGATCACATTGAAGGCTTTAAAATGTATCTTGAGACAGCAGAAAAACAGCGATTAAACATGCTGTACGCGCCAGAAATGACACCTGCGCTTTTCGAAAAATACCTGCCGTATGCGTTGGCGCTTGATGTGGAAAATGAATGGTGTGAACAATTTAATGAAATATTAAATGCTGCCGGACAATCAGACAGCTATTCACCCTCATGGTACATAGGCAGATCCTGGGACTTAATAAGCAGTTCCGATTTTGCCTCAAGTATTGGCGCTTCACTGTCAGGAGCGATTTCATCATCATCCACCTCGCCTGGTTCCAGTTCTGGCAGTGGCGGCGGCGGATCATCCGGCGGAGGCGGAGGAGGAGGCGGTGGCGGCGGCTGGTAAGCCAAATTCAGGACAAAAATATCCTGGTGAACCGGGATGCGCACAATCAGCCAGGCGGATTATATCTTTACCGCCTTGCGGCAGATGGATTTTCCGCAACCCGGAAGATGATATTGCAGCAGTAATAATCACCGACCTCTGAGGTTGCACAAAACTCAGAGGTCGATAAACCGTCTTTTATTGATTGTTATTAATTTTAATACCCAATTTGGGAAATATATTTCTCGTAACGATGATGTAAATGATATCGACTCATCTCTTGATGTTTATATTCACAATTCACTTCAAATCAATAAAAACCTTGAATATTACTTTTTGAATTCATATATTTAATCAATCCCGCAAAAATTTCAACAGGCTATTCCGAATGAATGTTCAGGTTCAAAATAAAGTCATTCAGCAAATACATGAGACGTCAATTTTGCAGCAGACGTCCTTCTGGTCTGATGTGAAGCGGTATCATGGGATTGGTTCAAAAGCATTCGACATAAAGGCCCGGGCATCAGACATCTATGCAGCCCGGGAGGATGAAAAAATTATTGTGGATGATGTATTAATCCTTCTGCAATCAATTGGCGATGACTATCAAATCGGGTATGTGCCGTATGGCCCCACATTAAAACCGAGTGAGGAAAAACAAGGCGTATTTCTGGAGGAGTTATCGGAATCTCTGCGATCCTTTCTGCCGTCGAATTGTATCCTGATTCGTTATGACCTGTTATGGGAATCGCCCTGGGCAAAAGATGACGCCTATTTTAATGATCGCGGCGACTGGCTGGGTCCACCCAAAAAAATCAATCAGGAAATTCGCTTGAATTTTGATACACAAAAATGGAATTTAAAGAAAGCGAATACGAATATCCTGCCGGCGGATACTGTTTTCATTGATCTGAAAAAGGATGAACAGCAACTCCTGAAAGCTATGAAACCAAAAACCCGCTATAATGTTCGACTTTCCAGGCGAAAAGGCGTTGAGGTCAGGAGAGCGTCGTTTAGCGAGCTCGATATTTGGTACGAACTTTATAAGCAAACATGTGAGCGAAACAGGATATTCCTTCATGATATTGCTTATTTCAGGGCTGTGTTTGAAGCGAATAACAATAACACCGATCCCACCGAAGCAGAAATGCTAATTGCAGAAATCGATGATCAGCCACTTGCGGCAATGTTTCTGGCTTTCTCCGGCGAGCGATCCACGTATTTGTATGGAGCATCATCATCCACACACCGGAATTTAATGGGTACGTACGCATTGCAATGGGAAGCCATCCGCCGGGCGAAGAAGCACGGGTGTGCGAAATATGATATGTTTGGCGTTGCCCCAAAACCTGATCCGGCCCACCCGATGTACGGATTATATCGTTTTAAGACCGGATTTGGCGGACAGCTTTTTCATCGTATGAGCTGCTGGGATTACCCGTTAGATCTATCCAAATATGAAATCTATCGTACATCAGAAATGACGAGCCAGGGATATCGTTTGAATTAAATCAGGAGGTTAAAAGATACATCTAGCGGTTTTGAGCTTATCCAGATTATATTCAATCGGGAGATTCAACTCCCTGAGATGGGGAGTGCAGCATCTCGCTGCCTTGCAACCGTCTTTCCGACTCCCCAAATTGAATCCTTGACCAACGAACACGAAAAAGCCCCCCAAAATCCTGCTTGAACGAGCACCACAATTCATTGTGGTTTCATCAAAATGACGAGAAAAACGATAACCGCTTCAGCGGTTTCCGCAAATATATTACCTTTGGAAAATATTTCAGTCGTCCCATCCGGGGATTTTTTCTGGTGGCGATCCATTTTCCCACCAATGAATTGGTGGATATTTTCAGCAGTCCCTGCCGGGATTTGGTTTTTCTGCCATGAAGCCACGCTTTGAAAAGCGTGGCTATTCATAAAAATAACATTTCGCAAAATTTAATATTGACATTTTATGTATTGTTTCTTAAATTTAATTTAATGGCTATCTTATATTTGCATACACAAAAATCGATTGAAATCAATTATATAATAATAGGTATGATTAAAATTAAATGAAGTAGATAATAAATTCGAGCAGAAATTATGGAAAATAGCACTTTACGCGCGTTTATGTTATTGTACATTTTTTTAGCCGGAACTGGAATTTATTCCATTGTTTTGTCTCTTTATAAGCTTACTAATCCGCACAAAGTTGTAGATCCAAATTCAACAATACAGACGAAACTATTCAAATTATCTGGTCCTATAGGTTTTGTGTATGGAGTATTTGTAATCATCTTGGTTATTATTCTTGTTAGAACAGATAATTCTAATAAACTTACAAATATTTTGAGACAGGCAGAGGCTCATAATGCTATTCTCGAAAGGGAAAATATCTACTTGAAATCAATTGTTGGAGATTCAACTTCAACAGAACCTTCATATTTCAAAATTACTGTTAGCGCTTATAATCCTTCATCAATTTTGGGTGGAAAAGTTTTAATCCAATGGGAAGCAAATTCGATTCAATTTAAAGGAATAAAAGGAGCTTCAATTGAGGAACGAGGTGTCTATGAGAAATTTAATTTTCAAATTTCAGTGGGTGATAAATTCTTTATCAAATTATTTTCAGAAACTATTTATGGTGTTAATGTTTTAAACGATTTAGGTGGACTTACATTAGAGTTTTATAAAACTCAATAATTGGCTAAATCATCTTGTTAAATTTTTCGTATAATCTTTTATTATATGATAAGTTATGAATTTAGACTGTTCAATAAAAATGACATTATTTGTGCACAAGTGGGTTGGTAAAAGACATTAAATAAGCAATCCTAAATCCTACCATTTGGAAATAATAAAATATCACAGGCAAACCATGAAAACTCTACTCATCTCTCTATTCTTTTTCTCTCTCTTAAACGCACAGGAACCCGAACTGTACATCCCCGTCAATATGCAACAAGCATACACGAACAACACCCGATCTGCGGACGGGCGCCCCGGGGAAAAGTACTGGCAGAACCGTGCGGATTATAACATCGCTGTGGAAATTCATCCCCAAAACGGACTGGTGATTGGCAGTGAAGAAATCACGTATTTCA
>CAZCJL010000083.1:0-30084 GCA_964498785.1 uncultured Cytophagia bacterium | reverse complement strand
AATTTTCGATGATGTGTTTCATTCGCGCACACTGCAAGTTGTTTCAATAATCTCCTATCACCAGCAATCAACGCATTCTTCTTTGCGTGCGACCATTTCTTTATCTGTCTTTCAGCACAGAGGGCTTCGTTGACATCTTGAAATGCTTGAGAAAAGACGAGTTCTACCGGGAGCCTAAATGAAGTAAATCCTTTTATCGTGCCAGACTTATGTTGCGCAATTCTTTGCTCAAGGTTACTTGTACTACCAGTATAGTATTTACCATCGCTACATTTGAGGATGTATACCCAATATATCTTCATTTTTCTAATGGATGTTGTCATATCTCGACTTCGCTCGATATGACAGATTCGCGTCTTAATCAATAAATTTAAAGAGAATCCGAAAGCTTTGATGCACACCATCAATTATTGAATGGATACTCAAAAAGAAACTTAATTTATTGATTGCTGGCCTTTTGTGCTTAATCATTATTTTTGCAGATAAGGTTGGCTGCATTTATGCACAGGGATATTTTCCTATAGGTGTTTTTGGATTGGATAATCCTAATAATTTTAATGAAAACAATGATGACGGTCTCGTAAAAAGTCGAAAAAATGATTAGCGACTCCAATTAAACTATTGTAAATATAAATGTTATTACTATAATGTGATAATGTTTATAAAAACAATAAGTTAATCCACTACAAACAAAGATTCGCGGACTTTTTACGAGTTCATCAATACTTAAT
This sequence comes from uncultured Cytophagia bacterium, assembly GCA_964498785.1. GTDB lineage: Bacteria > Zhuqueibacterota > Zhuqueibacteria > Thermofontimicrobiales > Thiofontviventaceae > Mariaggregatimicrobium. The sequence continues at coordinate 29,353 of CAZCJL010000083.1, read as the reverse complement.
ATTGCATTATTAGCAATATATTAAAATAAAAAATAAAATACCGCTTGAAAAAAAGGCGTTGTTTTGATTATATTACATATACTACTCACTGGTGAATAAGTTTATCTCATTCTCGCAAAACGACAACGAATCTTCGCTTTTGTGCTACCCCAGGCATTGCTGAATTGATATTGCTCACGCAGATAGCGATAATACACAATAGTAATTATGAATTAGATAAATCCCGTTTAGTTTCTATTGTAACTACAGATTGAAAATTGTTTGAATCACCGGAAGGGGAAATTAAAATAAATATGAAATCAAAATATTATTAAATTATTATTTGAGGAAAGGAGGTGAGCAGTGGCAGAATTCCGTTGTTTTAAGATGTAATGGTTTCGTTGAAATTAACAAAATGATTCAAATTCACTAACAAAAAACGGAGGTATTTATGATTAAATATTTTATATTTCTTTTATTATTCATCTTGTTAACCCACCCTGTTTTCGCACAGCCTGATTTTGTTACCACAGTTTACCCACCGCAGCATGGTTTAAATATACCGGCGGATGCCGAACTGCATGTTGCCTTGCAAAAAGCTCTTGACCCGGCGTCGATTACGGATTCCTCGATTTATATTTATTCGGATATCACCGGTTTGCATAAATGGGATTATTCGCTAAAAAATGATAATAAAGAGCTGAATCTCCAACCGAGACATTGGTGGGGTGTGGGCGATGAGCCATTTAATGCCGGAGAACGGGTGACGGTAACCTTAACAACCCGTTTACGCTATGCTGACGGCAGCCCATTTGAAGGCTTTACCTGGCATTATACTGTGGCGGTACGGCAGAATTATGGCGGGAATTTTACGTCTGTAGCGACGTTCGGAGGTCCGTATCATTGGCTCTGTTTTGATGCTAATGGAGATCGATTTCCTGATGTAATACTGGAAGATCGAACATACGATAAGTTAGCTATCTTTTTAAATGATGGAAAGGGGAAACTGTATTTCAGTCATCATTCGCCTATGTCAATAGGTAGTTTTGATCAAACTATAGATTTTGATCGAAATGGTGGAATTGATATAAACATGGGTAAAAATTTAATTCAGTTTAATGATGGAAGCGGAAATTTTACAGAAAAAGAAATATTGCCTAATCAGACAATACGAGATAAATTATACGATTTTAACAATGATGGAATTATTGATTTAGTAACGGGGACAGCTAAAGGCCACCAATGGACTCCTGAATTATTTATTATGAGAAGTAAAAGTTATATTGCTTATATTGATACCCATAGAATATCAAAATTACCATTCGTTCCAGAATTTTATCAAGCAGGTGAATCATATGATCTAAATAATGATGGCTCAGTTGATTTTGTAATAACAGGTCGTTCTAATGATTCTCCTGTTTATTATGGCTTCCTTAGCATATTAATGAAAAATAATGAACTACCAATTGTATTTCAACTCCAACAAATTAACTTTCTTACCAACAAATGGTTCTATGGAAACGATTTGAATGGTGACGGTTACATTGATTATGTATTTTCTGGTAATGCTGCATTAAATGATACATCTTTACATCTTACCCTGATTTATTTAAATAATGGAATTGGGAACTTAGAGTTAGAGTATGCACCAATTGATAAAGGTTCGTATAGTACTGGGGGAGATATTGATGGGGATGGCGATATTGATTTCTTTCTAACCAAAAGTACTTTAATCAATGCGATGCCATATACTGTTGTAAACGACTATGCATTGGGTTTTAACCTTGGTAAAGGTGAATTTGATTGGAGCGAATCAATGCCATTACTTGGAACTGATAGTGGATATGGATATCCTATATTAGTTGATCTTGATTTAGATGGTGACCTGGATGTGCTTCTTTCAGGACCACCCGGCGTTCAAATGGTTATTGCCAATGAAGAATATGCAACATCGGTGAATGTGTTGACTTCAAAACAGTCGGAAGCTTCAGAATTTGAAATTCATAATTTCCCAAATCCATTTAATGCTTACACAATTATTCAAATAAAAAGACAAAATAAGATTTTAGAACAAAGTTCGGTTTGTATTTATGACATTTGTGGCAGATTGGTCAAACAATGGAATTTAACTAATTCTCAAGAAAGTCTCTTACAAATTAAATGGAGTGGTAAGGATGAAGGCAATAATCAATTACCAAGCGGGATCTATATTTTAAATGTTAAATTGGGCAACAAAATAAAGAATAAAAAAATAATTTTAACCAAATAATGGAGGTCGTCATGAGATCATTAAAAATTTCTTCGCTAATATTTTTTACTTGGCTTATCCATATTTTCCCTGGACATATATTAGCTCAAGATGAGTTTAGAATTGGTAGTTGGTGTTTAACAGGGAGTACCAATCTTTATAATATTATCCAGCAAGATCCAATTACACTCGAATGGTTACTAAGAAACGACGAGAAAACCCTACTTGAAAACTTAGGTCTTAACTATATGATTGCTTGTACAAGAGGGTATCCAATTTGTACAACTGATGGCGAAGTCGCTTTAAATAACTATGGCATCGAACGAAGTGGCGCATTCAAATCCACCCTCGAAATATCACCGGATAATTCTCAATCAGGTACAGCGTACCAGGTTTGGCGAGCAATAGATTGGGCGACCGGAGGGCCGACTAATCCAATCTGGACAGCTTATGTTGATAGCGGCTTTTCTTCGATGGATAAGCTTCATAGCGACAAAACCGGTGTGCACAGCTTCCTTACCGGAGCGGAACATGAATTGCACGTTACAGCGAAACATTCATGGTTGGAATATATGAATAATTCCGTACATGTTAATGCACCGGGAGTTGCCAATATTGTTCAGGTTGGTTTTTATGAACCTCCTTTCGATAATAGTGCGGTGCTCAATGAACTGTTCACCGATGTTCCGAACATCGATATCTTCCAGAAATGCCATTATGTATTTACCACAACAACTCCATATTCAGGGCCGAATTTTCAAAATACGTTACAAGAGTATGTCACCTCCGATTCCCAGGCTATCGTTCAATTGAAAAATCATGATATGATGGATGTTCCGTTCTATATTATTCGACAGGTGCACGATGATCCGTCGACGCCAAATTTATACCGTTGGCCCAATAAAAAAGAAATTCTGTGCGGAAATAATATTGCTTTAGCCTATGGTGCAAAAGGCATTGTCTATTACCTGTACGGAAGCCTCACCGGCGGTGTCGATGGTTTGATAACAATAGCGCGAACAACAACGGATCAATATGACAGCGTCAAAGCAATTCACGATAATTACCAAAATAGCGGGAAAACATTTTCAGAAATCGGGTCTGAATTTATCAATCTCACCTGGGAGGCCGGTTACTCGGTGCATAATCATACATCCGAACCAATTGATGGAAATTATGAGCTTTACGACGTGCAAAGCAGACTGCCTGGTGGAAGTGATGATAGCGAAAATGAAACTTATGTTGAAGCCGGTATTCTTCAAGATGCCAGTGATAATTTTCATTATATGATTGTCAACAGGAGATGCGTTGCAGACAGGGAAGTTACGGTCACTTTTGAAAGTATTAGCAATCACGCGTACTTAATAACCGATATTTTTAATGAATATGAAACCAGATATTTACCAGCAAACGGTTCGACTTTTGAATATAGCTTCACCCTTGGTCCGGGAGAAGGTAAACTTCTCAAATTGGAAGACATTGGCACCTGGGCAGGAACAATTTCTTCAAATACAACCTGGTTAGATAAAATTATTATGAATGATAATATTACAGTTAATAATGGTGTAGCATTGTCCATTTCCCCGGGAGCTAATATTGAAGTTGCTGAAAATAAAAGGTTAACCGTTAATGGCTCAATCCAGGCAGGCGGTACATCCGTAAATCCGATTACCTTAACCCGCAGCGGAAGCAGCGGCAACTGGTACGGAATTCGTATTGATAATTCAACCGCAAATTCAAACTTAGATTATTGCACAGTCGAACACTCGGATAATGGCATACGCCTGTATCAAACCTCCGGCACTGTTGCTGTGGATCATTGCCGGCTCGAAAATAATTCCTTTGGCTTTGCATCTCAATATTCCAGTCCCATTTATATTTAAAACACACGTATTCAAAACAATCAATATGGAATGTGGATTAGCTCAAAAGCGTCATCAAGTACGATACAAATTAAGAATGATACGATTACGTATAACAATCAACATGGTGTCTTTTTACAATCAGGAGCCAATGCGTCATTTGGGTATTGCCACATCACAAATAACGGCTGGCATGGTCTATATTGTCTCTCCAATACATCGCCAAATTTGCGTGGGAGTACGGGAAATAACTGGATTCATCACAACGTATGTTCCGGTGTAAAAGCCGCCTTTAGCTCCTGGCCCAAATTAGGCCTTGATTATCAACAATTGCCGTTAAAAGATTATTACGGTTATAATCACATCTACGATAATACGTTATATGAAGTCGAAAATGCCAACGGCGGCGGTACATATCTAATGGCAGAACGTAATTACTGGAGCGCCAGTGAGATCATTCCTGTGTGGCCGGATAATATTTATGGACTGGTGGATTACGATCCGAACCTGCCCAAGATTGATATGGATAATGATTTACCCACATTCACAGAAGCTTATGAACTGGAATTGATAGAAGAGTACGAGAATGCACTTTCAGCCTATTTAAAAATCATTGAACAAGATGCGAAATCTTCTGATGCTGCATTTGCAGTTGGCGGTATTGTGCGATGTTTTGAAGCAATGGAGCATCATTCAGAAATTCTGCCTTTTTTAGAAGACATGATAAAAAAATACCCGGCAACATTAACTGACTATGCAGCCAGGGATGTCAGCCTGCCGTATTTGGTGAACCTAAAATATTATGATAGTGCAATAGAACGTACAAAAGTTTTACTACAATTTTATGAAAAAGATGCCGGGCGTGAGTTATTATACTCCTATATCCTGGCAGATATCTATGAATTTCGTTCACAGGGGAAAGCAGGCGCAGATCAAAATGAAGCAACCGCTTATTACCTGGCGTTGATCGAAAAAGCACCTGATTCTGATTATGCATTCTGGGCAAAAATGCGACTCAAAGAGATTTCCGGTGGTGCTTTAACCAAACCTTTTACCGAAGAATCTATCATAGAAAAACAAACACCAGGTGATTTCGATCTTGCCCAAAACTATCCCAATCCCTTTAATCCAACGACCAATATTCGCTATCAACTTCCGCAATCATCTCACGTCACCCTTACAATTTACAACATTCAGGGACAAAAAATACGGACATTAATAGATAATCGCCTGCAATCTGCCGGCATTCATGTCGCTCAATGGAATGGCCTGGACGATATTGATAATTCTGTTGCCAGTGGTGTGTACATAAGTTGTTTAACGGCTGATGACTTTGTACAAAGCAGGAAGATGATTTTGATGAAGTAAATTTTCGTTCAGAACCGCTTCCACCGGCAGGAACTATCCCAATCCGTTTAACTCGACCACCGAAATCAGCTACGACCTCCCGCATGCCGGTTATGTATCACTCTCAATTTACAATCTCATGGGAATCGAACAGCGCCTGCTGATCAACGAACACAAAACCGCCGGACATCACATCACCCACTGGGATGGTAAAGATAAACATGGACGTACTTTGCCATCCGGTATTTATCTCTACCGATTGAAATCCGGCGAATTTTCCGATATTAAGAAATTGATATTGTTGAAGTAGAATTATTTGTGGAGCTGTATCATAAGTCTGATTTTTTTTGTAAAATGTCATTCCGGGCTTGTCCCGGAATCTACTAATTATTAATAAGTTAGGGGATTACTGCATTCGCAGGAATGACACCAAAAAATGACTTTTGATACAGCCCCGCTTATTTTTCTGACGTTGTTAAGGAGAATTGACAGCTAAAGGCGTCGAGTATACTTACAAAAGCTGATCAGCATCAGGCGTAATTATCCTTTCTAATAAAAAAAATAACCTGGCTAATCCGTACCAGGATCGTGTTGGATTTATTGATAATCGATATTAGAACAAACAACTATGGCTGCGAATTGAATTCAGGAATAACAGGGACATGAATTAGGAACTTATTAAAAGTGTCATTTTTATCCACAGAGCGCACAAAGATTGCTGAGACTAACCAAAAATATATAATACCTTTGTGCGCTTCATATTCTCTGTGGTTTGATAAATATTTCCAATTTTTATACATCCCCTTGAATTCAGCCAACAAATTATTTTGGCAACGGAATCTATACAGTGAAAATTTTTAAATATTGTTATTTTGTAAGTAAGTTGGATATAACCCATTTATCATTCACTCACCCAACTGCGGTTGCTCCGAATGAAAATTCGTCGCATTCTGAAATGCTTTTGCCACTGCCAGGATTTTGCCTTCGTCCATAAGTTTGCCCACAAAACAAAAACTGGTTGGGGTTCTGTTTTCGGAAAAGCCGTTTGGAACAACGACGCAGGGGTGACCGGAGAGATTTGTCAGCAGCAGATTGTCTCCCTGCCACGATGGCGCCAGATATAAATCGATTTCCTGCATTAGTGAATCCATTTTCTGGATTAGCATGCTGCGGATACGGTTAGCGTTCACATATTCCACTGCAGGAATAAATCGTGACGTCCGAAATTCATTGGGCCATGCGTTTTTGATTTGCCGCACCAGCAGATCGTCTTTTCCGCTACGAGTGAGTTCATCAAATGCCGCGGCAGCTTCTGTGGACAGAATGATGGACAGGTCATTGACCGGGATATCCGGTAATTCTATTGGCACGAGCCGGGCGCCAAGTTGTTTCATTTTCTCTATTGCCAGGGAATCATTGTATTTAAACGGATAATCTGCGTCAAAATCTGATTTTAAAAAGCCGATGGTTAATTTTTTCAAATCAATTTCAGATTGATAATGAAACGGAAAATCCAACACTGATTGATCTTCACCGTCGGGTCCGTAAATGACACTGAACACGATGGCGCAATCTTCGGCATTTCGGCAGAGGGGTCCGATTTTATCCATTGTCCAGCTTAATGCCATGGCGCCAGTACGGCTCACCCTTCCGAAGGTCGGGCGCAAGCCAGTGACCCCGCACACAGTGGATGGCGACACAATCGAGCCCCATGTTTCCGTGCCAATGGCAAACGGCACAAGTCCTGCGGAAACAGCCGCCGCCGAACCTGCTGACGAGCCACTGGAGCCTTGTGACATATCCCATGGATTGCGCGTTTTCCCGCCGAACCAGACATCGCCCCATGCCAGCGCGCCCATTGTCAATTTCGCCACCAACACGGCGCCGGCGTCCTCTAATTTTTTCACAACCGTCGCGTCGCGGGTAATCATCTGTTCTTTGAACGGCTCCGCGCCCCATGTTGTTTTATAATCCTTTGTCGCGAACAAATCTTTAATGCCATACGGAATACCGTGTAATAGCCCGCGGAATTTTCCGGCAGCAATCTCCCGATCTGCCCGTCCTGCCATTGCCAGCGCCCGCTCTTCTGTCAGCGTGATCACGCATTCCAGTTTCGGACCATACTTTCGCAGCCGCTCTAAATACAATTTTGTCAGTTCCACCGAAGTGATTTGGCGGGTGCGCAATAATGTCGCCAGCTCGCCGATGGAATAGTAGGCCAGGTCCTCGCTGGCAGCAGGCTTTTCAATGTCTTTGTATTCGCCGGGTGCAAACAGCGATTTTTCATGTCTCAGCTTAAAACCAACGGGCAGCGGATTGAACACGAATACCGGCGGCGCGGAATTATTCAATGCAAAGGAATGAATACCGTGGTATTTCTCCAGATTATCATTCAGCCCGTCGAGCATGGAATCCCGTTCCGCGTCAGTGAATTCCATCGCGATGATTTTTTCAGCCTGTTCGATTGCGTCTTTCGTAATTTCACGGTCTGACCGGTTGCAGTCGGAAATAAAGATAGCAATAATCAATATAATCAAACCAAATAATTTTTGAAGTGACATGATTCCCTCCCTCGATTATGGTTGATTCAATGCAAATTTTTGTGCTGCTTTATATAACAGATAAATCTCGACGATCATGGTCGGAATGAGCAGAATTAATCCGACAAAAAACAGGACAATGATCGCCAGCGTAAATCCGACAATAATATTCAGAATACCGGCGAACAGCGCGGTAACACCATATTCATTTTTTAGTCTGAGTAAGCCAATTCCAAACGCAATACCGGTAAATCCGAACACCACGGAAAAGGTTCCCTGAATAATTTTATCATCCGGCATATTATGCAAGTACAATGAAAAAATATCATATCCTGCTTCGATAATTTCAAACGAAATCAGCAATAACGTGGCAATCAATAACAGTGAGTTGCTGAGCTTGTTGCTGATCACAATAAATCCTGCCAGAAAGAAAACGACGGTTGCCATGGAAAGCAATGAAATGATGATGTAAATATTATGAAATGACGGGTCAAGCTGTGCATCCTGGCGAATAACGAACATAGCCACCTCCGGAATGGTGAGCGCCAGATTGAATATTCCGGCGATCCACGAAATTTTGATAATGTTGGCCATAATGTTTAACCTCCAAATTAGCGGAACGCGCTGCTGCGTTATGAAGACCTGGTCTGTTCCAGAATTTTTTTGATTTTTGATTCCATTTTTTGATAATGCGAACCTTTCCAATAGATCTTTAGACAATCCTGACACTGATAAAATTCATCGAAAAATTCAGCGGTTTTGGACGGCAGCTCGTTTTGAATGTCCTCCTTTTCCACCCGTTCGATCAATCCGTTGCAATCCAGGCAACGGTGGAACGGCTGAATTTGCGAATACAGATCAAAACGATCGATGACTTCGATGATCTGTTCCCTGGACTCGGTGGAACGCAGCCAGTAGCCGTGGGTCACAGCGCCGTTTTTCAGAATGCCGAGGTCCCTTGTCAGAATAATACGGCTTTCCCGTACCCCAGTTTCGATGATTTCCGAATCCTCATAATCGTTGCGGTACAGCGCATCGAATCCCAGCATGCGCAGCAGCCGCGCCAGTTTGCCGAGATGGACATCGAGAATGAATTTCGTTTCTCGAAGTGGTTTTACACGCAGATGATTGACCTCTGTGATATCCAGATACTCGAAAACCGGATAAACAGAAATGCGATCACCGTGGCGAATATGATGCTCAAAATTGACGGATTTTCCATTGATGAGGATCAAATCGACTTCGGTGTGCGGAATCCCCAGCGCTTCGATGGCGTCTTTTACAGCAGGTGTTCCGTTGAATTGATAAGAAAATCCTACCTGCCGTTTTTCCGGTGGCAGAAAATCGTTGAGCTCCGCATAAAATCGGAAATATGCAGTTTTGTTGTACATGATTTTGGTTTAAACATTAAACAAAATTATCTCAAAATTCTAAAATGTAAATTTTTATACAATCGTAGCCCACTAAACACATAAAAATACACGAAATGTAATTTTTTGATTTTGAATTATTCGCTATTTCGTGTGTTTCGCGGGCAATAAATCTATTTTTTCATTGTTATAATTCATTTTAGAAATTTAGGTGATAAATAAAAATTTTAAAAATGGCTTGAGTGCAATGCAACCGTGCGCATCAGGAGCATTTATTCATCGCAGTGAGTCGCATAAATGTTCCCAATGCGCACAGGAGTGATTCACTCCGGAACGTACAGTAAATTTATGGGAAAATAAATCTTTATTTTTGAACTTTAAGTAACATGAAATAATATCACAATAGCCGTCGCGATAAATATTGCCAGAATCCAGTACCAGGGCGTACAAATTTTACTATCTTTATAGCGGCGCAATACAACTTCATAAATCGTCATCAGAAAGGGTGGCATAGCCAGAGAAAGTTCACTCATCGGTTGTGGTAGTACCCGTTTAGAAACATACGCCAGGATAATAATATTTATGCCAGTGGCTAACGCAATTTGAATATGAGGCGATTTTATGAGTTCTTTAAATTTGGACATTTTTAATTTCCTTTGAAAACGTTAAAACTTATATCTGGTTTTCATTTTTTCTTAAATCTGTTTAATGCCGCCGTGACAAGTGCGGTTAAAACAAACAGGGCACGAAAAACAACAATGAGTTTTTTATTAACAAATGAAGTGTTCATTTATTTGCTCTTTCGTTCAGACTACAATAGTTTTCATCGAGACATGCGACATTTTTTATGCTATTTTTAAATAGCGACTATAGAAATCAGGCATGATCAATTTTTTTTCAACCTTGATCTGCCTTGACATAATTTTACAACTTCTTTTGCATATTCCACATTTGAATCAATCACCGGAAGCCCGAGCATATATTTATTTTTGAAGACAATGGATAGTTCGGTACAGGCAAGAATTATTGAATCGACTTTTCCATTGTATTGCAATATAATTTTTCTAACAAGTTCACGTGATTGCTCTTGCAATGTCGACGTTAGAGCAATTTCTTCGATAGCATTGATTATCGTGTCATTTTCTATAATCGACGGGTAAACTGCATCATGAATATATTCACTATACAATTTTTTTTCAACTGTAATTAATCCGCCAAGGATTAACGGACGTTGACCTTTTTGCCTGGCTTCTTTTGCCGTCACTTCGATCATATTTACCCAGGGGATATTAATATGCGGAACGATATCTTTATAATAATAATGTACTGAATTACAGGGCACTGCAATAAATTCAGCGCCAATTTTTTCACAATTTTCAATACTTCTGATGATTCCGCGCTTCTGCTCGGGTCCCTTAAATAATACAGCTCTGATAATATTGGGAATGGAGATTGCATTATCGATGATGATCTTCAAATTACCGAATGTTTCTCTGCTTGGCGTAAAATTGAAAACCTGTGTTAGAAAGTCCAGTGTTGCGTAAACTCCCATTCCGCCAAGAATACCAACTGTTCGCCCTCTTGTATTTGTTGCCATATTAAAATTCCTTTATTCTTTGTTGATTCATTTTTAAATATCGATATATCATATATTTTATGCCTGAAAACTACTTTCTTCTGTTTGTTGAATAATCTTTCGCAAACGTTTTTGTATATCATCAGATAGCGTTTGTGGTTTATGTTCAGCTAATATTTGGTCAACTTTTTCGGATGCTCGCTGAGTGAGATTCTTTCCTCCCCTGGCAATCCAGGCATCATAGTTATTACGGTCAATGAGCGAGGGATACCAACGCGAGCGAAAGTGTTTCAGGGTATGATCGGTATCGAGAAATTGACCATCAGGGCTTACCTCATCAATTAAATCGAGTGCCAGTGTTTCGTCATTAATCTCCACCGGCGTAAAGGCTGTTTTAATCCAGCTTATCAATTCATCACATATTGCCAGTTGCGTCAAAGATCCTGTCAGCCCGGATTCAAGATACCCCAGATCATGAATGAGATTGCTGCCGGCAAGCGTATTTGTCATCAGTGTTAAGGCTGCTTCCATGCTTGCCTGTTGATCTGGTATTTTTGAATCACTAAAACCGCCAAAAGCAAACATCGGCAGATCGTAAAAGTGAGCCATTTCCTGAGCAATGAACTGCTTCTCTGGTTCAACATACGGACTGATCATGGTTCGCATATCCAAAGCACTCGCACCCCAGCCAGAAGTGATGAACGGCGCTCCGGGACGATTCAACTGGGAAAGTGCCAGCCCGACTAAGCTGCCGGCATTCCAGATAGCCATATTACCAGCCAGAGTGATAGGCGCGGTTGCTCCACCGAGAGCTACGGGAATATAGGTTGAAGGCAACCCTTTCCCCGATAGGTACAAAATCTTTTGGAGCGCCTCTTCATTGTGCTGTAAACCAGTGGTTACGTTGACATAACACGCGACAAACGGCTTTTCCTGCAACGCTTGTGCACTGCCAGCAACTACTTCCGCCATTTTAACAGCATCGACGCAGCCGGACATATCAGTGGAGACAAACACGATCGGTTTGGTCGTGTAATTTAACATTGTCTCCATTTCATAACGATCTGCGATCATTGTGGGGACGTCTTCGGGAAGAAACATGCACATCACAAAATCGATGTTTTCCAATGCATCACAAAGAGTAACGCCTTCGATCATATCTTTTAATAGTGGTCTTCGGCGTTCACCGGTACGATGGTCCAAAATGTTAAGACAGTCCGAGCCGGTACCGTAAAAACTCCGGTATTTTCCGACATGTATTGCCGGTTCTTGGTGACGGTTGTACAATATTATTTCCTTCGGCGCAGTGTCAATAGCATCTTCAACTAATTTCGGGGGAATTCGAACACGATTACCATCAGAAACAAATGCTCCAGCTTTTTTAAGTAAATCGATAGCCGGTTGATAGTGTAACCGTACTCCCGTACGCTCCAGGATTTTCAAACTCGCATCGTGCAACTTCTGACATTCGTGTTCTGGTAAACGTTTAAAACGCGCATGACTCTTCATATAATATCCCTTTCGTTTTATCATTTGTATCTCGATTTTATATTCGTCGAAGCTTAAAAAGTGGAATTATTAAAAATATTTAACCTCAATAATTCATCCGCCGCAAAGACGCCAGGACGAAACGCATTTTTAATAGTCATTATCTGCTTTTATAATTCTGACGAGTCCTATGGCATACTCAAAATAAACTGCCCGACAAAGCTCCCCCGTCCCACTACGTATATGTGGTTCGTTGTATAAGATTCTTTGTCTATCAAAAGTAGATTTTTTAATGTTTTTGCCCGGAAAAAATAAAAGATCTTAATTTTTTAAAACAAACCGCTTTTTAAAACTGAGTTTTTATTCACGAATAGAATTACGTTTTTATTTCTTTACGCCTTAACGACTCTGCGGTACATATTTCTGAATAATTCAGGACAGGTAATTCCATGCCGATCAACGGAGTAATAACATTCTCCGGCTTTTACTATCTTTATCAATTTTGAGTCGATATATATAAATCCCGGAACCCACGTCCTTTCCGAATTCATCTTTCCCATCCCATTCAACGAATTTTTCTCCGGCACTCTGTTTTGTGTTTATGAGTACACACACTTCCTGACCGGTCACGTTATATATTCTGAATTCTACTTTGCTGTCCGATAATAATTTATAACCGATTGTTGTTGCAGGATTGAAGGGATTGGGATAGTTTTGCTCAAGTTCAAATTTATATGGCCTGTGAAACTCATGGTCAATCCCGATGGCGTTGCTTGTTTGTTGGTAAATTCGATAGCCCCATCCCGAAAGTGCAACACTGGCTCCCTGCCCAAATGAAACCGTATCATTGGTAAATGCATCTGCATAATTCCCGTAGTAAAGAGTATCCAGCAAGGTTGCACCGCTATATCCGGGAGACAGATTGAAAACCGCGAATATTTTATCCTCATCTTTCTCTCTGATAAATGCAAAAATCGTTTCGTCATTCGTGGTATGAACCCGCTGAAATTGTCCGCCGTTGCCGCCGTTCCATAACACACTGTTTTCAATTTTAAGGTGACACAACGTACTGTACATATCCGTAAACGGATGAGGTTGCCACGGAATCAGATCCTTATCAAAAAACGCCAATCGTTTGTTTAAACCGGCTTCCTGCCCGCTGTAAATCAGCGCCATGCCATTCATTGTTGTCGTCAGAACGGCGAACGGCTCTGCCGCATCTCCGAATTGTTCAAAGACGGTTCCGTGCCAGGAATTTTCATCATGATTGGAAGTGAAATACAACCGGTAATGATCGGTGGAATACGTATTCAGCTCATTTGCAATATTGCTGTCAAGCTCCGATACATTGCTGGTTCTGTTGACGATGCGCTTTAAGACACCATTGCCAAAACCGTGCAATCCCCAGGCATAAGACATATCAAATCCAATCGATTGATACTGTGGTCCGTCGTCTTCTGCCAGCATAATGATTTCGGGCTTGACATTTTTCAGCGCGATAATGGCTTCTGACCAGAAATCAGGCGGCATAAAACTCACCGCGTCGCAGCGGAATCCGTCAATATCAACGTCCTCAATCCAGAACGTCATTGCCTGGATCATATAATCGCGCAAACCCTGTTTGCTGTAATTTAGTTGAATGACATCGCTCCAGTTGGTTCCGGGCGGAGGCGTAAAATTTCCGTTGCGATCTTTGATATACCACTCCGGATGGGAAGTTGTCAGCGGATTATCCCATGCCGTATGATTACCCACCCAGTCCATTACTGCGTACATTCCCCTGGCGTGGATGGTGTCGACAAGCGCTTTAAATTCAGCTAAAGTGCCAAATTCAGGATTGACATCCAGATAATCCTTTACAGAGTAATAGCTACCAAGACTACCCAAACGATTTTTTGCACCAATGGGATGAATGGGCATAAACCACAAAATTCCGACTCCCATTTCTTGCAGCCGGTCCAAATGCGTTGCAAAACCGGCAAAAGTTCCTGAAGCAGTATATTGGCGCACATTCACTTCGTACATGTTCAGATTATAACTCCAGATCGTATGATCCTGTGAGGTGGAAATAGCGGGGATTGTGAGAAATATGAGTAAGTTGAGTAAAATTAAATTTCCGGGATTGAAAATAATCCATGAGAAATTTTTTTTCAAAATTTGGCCTTTTTAATGTGAGAATATCTTTCAATTCATTTTAAATACCGTGGTTAACACAGATGGGCAGATTTAATTTAGAGAACAAATTTAATCGGGTGAATCACCTTGCTTTAAGAATAGCAGTCAGGTGTTATTTGATTATTAATATAAGTAATTTTTTGTAATATTGCAATCAGGTTTATTAATTTGTGGCAGATTAATTTTAATGAGTTAGCATAAGGAACTTTGAAAAAGACCCTTGAAATAGGTAGGTTTTGCTTTTTGAAATTTATTTGGAATTGAGTTGACCATCATTCAACCTCAATCAAAGAAATGGTTGGCAATTACACAGAAGAGAATAATTGAGCTGCTCCCTGCATACCACAGGCATTCCATAAAGAGCCGTTCCAAAAACTACCCTTGCAAAGGTTTTTCAAAACGGGACAGGCTGTATATTGATACATATTCATGAATTTATCTATATTTTGTGTTGCAGCGAAACCTTCGCAAGGGTTTGTCAGGCAGTTATCGAGTTCCTGGACACGTTCTAAAGGGATTGCACTCCTAAAAATAAATAGTGATAAAACGAAAATGTGAGTCAAAAAACTCCTTTACAAGGAATTCGATTTGTTAAAAACATGTAGTTAACATTTGTTTTTAACTGTTATTATCTTGAATGATTGATGAAAAATAATTAAGTTGAAGTGCAAATGTTGAAATGTGTTTATCTGGATTCATACTGAAGATCATTTAGAAAGGAAACTACTATGAAAAGAATGCTAATAGTCAGTTGTTTAATTGTGATGCAGATCGCCGTTATTATAGCGGATGGGAGTGCGCAAAAGAAAGGTCAGAAGAAACTGCTTTCACGGGAGCAGATACGAGAAATGGTAAAGGATCTGGATGGCTTACCAGATGCCGAGCGAAAGGGAAAAATCCGTGAATACTATGAAATGTATGGCAAACCCATGCGCCGTAAATTAACAAAAGCAAAGTACCGCCCGGGGGTGGTTGATGAAAACACAAAAGTTTTTGAATTTAAAGAGGTCCCGGGACGCACGTTGAAAATATATATCAAATTCCCGGAAGATTGGAAGAATACGGATCGTCGTCCGGCGATAGTTTTCTGGCATGGCGGCGGCTTTACCCAGGGGGGAGCGAATCAGTTTGAGGAGCAGGCGAAATATTTCACAAAACGTGGTGCGGTCGTAGCGCAGCCGGAATACAGAATCCGTGATGTGGATGGCACGATGCCGCATCACGCAATCGAAGATGCGATTAGCGCGATGCGCTGGTTTAAAGCACGGTCAAAGGAGTTCGGAGTCGATGCCGAACTAGTTGCGGCTGGCGGCGGTTCTGCCGGAGGTTGTATCGGCGCTGTTTTGGGGACACTCGATTTTAAAAAGTACGCAGAGATGGGATGGGTCGGCGCAGAAGATGATCAATCCATCGATCCGCGACCGTTTGCCATGATTTTATATAACCCGTTTGTCGATTTCTTTGAACCACTGAATGACCGCCACGTCGAAGAAGAGTGCCTGATGAATGGCGTAGACCCAAAAGACATGGAGCCTGTTTATCATGCGATTTCTGCTATCGAACATCTGAAAAAAGACTCTCCGCCGAGCATCATTTTATTTGGGACAAAAGATGCCTTTTATCCACAGCAGATTCGCTGGATTCCGAAATGCCGCGAGCTGGGACTTGTCTGTCACGATTATGTTTACAAAGGCGAGGTTCATAGCTGGTTTAATAATTCGCCGCATCTCGAATACACGACTGAGAATGTGAACAAATTTTTAGTGGAAATCGGATTTTTGAAAAAAGAGCCGGTTGTGGAACTACCTCATCGGGAGATAAGTGAACATCGTAGTGATATCCAGGAAACAAAATATGATTGCAAGACGGACTGGGGTGCACAAGAACGATTCCAGCGTTATGTGAAAGAACACAACATCACAATCATTCCTTTTAAACATTATGAGATAGATAAATAGTTTCATTGTAAATTACCAGGAGGGATTTTTATGAGCGTTCAAGATAATGATCGTCCTGATGCAAAAAAAGTATCACGGAGAACATTTTTGTCTTCGGTTGGTTGCATCGCCGGAGCGTATCACGCGACGCCGCTGTTGTCATTTTCCAAAGCCTTCGGTGCGACAAAACGACCGAATATTATTTTCATCATTATCGATGACCAGACCCGGGATCAATTCAATTTTCTTACTGAAGGCAGGGTTAACGGTAAAAAGCGAAATCTAACGCCCACGATTGACAGGCTTTCATCAGAGGGAGTTGTCTTTACTCAACAATACGCAGTCTCTGCAGTATGTACTCCAAGTCGATTTTGCTGTTTGACCGGACAGTATGCCAGCCGGGCGCAAAACGAGCATTTCCGCTCGAAAATTACAAAAAGCGGACAGACTGTTGTCGAGTGGAATACAACGATTTTACCGACAACAGAATCATTACCAAAAATTCTGAAATCCGCGGGATATGTGACCGGAGCAGTCGGGAAGAATCATGTTATCCAAACGCCCCGTTTTCGAAATCTGTCAATAAACGACGATCCCACTGACCCGAAAGTGATGGAAAAGCTGAAGGGACATTATGATCAGGTCATCAACGCGTATAAATCATGCGGATTCGATTATGCGGCAAGTATTTATAATCAGAATCTGAGCGCAAACGCTCCGCATGTATTGGCGCATCACAATCTGGAGTGGATTGTGAAAGGTGCATTCGATTTTATCGATCAGAACAAAGATCAGCCGTTTTTTCTCTATTTTGCCACGACCCTGCCCCATTCTCCTGCACGGGAGCGTGCATGGAAAGGGGATCCACTGGCAACACCGCTCGGTTTTCTGGAAAAACCGATCGATGATGTGATGCCCCCGCGCAGTACTCTGCTGTCTCGTATCAAAGAAGCCGGACTGGATGAGTCAAAGGCGGATATGTTATGGCTCGATGATGCAGTGGGCGCTCTGGTTAAAAAACTAAAACAACACAATCTGGATGATAACACAATCATTTTTTATTTCAATGATCACGGCGTCGAAGCGGGAAAAGGCACGACGTATCAGGGCGGCGTGCGTTCGGTCTCTTTTGGCTGGGCGAGAAAGGGAATCGCCGGCGGACGAATCGTCGATGTGCCGGTCTCGAATATCGATTTTACACCAACGATTCTTGATCTCTGCGGAATATCGCCTCGGTCAGACTTTCACGATGGTAAAAGCATGAAACCGCTGCTTCAGGGATCGAATGAGGATATTCACAGATCTCTTTATTTCGAGATTGGTTATACCCGGGCGGTACTGAAAGACGGCTGGAAATATATCGCATTGCGTCCCTCGCAAGAACTGCTGAATTTAAATTATGAACAGCGAAAGAAATTGTTGGATGAATACAATGAGCGGTGCCGCAAGACAGGAAAAAGTCCCAGCACCGCGAATCCTGATGATCCTTTCGGGCATCTGGGCGCGGTTCCCGGCGGCTCGGATATCGACAACAGGGCGATGCAGGGACATGAAAATCATTATTTTGATGCGGACCAGCTTTACAATTTAAAGGATGATCCGAATGAGCAGAACAACATGGCGCTCGATGAACGGTATCAGGATAAATTAAACGAGATGAAGGCTGAATTGAAATGGCATTTGATGAAAGTACCGGGGACGTTTGCAGAGTTTAAGGGATGAAAAATTTTATGATACACTTATTCGGCTGGTGTTATGGGGACCCCTGGATTAGAATTTGACCTATATTTTGGGCAGATATTCTGAAAGAAATTCTAACAGGGAGCACACCTGGATTTTTTCATGAATACGAAAGCGTTCAGCTTTTGGTACAATGATAAAATTTTGTGACGTTTTCAGATCGTCGATCGCAATTTGAAAACCTTTCATTATTTTAGGTGCAGTTGTGTATTTAATTTCGATACAACATAATGGTTGGTTGCCTCTTGCCAGGATTAAATCACTTTCAGTACCTGCGTGTGTTCTGTAGTAATATGGAGTGATATCATTATCAATTAATTGAGTAATTTGCTCAATCACATAACCTTCCCATGATGCGCCGACATTAACGTATCCCTGTAAACTTTCAAAATTCTGAATTCCTATAAGTGAGTGCAAAATACCGCTATCCCGAATATAAACTTTAGGAGATTTCACCAAGCGCTTTTTTAAATTTAAAAAGAAAGGCTGTAAACGACGAATCAGGAAAGCTTCCTCTAAAAAATTAATATATCGGTTTACTGTAGGAAGAGTTACTCCAAGAGCATTTGCAAAGGAACTGCTATTCATTATTCCACCATGGAAGTGGGCAAGCATTGTCCATAGTTTTTTAATTTGCGTATGGGATGCAGTCATTCCCAAAAGTTGTAAATCCCTTTCGGCATAAGTTTGAATAAAATTTCTGATCCAGAGTTTGAACAACTTTTCTGATGGAGCTAAAAACGCCTCAGGAAAACCACCCTGAAACCAATGATGCCACATTGAATGGGACGATTGTATTTCCGTCAGATTAAACATGGTTAATTCTTTGTAAGCAATTCTGCCTGCCAGAGTTTCCGAACTAACAGTCAATAATGTTGGCGACGCAGAGCCCAGAATCATAAATCGTCCGGGAATCCGTTTCCGATCGATCAATCCCCTTAAAATTGGTAAAAGATCGGGCATGCGCTGAAGTTCGTCAAGGATTATGCATTTATCCAGATGTTGTTCAAGATAAAGTTCAGGATTACTGAGTTTGGTAAAATCTTCTTGTAGCTCCAAATCTAAATACAGGCATGGTTTTTCTGTTTTTTCCATTAGCACTTTGGCTAAAGTTGTTTTTCCAATTTGCCTGGGACCAATAATTCCAACTACCGGAAAATAATTTACAAGTTCAAGAACATCTTGAGTGATTCTACGAGGTATATACATGGAATTTACCTTGAAAAATTAAAATTCAATTTTAAATTTTCAAGGTAAATTTAATAAATTTTTTAATCAAAGTCAAGCTATTTAATTAGTTGCAGTTATTCATCAATTCAGGTTTGAATTCGTCATTGAATTTCATTAAAATTGTTAATAACATGTGTTCAACATTTGTTTTTAACTGTTATTATCTGGATTCGTTTTTTAAATTTATGTAAATTGTATCTACAGCTCATTAATTCGATGAATGTTTTTTCATGAATCGTCTTCCGAGTCGCATTGTAGTGTTAAATTCATTGATAAATTGAGCTTGCATGAAGTTGAAACTGAATATCTGAATTTATTTAACAACGGAATAGATTTACAAAATCATTGGAAAGCAAAAATGATGAACAGAAGACATTTTTTACAAAAAATCAGCGCTTCTCTAATCGCTTCCCCGTTTTTATTTCCCGGTTTGACATTTACAAAAAATCAAAACAAAAGAAAACCAAATGTGATATTTATCCTTACTGACGATCAGGGATGGGGAGATATCCATTCGCACGGTAATGAAATACTCGATACGCCGGTGCTGGACCGGCTCGCTACGGAAAGTGTGAGATTTGATCGATTTTATGTAAGTGCGGTCTGTGCTCCGACCCGCGCAAGCGCTTTGACCGGTCGGTATTATCTGCGAACAGGAGTTCACGGTGTCACCCGGGGGCACGAGACCATGCGGCATGATGAGACGACGATGGCAAATGTGCTCAAATCGGCAGGATATGTCACAGGTTGTTTTGGCAAGTGGCATAACGGAGCTCATTATCCCCATAATCCCAATGGTCAGGGATTTGACGAGTTTTTCGGTTTTTGCGCCGGACACTGGAATAATTATTTTGATACCACGCTGGAGCACAACGGAGAAATGGTGAAAACGGAAGGCTATATCACCGACGTTCTGACAGATGCGGCACTGAATTTCATTGAAGAAAACAGGGAGCAACCGTTCTTTTGTTATATCCCCTATAATGCCCCGCACAATCCATGGCAGGTTCCGGATTCGTATTTCGATAAATACAAAGCAAAGGGGCTGGATAATGTAACAGCTTGTGTTTACGGCATGGTCGAAAATCTTGATGATAATATCGGACGCATTCTTCGCAAATTGGATGAATTAGCACTAACTGAAGATACGATCGTCATTTTCGTGACAGATAACGGACCAAACAGTCCCCGTTTCAATGGCGACATGAACGGCAGAAAGGGAAGCGTGCACGAAGGCGGTGTCCGGGTGCCGTGTTTTATTCGCTGGCAGGGGAAAATTAAAAGCAGGACCATTCCGCACATTGCAGCGCATATTGATTTGCTGCCAACTGTTGCTGAGTTATGTCAAGTGCCGTTGCCGAAATCCTTGGAAATAGATGGCAAAAGTCTCGCGCCGCTTATTAAAGACCCGGAATCTGACTGGTCTGAGCGAAGGCTATTCTCTTTCCGAAATGATGCCGGTCGAGATAGTCCCGGTGCTGTCCGAACCCCGCGCTGGCGTGCTGTTTACGAAAGGGGACAATGGGAGCTGTACGATATGATTGCCGATCCCGGCGAGACCGTCGATGTTTCGGCAGAACATCCGCAGGTGATGGCAGAGCTTTCCGAAGCCTATCGCAAAGAAGTCGCCGAAGTGACGAAAAACGGTTTTGAAACGATTCCCATTGAAATAGGGCATGAGGGGTGGGAGGTCGTTTCGCTGCCGGGTCATGAAGCATTTTTTCATCCGGATGAATACAAAGGAATGCGTTATCTCGGAACCGGCATTGGCTATAAAGGACGCGCCGGCTGGGCAAATGACTGGATTAGTGACTGGACGGATACGAATGCGTATCCCTGGTGGGATGTAAAAGTCGTCGACGCCGGGGAGTATGAGGTGAGCCTGATGTATAATTGCGCTCAGGAAAATGCAGGAGCGGAAGTACAGGTGGAAATTGGCGGAACGTCTGTCTTAGGCAAAATCAAAAAGGCATTTAATCCCGAGCCGTTCCCGAGCCCGGATCGATATCCGCGAGGATCTGTGTATGAAAAAGAATGGGCAACATTATCTCTTGGAAAAGTGAATCTTCCAAAAGGAGAAACAAAACTAAAAGTAAAGGCATTGACAATGCCCGGTAAATACGTGATGGATTTGAAAGAAGTTCGGATGCGGAAGTGTTAATTTGGTTAATATTAAGATTTCCGAAGTCTTTTGGGAGAATCATCAAATTAATGAATATCAATGAAGGATATTTGAGGAAAGGAAAAACCACAATGAAAAAGATGTACGCCGTCATATCGCTTTCTGTTTTTCTGATTGTTCAATTTTGCTATGGCAATAATTCTAAAGGACAGCTTGGCGACCCGAAATTAAAACGTAAGCATACAGACGCAGTTCGATTTTATTATTGTTCCGAGGACCTTTCGCCGAAAACGGAGACAGGTTTAATAAACCAGAATGGTCAGCAATATGAGGATACGGTGTACGGCGCAGCAGAGACAAGTCGCCGCACAAACGCTCTGGGCGATCAGCAGGTTTTGTATTATGATTATTTCCCGCCATTGAAAACCGATGCAGAAAATAATATGGTTTGTGCAATTTATATCCACGGTGGCGGATACACAGTGGGTTATGGAAATCAGGGATATGAATCCAGTATCCAGCCGTTTCTGGAGTTGGGCTTTCATGCTGTTTCTATCGAATATCGCAGAGGCTGGTATTCGGATGGCAGCGCCGGTCCGGGCGGAGAGCCGGAATTATCTGCCGAAGAAACGCAGCGATTTTTGCAGGCGATTGAACTGGCTCTCACAGATGCTCAGGACGCGTGGCATCATATTAATAAAAACCTGCCAGGACACGCCCGGGGCTATAGCAGTCAGGGGCAATACCATGCATTCAAACCGTTATATCTGTTTTTAGGTAACAGCGCCGGCGGCTCTCTTGTTTCCCGGGTGACATTGACCCATGAAATACCTGCGGACAGAAAAGTTGCCGGAGCAATTGTTGGTTTTGGCACGCATAGTTGGGAAGAACCGGTTATTAATTTCAATGTTCCGACAGTGATCCAGGGCGGACTTCTGGACGCGCTTTCGCCGGTGTATAACAATTACATTTATTTTGATAAAGATGCGCCAACAGCAAAGGGAATTTTCAATTTGTATGAAGAGATGAATGCCGCCAATGCGCCGGTGCGGCTGAAAATGTCCGCACAAAAAGGGCATGGCTATGGCGCATACATCAATAAGCAACAGGGACCCGATTATCTGGAAGAAGCGGTCAATTTTTTCAAGGATTGCTATCGCGGTAATGTTCCGCCAAATTATCAGGAGTTTCGGTTTAGCAATGGCACTGCCGAGGTTCCGGCTCGCGGCGCTTTCGCTGAAATCGACGATGGCGATGATCTGAATCCCGGGAATATTTATGAACAACTGGGCACAAAAGCAGACAGAAAAGCGTATGTCGTCGATCATCAATTTTATGCAGATGATGATCGGTTATATGTCAATGGTTTTGAATATGGAGATCACCCGGATTACGGATTTATCAAAGTTGAATCCGGCTTCCGGTATGAACCGATTCAAACCGATTTGGAAAATGGCTTGCGACCTTCCGAGGTGATGAAAAAAAATGGACTTTTGACACGGGTTAAAAAAAAAGAGATGAAATCCCCCACAGGTACTCGTTAGCACAAAATTATCCGAACCCGTTTAATCCTGAAACGAGGATTCGATTTCACATCGAAAAACCGGACATGGTACGGTTGGAGGTTTATAATTCGTCAGGGCAGCGGGTCGCTATTTTAATAAATGAATGGCTGTCGGCTGGTTCCCGAGACATATTATTTGATGCCGGGAGTTTGAGTAGTGGCTTGTATTTTTATCAATTAAAGGCCGGCGATTTTGTTGACAGTAAGAAATGTTTGTTTATTAAATAACCTGAAAGCAGACCAAAAAAATGAGGATATCCGGACGAATCATTTTTGCTGTGCTCATTATAATGATGGGATGTTTGATAAATCCCCAGGTGAGGAGTGTCGCCAATTTCGCTGAAAATAGCGCGTCGCCTTTTTTTCAATTGAAAAAAAATAAAAATGAAAAATTGCGCGGACCTCACGTTTTCAAAGTTGTCGATGATATTAAATACGGGGAACATGAGCGAAACCGGCTGGATCTATATGTGCCGGAAGATGGGAATAATTTTCCGTGCGTTATGTGGATTCATGGCGGGGCTTTAAAACGAGGGGATAAAAAAGATGCGGTTAATGTGAATGTCTGCGAATTTTTGGCTTCGCTGGGATTTGTCGTCGCTGCTGTGAATTATCGTCTGTCGCCGCCTGCCAGATTCCCGGACTTCAATCATGATATTGCTGCTGCATTTTCATGGCTATATCAAAATATTGAATCGTACCGGGGAAATCACGATCAAATCTTCATTATGGGTGCATCCGCAGACGCCTATCTTGCTGCGTCCGTCGCGCTGGATTCATCCTATCTTGTGCCTCACAATATTTCTGCGAATAATATTGCCGGAGCAGTGCTGATCAGCGGAACTTATGATTTGCATTTTTTGCAGGGATCAAAAAGATTGGGTGCTCAATTCGGAACCAGCGAAGAAATTCTTCAGAAAGGATCACCAATAACGTTTGCCGGCAAAAATGCGCCGCCGCTTTTACTGTTGTACGCTGATGATGATCTCCCCGGTCGTGATAAAATGAGCCACAATTTTATCGATGCATTAGAAAAAGCAGGGCACAGGAGTAACGAAATCCATAAAATCCCGAATCGCACGCACCGTTCTTTGGGAAGCCGGTTTGCGGATGAGGATGATCCCGCGGCACGATATATTTGGGAATTCCTGAATAAATATCGAAATTAATCATTTAAATGGTAACACGCAGACAGGAGGTTTACGATATGGCAAAGAAAGATCGTAACAGGGGGAATAAAATTGACCGTCGTTCATTTTTAACGATGATCGGCGCAGCGACGGCTGCAATTCCTGCCATGCCTTATTTTGCCCGGTCGGCTGAAAATAAGACGAAGCAGAACGTGCTATTAATCGGCATTGATGATTTGCGAAGCACACTCGGTTGTTATGGCAATGATATTATTGTCACACCCAACATCGACAGGCTTGCGCTGGAAGGGGTGGTTTTTGAACGAGCGTACGCGCAGCAGGCAACCTGTGGTCCCTCCCGTTGCAGCGTATTCAGCGGCTATCGCCCGGAATCCACGGGAATT
The DNA here is from genome assembly GCA_964498785.1 of uncultured Cytophagia bacterium. GTDB lineage: Bacteria > Zhuqueibacterota > Zhuqueibacteria > Thermofontimicrobiales > Thiofontviventaceae > Mariaggregatimicrobium. The sequence goes on along the minus strand of CAZCJL010000083.1, from coordinate 4,641 downwards.
ATGAGCAATCCCCAACGTCTTCCCGGCAAAATCGACCCTGATGAAATGCTGACCCTGCCGCAGCATTTCAAAAATAATGGCTATGAAACAGTCGCAATGGGCAAAGTTTATCACAATGTCAAGGACGATCTTGAGGGATGGAGTGTGCCGCAGTATCGGGCGTTTCAGCATCCGGAGGAAGGCAACTGGAATGGGAAAGGATATTTCAATAAAGAGACAATTGACGATCTGCTCGAAAAACGAAAACAGGGACAGAAAGATTGGTACATCGGCTATGCGTATGAAAAAGCGGAAATTGGCGAAGATGGGCGACCGCCGGATACAATGCTGGCAGATCGTGCGATTCAGGAAATGCGACGGTTAAAGAACAAACCCTTTTTCATGGCAGTGGGATTTCGCAAACCACATCTTCCGTATAATGCGCCAAAAGAATATTGGGATTTGTACGATCCGCAGCAATTGGAAATGCCTGTTTTCAAAGAGAAACCATTGAACGCACCTGATTATGCATTGACAGATTGGGGTGAGCTCCGTAGTTATATGGGAATTCCCAAAGAAGGTGAATTGAGCAGCGAACTGGCGCGAACTCTCACTCATGCGTACTATGCCTGCGTGAGTTATGTGGATGCACAGATCGGACGAATTCTGGATGAACTGGAGCGGCTCGGTCTTCGTGAGAATACGATTATCATGCTCTGGAGTGACCATGCACAAAAATTGGGCGATTACAACGCCTGGAGCAAGCACACCAATTTCGAAGTGGATACCCGCGTCCCGATGATCGTCAGTATGCCCGGAGTGAAATCAGCGAATCAACGCACCAGTGCGATTGTGGAAAACATGGATATTTACCCGTCGTTGTGTGATCTTGCTGGATTGCCGATCCCGAAGCATTGCGAGGGATTGAGCGTCAAACCGCTGCTGGCACAGCTGGATATGCCATGGAAAAAAGGCGCATTCAGCCTGTTCCCCCGGAATGTGAAAGGAGAACAAATCCTCGGTCGCTCGATTCGCACCGATCGCTGGCGCTATGTGGAATGGAAAAAAGTGGCAACCGGCGAAATAACTGCACGGGAGCTTTATGATCATAAATACGATCCCGGCGAAACAGTGAATATCGCATCGCGGATTGAACACCAGGATCAGGTTGCCCGGCTCAGCAAAATGCTGAATTCCGGCTGGAGAAAAGCGCTTCCGGATGAATTGTAATGATTAAGAATTAGTAAGGAGAATCAAATGTCGAATCCGATGAATCGTCGAACATTTTTACGTACTACTGCTACTGCACCGCTGGCATTGAGCTTGTTAAGTCCTCAATTTGGATTTTCCAAAAACCGGAAAAAACAGAATATTGTGATTATTGTGGCGGATGATTTGGGATGGAATGATGTGAGCTGTCACGGCAGTGAAATTAACACGCCAAATATTGATCGATTTATGAAAGAAGGGATTGAATTAAATCAATTTTATACATGTCCGGTCTGCTCACCGACACGCGCCGGACTACTCACCGGTCGTTATCCGATACGATTTGGATTAATGCGGTCTGCCATTCCTTCATGGGAGGATTTCGGTCTTTCCACCGATGAAGTGCTGTTGCCGCAGGCACTCGAAAAAGCGGGATATGCTAATCGCGGCATTTTCGGCAAATGGCATTTAGGGCACTCGGATTTGAAATACCATCCGTTGCGCCGGGGATTCACGCATTTTTACGGACATTACAACGGCGCGATTAATTATTTTACACACAAACGGGACGGCGAGCTGGATTGGCACCGGAATTACGATCCGTGTTATGATGAAGGATATTCAACAGACCTCGTCGCGGCAGAGACAGCAAAATTCATCGAACAAAAGGCAGATGAGGGGCCAGTTTTCTGTTACGTTCCTTTTAATGCCCCCCATGGTCCGCTGATGGCGCCTGAAAAGTACCTTGCACAATACGAGCACCTTCGTGATGAAAAGGATAAAAATGCGAAACAGATCTATGCCGCGATGGTCACCTGTATGGATGATGGAATCGGGAAAATTTTAGGTGCGATAGACCGGGCGGGCATCATGGAGAATACGCTGGTGTTGTTTTTCAGTGATAATGGCGGCACCGGAATCGGCTCCAGCAACACGCCGCTGCGGCAGGGCAAATCAACAGTATTTGAAGGCGGCATTCGCGTGCCGGCAGCGATCCGTTATCCCGCTGCATTGAAAGGCGGTCGAAAAATTGATGACCGGCTGGCATATATCGATATTTTCCCCTCACTGATGAAGATGATCGGTATTACCGACCACGGCGGGAAACCATTTGATGGCATCGACGCAAGTGGCGTGCTTACAGGATCACAGAGAGCCGGAGAGCGGGATATTTACTCATATCTCGCGAACGAAGGTGATGCAAATGAGATGATCGCTGTTTCTGATTCTAAATGGAAATTAATCTGCCTGGGTCCTAATATCACCGATGATAACTACGACGATTCGCAACGTCAATTTCTGCTGTTTAGAATCGATCAGGACCCGTATGAACAGAACAACCTTTGGGATGACTATCCCGACATTGGCAAGAAATTGTACCAGCGATTGAAAAAATTCCGGGCATTGCAGGTGAAGGATCGTGTTCTGCCGTATCGGGTTGGCAGAATGAATTTTAAAAAGCCGAAGGGCTGGCCACCGAAAGAATGGAATATGGAGTTGTATCCGGAATTATAACAAAAGGAACCGAATCCATGATAAGACTTATTAGTCTACTCAGCATTTTTCTATGCTCAGAACTTGCTACTGGAAATGACATTTCGTCCCTGTTAAAGAGATTCCCGGCGGGAACACATCCCGCGGGAAAAAACATAACTTCTGAATTGTTGAAAACAGGATCCGAGGCAAATATCGTAAATCTGCGGCGTATTAAATCTTACGAAATCTCCTCCGAACCGGTACTTGAAATCGAAACATTGGAAACCGCTCGCTACCAGAATCGTGCGCAGGTTATCATTCAAACAAAACAGGCTGTGAAGAAAGGGGATGTCGTATTTTTGACTTTCCAGGCACGATGTCTGTATTCTGAAAATGAATTTGGTGATGGCATAATTGGCGTGGAATTTGGCGGGCATTGGCGGGAGCGGATTTTGCGGACGGAATATTTTTGCAATTCCGAATGGAAACAATATTACGCTCGCGGGCAGTCTTCAAAAGATTTCAATGCAGGAGAAGCTATTTTAGAGTTCAATACGAGTTATCGTCCCCAAAAAATTCAGTTTGCGAATATCGAATTGATCAATTATGAAAATAAAGTAAACTACGATGATTTGCCGATAATGCCTGTCACATATAGAGGGATGGAAGCTGACGCACAATGGCGCATAGAAGCACTGCAGCGGATAGAAAAGTATCGCAAGTCTGATATTGAAATAATGGTCGTTGATCATAACGGAAAACCTGTGGAAAATGCGGGCATATCCATCGACATGACACGAAATGTTTTTGCATTCGGGGGTCCGTACTCGATCATGCTGCATGGACTCGATCCCTCGGAATTCTATCTGGGCAAATTTCAGGAAAATTTTAAAATCTTCTTTAATAAAGCGGTTTTTCCGAATGGATTAAAATGGAAACAGTATTTCGGAGAAAAAAAGGAGCTGGCGCCGCTTGCTTATCAGTGGCTGGAAGAAAATAATATTCCGGTTCGTGGACATAATATTATTTGGCCCGGGTGGAATTTTATGCCCAAAGAAATCCGGAATTATGAAAATGATCCTGAAAAACTGCATCAATTATGGCTTGAGCGGTTCGAGACAATTCTGGGCGACTGGAAGGGAAAGCTGATCGAATGGGATGTGGTGAATGAAATTTACATGCAAAATGATCTGATAAAGATTTTTGGGGATGATATTGTGATCGACTGGTTTAAGCTCGCCCGCAAATTAGATCCCCAAACCAAATTATATTATAATGATGCCAATACGATCGCCAATAATCAGCCGGCGCACCGGGATCATTATTATGAAACAATTCAGTGGCTGCTTGATAATGATGCACCGGTAGACGGAATGGGTTTTGAATGTCACATTCATTCCTTTGTCGCACCGGAAGTCATTTATCAGCGCATCGACAAATTTGCGAAATTAAGCCCGGAAATTCAGATTACTGAATTTGATATTCAAAAACCGGATGTGCCGGAAGATATTCAGGCGCGCTATCTCCGGGATTTTATGATTGCCGTTTTCAGCCACCCGAAGCCAATCGGAATCATCACCTGGCTTGGGGGGAATCCGCTGCGGGAAACCCGTTTCAATACCCGAAAACGCCAATGCGCGTTTATGCGGGAAGATTGGAGTATCAAACCCGTCGGACAGGCGTGGCTCGATTTGAAGAACAAGGAATGGCATACAAGTGTAACCGGTACGACGAATTCACAGGGGATTTTTGAAGCCCGCGGGTTTCATGGTGATTATGAAATTAACATTAAAAAGAATGGAGAATCAAAGGTCCTGCAAACAAATCTCGATAAGCAGGATAAATCAATCGTTGTGAATCTTTATGAGAATTAAAAATAGATTGATAAAACAATAGCCAAAAGGAGTATCCTTTCAATAATTAATGGTGTGCATCAAAGCTTTCGGATTCTCTTTAAATTTATTGATTAAGACGCGA
>CAZCJL010000082.1:0-30283 GCA_964498785.1 uncultured Cytophagia bacterium | reverse complement strand
TACGACATAGAGGCAATCGCCCATATCTACCATAAAATATTGAGAAGATACAAAATATATTTGAAATCTCTAAGATTTCGGAAATGTGTATAATCTAATATAAAAAAAAAAGCTCACAAATTTAGTATTTGTGAGCTTTTTTTTTAGGAAAATATTTTTAAAAAATCATTTAAATTTTTGTTTTAACCATTGAAGTGCGATAACTGTTTTTGCGTCAATTATTTCGCCGGCATCCAGTAATTTAAATGCTTCGGAAATTGGTAGTTCAACCAGTTGTATATCTTCAGCTTCATTGGCAATGCCACCGCCTGTTTCGGTTTTTTGAGCGGAATTTATTTCTGCGTAATACAGATAAATTTTTTCAGAAGATCCGCCGGGAGAAAGGTAAACCGCATAAACGGGTTCAAGCTGCTCCACAGAGTATCCGATTTCTTCCCGGACTTCGCGCACTGCTGTATTTATCAGCTCTTCTCCCTTATCGATCATTCCGGCCACGATTTCCAAAAGCCATCCGTTTTTTTCATTCTCCATATACGCCGGAAAACGGAATTGCTTTGTCAAAACAACGGTCTGTTTTTCTCTGTTAACTACGAGTACAGCGACAGAATTCCCCCGCTCAAAATTGTACCGAACAACATCATCGGTCATGGTTCCGTCAAATTTTTCGTATTGCAAGACGGCACGGTCAATTTTGAATAACTGGTCAAAAACTCTTGATTTTTCTTTTATAATAACTTTCATGGCTACCTTCGAATTGTTCTGTAATCAAGAAAAATCGAATAACAAAACACCTGGAACACGAAATGATAAAGACCGAACAACCAGGCAAATACAGGTATTTCCATAATAGTTTTTGCCGGAGACGTAATAAAACTCGCGAAAACAAGTGAAATCGATGCGATAAGACTAATTAAAACAGCCGAATAATAGAACACATTGCTTTTTCGCCCGGCTTTAGGGACAGTTTTTGTATCCCATAAGAAGGCAGATCGCGCAATATCGTCTGGTACGCGGCCATTTTGAATAAAAAATTCTTTAATCTGGTTCATTGCCAGCGCACTTCCATGCCAGGATTGTCTCAAGCGAACCACTTTCATAAAATAAATCCAGCCGATGAAGTTAACTAAATAAGCAAAGATCATCAGCAGGTATCGTGTTTCCGCATTTTGAAGCGCATTGGCGCCAAGATTGGTCGAGATGATTGTCACAATTGCGCTAATGATAATTAAAAAGTAATTCACCATCGTGTGGCGGTCGTTCATTGCCTGGGAAAGTGTATCGCGGATATAGTCATAATCTTTCATCAAGAGGTCGGAAAATTCAAACGCGTTTTCCTGTAAGCGGGGATTTTTTAATTTTTTTACCGAGCGCAAGCGATATGCATGTTGTTTCCGGAATGTAAAAAATGTTGCAAAGAAAAGTGCTTGAATGACAACAAAGTAGATAATAACTGATTGTTGATTTAGATCTGGTAAATATAAAAATGCAGTGTATAGGAACAAAATCCCTATTGCGATATCGATGACAATAAATATTGCTCGTTTAAAAGTGCTGTCCATTGTAAAGTCCATCTTTTTCTCCTTATTTTTGAATTTGGACAGTGTTTCAGTAAGACCAGTGTTGGTCCATAACACAATTAATTATAACTGAAGTATTGTTTGGGGGTATGTATCAAAATTTTGTAATGCATTATCTGGCTGAATCAGAGGCAAAAAGCTGTTCCCGAGAAAGCGGGAATCCATGATTTATGGATCGACCCTCATGATCCAGCGAAAACTATCAGCGTATTGTGATACTACCCCGGGTTTAATAAATCGTAGAGCATTTTTGGGTAAAAATGTCATCATGAATTAGAAAAACGATCTGTTTATTATGCGATAACAATCACCTCGCTTTCCGTTTAATTAGCGATACAATAAAGAATGCCGGAATGGACTTTAATCCGGCATTAAAAAATTAAATGTTTTCAAATATTACATCACAAATTGTTGTACAAAATATTTAGCAGTTAAATAGTCACCTGTTGAGCGATAAATCATTTCATTCCATTTATATTTCGCACCGACTTCAAAAATCTTGTCTTTCAGGAAATTTCCGATTTCTGTTTTATTTATATAAGAAACGTTTTTGTCGGATTCTTTATTCAGCACTGTGTGAACAATATAATGATGTAGTTGTGATGCAAGTAATTCTCCCAGCATATAATTATGATAATAGACCGGAACGATGGTAAAATGAATTTTCGCGGCCCAATCCGGTTCATCACGATGAGGAGGTCGTTTTAGCATCTGGTACTTTTCCACCAAATCCCACCACAGCGAATTTAAATCCTGATCCGGATTTTCATAAAGAGCCTGTTCAAAACGGAACATAACCTGGCACCAGCGCGCAAAAATCAACTGCTGTAATCGCATACTTTTGAATACTGTAACTGCAATCTCATTTCGCTTCTCATCAGAAATGCCGGTCATCTCCTGAATCCACGCGGCATTTCGGGATAAGCGACCAAATAATTGAGCCACCGCTTCTGTCGTAAAACTATGAGCCGGTTCCCGCAATAAGAACGGAAGATTGGGGCCCATGTATTTGTCATACACCGCGTGTCCTAACTCGTGGAGGATCGTATCCATCCATTTTTCATTATTTTTTAAATTACATAAAATGCGGACGTCGCCTTCACGATCGATATCCGTGCAATAGGCATGTTGATTTTTCCCTTCTTTTTCATATAAATCGCTATTTGCTAAAATATCGTCTACCTTCAATCCAATACTGTTATAAAACGAGCGAGCTAATTCTTTGATATCTTGCCCCTCATAATATTTGTCCAGATTGACTTCATGAACCTGCGGACCTTCCTGAAAAAACGGATCGTGATAATGCCATGGCATTAATCCTGCTACTGCAATCGCATAATTATCTGCCAGAATACTATCTAACTCAGCTTTCAGTTCGCGGAACGGTTCCTCGGTGAGTTTTGCCAGTTCATCGAAAATATTCTGCAGATCGTCCGCATTTTGTTCGGTTAACGTAAGAGACATGAGGTAATAATTATCAAAGCCAACACGTTGCGCAGCTTCATTCCTCAATTTTACAAGTTCAATAATATCAGCAGCAACTTCGTTTCCTACCTGTTTGCTGGCAAACCATGCCGCACGTCGAATGCTGGAATCTGTTTCTTCAGTTAAAACATTCTTTATGTCATTGTCTGACACCTTCTTGCCCTTCATCGTTCCGCGAAATACGGAAAATTTGTTTTCAATCTCAGCGTTTTTCTTGACGATTTTCTTCATCAGGTGAGGATCGATTTGATTGCCGAGGTAGTTGCCGTATAAAATATCTATCTGTCGTTTTAGCAACGGAGATTTTATCTGCTCATTATCTTTAAATTTTTGAAGTAATGCAAAATTAGCGGAATCGGAATATATTGTTCTGAGGTCAATTTCGAATGTAGCGACTTTGTTGAAGTCATCTTCCTCGCCTGTAATTGAGGCCTGCCAGTAAGATTCATTCATTTCTTTCATCACTGGTTTCACGTTTTCAACCTGCGAATTGATGAGTTGTCGTGCTTGCTTCTCCATTTCATTTTCTCCACATTGATAAGCGATAACAGCGATGAATGGAATCAATATAACATAAATGAATATTTTTCGCATCAATTCTCCTGGGTTTGTAATATGAGGTATTTTCAGATAATACAAAGAATTATTATAAAATTCAAGTCTTTTTTAAGAAATAAAAAGCCCTCGATTATTTATCGAAGGCTTAAATAATAGCAGAATTAAATTAACCTAAATATTTTCTCAACGGTTCAAGTCTAGAGCGATGGCGTAGTCTTCGAAGCGCTTTTTCCTTAATTTGTCTCACCCGTTCCCGTGTCAACTGAAAATGCTCGCCAATTTCTTCAAGGGTTAATGGTCGATCTCCGTCCAGTCCAAAATATAACTTAATAATCTCTGCCTCCCTGTCCTTTAATGTGGAAAGCACTTTGTTAATTTCGACCTGTAATGATTCTTTCATTAAAGTAGAATCTGGCGGAGCATAGCGATCACTTTCGATCACGTCGAGTAAATTATTACCGTCCTCTTCCTTAAATGGTTCATCTAAAGACAAATGACGTGCCGACGTTTTCAATACATCGGCGACTTCGTATGCCGTCATTTCCATTTTAATGGCGACTTCGTCCATACTTGGTTCCCGGCCAAACGCCTTTTCCAACTGTTCCAGGGCACGACCGATTTTATTAATTGCCCCCACGCGATTAAGAGGCAGCCGAACGACTCTTGATTGCTCTGCCAGAGCTTGAAGAATAGACTGACGGATCCACCATACAGCATAAGAAATAAATTTAAAGCCTCTGGTTTCGTCAAAACGTTGCGCCGCTTTTATTAATCCCAGGTTTCCTTCACTGATCAAGTCTTGCAAAGGCAAGCCCTGTCCTTGATATTCTTTGGCCACGCTAATAACAAAACGCAAATTGGCTTTCACCAATTTATCCAATGCTGCCGCGTCACCCTTACGAATTAATCGAGCTAAACGTATCTCTTCCTCTGGTGGCAACGGAGAATAACCACCGATTTCTTCGAGGTACTTCTCAATAGACTGTTTTGTTCGATTTTCGTTTAGTTTTTTCTTCTTAGCCATATACGTTTCCATTCACTCTCTTTGAATACAATACATCACCTACAATTACATAAATATTCCCGACACTCTGTTTTCTTGTCATTATCAATCTATTTTGTCTAATCTTTTTGATATCTATCAGCAAGAGCCAGCAATTATAACAATATAGGGTTCTATGCAAAATTGATGGATGGCTTTTTGAGGAAATTTTTGAGGTCACCAGCTTCTGTTAAGTTTGTTCAATGTATTGTTAATTTGCTGTAAAATTTAATTCTGGTTTTAACACCCTTTCCCTCTGTAACTCATTCACCCGTCTTCGTTAACATACAGAATTTTATTTGTATTGCGTAAAAACCTTGACTGCAAATCACATCACTATAAAAGCCCTTTGAATACCTCAACCTACTCATGAACCTGAACCTGAAAATGTGTCAATTACTACTATGGCAAAAAATATTTATCAACTATCTTTTTTGCTATGCTTTTAAATATATATATAATATGGTTAAGCTATTAATATAATAAATAAATCAAGACTTGTCAAGGGGGTAAATGAAAAATTTTCCGACTTTTTTAAAAAAAAAATTAATCTCGTTGCTTTATTTGCTTTTATTTTTTACAATTTTAACAAGTGTTCCAGTTTTGTTGTTTTTAAATTTAACATCATCCATTAGTGCACGAACGATATAAATACCTCTTCCGCTATCTTTTAGCAAATTTTTCGGATCAAGGGGGTCATTTATTTCACGAACATTAAATCCGCCACCTTCATCCTGAACAGTGATCACCAGATGATCTTTAAAAAGCTCATAAACAATCGTCACGTTTTTGTCTTTATTCCGCTTGTTCCCATGAGAAATTGCATTGCTGACAATTTCGGTAATTGAAATAGCAATACTGTCTCGATCTTCTTCCGAAAAACCAATCTTTAAGGTTATGTTTTCAGTAAACTGTTCCACTCGCTGCAGCTCATTCAATTGACTCGGAATTACCAGCTTATATTTTGCGTCAACTTTATTTGAACTCACTCTGTTCTCCTTAACCTATAAATACCAGGACATATCCATAGTAATATTACTAATGAAGTAGCTGTTTTGATTCACACGATCAATTTTGCGTCGTGTTCCTGTAAAGGTGACTTGTAATTTGGAATGGGGATGATAATTAACTGCCAATGACGGCCCGTAGCTTATATAATCATTTAAAGAAGCCCGGGCGCTACCTGTTGAATTATCTATAATGTGATATTGTTCTGCTCGCTTATAAAATACGCTGCCGAGAGCAACTGTTGCTCCGGGAAATAATTCATAATCAATATAGATCTTGCTATAATGATTATGCCGCGTTGCAATCAATATTTCAGTCCATTTATCCCAAAAGAATTTACCATTCTCTTCCAGTTCCAGTTTATAATTTAAATTTATCGACATTTTTGTGTTGAATTCACGGTTTATCAAGTGCAACATCGTAAACTTTCGATACACATAACTTCTAATGTCAATCGGATTGAACTGTTCCTCAAAATCATAATCAACATAATTTGCAAGTACCTCATACGATTGAAACCACTTAAATTTTTCATCAGGTCGATATGTTATCTCCGGATTCAGTCGGAATATTCGCATCCAGTTATTATTAGCACTTTTCTCGCCATAAATAAACACAAGGTGTTTTAAATTTACGCTTGCATTTAATCTAAGTTTCAATATCGGGCTGAAATAATGCACTTCTGAGAGACTCGCGTTTATCCGCAGTTCATCTCTGTCGTCGAAATTGGTTTCCTCCGGAGTATCATACCGAAACAGGCTGATCGCAAAATTAGAAAATAATGTATCCCGCTTAAAAAATGAAATATTTAATATATTGGAGAGTGTTAATCTGGAGCTTTTAAAATCAGGGGAAACGTAACTGAACCGAAATGAAAAAGGTGAGTTTTTTAATGAATCCGGGACTTCATTTTTATGATTTTGGATTGAATGAGAAAGGCGAATAGATTCTTGCAGTTTTTTGGTGGTTAACCTCACGCTGATTTCATTATGAGATGTAAAATCTCTTTTTGCTCGTGTTTCCGTCGCATCCGGAGAATCCAGTTTTCTAACCTGTGTTTTTCGCGATGTTATGTCTGATTTAATCTGGAATTTTAAAATATCGCTCATCCGATAGCTAAGGGTGTGAAAAATATTAGCGATGTCTTCATAAAGGCTTTCGATGTATAAATTATTAGCATCCCATCGGTCGTAATTGTCGCGTCGTTTTTTTGAATATGTTAACGTCAGCGAATCAGCCGTATCTGTATAAAATTCTTTATTTACAAAATAGCGGAAATTGAAATCCCGATTTTCACGAGAACCGAAATCATCTCCTCGAGCGGAAAAATCAAATTTATTGTAGTATTCATTTAAATTAATAAACTGTGTGTTTAAGTTAAACCCATACATTGCACCATGATCCGTTTGGTCATAACGAACATCAAACTTATATCCTAATATAGATTCGATTTTGACGATATTCAATGGCTGGTATTGAAGCCCCAGGCTACCGAAACTGGTTTTAATATCATTCTTAATACCGGATAATTTATCTGAGAATAAAAGTGAGGAAGATTGCAGGGTGCCGTTCCATTTTGGTGAAAAACGGTAATTATAACCAATTGATAATGTCTGGTCATCTTTCCATTTATTTTCATTTTGTCTGATACGTAATAATGATGATGCAAAATTTTCTCGAATTGATAACAGGCCTTTTTGATGGATCTGTTGTTGATAATGAAAACCGTAGCGCCATTTATAAATATTAAAATTTTGTTCAAAACCAATATTATTTAAAAAAATGGGTTCATCTGGTTGATGATATTGCGCAAATATCACATTGCAAGAAATAGCAAAAAATATCAACGCAATTTTATATATCGTGAAATTTTTTGTGTGCATTCAACTTATAATTGAGGGATAATTTTTGATTTGCTTCAATTACTCTCATGATCTTTTTCTACGTCACTCACTTTTTCCGGCGAAATAGTACAATGATCATCATATTTTTTTACCATATTATTTAATATTAAACTATCATTAGTATGAATTGCTCCACCAGATATTACCAATTTCAAAGCTTCTTCGACAGGCATTCTCAGAGGGATGATATCTTTCTTTGGCACAAATAGCAAATAACCGGACGTTGGGTTCGGAGTCGTTGGAAGAAAAACGCTTACAGAATCATCGGGTAATTTCTCCTGTATTTCTCCTTTTGTATCTTGCGTGATAAAAACGACAGAGTAAATACCTTGCCGCGGATACTCGATAAGTACAGCTTTTTTAAAGGATTCGCGTTGTTCGGAAAAAAAAGCTTTACTAATTTGCTGGATTGCCAGGTAAACACGGTTAATAAGCGGTATTCTCGTGACGATTGTGTCGCCGATGGCCAGAATTTTTTTACCTAAATAGTTACGAGCAATAAGTCCAACCACCAGAATTATCACAATTACGGTAACAAATCCGATACCGGGAAAGTATATCAAACCAAACCTGGCCAGGAATTTGGTGACAATACCTTGCAAAATATTATCAATTTTAGAAAATAACCAGGTGATGATAAAAATCGTCATCACAAACGGGAAAAGCACTAACAATCCTGTTAAAAAATACCCTTTAAATTTTTTCCACATAAGTCCGTACGCTCCTTTGGCTTCTATCACTGTGTTATTCACGGGGTGGGTTTACAATATAAATTTTTTCATTTTCCTTCCCCATCTGGTGTCGTTCACGAGCCATTTTTTCGATATATCGGTAATTATTAGTCAATAAATCAATTTCACTTTGTAAAAGTTTGTTTTCTTTTTTTAATTGCTCTATTTTTTTTATTAAGCGATTCCTTTCCCTCCTTAATTCTAAATACTTTAAAAAGCCGTTATCACCCTGAACAAACATATAAACCAGTAGAATAAAAATGAGCAGGAAAGTAAAACGCAATTTACTGATGCTTGTTTTGGGGCGAGATTTGGAACGGGATTTTACTTTACGTTTTCTCATTAAAATAAATAAAAGGTTAAAAACAAATCTCAGGTTGTTAATCCCGGCGATAATTCATCGGGCTTTTTTTTAAAGTCTTTCGGGAACCAGCACTCCGGATCTGATTAAAACTAACTGAACACTAATGAGCAAAGCGGAACCAGAATGACATTATTACCTGGCAGGCTAAGATCAGATTTCCGAAGTCGTTGAGACTTCGGAAATCTTAACTTTGATTTTTGGTCAGTTCTTGAGTCCATTATTCCGCAGTTTTGATAACGCTTTTCCCTGCAAACTGCGCCATTTCATCCAGTTCCTGTTCAATTCTCAATAATTGATTGTATTTACAAATTCGGTCTGTACGGCAGGCAGAACCAGTTTTGATCTGGCCGGCATTCGTTGCCACAACAACGTCGGCAATCGTCGTATCTTCAGTTTCGCCGGAACGATGTGATATTACAGATGTATAGCTGGCTCTTTTTGCCATTTCGATAGTATCCAGGGTTTCAGTTAGTGTGCCAATTTGATTTAGCTTGATCAGAATGGAATTACAGACACCCATATCAATACCTTTTTTCAGGCGTTTAGTGTTTGTCACAAACAGGTCATCGCCAACGATCTGAATTTTTGCTCCTAATTGTTGTGTCATAATTTTCCAGCCTTCCCAATCGTCTTCTGCCATTCCGTCTTCAATGGAAACGATCGGATATTTGGAAACCAATCCTTTGTAATACTCTACCATCTCGGCAGGTGAGAGCGATTTATTTTCAGATTTAAGCATGTATTTGCCGGCTTCCTTATCAAAGAACTCACTCGAGGCCGGATCTAATGCGATAAATATATCATCACCGGGTTTAAAACCAGCTTTTTCGATTGCTTCGATAATAACTTTCAGTGCTTCTTCATTGGATTTCAAATCTGGTGCAAATCCGCCTTCGTCGCCAACAGACGTGTTATATCCCTTGCTCTTTAATACGGATTTCAGTGCGTGAAATGTTTCAGCTCCCATGCGCAACGCCTCTGCAAAAGTTGGGGCGCCTGCTGGCATAATCATAAATTCCTGTAAATCGACGTTATTATCTGCATGAGCGCCGCCGTTAAGAATGTTCATCATTGGAACAGGTAACACTTTCGCATTCACACCACCGAGATATTGATACAGCGGTAAATCAAAAGAAGTTGCAGCAGCTTTTGCAACAGCCAGCGAAACTCCCAATATTGCATTTGCTCCCAAATTGCTTTTATTTTCCGTGCCATCCAGTTCAATTAAAATTTTGTCAATCAATACTTGCTGAGTTGCATCTTCTCCGATTATCTCATCGACAATTTTTTCATTAACGTTTTCGATTGCTTGCTCAACGCTTTTGCCTAAATATCGTGTTTTGTCTCCGTCGCGTAATTCTACGGCTTCATGTTCGCCGGTGGAAGCCCCGGATGGTACAGCCGCGCGTCCAACAGCGCCACATTCCAACATAACATCAACTTCAATGGTCGGATTCCCCCGTGAATCTAAAATTTGTCTTGCAAATACTTCGGTAATAGTTGTCATAATGAACTCCTTGAATTGCTGAAAATAAATTATATCTTGATCATTTATTTTTAATTAATTAAGTGTTTTTAAAATGGTAAAATGTCGACAATATATTCGCTTATTAACATGTTGTAGTAAATGTATATATGTCAGTATAGTATTTCTGAATTAGTACTGTTAGAAAAATATGCGGATTAAACGCTTATGCTTCTATTTTGGGAGCGAAGCGCTCTTTTTTGCAGGATCACATATATCATTCATGCAGCCAATAAATACGCCTGATGCACAATGAGAGGCTACACTCCGACTTTTTTTAATAGAATACTAAATTTTACCTGGTTCAATTATTTTTTTGATGCAGTAACTGAAACCAATAAAATATTGCCCGGATGATAAAACGGTCTAAAAAAAACTCAAACCGATCCACGCAAACAATCCGCCGCTAAGAGTACAAAGTCCGTTAACAATGTCATTATCAATCCAACCCCAGCCGGACACCAGTTCTGTTTTATAAATTGAGCAATGAATTTCTTTTTCAGTAATTTTATGACAATTTGGACATCGGTATTGGGCTTGAACTGTTGCACCAACAATACTATCAATAATACTGCCACTAAAGCCGGCAATAAAAATAACAACGACAGCAATAGCATTATTTATGTACAGCGCGCCTGCAAGAGCAATCACCAGGCTGCCAAGTAATGCACCGAGCGTCCCCAGTGGTGTTATTCCGCCGGAAGATCCAACCGGTACTGATTTAAAGTTTAGGATATTGCGCGGTTTAATTTTTGAAAACACCCCGATTTCTGTGCCCCAGGTATCCGAATTGGCTGCGGCCACAGAAGCCACAAACAAATAGTACCAAAATTCACCAGGATAGTAATTCCAGACGAGGACAGCAAACCCGGCGATTCCACCGTTTGCCATCACCTGCCATAAATCCCGCTGGCTTGATTTCTGAAATTTTTCAGATAACTTTTGTTTTCTCTTTTTTCCAATTTTCGAAAGAACACTAGACAGTATAAAAAATGTCAGTATGGGAAGCGAAAACTTCCAGCCACCAATACCGAACACAATAACTCCTAACAGAAAAGTGCCGACAGCGCCGCCACCGCTCAGGAATTTCAGGCGATATGAAATAATCGTGACAGTTAATGAAAGAATTATCCCAATGGTAAAACCGATATTTCCGGCGCCATTTGTTAACATAAAATGCATTGTGAACGCAGCGCCAAGCGGCACGGTAAGATTATCCGATCCTTTATATGATACTGATTCACACGCTGAGGCGATCACAGCGGTTATTAGCGCAAACCATATTGAATGTGCAACGCTGACATGAATTGAATCAATAAATGACAACGAGTTCAGACAGATGAAAGCGATTATAAAGGAGAAAACCAGCATTGTTGCTGATCCCTCAATGGATTTTGGTTCTCCACCAAAAGTATATCGGCGTGGTTGACGGATATTCCTTCCGACAATCGCTGCCATCGCATCGGCGATTGCCAGGATTAAGATCGATGTAATCAGAATAACCTTATAATGATCCCACAATAATAACGTTAAAATAAAAAAGGCGATCGGGTAATAAATCGTACCATAACTTTTACGTTCTGTGGCATGCATTGATTTAAAAAGTTCAATTTTTACCGCGGTGTAATTTAATGGAATAAAAATCAACGCAATAGCCAAAATGGGACTATTTGAATCAAATACAAAGGGCGTTATCAAAACAAACAACCCGGTTGTAATATGTACTAT
Organism: uncultured Cytophagia bacterium; assembly: GCA_964498785.1. Lineage (GTDB taxonomy): Bacteria > Zhuqueibacterota > Zhuqueibacteria > Thermofontimicrobiales > Thiofontviventaceae > Mariaggregatimicrobium. Next base: position 18,361 of record CAZCJL010000082.1, on the reverse strand, counting down.
CTTTCGCGTTATTTCTGGCTTTCCCTTGAATCTTTTCCTGATCAATTCCGATATAAAGATCAATACTCCAATAAAGGATAAAAAAATCCCTCCGAATATCCAGTTCATGTACACTAGGTTAATTTTAATTATTGATTTTAGGTATTTTTTTTGCTATACTATTTAAGCATTTTTTTCTTTAAAGTCAATAGATATTTCTAAAAAGTTATCCACATTCGAGAAAGATCGCTATTATTTATCATGATAATACTTAGCTACATTTCATTTTGACAATAACGTTTAAAACCTCAATAGATTGTCTCTAATTTAAAGTCGGGCTAATGTCTAAATTTTGCAGTAAATTTTATAACTAAATAAATTACAGCACGTTGCAAGAAATACTTTATCCACAGTACAATATATTCGGATCGAAAATTATTTCTATGCAATATATAGTATCACAGTGATGTTTTATTAAATATGATGAAAAGTTTAAATTTAATCATACGAAAAAAGTTTTCAACAGTTATCAACAATTTATCCACACGCGATCTATATCTTGTGTATTAAATTAAGGTCTTTACTAATGAGCGAACATAAACAAAAAATGATTCTTACAATTCTTGAGAATAACCAAAAATATTCAAAACTAAAAGAAAAGCTAAGGCAATATCCATTTCACCTTATTGAAACGCCCAATGGGTACGAGGGTTTTGACCTTGCCAAAAAAGAAGCCCCTGATTTAATTCTCGCTTCCACCCAACTATCAGATATTGACGGCTTTGATTTATGCTGGATGATCCGCCAAACACCAGAACTGATGGCGGTTCCCTATGTTCTGATTTCGGAAACAAATAATCCTGAGGAGCGAATTAACGCATATCGTAGTGGCGTCGACGCATTCCTTTATAGCGATGTTTCTGTGCGGGAAATTTATACGATTGTTGAAACGACTATCCGCAGAATTCAACAAATTAAAAAGATACCGGAAAATATTGATAAATCATTACAAGGGAAAATTCCCCAGTTTACTGTCGTTGAAATTTTGCAAATGTTGCATATATCAAAAAAAAGCGGAACATTAACATTATTTAATCAAAAACTTGAAGGGAAGATCGGTTTCTGGGATGGGAAAATCATCTGGGCCGAACTGGACGATTATAAAGGCGAACAGGCAGTAAAAGAAATTGTTTTTTGGGAAAAGGGGATTTTTACGTTTGAAAATGATTTGATCCATCCTGTTATGAATATCGAAAGCCCTACGATGCAATTAATACTGAATTGTTGTCAAGAACTCGATGAAAAAGTGAATAAAGATTAACACAATGTTACAATTTGAGGCACTTTTTTGTTTATGCTTCACAAAATGTTCTTTTTACACTAGATATTTTTCCTCGATATATATCCCTTAACTTATTTTCCCTCTATTTCTGTCCAAATAATGGCCCCCCTAAACCTTTAAAAATTGTTTAGGAGCTCAAGAATCCGTGGAAAAAACTTGCGAAGGTTTAAAAATTGATATCACTATATAGACTGCTTCTTTTTGAAAATCTTCGCAAGGGTAGTTTGTGGACAGCCTATTTAAGTATTTTAGTAAATCGCATAAATGCACACGACGGGACACAGGTGCGATTAACTCGGGAACGTTCATTCAATTTAGCTAATAATTTTATTTTCATTTTAGAAATTTAGATTATAGTATTAATTGTGATATTATCTTTCTAACCTGAAAAAGTTATAGCCACAGAGGCTCAGAGTACACAGAGTTTTTTTTCAAAACGTTACGCAAACAAATAGTAACTCGAATTTTTCTTAACTCAGTTTGAAAAGTAATGTGCACACACGTTATTGTTTCTCTGTGACATCTGCGCTTCTGTGGCACGATTTGTGAGTAATGCAGGCTAAATGTTATTGCCGTCACAAAATCGATCAATTTATTTCATATATTAATATTGAGGGTGTCTGGCACGTAGGTTGCAGGGAGTTGGAATGAAGAAAGATTAAAAAATGAGGAGAATTAAAATGCCCCCAATCAAAAAAATTCTAATCATTAAAATTTTCATTTTAGTTATTATTTTGATCATTTTTGTTGCCGGCGCTATTCCCCATTATATGAATATGAATAAACACGCCGAAGCCAGCAAATGTCGACGTAACCAAATGATTGTTGAAACAGCGCTGGCAATTGCCTACGCAGAAAGCTTATCAATCGGATCGTCAAATTTTCCGAAAATGCTGGAACCGTCCATGTTTGAAGACGGGGAAATTCCGTCATGTCCTGTCGACCAAACGCCAATTCAATTTGATAGAAAGACTGGCGCTGCTTTTTGTCCGCACCATATTCCGTCTCATGAACGTATCTATTAATGACTATCGTTCCAGTTTAATTCGATATTTCTGAAGTTTGCGATACAACGTTGTTCGTCCGATACCTAATTTAGTTGCTGTAGAAGACATGTTGTAATTGTTCAATTTAAGAGCTTGCCTTAAGACTTCTTCTTCGATTTCTTCCAACGGGACGATTTGGTTTGACAGCGAAACCGCTTTTTTCAAATCAAGGTAAGTACCCCCGTTTAGTGTCGAATCTCCATGAGATAGAATGCTAATGGGTAAATGTTGTGGCAAAAGTATATCGTCTTCCACAAGAAGCATTGAAAATTCCAACGTGTTTTCCAATTCTCGAACATTTCCGGGCCAGCTATAATTTACGAGGTAATCCATCGCACTATCTGCTATTTTTTTAACACACGTATCATTTTTTAAATTATATTTTTTAATAAAATTGCTGACAAGCCCCGGAATATCTTCTTTTCTTTGTCGCAGAGTCGGAAGGAAAATAGGGAACACATGAATCAAGAAATATAAATCATCACGAAAACGTCCTTTTCGAACCTCTTCATCGATATTTTTATTGGATCCGGTAATGACGCGAACATTAATATCAACGGGTTCTGCTAGACCAATCGGATAAATTTTCTTCTCTTGTAATACATTTAATATTTTTACCTGCGCTAATGGAGAAAGTTCTGTAATATCATCAAGATAAAGCGATCCATTTTGCGCCTGTTCAAATTTACCGTACTTCCTCAAGTGTAAATCTTCATTTACAACGCCAAAAAGTTCTTCTTCAAAAAAACTGTCTGGTATAGACGAGCAGTTTACCGCAATAAACGGAAAATCTTTTCGAGGGCTATTAAAGTGAATTGTTTTAGCAAGTAGTTCTTTGCCAGTACCACTTTCTCCTCGAATACATACTGTCACATTTGTACGAACTACTTTTTCCAGATTTCGTAACACTTCCTGCATTTTACAACTATTGTTGATAAAATTCCGAATGTTATACTTATCTTCTAGTTGATTTTTTAATTGAAATATCTGATTTTCGAGATTACGAACAAATAGTGCATTTTTAATGGTTATCTCCAGACGACTCCAGGCAACCGGTTTTAAGATAAAATCAAAAGCCCCTAGTTGCATTGCCTGTTCCAGGATGTTAGAACGATCATCTCCGGAAAGGACAATGACAGGAATATGCGCATCATATTTTTTTATTTCCTGTAAAATTTCGATTCCTTTTCTCTCTGGCATTATTAAATCGAGCAGAACAACATCATACGTGTTTTGCAGGATCATGCTCATGGCATTTTTACTTTCAGTGACTTTATCAACCTGATAATGAAAACGTGACAGAATTTCTCCGATTAATTCTGTAAAATCTTTTTCATCATCAATTATGAGTACTGAGTATTCTGTGTGCATTTTATCTCCCCTAAATAATGTTAAATAATTTGCCGGGCAATACGGATTGACTCTTCCAATGAAATAATTCCATTTGTTAATTTATGGATTATATCAGTTTTTAGTTGGTATTTTTCAGCGATGTTAATGCTTTGTTTAATTTCTGTCACTGATTCTGATTTCCATAAAAAATTTCTGATGTTATCATCCATTAAGCAAAATTCGTATAATCCGACACGTCCGGAATAGCCACTGTTTCTGCATTTCGGACAGCCATTGCCGTGAAATCCTGTTTCTATATCAATATTCAACACTTTTTTTAATGAGCTTTTTTGTGTTTTTGAAAGCGTGTATTTTTCTCGGCATTCCGGGCATATTTTTTTTACCAGGCGATGTACGATAACACAATTTGTATTTGATAATAGTTCATATCGTTTATATGTCGAAAATCTCGTCAGTTTCATCATTGCATCGGCTATTGAATAACCAGTTAATGTAATCATCACAGATTTATTGTTTAAATTTACTTCTTGTAAGAAATTCAATACATCCTCTTCTGCTGCATCAAGCAAAAGTACATCTGGTTGTTGATTGAAAACTGCTTTCAGATGCTGAGCATTATTTTTAAAATTTGCCTGAATTTGCCTTATTTTTTCCATCGGCTGGAACAATGATTTTTCATACGTATAGACATTTTTATAATCGATGTCAAAATTCATTAAAGAGGCATAAGCTGTCGATGTTTTACCGCTTTCGTTTGGCCCAACAAGCCATATAATACCCGGTTTCGTTTGCAGAATTTCAGTATAGTTTATTCGGATATGATCTGTTAACCCCAACTTTTCCAGAGATGTTATCTCTTTTTCAGTTCGTATACGTAAATGAATGTTTTCGCCATAATACGTCGGAACGATGGTAATTTCCAGGTTCAAATCGTTTTCATCTATTCTGATGTAAAATTGTGCTGTCTGGGGTGTGTTGTGTCGATCTGTATCAAGGCATGCAAGATTTTTTATTGTATAGGCCATGGAATCGCCCATTTTTGTGGAGTGCTGGTAATATTCTTGAAATTGCCCGTTTAATTTAAAGCGAATTCGATAGGATGATTTCATCGGCTCAATCAAAATACTCTCTGCTTGCTCTCTAACTGCCTGAACAAAAATTAGATGTACTAAATGGGCTGCCGTAAAGTTAGCATTTCCATTATCAGGGCGAGGTGACTTGTCGTCTGATAGTGTGAATTCATTCCCAAATACATCATCAATGCTTTTTGCGTTGTAATTAAATTGTTTATCTTGTTCTGTATCAAAGGATGGTTTCTGATAATAATATTCTATTGCTTCTTCTATTTCCTTTAGCTGACAGACCACAGGTTTAACTTTTAGCCCGCTGGACCTGGTTATCACATCAATAGCAATTAAATCCAGAGGATCCGACATTCCGACTGTAAGGATATGTCCTGTTTTGTGAAGCGGGATTACGTTGTAAGTTTTTGCGATCGATTCCGGAATAGTGTATATAACTTCCAGAGGAATGTTAATTTTTTTTAGCGAGACACTTTCAACGCCAAGCTGGGATCGTAGCGCTTTCATTAATTCCTGTTCTCCCAAAAATCCTAATTCAATCAGAGTTTTTCCTAAAAGTCCACCAAGTTTTTTCTGGCTTTTAAGCGCTTTTTCTAATTGACGCTTCGTAATAAGGCCTTGTGTTAATAGAAATTCACCTAATAAAATATTATCTTTAACCAAAGTGTCCACCATAATGCCTCTATCATGTTTTAAACTGAACCTATAAAAAAGTAATATGATACAAGCCAGCAGAGAATGCTGCTGGCTTGTATTTTGTTCGGAATTTAACTACCAAAACAAAAGGAGCTTAATAAGTGTTGATTTAATAGAATCAATCATCGTCACTATTATCCGAAGAATTAATTGATGAGTCTCTTGTCATATCATATATCGCTTTTGGTAGAGAATTTTCTACATTTTTATTATTTAAATCATTTAAAATTTCAATGCCGATTTGTGATAATTCTCCAAGAATCGCGTCATTAAAGGTGTCGAACTGAGATGCCATATCCAATTTACTCCTATTACGCTTTTTTTCTTTGTCGTATTAATTTCAACAATTAACTATTGAATCAAGCCGTTTTCAGATATATTTTATCAACCTCTTATCCGCCTTTCCAACTTTCATAGACGATAAAAAGGGGAATTCGTGTAATTTTCATTGATTAACTCCTGCTGTATTACATAAAATAGACAAAAAAAAGAGAATGATTGATTTAAAAAAAAATAGCGTGATGAGATTATTATTTACCAGGATCAACCGCAATCCTTTTTAAAATGAATACTAAAAATCAACCATTCCCCGTTTAAGTGTCGCTCGTTCTAAACCTCTTCTTGAACTCGCTGAACTGCACTGGTCAATGTATACCCCTGATCAAGATATTTTTTTACCTTTGTCAGCGTATCAAAATCTTCGTGCGAGTATCTTTTAAATTCACGGGAACCAAGAGTGACAAATTTTGGTTTGACGATACCTTTTAACTCCCAGTAATATAGTTGCCTTAAACTTATATCCAACTTCCTCGTCACTTCTGAGCTACTGTAATACTTTTCTTCATCCATAATTTTAATTCCTTACTTTCATTGATAACTCTCAACATTCCTATCTTAACAATCATCAATCGTTATCGGAAAAGTACGCATAAAACTTAAATATTTTAAGCAGAATCACACAATTAGTTTAAGGCAACTATATAGTTATATGTGTATGTTGAAATTAGAGCCTTATTAAACAATACGTTATCTGGCTAATATGATATCCTGCCCCTGCCAAAACATGCTCACAATATAACAAACTAATTCGCAATTATTATACCATTTATAGGAGAATAAAAATAGCCACTTAATCAAGTATCTAAGTGGCTATTTATAAATTGGTTATTATTTTTAAATTATTTATGTATTTTCAAATATTAATATTTTATGTCAATTATTCCTCAAAATTATATTTCGGTGAGTTAATATAGCATTTATAAATTATTGATAGTTAATTATTAATATTAAGCTTAATCGTATGTCGAAAAGTGCGACAGCTTTTTACAATACTGTCGAGAATCGCTATAAAATACTGTGTTCCATTTTGAAAGTCAGATATGGTAAAAACATAATAAAATCGTAACTTTTATTGCTCAATCAACTTGTAATGTCTTACGAGTGAGAACAAGATGATACAAATTAATTTGGTGATAGCCATCGTTGCCAATCAACATCGTATAATTCACCACGTGCTGTTGAATGAACGAGTTCATACTCTCCCCATCCGCGTTTATCGACGAAAATAAAATCCACGCCTCCTTGAATCGCAAAATATCGCCAAACACGATAAGCTCTGTTATCATTACTTGATGGAAATCTCTCTATTTCATCAGGCGAGCCATAAATTAATAATACTCTGCCTTCATCGGACTTCCACCCTTTTTTAAACCCACGGAATTCTCTTTCTGCTAATCGGACGCGTGTCAGGTAGTCATCACGGAATTCATTACGGGCAGTGGTTGGCGTTCTGTCACGTCTCGCCCAAAACTGGGGCATAAATTCTTTTTTTCCTTTTAAGTCCAGAGTTTTGTAGATATTTCTTTCCTCTTTTGTGGAGATATATAGGGTGGCGTCAAATTCCTGGTCAAGTTCTTCTTCAGTCATGGATTGATAAATGCTCTGTAATAAACGCAACGATCGTTCAGCAATCTGTGTTTGCGTTAGCGTGTCAGTTTTCTGTATCTTTTCAAAATCACCGGGACGATAAATAAAAAACTTTGCTTGCTGAGAAGCTAAAGCCTGATTGGTTGAATCTGTCACATCTATTTTGAGGAAATAAGTACCAGAGGTAAATGTAATAATATTAAGTCCCCCAACTTCAACTGCAGATTCGCCTGGTTTTTTCTTTATGCGGGCGGGAAACTCACGAATAACTACCTGATCCCCGTCAAGGATACTATATTTAATCGCGTATTTGCTCGTTTCTTCCGGTGCGGTTTGTGAGAAATTATAGATCTCTGCATAAAACATTAAAATTGGAAGGCCGGTACCAAAAAAGCGCTCTGTATTCGGAATGACTGCATAACCATTTTTATAATATTGATTTTTTTCATCAGAAGGCTTGATGCTGGATGCAAATTCGATTTCGCTGATACTTAATTTTTCATTGTCAAAAGGCTCAATTGTAATCATGCCTCCTTTTTCTGTTTCCTTACCGGAATTTTTATCAGTTAATCGGATAGTTAATTGATAATCTCCGGGTTTTGCTTGAAGATGGTTGACACTCAATAATTTCTGATTATCCCGGACTTGTTCCAGACTATCTGCATGATTGACGCTGCCCCAGGATTTTTTTACCATTATGGAATCATTCTGAAATAACTCCGCATCAATCACGAATTCAGCTTTAAAAGTTCCGTTTTCTTCAACATACGCTAAAATATTTCTGGCGACTGAAAAATACAATTCCATATAAACAAGGTCTTCATGCCCGCGAAATGCAGCATAGTCAAATGAAAAATTAAAATTGTCGCTTTGTTGTTGTGCGGATAGTGAGCTTACTAAAATAATTAATACAATCATAAATTTTCTAAAAAACATTCTATTCTCTCCCATGTCAGTATATTGTTATTCTAACTTGACTGAAACAATTTTAGACACTCCGCTGGCTTCCATTGTAATACCATACAAGCTATTTGCTGATTTCATTGTTAATTTATTATGGGTAACCACCAGGAACTGAGTCTCTGGCGAAAATTGTTTAAGCGCATCAGTAAAGCGACGAACATTGTTATCATCCAACGGTGCATCTACTTCATCTAAAATACAAAACGGACTTGGCTTAACCTGATAAATGGCAAAAAGCAATGAAATGGCAGTTAACGCTTTTTCGCCACCAGATAGTAGTGTTAATGGGGTGGCTCGCTTGCTTTTCGGATTTGCCATGATTTCTATATCCGATTCCAGCGGATCGTCTTTGTCGATAAGTTTTACATCGGCAATTCCTTCGTGGAAAAAACGATTGAACACATGACCAAAATTAATGCGTATTTTTTCAAAAATCTCAAGAAATTTTTCCATAGCTGTTTTGTTAATATGATCAACTGTATTCGTTAAATTCATCTTTGCTTCAACCAAATCATCATGTTGCTTTTGTAAAAAGTCAAACCGCTCTTTTTCTTTTTCATATTCCTTTAAGGCTAATAAGTTTACCGGCCCCAAATTTTTGATACGTTGTTTTAATGTTTCTATCAGATCTTCATCAGATTGCACATTATATTCCGGGTCTATTCGTTCCCGTTTTAAATCATGATCGTATTCTTCCCCAATCTGACGGTATAGATTGTCTGCATTTAATTTTAATTCAGCGATTCTTAGATCAACATGATGAATCGATTCAGATGTTGATTCACGTTCGTTGCGCAATATCCGGAGTGTCTTTTCTCGCTCATCGATCTGGTCTTTTAATGATATTTGGTCGTTTTCTATTTTACTAACAACGCCTTCAATTTGCTCCTTTTTTGTATAATCGGCCGATAGTGTATTGGTTAACTCTTCAATGCGGATACCCAAATTTTTGGCCTGTTCGCTATTATTGGCTCGTTCTTTGTTTTTTAATTTAATAGAGGCTTCACTTTCAGCAATTATCTGGCGGCTTCGCTCTAAATCGTGTTGTTTGCTTTTCAATTCACTATTTAATTGTACCAATTTCAAGCGTGACTGTTGCACCTTTTCCGAAAGGGCGTCGCGCTTAACAGCAATTTCCTCGATTGTTTTATTGAACAATGCTAATTCTTCTTCTTTCGCGTTGCGTTCTTCAATTTCGTCTTCCAATTGTCTTGATGTCTGTTCAATTGTCTTATTAGCAGTTTCAATTTCCGTGGTCAATTGCGATAGTTCAACTTCAATTTTTTCTGATTGTTCGTCTGACTGGCTAATTTTGTATTGCAATTGAGAAATTTTGAATTTATTATCTGATATTACTTTTTCCAGCTCAATGAGATTTTTCTCAAGATCAGCTTTTTTCGTGTGCGATGATTCATGCTGTTGCTCCAATCCACGCATACGATTTTCGGCCTTTTTGACATGCGATTGGATTTCGTCTATTTTGCTTTCGAATTTTTTCACCTGATCCCGACGGCCTACAAAACCTGATTCATCATGCGATTTTTGTCCGCCTTTAATACTTCCCCATGATGTTAGCACTTCACCGGACAGGGTGACGAAATTCAGAGAATTATCCGGGTTCTTTTCCGAATAAACACGCGCTGTGTCTAAATTTTCAACGAGCAGAAAATTACGCAACAGTGCGTTAACAAGGGGTTGAAATCGATCTTCACATTGGACAAGATTTTCTGCCAGTGCAATTACTTTGTCATCAGCCGTAAAATTGACGGGATTCTTTAAACCAGAGTTTTGCATTAATTTACTCAGCGGTAAAAAGGTAACAACTCCTTTCCGGTTTTCCTTCAGATTATTGATCCCCACGAATGCCTGTTCCGCATCATTTACAAGCAAATACGCTGCTGCATCGCCCAACACAGCTTCAATTGCAGTGCGATATTTATCTTCAACAGATATCTTATCAGCAACTGTGCCAAGATAGCCGTTACTATCGACCATTAAGTGTTTCACACCATCCGGATAATCGGCATAGTTTTCCAACAGTTTGGTCAAAATTCCGACACGATGCTGTAAGGTATCGATCTGACTATATCCCTTAACAATGTCGTCCTTTAATTGATCTTTTTCAGTTACAATCTGTTCCAATTGTAAAGTTAGTTCCTGGCGTTCATCAGAAAGCAGTTCAAATTTTTCTGATTGGCTGTCAAATTCTTTTTCGAGTATTACTAATTCACTTTTATGGTTTTTAACCCGATCCCGCTGTTGTTCTTTGTCGGTTTGCAAGTTATTCACCCGCCGCTGAAGTTGTACCACAGTTGCTTTCAACCGCTGAATTTCTCCTTGCTTTTGTGAAATGCGATCAATTAACAGTCGTAAATCATTTTCCGATTGTTTGCCAAACTCCCGTTTCTGTCTTAGATCCTTTTCAATTGATTCAAATGCGATTTCTTCGTTATCAAAATGATCTTCTTCACTGTCGATCTTTTGTTGAATTTTTTCTGCATCTGCAACAAGATTTTTGGAAATTTCCTGTTGTTCAAGAATTCGGTCATGCAATGATTCAATTTCCTGGTCCAGACGAATATTATTTGATTCCAGCGATTTTGACCGTTCTCTGCTGACTAATATTTCTTCTTCCTGTTTTCGGATTGATTCGTTGACAGCATTCAGCTCTTGTTGGGTTTTCCGCAAATTTTGTTCAATTTTAATCAACTCTGTTTTAAGCGATTCGGTCTCTGCTTCTTTAAAAGAGGTTTGCGCAGAACTGCTTTCACGGGAGCGTCTTTTTTCTTCGAGGTCTTTTTTCAGTGGTTCCAGTTCTTCATAAATTTTATTATATTTATAAGTTGCGGCCTGAATTTCAGTATCCCGCAATTCCTCGGTTAGTTTTTGGTACCGTTGCGCCCGTTTCACCTGCCGGCGCAATGAATTAACTTTCGATTCCACCTCTGCGATGATATCTTCGACGCGGACGAGGTCATTTTCCGTGGATTCCAGCTTGCGGTACGTTATTCGTCGACGCTGCTTGTACTTAGTTACACCCGCGGCTTCTTCAAAAATGCGTCGTCTCTCATCCGGTTTCCCGCTCAAAATGGATTCCACCATGCTTAATTCAATCACAGAATAAGCATTGGAAGCCATGCCAGTATCCATAAATAAGTCAGTAATATCTTTTAACCGGCAAACGTTATTATTCAGCAAGTATTGACTTTCGCCCGACCGAAACAAGCGGCGGGTGATGACAACTTCGGTGTATTCAACCGGTAAAATATTTTTTGTGTTTTTAATGGTAAGTGATACTTCGGCCATGCCCATTGGCTTCATATCTTTGGCTCCATTAAAAATAACACTTTCCATTCGCTCGCTACGAAGTGTTCCGGCTTTTTGTTCGCCCAATACCCAGCGCAGAGCGTCAACGATATTGCTCTTTCCACATCCGTTAGGCCCCACAATCCCGGTAACACCAGGCGTTAATTCAATCACTGTTTTTTTTGCGAAGGATTTGAATCCAAAAATTTTTAACTTTTCTAAATACATTCTCGCTCTATCGCATATCGTTAAATGAGATATCTGTTTAAAACAATTTTCTAAAATACTAATTATTTTTATTATTGTCAATTATAAAATAGAAACATTGAATTTTATGCATCGTTTAAACCGATGGATAACGAATAAAGAGGTTAAACCATGAAAACAATTGAAAAACCCATCACATTCACACGAGATTGCTTACAGTTGGTTGGTATGCTCCATCTCCCGCAAAATAATAAAAAAGTTTACCCCGCAATTTTGATGCTTCATGGGTTTACTGGCCATAAAGCTGAGAGTCATTTTCTGTTCACAAAAACTGCCCGGGCGCTTACAGATGCAGGCTTTGCCTGCCTTCGGTTCGATTTTACCGGAAGTGGTGATAGTGAAGGCGATTTTAAAAATATGACAATATTATCTGAATTACTCGACGCCAAAGCTGCCCTCGATTTTTTGATGCAACAACCTGAAATAGAATTGAACAGAATCGGAGTATTAGGATTCAGCCTTGGTGGCTGTGTAGCAGCTCTCCTTGCTGGAGAGACTTCAGGTATTCGCTCGCTCATTTTGCTGTCTGCCGTTGCCCGGCCTGTTGAACAATTTAAAAAACAAGCACCGGGAATAAAACTCACAGTTGATGAAGAAAGTGACTGGTATATTGATAAAAACGGGCTTCCGGTGGGTGCTGATTTTTTCAAAACATTACCAAATATCAATCCGCTAAAAACGATACAGAATTATAACGGACCAGCGCTTATTATTCACGGAACGAAAGACGAATCTGTTCCGTTTTCTGCTGCTTATGATTATTTTAATGTGCTGCAAACGCGGGAATCAGCTAATACCGAACTGCATGAAATTGAAAAAGCGGATCATGTTTTTTCTTCGCTCAGCTTTACCGCGGAAATGATTGAACAATCAGTGCGGTGGTTTAAAAAGACATTACACTATTAGCGATTAACGGAAAACCTACCAGCCTCAGAAAAAAATGTGCCCACAATCCTGGTCCACTGCGGCCGGATTTTCGTTTTGGTCGGAAAAATCCGGCTTAAAATATCGTCGGGATAAAATAAGTGCAAATTTTCATTCAAGGATTCATACGAAGAACAAAAGTCCACACCATAAAGTGTGGACTCTGTTTTATATTATTTAATCTTCATATTCTTCCAATAGCCGGATGGCTTCTGGTAAATAAACATTCAAATCTCCGGCAATCATACCCATTTCAGATAATTGATCCGCGGCCAGGTCACCTGCCAGTCCATGCAGATAAACGCCGCAAACAGCAGCATCAATTGCTGATAAATGCTGTGCCCACAGGCCGGCGATAATTCCGGTCAACACATCTCCGGTTCCTCCGGTGGCCATCCCCGGGTTACCGGTAGAATTGATGTAGAGACTGCCATCTCTATCACCTGTAATTGTTGGAGCTCCCTTTAACACAATAATTGAATTCAGATCCTCCGCCACTTTCTGTAAAATATTAATCCTGTCGGCGAGAATATCATGAATCGGTTTGTTAATCAATCGGCTCAGTTCTCCGGGATGAGGAGTTAAAATCAATTCATTTTTATACTGTTTAATTAATTCTGTGGATTCTGACAGAGCATTTATTCCATCGGCATCCAGAACCATGGGTTTATCGATATTTTTCAGCATCCATTTTACAAATTCAACAGTATCCTCGTGCGTGGAAAGACCAGGGCCCATGGCCACAATATCAGCCCATTCCAGCAATTCACCAATCTCGTCCTTTGCTTTCACACTAATGCTTTTTCGATCTGTTTCCGGCAGAGGTATTGTCATTACCTCTGTCAGTTTTTGTTCTAAAATAGTATTCAAACTTTCAGGAATTCCTAGCTTTGTTAAACCTGCTCCGGTCTGTAGTGTGGAAAGAGATGTGAGCGTAGCGGCGCCGGTCATTCCCACTGATCCGGCAAAGACAACTATTTTTCCGGCACTGGTTTTATGTGCATCTAATTTTCGTTTGGGTAAATTTTTATGAACGTCATGTAACTCTGTCAGAAAAATTTTTCTATGCAATTCTGCGCTCACTTCCGGTGGAATTCCGATATCCACGACCGAGACTTTCCCGGTATAATCCCGTGCCGGAGAAAATAACACACCTGCTTTTATATGTCCCATGGTAACCGTAGCATCAGCGTTCACACAGTCACCAACAATATTTCCTGTATCGGTTTCCATTCCGGTGGGAAGATCGACGGAAACGACCGGTGCTTTTTCCCCGAGCAAATTAATATATTTTATTAAATCGGCATAAAATCCTTTAACAGGGCCGGTTACGCCGGTTCCGAGCAGAGCGTCCACAACAAGGTCCACGGAGTCCGGATGCTCAATATCTTCAATTGTATCAATTTCGTTTATGCCGATATTTAAATTCTCTAACACATTTAAATTGATTAAGGCATCCCCGCGAATATTTTCTTTTTTACCAGCTAAAATAACCGTAACCCTTGCCCCGGCGTTTTTCAAAAGCCGTGCAATAACATAACCATCTCCGCCGTTATTTCCTTTGCCACAAAAAATAAGCATGTTTTTCGACCGCACTTGTTTTAGTAAGTTATTAATTTCATCAATAACTCCGCGCCCGGCGATTTCCATAAGAACGATTCCCGGGATCCCAATTTCATCAATCGTTTTTTTATCCATTTTTGCCATTTCACTGGCAGTGACAATCCGTTGCATAAGCATCACCTCATCTTTTTATTTCGAATGCTGCTATCATAATTTAAAGAAATCACATTAAAATAAGACTATTTTTTTTTATATTCAATGATTTTCTCCTTGACACTTTAATTTTTTTACCGTAATTTAAATTTTTCTCAAAAGGCATATTTTAGGGGATTGAGCATGGCGGCAGGAAGTCCTGATAAATCATTAATAAAGAAGGCATTAGCGGGAGATCAGCGGGCGTTTTCAGAAATATTGAACCGTTATCGGGCATCCATTTACAACCTGATATACAAAATGGTACATAACAAGGAAGAAACAGAAGATTTAGTTCAGGAAGCATTTATTAAAGCGTTTTCCTCGCTGGCCACATTTAATGATGAATATGCATTTTCTACATGGTTGTATAAAATTGCTATCAATAATAGTATTGACCATTTCAGAAAAAAGAAATTAAAAACCTTTTCTATGGATACGCCGATTGAGTCCAAAAATGGGCCGATTCATCGAGAATATTCAGACTCATCATATTTGCCGGACGACCCGCTGTTACATAAAGAAAAAAACAAACTTATCGAAGAAGCCATCGCGAAGCTTCCGGAAAAATATCGAGTATCTATTATTTTACGGCACCGTGAAGAAAAATCGTATGAAGAAATCGCTCACCTTCTAGACATCCCCCTGGGCACAGTGAAAGCAAGAATATTCCGTGCGCGGGAAATGCTTAAAAAGCAACTAAAAGGCAAGGTGCTTCCGTAAAAAAAAGAAAATATTGAATAATTTACTTGACTATTAATTTCAATTTAATTATATTATGGCCTCATGAAAAAGAAACAAATAAAAAAAGCAAGAGTACAAAAAGCTAGAAAATCCAGGTTCAATTTTCCGCTAACGACTGAAAACTATCAGATATTCGGAATCGGAATTTTAGTGATTATTCTTGGATATATTTCTTTATCACAAGGACCCGCAAATAGTTTCTGGTCTTTAACATTAGCGCCGATTCTTCTTGTTTTTGGATATTGTGTAATTATCCCGATTTCAATTTTTTACAAGAAGAGAACATCCGAACAGAGATCGGGCGATTAGCTCAGTTGGTTTAGAGCGCCTGCCTTACAAGCAGGAGGTCACTGGTTCGAGCCCAGTATCGCCCACGGCAAATGCAAAACAAATCAATTAAATATAAACGGGGTCGTGGTGCAGTTGGTTAGCACATCGGCCTGTCAAGCCGAAGGTCGCGGGTTCGAGTCCCGTCGGCCCCGCTTCTCAAAGGCTATCTTAACGGATAGCCTTTTTTTTGCTATAACACGAATTGAGCAATTCAATAATTAGATATTTCTATTTGCAATTCTTCTTATATTTGATAGTTGTATTATGTGCCGGGCATAATAAAATGTCATCAGACGATGAATTTTTTACAATAAAATCAAAAGTCACCGCCGAAATCAAAATTAAAGGTTCCCGATTTATCGGAACCGCAACACCTGTGCATTCCAGTAAGCAGGCAGAGAAATTTATTCGGCAAATGAATAAAGTATACTACGATGCCACCCATAATTGCTTTGCTTTTTCTGTCCTTGAAGATAATCAATGCATTAACAAATTTAATGACGCAGGAGAACCCGCCGGAACTGCTGGCCCTCCGATTATGGCTGTTATAAACGGAAGGAATTTAACCAATTTAGCAGTCGTGATCACCCGATATTTCGGAGGTACAAAATTGGGCAAAGGCGGACTTATCCGTGCATATTCCGAATGCACCAAAGCAGTTTTGGGTAATGGAACTATCATTAAAAAAACCATCTATTCACAGATGTCATTAACATTCCCGTATGATTTAACCGGCAATATTATGCATCTGCTATCACAAATGAATGGTAAAACGGTATCTTCAGACTATTACGACTATACAAAACTAACCATTAAGTTACCAAGAAGCATGGTCAATAGTTTTAAAGAGAAGGTTACTGAAATCACCTCCGGAAAAGTCGGGTTTGTATAATGCAATTCATTATTATTATAATTGCATTAATACTATCGGCTTTTTTTTCTGGTACAGAAACGGCTTTGCTTTCTACGAGCAAAGTCCGACTTGAGGTGTTAATCCGCAAAGGAAAAAAAGGAGCCCATCTTGTAAAACAGTATGTGGATAATCCGGAGTCGTTTATTATTACCATTCTGGTGGGCAATAATATTACCATTGTTTTATATTCATCGATTTTCGCGATATATCTGGATTCCCATTTCTCAAAATTTACCGGAATTCTCATTTCAGCGGTGCTGGCATTATTAGTCGCTGAAATAATTCCAAAAGCCATTGGTTGGGAATTTGCGAATCGCCTGACATTTAAAGTGGCGCCACTGCTAAAATTTTTCCAAATTATATTTACGCCAATCAATTTTATTCTTGAAAAACTTTCCAGATTAATATTAAGTCTTTTTCGAATGAAAGATCAAAAAGTAAAATCGATTTTAACACGAAAAGACCTGGAAACGTTTATTAAAGAAAGTGCAAAAGCCGGAGTCGTCAATAAAGAAGAACATACAATAATCTCTCGTATTTTTGATTTTGGTGAAACCAGGGTTAAAGAAACCATGATACCCAGAACCGAAATACAAGGGATTTCCAAAGATGCTCCTGTCGAAAGCTTATTCGAGCTTTTTGCCAGTTCTCATTTTTCCCGACTACCTGTTTATGAAGATAATTTAGATAATATTATTGGCGTAATCCATGCAAAAGATTTATTTAAGTTTCCTCAGAACATTGAAGAAATCATGCAAGATATTCAGCATGTACCTGATACCAAAGACGCCCTTGATATGCTTCAGGAATTTAGAAAAACCCGGACATCAATAGCAATCGTATTGGATGAGTACGGCGGGACGTCAGGCCTGGTAACTTTCGAGGACCTTGTAGAGGAGCTTTTCGGTGAGATTTATGATGAATTTGATCTGGATCATGATAACCTGTTTACAAGACTAAATCGATATGCGATATTGGTAAAAGCCAGAGCAGAAATAGATGAATTGAATGAAAAATTTAATCTAAAGATACCGGAAGGAGATTATACCACTATTGGCGGATTTGTGATAGATACGCTGGGCCGGATACCAGAAGTGGGAGCGAAAATAAATTTAGAAACGAGTATAATTGTGGTTGCTTCGGCAAGTAAAAAAAAGGTAAATGAAGTTAAGATCATAAAAAAAGAATTATAATCCTTGAAAAATGATAAAACATATAAAAAGTACTTGACTTTATATAAAAAATATTATATATTGGTTCGACATCGCGGGGTGGAGCAGCTGGTAGCTCGTTGGGCTCATAACCCAAAGGTCGGAGGTTCAAATCCTCCCCCCGCTACTAAGATAACTTTAATAAAATTAATAGCAAGGGTCTGAATTTTCAGACCTTTTTTTGTTTCTATATATGGGCTATTTTGGTACATTTTAGGTTCCTTTTAGCATAAAAATAGCATAAAATTAGAATAAACCTACCAGCTCACATTCGTCTGGCGTTCTTTTAAACGTTCAATACTGATGTGGGTGTATATCTGCGTCGTTGAAATATCCTTATGCCCAAACATCTCCTGAACATCACGTAATGATAAACTCTGATCGAGCCAATAAGTCGCTGCTGTATGGCGAAGAATGTGAACCGCTCCTTTTTTGGTGATCCCGGCGTTTTTCATTGTGTTACCTTCATGTATCCCACCGGTAAACCCACGCCTTAATTGACCGGCGTGTTCTTTGACATATTT
>CAZCJL010000081.1:0-30339 GCA_964498785.1 uncultured Cytophagia bacterium | reverse complement strand
TCACTTCCCGACTTCGCTCGAAGTGACACCTACGGAATCTGTTTAAATACGACATTGCGGCAAGCGCCCATATCTACCATAAAATATTGAGAAGAAACTTAATTTTATTAGATAAACAGTCAAAATATTTAAATTTTAAAAAAAACTTCTTGACAATTTCTAACAGATTGGTTATATTTTATGTTAATGTAACAACTATCACAAATTATTAAGATGATAACTATGTTTTATTTTTATACTTACATTTATTTTTCTGAGTATGCTTACCGAGACGCTTCATACACTAATATCTACAAAAACAAGTACCAATCGATAATTCGTATATTTTTGAGTGAGATGAATATACTCACATCAACTCAAAGCATCAGTCCAAACTAAGACTGTATAAAAACAACGTCGAATCACTATATAACTAAAAATTTTATTTACTAAGGAGGTGATATTAAAAAATAAAGCTATCGTTAACCAAAGAGCCTTAACCGTTATTGAAGGAGGTGATGCAAAAAATAAAACGATTGGAGCTCTTTTTAATTTCGTTTAAATAGTTATGTAAGTAGGGAAGGAAAATTCGAAAGGAGAATTTATGAACAAATCAATGACAAGCAAGTCCTATCTTGTCGTACTTTCCATTATTGTCGTAATGGTGATAGGATTTAGTTGCGCTGATGTTCCAAGTCAAGCACCACCATTCCCGGAATTTAAATCCAAAGTCCGTTTCATTCATACGGCAACTGATCTGGGTGAAGTTGGTGTAATCATGGATGGAACAACCAAAGCAAGCCTTTCATTTGGAGCAGCAAGCGCCTATTTTGATGAAGACGCAGGCAGAAAGCTGTTCAAATTGCAAGGTGGCGCTGAGGATGATACCGCGAATGTCCGGTTGGACACAGACGATGTCATCGCAATCTACGTAGTAACCCGCCCCGATGATGATGCTCCTCGTTTCGTAAAAATTGCCGAGAGAAAGTTATACCTGGACGTATCTCCTGCCGACACACTGGCGAAAGTATTGGTCGCCCAGATGTGCAATGCGACTCTGGCCGTTTCAGTTGAGTCGATTTCTGGTGCAGACACGACAACTACAGAAGTATCTTCCGGTTTAGCTTTTACAAAATTCGCATGGGTAAATTTGGCAACCAATGGGCCTTCGCATACGTTAATGGTAAAAGATGGTGATACCGTTATCAAGACCCAGCCACTTCAATTGTCCGGCGGAAAAGTTTATACCGAAGTGCTTCATAATACTGTAGATAATTTAAGTGTCGCACAATTAGAAAATAATTAATCTCGAAGGAGGAAATAATATGAAGGCTAAAAACGTTATAACCCTTCTCATAGCATTTGCTCTCGTATGCACATTCGTAGTACCGGGTTATGTTTTAGCACAAGTTGGTAAAATTACTGGTAACGTACGTGATGCGCAAACCGGTGATGCTTTACCCGGAGCAAATGTTCAGATTCGCGGAACCACAATGGGCGCCGCAACTGACATAGAAGGGAAGTATACGATTTTAAACGTTCCTGCGGGAACTTATACATTAGAAGCGACCTTTATCGGATATTCCCCGGGCAAATTCAGCAATGTGAAAGTGCACGTTGGATTAACCACTGAAATTGTTTTCAATTTACAGCCCGAAGCAATTGAGGCTTCCACTGTCACTGTAGTTGCAGAAAAACCTCTGGTGCAAAAAAATGCAACCAATGCAGTTCGTATCGTTACTGGCGAAGAACTGGAAAACCTGCCATTACGTGGTGTAGAAGTGGTCGCAAATCTGCAACCGGGTATTGTTGCACAAGATGGCAATATCTATATCCGTGGTGGCCGTGACGACGAAGTTGGCACTTATGTTGAAGGCGCCAACGTTCGAAGTTTGGTTGATGGCAACGCGACTACCGATGTTATTCCCGAAGCTCTGGAAGAGTTACAGATCCAGGCGGGTGGTTTTAACGCACAATACGGTGGCGCAAACTCTGGTATTGTTAGTTATGTAATGAAATCCGGTACACCGGAATATCATTTCAGCTTACGCGCTGAAACAGATAATTTTTCTAAACCTGATGAAAAATTTCTGGACACATATTCTTATGGTTATTCGAATACAGTTTTCACCGCAAGTGGTCCTGTACCTTTTACCAATAACAAAGTAAAATTCTTTGTTGCCGGTGAAAATCAATTTGATGACGATCACTATCAATACTGGTATGAGCCGTTTGAATTCGTTAATGGCCAAACCGCTATTGATGGCGATACCCTGTGGCTGGTTGACACAGGAATCCGTGGTAGCGGAACTGCCGGTGATACACTCGATGCAATCATCTGGAACGGTGGCAATGTACCGAATTCCATGCAAAACCGTTATACCGGTAATGGCGTGCTAACTGTTGATCTGTCTCCGGTAACATTGCGATTGTCTGGCGCTTTTACTTATCAAACAACTCGCCTGAATCAAAATCCGCTGTTAACCCTTTTCAACCAACAAAGAAATCCGCAGCGTGATTATAGTGACGCGTTGATGACAGCTAAGATTACGCATGTATTAGCTCCGACAACATTTTACACCTTGAGTTTAAATTATTTCGATCAAAGACGGAAAACGTATGATCCGTTCCTGAAAGATAATTACTGGCTGTACGCAGATAGCCTGGAAAACGCAAAACACGGTTTCGACGAATGGATAAATTATACCAATGACCCGGATAATTATGATATCTATGGATTCCGCTTCCAGGCGCCAGGTAATTTGCAAACCAGTTACAATAAATACAAACGAAATTACATCGGTGGGAATCTTGATTTCACTCATCAGATGAAAGATCACATGATCCAGTTCGGTGGTACTCTCGAATACTGGACACTGAGAAACTATAGTGGTTATAGCCACACAACCGGTAGTTTTCTGAGTTACTGGAGAAACAATCCGGATATCCTGAATGATCAGGAAGAATTAGATCGTTATATGCGGTCGGTGAGTCCGAATAATTATGGGTATGATTACTATGGCAATGAAGCTGACGACGGCGAACTGTTCGACGGCCCGATGCATCCGATCGTTGCCGCAGCCTACTTGCAGGATAAGTTCGAGATCAGGGATCTGGTTATTAACGCGGGTTTGCGTTTTGATTATTTTGATATGGATCAATATGAACCGCTCGATTATGAAGCGCCGGGATTTAACTCTGAATTTTTGACGCTTCCGTTAAATAAATATGAAAAAATGGACGGTTTTGCAACAGTAAGCCCGCGATTGGGATTTGCATTTCCTGTGACAGATCGTACTGTTTTCCATTTGCAATGGGGAAAATTTGTACAGATGCCGGAAATGTCCCGCGCTTATCGTAGCAATGCCGAACGTATCGCACAATACCAGGCAGGTTTCTTTTATACAGACCCGATGGGTTTCGGAATCAAACCGGAACGGACAACACAGTATGAAATCGGTATCAGCCAGGTGATTGCTGCCAATGCTTCGTTTGATGCGACTTTATTTTATAAAGACATTAAGAATCAGCTTCAAACGGCGCGTGTTTTTACTTCATCAGCTTCTGCTGTTCAAACGTATGATATTCATACGAATGGTGATTTTGCCACGACAAAAGGTATGGAATTTCGCCTGACCCTGAGACGAACGAATCGGGTTCAGGGATTTGTGAACTATACCTATTCTCAGGCAAAGGGCACGGGTTCATACTCCAGACAGAACGGCGCTTCGCTGGAGCAGAACGCAAATCAAATCACTATTATTACGCCATTGTATTTTAACCAAACTCACCGTGGTTCCATTAGTTTTGATTATCGTTTTGCCGAAAACGATGGCGGTCCGATACTGGAACGAACTGGTTTAAACATGCTGTTCACATTCAATAGTGGTCATGCTTACACCTTAAGCACAGGTGGTATTGGTCAGAACGACGTTGACATCGGTGGAATTTTGAATGACACTGATCCCCGAAATCGTCGTCCGCTTGAAGCAATTGGATCATCAACAACTCCATGGGTTTTCAACTTTGATCTTAGACTTGACAAAACTTTCACCGTTGGACCTGTAGATTTGAATGCGTATGTTTATGTCCAAAATTTACTCAACAGAAAGAATGTACTTAATGTATATCCGAGAACAGGAAATGCCGATACTGACGGTTACCTGGAAGATCCTGATTTAAGTGGTCCTTCTCTGGATAATTATGGCGCAGCTTATAAAGCTCTTTATCAGGCAATCAACAATGAGAACCGCCGTCATTGGTATATCGCCGGAATGTTTCATGGCGATTTATGGGATACCCCGCGTCAAATTCGTGCCGGTATAAACATTATGTACTAAACTATTGTTGATCCTAATAAACCAGTTTGGAGGATTAAAAGGTTATGAAAAAATTAAGCATAGTATTTCTTACGCTGATGCTGGTGTGTTTTACCAGTTTCGCGAAAGACATAGAGGGGCCTTATTCCTCGCTGAATAAATCAGCAGGTTTGCCCTTGCATTCATTATTAAATATTAATGAGGTCGCCCACTGGGTTGATGGAGATGCTCTCTCAGCACATAATCCAAATACCGGCGGAAATGGCGTCTACTTTCCGAGGTTAACCTACGGCGCAGGCATCATTTATACTGACGGCCTGCTATGGGGTGGCTTTGTAAATGATAACAACACACCATCTCTCCGCGTGGGGGGCACCGCTTATACCACAGGAATGATGGGTGGCGCCATTCTCTCTCCGGGAGTTCCCGAAAGCCCGGAGGCTGAGGATGTCCGTGTTTACAGAATCAGAAAAGATTTTCATAAAGCTGACTTAACTCAGGATGCTGCCGAATTAGAAGAAGATGCATTACAAGATGTCAGCGATGCAGATGTTGCCGCAGTCCGAAATCAGTATAAAAAAGACTGGCTCGAATGGCCTGTGGATAAAGGCGCTCCTTTCTATGATGCCGATGGAGATGGCGCTTATAATCCTGTAATAAATGATGATGGAAGTCCTAAACTGGCTCCGACAGGCGATGAAGAATATGATCCTGAAATACACGCTGATGAACCCGGTTACGCTGGCGCGGATCAGGTTCTCTGGTTCGTCTGTAATGATTTGAATACAGGTCGTATGTTTAATCTGTATGGTTCCCCGCCAATGGGTATGGAAATGCAGGTAACTTTCTGGGGATATAAACGAACTGACGCTCTGGGATATGCTGTATTCAAAAAATATAAATTAATCTACAAAGGAACCGCTGACACTCCGGCCAATGCCACGATCGATAGTATGTTTGTGGCACAATTCTCTGATCCTGACCTGGGTGAATACTCTGATGACTTTGTCGGATGTGATACAACAGCCAGTATTTCCTTTTGTTATAACTCCACAGCAATTGATCCCGGCTTCCGAGTATTTAGTTTGCCTCCGCCTGCCGCGGGTTATGACTTTTTGCAAGGACCAATGGTTCAGGGTGAAGCAGGACAGGATATAAATAAAAACGGAGTTGATGACGCTGAAGATTACGCAATTTTTGGCGGGAAAGTCAAGGGCCCGGGATTTATCAATTTACCGATGACCGCATTTAATTATTTCGCTGCCGGTAGCTCAATCAGTGACCCGGATCGTGAAGAATATGCCGGTACCGAGCAATGGTATAATTTAATGAACGCTTTAACACCTCGTTCCGCCGAACCTTTCCAGGAAGCTGACGGCACTCCGGTTAACTTTGCATTGAGCGGCGATGTTGTCGCAGGAACCGGCTACCTTGATGGAGCGCTGTTAGGTCCTGGTGACCGTCGTATGCAAATGATTTCCGGTTCATTTGAAATGGCTTTGGGCGATACACAGGAAGTTGTTTCTGCTCTTATCTGCGGATTGGGTGCAGATAATAAATCAAGCGTTGATGTGTTGAAATTCAATGACATCGCAGTTCAAAACGCTTATGATAACTTCTTTGAATTAGCTTCCGCACCGGCTGGGCCTAATTTTGCGCTTACTGCATTAGATCAGACAGTTCTCATTAATTGGGGACACGAGCCGGAAGCTGTAAACGCCACTGAAAGTCAAGACGAAAAAGGCTATAAATTTGAAGGATATAATGTCTATCAATTGCCCTCTGCTGGCGCAACAAAAGATCAGGGTAAATTGATTGCCACCTATGATGTGGTTAACGAGGTTACGACAATTCTGGACCGCGTGTTTGATCAGGCATCTGGTCAAATTCTGCAAAAACCGGTTCAGTTAGGAACCAATAGCGGAATTAGCAGAACCATACTGTTAAAGAAAGACATATTCACGGGTGGTCCATTCTTAAATGGTACTCCCTATTTCTTTTCAGTAACCGCGTATAATTATAATCCTGACACCGAGGTTCCGATTCACTCGCTGGAATCCTCAATGTCAATTAAACGCGTTGTTCCGCAAACTGCTGATCCGGGTGTAACGTATCCCTATAAATTAGAATCTGAACTCGAAGTGGATCATGACGGCCCGAGCGATGGATCCGTTTCGGTAACAGTCATTGATCCGACAAAAGTTACTGGCCATTCATATCAGGTTCTTTTCGATACATTGAAAGGCGAAAACGTCTGGCACCTGAAAGATTTGGACACTGACGAACTCGTATTGGAAAATCAATCGAATCAGACAGGTGATAATAACTACCTTATTGTTGATGGTCTCCAGGTAAAAGTCGTAGGCCCTCCAGCAGGTATCAAAGATATTTATGAAGCAGACCAGGATGGAAACGTTGTAGACGCTGGTATCGATGCTTATCTGCACATCAGCCTTGGAACAACTGGTTATTTACTTGAAAACCGCGATGGACATCTTGAAGGTGATCGTGACTTCGACCGGTTCAATTTATGGGGTATGGACGATGTCGAGATCAATTTCGGGGAAGAATCATTAACCTGGGATTATATCTCCGAAGAAGTCCATTTCGACAGCGCAACTGGCGAAGCATATATGGCTCCGTTCTCAATGTATCGCTACCGCTTTGGCGGAGAGCCACAGAGACTGTTTGCCGGTTTCTGGGATACAGATGGCAGCGGCACGTATAATTTACCGTTGGAAGCAGATGGCACGCCTTCATGGAGCGGAACGAAATATGGCGCACCGTCATACGAACCGATGTACGCCTGGACTGGCTACGATGCCAGCGGCAATGAAATCGATTACGATCCGGCAAATGAAGCACAGTACATTTCCGATAACGCGCTGTTGACTTCTGCAAATATAACCTGGGGCGGCGGTACCGGAGAGTTTCATTATCCGTTCATCACTGCAACACTGATGACAATGTATGCAGGTGGAGCAACGCTGCCAATCGGTAATAAAATTATGTTCATCACAAATAAACCGAACACCATGTCAGACGTTTACACTTTCAACACAAGTCCGGTAGCGTATAGTGCTGAGCAAGCGAAAGTGGACGTTGAAAAAATCAATGTTTTCCCGAATCCGTACTATGGATCACATCAGAATGAGTTATCTTTACAAGGTAGATTTGTAACATTTAACCATCTACCTCAAAAGGCAACCATCAAAATATTTGATTTGAATGGTGGCTTTGTAGAGACTCTGGAAAAAGATAGTGATTCTCAATATTTTGAATGGAATCTTCAAAATCATAATGGCTTGCCAGTTGCCAGCGGAATCTATATTATTCATATAGATATGCCGGCATTGAGTAAAAGTAAAATTTTGAAGCTTGCTCTGGTTAGAGAGCGGGAATTTATTCAAGTCTATTAAAAATCAAAAGTACGGAAAAATAATTTAAGGAGATTAAATTATGATAAAGTCCACATTCCGAATTCTTGCTCTGACAGTTTCATTACTTTTATTGGTCAATTTTGCAGTAATGGCCGGTGGAAGTAACAGAGCAGGTACGGCTTCCGGTACCCAGTTATTAATACCGGTCGGAGCAAAATCATTAGGAATGGGCGGTGCCAATGTTGCATCAGTCAGTGGCGTGGAAGCCATTTTCTGGAATCCTGCAGGTGTTGCCCGCTCAAGCAATGCTGCAAATGTAATGTTTTCTCACATGACATATATTGCAGATATAAATGTTAGCTATGCAGCAGTTGAATCTGAATTTGGCGACCTCGGCCGTTTCGGTATATCTATCAAATCGTTGGGAATCGGAGATATTCCCGTGACAACGGTTGAGAGTCCGGATGGCACAGGTGCCACTTTTTCGCCGACATTTTTTACTCTGGGAGTAACATACTCAAAATTGTTAACTGACAGAATTTCTTTTGGTGCAAACCTGAAACTATTTTCCGAACAAGTCCCAAGAGCCGGCGCTTCTGGTTTCGCTCTTGATGCTGGTGTACAGTATTCCGGTCTCGGTGGAGTTGACGGATTAAATTTTGGTATTGCCGTTAAGAATCTCGGCCCCGAAGTGACCTGGGATGGTACTGCTCTTAACAGAACCGCGAATGATCCTGATGCAAAACGACCCGAGACTCAATATAAGCTGGATCCAGCTTCTTATGAATTACCCACTTACATCGAAATGGGTATGTCTTATAATGTAAAAATCACCGATGCTCAGGGCTTGAACACCACGTTCGTCTTCCAGAATAACAATTACTATGATGACGAAACGAGAATCGGAGCTGAATATAGCTTTAATAATCTCTTCTTCTTGCGCGGCGGTTATTCTTATGCCCTGGATGTCGAAGATGATCATGAGTATATTTATGGCCCAAGTTTTGGCGCTGGGTTGAAATATAAATTCGGCACATTAGATATGCAAATCGATTATGCATATCGAACCGTTGATATTTTTGATTCAAACCACATCTTTGCTTTCACTCTTGGATTCTAAGTGTTAGCATAAGAAGTTCGCAGAAAATGAGTTAAATGAAAAAGGGTTAGATTATACGATCTAACCCTTTTTCGTATCGGTACTAAAAAAATTACGGAGCACAAAATGAAAAGGTATGTTTTATGTTTACTGCTGCTTCTATTCATCATTCCTCAGGGGCACGCAGAAAACAATTTGAGCGTTGACGTTAGTTATGCTCGTTTTAAAGGAAACAATGACGAGACAAATCTGGAACTTTACTATTGTTTATATCCGGCTGAATGGAAATTGGTCGCTGGCCAGAATGGTAAATTCGTGGCTGAAGCGAAAGTGGATCTGACGCTTTTTCAAAACGCAAAACCAGTGTATCAGAAAGCATGGAAAATGGACACTCATGCTGATTCCATCGATGAAAATTTGCGAACGCAAAAGCTGGTGGATTTATTGCGGTTCAGTTTGCCACCTGGCTTATATCAATCTGTTATTGTTGTGAACGACTTACATTCAACCGCACATTCTGACGCTGTTTCATTAGAAATTGAAATTGAACAGTCCCCGCAAAAAAATACCTGGATGAGCGATCTCCAAATCTGCCAAAAAATTTCAAGGGCAGATGCAACCACCGTCTTTACAAAAAACGGGCTGGACGTGATACCAGATCCCCAGGCCTTGATTGATAACAGCCGACCGATTTTGTACTACTATTACGAAATTTACAATATGCTTGAGGGGATCCAAACCGATGAATATCAACAACATATTTTTGTGGGAGATTCAGAAGGTAACATCACGGACGCAGTAAACCCAATTGTTAAAAACAAAAAGAATACCATCGACTCCAGTGTAGAAGTCGGTACCATTAATGTCTCCAAACTCACGTCAGGCGCACATTATTTATATGCGATCATCAAGGATCAGAATGATCATGAACTCTCAAAACGTTCAAAAAAATTCTATATTTACCACCCGGATATTGACTCACAACAAAAACAGTTAATTATAAAAAATTTGAATTCTGAAATTGCAATTCTTCCTGAGGAAGAAGTTGAAAAAGAAGTTGAGTATATAAAATATCTGCTGCCCCAAAATGAGTTAGACAAACTGAAACAAATGTTGACGCCCGAAGCCAAACGGGAATATCTGTCAAATTTTTGGAGCCAGAGAAATCCTGATCCCACCAAATCTATGAATGATTATCGTATGCTCTATTTAAAACGCGCAAAGCTTGCGAACGAACAGTTTGGTGGATTCAAGGAAGGCTGGAAGACAGATATGGGACGCGTCTTTATGCTATACGGACCACCAACGGATATTGAAAGACACCCCAATTCTCCAACCTCACGCGCGCACCAGGAATGGACGTATGAACAACTTCAAGGCGGGGTAAAATTTTACTTCGTCGATTTATCAGGATTTAAGCAATTTGAATTAGTCCATTCAACGTATCGCGGTGAACGCGTCGATTACAACTGGAAAGAATACCTGGCTCCATAATCACAATAAGTTGTGTGGCGCTTATTCAAGCCCATCTTTCGACCAAAAGCGACGTAAACCATTTTTATTTATTAACTGGAAAATTAAATGCCACGATATCGCATATTGCTTCTTTTGTTGCTGCTCTCTTTTCCTGCTGCACTTTATAGTGGAATTACAGGCAGCCTGGAAGGAACGATAACCGACATTGAAACCGGAGACCCACTCGTCGGCGTTAATATTATCCTTCACGAAACACAACAGGGCACTGCATCCGGTCCTGATGGTTTTTTTAAAATTCATAATATTCGGGCCGGCGCTTATACTGTCACATTTTCCATGATCGGTTATCAAATACAAACGATCAAAAAAGTAACTATCATACCTGACCAACGAACAAAATTTAAGATCAAACTTAAACAGAGTGCTATCGAGCTAAATGCACTGGAAATTATTGCTGAAAAGCCGCTGATCCAGACAGATATAACAGGAACAGCGTATGACATCAATTCAAAAAAAATCAGCGAGCTTCCGATCGATAATGTACAGCAGGCAGTTAGTTTGCAAGCTGGTGCAACAATGGAGGGAAACATTCGCGGCGGAAAGACCCGCGAAGTTGTTTATTTAATTGACGGCCTTCCGGTGCAGGATGTGATTCAGGGTGGACTGGGAACTGATATTCCCAAAAGTGCAATTTTGCAAATGAGTGTAAAAACCGGTGGATTCGATGCTGAATATGGAAATGCGCTTTCCGGTGTGGTCAATGTGATCACGCGGCGCGGGGAAAAAGATCACCGGTTTCTGTTTCGGGCTGACAAAGATAATCTGTTTAGCGGAACTCAGGTAAGCAAACGCAACGAGCTGGAGCTGGCTGCAAGTGGACCATTATCTAACAATGATGTTTACTATTTTATGGCAAATACGCTAACATTAACGGACACCCGATGGTGGCAGGATATGCAGCATTTTTTTGATTCTCCCATCCACAAGGAATTAAACGGGATCGGGAAAATAGACTGGTTATACTCCCCTTCCAAACGGTTGGGATTGCAGGTTCTGTACTCTCTAAAACGGTGGCGCGATTATGAGTTTAGCTGGCGCTACAATCTGGATGGTCTCCCCTCCCGGCAACGTGATTCATACCGGGCAGCGCTTAGCTGGACTCACACCATCTCGGAAAAAACCTTTTATACAACCCAACTGAGTTTTTATAATTTGTATTCAAAAATCGGTAAAAACAAGCAGATTAATTATGATGCTGTGCCGTATGATTTTGACTTCTACATGCTTTATATCATATCCGGGCAACGCAACTGGCTGATGGAATTAAATCAGAAAGATCTTATGATTAAAACTGAATTCACCAGTCAAATTCATCCGCATCATTTGTTAAAATCAGGTATCGAATTCAAGCAATATGACATTTTCTCGGACATAATCAAATTAGAGCCACAAATGACCTATTTCGGAAAACCGATGATATATGAACCGATGCTCAACTTCAGTACGAATTATCATTACTACCCCAGAAGCGGCAGTTTTTATGTGCAGGACAAACTGGAAGCCGGGAAAAATAAATCCGTTGTAACTGTGGGTTTGCGATTTGATTTTCTGGACCCTCGTGCATCACGGCCGGCAGTAGAATTGATCCCGATATCAGAAAATGAATTTGATCAGGAAGTCACAGATTTTGTAAAAGCGAAAATTCAGTATCATCTGAGCCCGCGCATTGGTATCGCATTTCCAATGACAGAGAAAAGCTTTTTCTTTGTGAATTATGGTCACTATTTTCAATATCCGCTATTTGAATATTTGTATTCAGGGCTGAATAATGTAAATTTCAGAAATGGCGTCAATGTACTACGCGGGAATCCAAATTTATTAGCAGAAAAGACCCGTGCGTGGGAAATCAGCGTCAGAAATAATTTTGCGGAAAATTTTGTCGGGACGCTCACTTATTTCAATAAAGAAACGTACGACCAGATCGACACGAAAACATTTATCCCGTCAAATAGCCGAATCGCGGGCGATTATGGTTTTGCAGAGTACGTCAATAATCCTTATGCCAATTCAGATGGGTTTGAATTAGTGATCAGCCGGGAAAAAGGCGATTGGGTAACCGGGTCGTTTAGTTACACGTTTATGAAGGCAAAAGGATTGAGCAATTATGAGAACCAAAGTTTGAATTACGCCCAATGGGGTTTCCCGCTTGCCAGAGAACCTTTCTTTTTGAGCTGGGATCAACGGCATACATTCAAATCGGATATGCTTTTTAAACTTCCGTATGGTATCGAAGGGAATATTCTCTGGCACAATCACACCGGGCGACCTTATACGTATTATCCTTCAAAAGACGGATTTACACCGGAACGACCCGAACAGAGTTTTTTGCCAAATAATAAACGCATGCCAGTAAACAATTTTCTGGACATCAAAGTGAGCAAAAAATTTCGATTTGGTTTGGAACAGAATGAAATCCGTCCATATCGTTATAACATTTATATTTATCTGGATATACGGAACGTTTTGAATGCGAGAAACGTAAGATGGATAGACTCATCTGGCCGTATCGGAGGAGAGCTTTACGATCCTTCTGCCTATTATATCGGGCGTCGTTCGAAGGTCGGCGCGCGAATTGAATTTTAACTATTTTTAAGAGAAAGTCAATGAAAATCTTGCCATATCTTTTAATCTTTTGCCTGTTGCTGCTTTTTTCATGCGAAGAAACATTACCTCCGCGGATTGTACCTGCTGATACGCTACAGATTATTGATGTAATTGCCACCCAGGGAACAGATGGCACAGGTTTCGTTATCGTAATTCTGATCATTGGCGAAAATGTTTATGAAGAGACGTTCCAGGACACCGTATCATTAAATGGCTACGCGCATATCTGGTGGAAAAAGAGACCTGAAATTGAAGCGCATGTTCAGCTTCATAATTATAATTTTACACCAGAAAATAAAATGGTCGGAAGAATATTAACAATCGATCCCGGACAAAAATTTTATATAAAAACACGATGGTACTTGAATACTGATGACGGTGAAAACGTCATGGAATACTTTACATTTAAACCAACTCCTGACAACAACGGATATATCCATGCACCTGAAACTTTTATTATACAGGTAAAGGCGACAATATTTGATCAATTGGGTTTCATGGAGTCGGATCCAGTTGAACTGGAAATAAAGGCATGGAGAAAGGTAGATCTGGGTGATGGTTAAATGTGTTCAATACCTTCTCTGGCCAGAATTCAACTATTGTAAAAGTTCTTAATTGATAACACGTTAAAATATTGATTAAACCTGCAAGGGGTTGATTATCCTGTAAAGGTGATATAATTATAAAATCAATTAAATTCAATCGAGAAACAGGGGGCGCATAACGCATGGAAATTCCTTTTTACGAATCCTGGTTAGTTGATACAGCGCTGGTTGTTTTACTTATTATATTCGTCTTTTTTATTTATTTTTTATTTCATCGTTCCCTGGACTGGATTCGCAAAGAAAAAAAATATAGCGAAGAAGGATGTTTTGGGTGCCTGCTCAAATTTTTGGTGTTAACTTTCTTAATCCTGGGTGCAATCAATTTTTTGGCTTTTGCCGCGTATATTCAAACCTTTCATTCGTTTGCTTACGACCAACTTATTGCAGAAATTATTTGTGAGGAAGATCCGTACGAGCCGCAAAAATTAAATATTGATTTAACTTTCACTCATAATCAAAAAACCATCCACACGAAACTTATTGGCGATCTTTGGCAGATAAAAGGTGAAATACTTACATTCCGACCCTTCATTACCATCTTCGGAATTAAGCCAATGTATCGTATCAACTATCTCACAGCTAAATATGAAAGCAATACAGAACAAACTAAAATTGCAAATAACATTTATAGCTTTTTAAATTATGAAAATAATAAGAATTGGAGCTGGTTTTATAATTTGGGGTCCAATTTTCCGGTGATAAGAAGAATTACCGAAGTTTCGATCGCAAAGCCACCATATCCAGGTTCTAAATATAACATAGCCGTCACACCTCAAACATTTTTGGCAGATCCACAATATATAGGAAATATAAATGATTAAAAAGCTATCATCACCACAAAGTCATCTTCCAACTCGTAAGAGAAGGAAATTACAAGGAAATGCTGAAAAAATTGTCAGTAAATGGTCAGCCGCGAGAATTACCGACACATATATGTTTCTCAAACGGCCATGGAAAACGATCTGGGCAAATGTGATTGTCGGAGTTTCCCGGGGGGTTGGCTTCGTCATTGGCGTCTCAATTATCGGCGTTTTACTGATCACGCTGATTGCGAATATTTTATCAAAATTTGTATCGATTCCGGTTATTGGCGAATTCATTGCGCTGATTGTGAAAAATGTACAGACTTACCTTAAGAATCCATAATCGTTTATCTTTTTGTTGAATTTGATATTCCTATATAGTATATTATAAATTATTGAACAAAATATGGAGCGATTTCACCTTTATGAATAAATACATACTGGTTATTAATCCAGGTTCCACCTCAACAAAAGTAGCAATATTTAAACGTGACGTTCAGATTTATAAAGAGACAATCATCCATCCGCAAGACGAGATCGCCGTTCACCCGCACTTATGGGATCAATTCGATTTTAGAAAAGCCGCTATCATTAATTTTCTTAAAACAAATAATATCGATCTCAGCAATTTAGAAGCTGTTGTTGGTCGGGGAGGCTTGCTTAAGCCTTTAACGGGCGGAACATATCTCGTAAATAATCAGATGCTCGAAGACGCTCGAAATGGCTTGCAGGGACAACATGCCTCCAATCTGGGCTGTGCATTAGCTGACATTATTGCCAAAGAAGCCGGTGTCAATGCTTACGTTGTGGATCCGGTATCTGTGGACGAATTTGAGCCGTTGGCGCGCTATTCGGGCCATCCGCTTATAGAGCGCCGAAGCCTGTCCCACACGTTGAATATCCACGCCGTCGGGAGAATTGCAGCGAATGATCTTGGGGTGAATTACTGGGACACAAATTTCATTATTGCGCATCTGGGCGGCGGAATATCAATTTGTCCCCTGAAAAAAGGCCGCATCATTGACGTAAACGATGCTTCAAGTTCCGGACCGTTCTCACCTGAGCGAACCGGCGAATTGCCTTTGCAACCGTTTATCACGCTCTGTTATTCGGGTAAATATACCGAAGCAGATATGCGCAAAGTAGTAATGGGAAAAGGCGGTTTATACGCATATCTCGATACTGCCGATGCGATGGAAGTGGAAAACCGAATTAAGAATGGCGATACCAACGCTGCGGAAATTTACCAGGCCATGGCCTATCAAATCTCAAAAGAAATCGGTGCAATGTCCGCTGTTCTAAATGGCGATGTGCGTGCAGTTATTATTAGCGGTGGATTGGCAAAATCAAAAATGCTTGTCGATTGGATCACTGAACGGGTGAAATATATCGCCAACGTTTTAGTCTATCCGGCTGAGTTTGAAATGCAGGCTCTGGCAGAGGGCGTTGTACGAGTATTTGACGGAGTGGAAAAGGCTTTGGTTTATTAATGATTCAAATCTAAAAACCGATTCCATCTATCATGGCAATAAAATTGTAATTGCTCATGCGACGGATTTAATGTGGCAGCAAGCTTGATCACAAAATAAGATTAATTATCAGGATACAAAGGTGTACACGAATACCTTTCTGAAAGTTAACGATGAAATTATATCCGGGTCATTCACATTCTGAAAACAACAGTAGATTTCCGAAGTTTTAGAAACTTCGGAAATCTGTACAATCTTAGTATTACATAACTATCGTTCGAAATTTTAAACCAATTCAAATAAAAAAAAAGGATTCAAAATATGAAAGTCATGTTATCTGGTAATGAAGCAATTGCCCGCGGCTTTTATGAAGCCGGCGGAACGTTCGCTTCTGCATATCCCGGAACACCGAGCACGGAAATTTTAGAAAATATTGGACTGTACAAAGAAATTCAGGCGCAATGGGCGCCAAATGAAAAAGTCGCGCTTGAAGTGACGGCAGGCGCCGCTCTGGGCGGCGTGCGAAGCCTGGCTGCTATGAAACATGTGGGACTAAACGTTGCCGCTGATCCCTTTTTCAGCCTGTCGTATCAGGGCACAAACGGTGGCATTGTCATCATCTCCGCGGATGATCCGTCTATGCATAGTTCCCAAAATGAACAGGATAACCGATGGTACGCGAAATCATCAAAAGTCGCAATGCTGGAACCAGCCGATAGTTTGGAAGCGAAATTATTTGTCATCAAAGGCCTTGAAATCAGCGAACAATTTGACACTCCGGTTTTGATTCGGACAACCACCCGCATTAATCACTCCAAGAGTATTGTAGAATTGGGTGAACGACAGCAGGTTGAGGCAAAGCCGTATCAGAAAAACATGGCAAAAAATGTGCTCCTCCCTGCCAATGCCCGAAAAAAACATGTTGAAGTTGAAGCCCGATTGCAAAAGTTAGCTGAATTTGGGAATACAACCGATTTGAACCGGATTGAATGGGGAGATAAAAATGTAGGGATCATCACCAGTGGCATTTCTTATCAATACACAAAGGAAGTGTTCCCGGAAGCATCTGTTTTGAAATTGGGACTCACCAATCCCCTGCCCCAAAAGCTGATCCGGGATTTTGCGGATAAAGTTACAACCTTATACATTATAGAGGAATTAGATCCTTTTCTGGAAGAGCAAATACGCGCCATGGGAATAAAGGTTGACGGGAAAAATAAGCTCCCCATTATGGGTGAGTTGAATACCGATATTGTCGCCAAATCGTTTGGGCTTAAGGATTCAACAGAGAAAAACGCCCCGCCCGATGACGTTCCGATTCCGGCGCGCCCTCCTGTACTTTGTCCCGGCTGCTCCCATCGCGGCGTTTTTTATGTGATGAAACGCCTGAAATTGACGATCACCGGTGATATTGGCTGTTACACGCTTGCCGCGCTCCCCCCTCTTGAAACAATGGACACATGCCTTTGTATGGGCGCCAGCGTGGGATATGCGCAGGGAATTGAAAAGGCGACCGGCGATAAATTAAAGGGCAAACTTGTCGGAGTGATCGGCGATTCAACGTTTTTTCATTCGGGAATCACCGGCTTAATTGATCTTGTCTATAATAAGGGAAAAACGAAAATCTGTATTTTAGACAATCATATCACAGCGATGACCGGTCATCAGGAGCACCCGGGGTCCGGGATGACGTTGCGCCGGGAACCTTCTTCAAAAATAGATATTGAGGCAATTTGCCGGGCTGCCGGCGTAAAACGTGTTGTAAAAGTCGATCCCTACAATATCGCAGAAACAATGCAGGTATTTAAGGAAGAAATGTCTGTAGACGAACCATCGGTCATCATCGCAGACGCTCCGTGTATTATCCGGGAACGAATTCAATTCAGTGAACCCTATTATGTTGAAACTGAAACCTGCATCAAATGCGGTATGTGTCACCGTGTGGGTTGTCCCGCAATCGAAAAAGACGAGGACGGAAAAACCCGAATCAATCCGTTACTTTGCATCGGGTGTGATATTTGCCGGCAGGTTTGTAAACCCGGAGCCATCAAAAAGCCGTGATCTGATAACTGAGAATCAAATTAAAAAGGATCTTTAAAAATGAAATTAAAAATAGATAATGGTAAATCAATTAATATTGTATTGTCCGGCGTGGGCGGACAGGGAGTGCTGGTTGCAAGTGATATTATCGTTGATGTTGCAATGAACCGGGGATTTGACACAAAAAAAAGTGAAGTACACGGAATGGCGCAGCGAGGAGGCAGTGTCGTGAGTCAGGTGCGCTATGGTACAAAAATCTATTCGCCGCTTATACAACACGGACATGCAGATATTATCCTTGCATTCGAGAAATTGGAAGCGCTCCGATATCTCGACTTCCTAAAACCAAATGGTGTCATTATTTTCAACACCCAACAAATAACCCCGCTCACAGTTTATTTCACAGACATTAAATATCCTGAAGACATTTTAGCGCGCTGCAAGAAAAAAACGCCTCATGCAATTGCTGTTGATGCTATTAAAATCGCTGAAGAACTGGGGAATTTAAAAGTGCTGAATTCGATTATGTTGGGAGCTTTATCCAACCATGTTGAATTTTCAGAAGATATTTGGCTCGAATCTATTGGCAAGCGAGTTCCGAAAAAAACGATTGAATTGAATACAACGGCATTTCAAAAAGGGCGGGAATTAACAGAAAATCAGAGGAACCTGTTATGATACATAATTTTTCTGAATTATTGGAAAAAGCCAGAGATGTTAGTGCTCAAAGGGAACGACCAGTGAGAGTTGTGGTTGCTGCGGCGAATGATAATGCAGCGTTATCTGCATTGCTAAAAGCGCATGAAATCGATATCGCGGATGGACTTTTAATCGGGAACAAGCAATTAATTATTGAAACATTACAAAATGCCGGCGTTAAAGATCTAAATTGTTTTGAAATCGTTGAAGCTGCCGATGAAAAATCAATTTGTCAACAGGCAATTGCTGCTATTCATGAGGGTGAGGCGGAAATTGTTTTAAAGGGAAAAGTGAAATCTGCCTCGTTGTTAAAAGCCGCGTTTGATCCACAAAAAGGACTGCGCACCGGAAAAATAATCAGCGACACCTTTGTTTTTGAATACCCGGACAGACCCGGAGAAAATAAGCTGATGATGATCACGGATGGCGGTTTTAACCTGACTCCTGACTTGAATGAAAAAATTAAAATATTGGAAAATGCCGTACAGGTAGCCCATGCGCTGGGAAACGATAATCCCAAAGTAGCTGTTCTGTCTGCCGCAGAAACAGTGAATCCGAAATTGCAGTCCACAGTGGATGCTGCAATCATTTCAAAAATGAACCAGCGGGGGCAAATTAAAGGCTGTATTGTGGATGGGCCACTTGCTCTGGACAACGCCGTTTCCGAGGAAGCCGCCAGGATCAAAGGAATAGATTCGCCGGTGGCCGGGAAAGCCGATATCCTGCTTTTCCCAAATATTGAATCAGCAAATATCACGGCCAAAGCGACCACTTACTTCTCGCATTTTCGTCTGGCACATGCAACCATGGGCGCAAAGGCTCCGATCCTCATTCCATCACGAAATGATACTGCGGACGCCAAGTTGTTGACTTTGGCTTTGAATGTGGTAATATTTGGGTGATTGGAAAATTTCTGAAGTCTCTAAGACTTCGGAAACATGCAATGATCTTTTGCGTGATAAAATCTCAACAACTCATATTTTCATATTTAATTATTGACATTTAGCCTTTTTTATGGTATTTTATGTAAATATATCACGTGAAGGAGGATTTATATGTTGATAAGATTAGTAATTGAAAATTTGCTTTCATTCGGTGATCGAAGAGAATTTATCACGATCTCAAATAACCGTCTAAAAACATTAGAAAATCATAAATACAATTTTAATGGATTTAATTTATTAAAAATTTCTTCTTTTTATGGAGCGAACGGAGCCGGAAAATCAAATCTTGTGAAAATTTTTAAGCTTTTTCAAGATTTGGTAGTTAATGAGGAAATACCTTTTGGATTGAAGGAAGGGCAATTTAAATTTAACCGTACCAGAAATGAAAAACAAGTTCTTGCAATTGAATTTATCCAGGAGAATAAGGCTTTTTATTATGGAATCGAAATTTTGAATAATGTTGTGGCTACCGAAGAATTATATCTTTCTGGGCTAGGTATAAAAAAAGATAGGCTTTTATTTGAACGAAAAACGAATGAAGCAGGAAAAAGTGAACTTTTATTTTCAGAAGAATTTGAAAAAGACGAAAAAAATAAACTACTGAAATCAATTCTGCTTGAAGAATTCGTTCAACCTGAAAAACCGATTTTAAAATTGTTATCAAACAGAGAAAACAAATATTTCAATGATGTAAAAAAATCATTTTATTGGTTCGCTGAGACGCTTCAAATAATTACACCGGACTCAAAGCCACGTGCTTTGGCTCATAAAATAGAGAGAGATAAAAAATTTAAAAAATATGCTGAAGATGTGATGTGTTCATTTGGTATTGGAATTACTTCACTACGCACAGATAAAAAAGAAATTGGTGAATTTTTCGGAAAAGACAATAAGAAACTGATTGAGGATTTAACCAAAGATTTAGAAGATTCTCCCCAAAAAATGATTGGATTAAGAAGCAGGGATGGTGACGAAATCATTATTGTTAAAGAAAATAGTAAAATATGGGTAAAAAGACTGAAAATCGGTCATAAAGGCAAAAACAATATAACAGCATTCTTTGATTTGGATGAGGAATCTGACGGAACCATTCGCCTTCTGGATTTTATTCCGGCATTTCAGCAAATAATATCAAAGAATAAAGTGTTTGTTATTGATGAAATTGAAAGAAGCATTCATCCGTTACTGATAAAGGAACTATTGAAGAAATTTTCATCAGATCCGAACACTAAAGGTCAAATGATCTTTACGACACACGAATCAAACTTACTTGATCAGAAAATTTTCAGACAGGATGAAATATGGTTTGTTGAAAAAGACAAAAATGGTTCGACCGATTTATATTCATTAAGCGATTTTAAGGAGCATAAAACCATCGATATTCGTAAAGGATATTTAAACGGTCGTTATGGTTCCATACCATTTTTAGCAAATTTAAGGGATTTAAATTGGCATAATTATGATACTAACGAATCGCCTCTTTAAAAGAGAACCTCCCAGTCGAGAAGCAAAAAGTATCTACATTTTCTGTGAAGGTGCGAAAAGAGAATTTCAATATCACAACTATTTCAAAGAAATGGATTCCAGAATCAATGTTGAAATATATAAATTGCATCCGCATGAAGATAATTCACCAATGGGTTTATTAAATATAGCAAAAAATTGTATAATAGTAAGCAATGATAATCCGAAACCGAAATACTCATTTCTTAAAAATGATGAAGTTTGGATAGTCGTTGATACGGATAAGGGTAAAACTGAATCTCGAAAATCGCAACTAAAAGAAGTAAAAGACTTTTGTAACAAGAGAAAAGATTGGTTTATAACTCAAAGTAATCCCTGTTTTGAAGTATGGCTTTATTATCATTTCTCATCTGAGAAGCCTATCTTTAGAAATAATGAAAAGTGCAGTGCCTGGAAAAATCTTGTCAATAATTCACTACCAGGAGGTTTTGATTCACGCAGACATCCACTCTATATTGAAGCAGCCACTTCTAATGCAGAAAAAAATTATTTCACTACGAATGGGTTCCCGGATATTGGGAGTACTGAAGTTTTCAAATTAGCAAAAAGTATATTTACACTTGTAAAATCAAAAGTAAATATGGTCATTGAACAATTAAGAAATTAGCATTTTTTCACTAACAAAATCGGAGTACAAACGTGCCATTAAAAGCAATCTTATTTGATCTTGACAATACGCTTATTTTATTTAAGGAAGCAGAATTTTATAAAACGTATAATCGCGCATTATATTCTTATTTCCAGGATATTATGAAACCGGATGAATTCGGCGAGAAATTATTGTATTCAACTCAAAAAATCATTGAAAACGATGGGTCTGTCTCAAATCTCGATCATTTTATGAATACATTTTCAGCCGG
Source organism: uncultured Cytophagia bacterium (assembly GCA_964498785.1). Taxonomy (GTDB): domain Bacteria; phylum Zhuqueibacterota; class Zhuqueibacteria; order Thermofontimicrobiales; family Thiofontviventaceae; genus Mariaggregatimicrobium. Next base: position 8,478 of record CAZCJL010000081.1, on the reverse strand, counting down.
AAATTCACATGATAAATCTGCGCTATTAAAGCGATTTGAAACATTTTATGAAAAAGACTTTGCCCAATTTCGTTCGCTCATGAAACCAGCGGAAAACGTTCGCGATGTAATGCTACATGCGTTTGATGCTGATTTGATCGTTGTGATTGCCACGAATCCCATGTTTCCGATGAATGTACAACAAATGCGTCTCGATTGGGCCGGAATCGGAGATTTACCGTTTGATCTGATTACCAGCGTTGAAAACTCGACGTTTTGCAAACCAAATCTTCAATACTATCAGGAAATTACCGATAAACTCGACATCTTACCAACGAGCTGCATAATGGTTGGAAACGATCCGTTTAATGATATGATCGCGGCAAAAGTTGGCATGAAAACGTATCTGACTACCGACAGCGATGAAATGTCCATTGAATTAAGCCGGGAATTGGCAAAGGGCCACAAAATAGAAATGCCTGAACCTGATTTCAAAGGTCAGTTGAAAGATGTGATACCAGTATTAATCAATTTAATATAAGCAGGCATCAATGTGCTGAGGATTCAGAATCTGACATTTGGCTGGGCGAATCGCCTGTTGTTTAACAACACCTCTTGTTCGCTGGAACAGGGAAAAATCGCGCTACTGAGAGGAGAAAACGGTTCCGGGAAATCAACACTTCTGCAATTGATTGCCGGTATGATTCCCCATTTCCGCAAGGGAAACGTTTTGCAGGGGAATATTTTTATAAAAAACTCCTCGGTTTTTGAGAATCCTCCACAATATTTTTTTCCGCAGGTTGCTTATATACCATCTTCTCATATTGATTTTTTTCTACTCAATGAAACGCTTAATGAAGAAATCACACTTATCAAATCAATACGTGCACTATCAAAAAGTGACGTTGAAAAAACAATCGCTCAATTTGAAACATTTTTCCAGGATATTTCACTGCTAAAAGTGACTCCGTACAAAGTGATGAATTTTCAGCAGAAAGTAACTTCATTGTTGTTTGTTTATTATCTACAGGGGGCGTCTCTTTTTTTGATTGATGAAATTTTTGCAGCGTTTCCAACAGATGATAAAATTCAAAAATGTCTGCAATTTCTGAGTTATCTTTCTTCTCTTAAAAAAAGCATTATTATGGTGAGTCATCGAATTGGTAAAACCGAGTTGAAATTATGGGAAATAAAAAACCGAACAATCATTTTTTAAGATCAATTGAAAACATTTTTTCACGTGGTTTTCACTATCTTCTCTTGCAGAAGGAGGGTCATAGAATCACTGATTTTTTTAGTGACACTTTATACAAACCACTGTTATCCGGGCATAAGCAAACGATTTGGGGGAACTTTTCCCAAATGTTACCGCAGATCGGTCGTAAGATAGGCTGGGTTCCTGATGGCATTCCCTTGATATTTTTTAATCAAACTGTTCTTTCCGAAATTGCTGAATCTTGCTCCATATACCGTGGAACGATAGAAGCGACTGATAATGATTTTCAAATCGCAATCGAACTATTAAACACATTTGAATTATCAGACATCTCCTCACGAAACCCATTTTTTCTCTCAGAGGGAGAGACAAAAATCGTATGGTTTTTAACTCAATGGGCAAAACGACCAGAGTACCTTTTTATTAATAATTTACATCAGTCGTTGTCACATCGTCGATCTAATCAATTCCTGCATTTCCTGAAAGAATCGGACTCGTTCGCTGATAATTTAGGTTTTCGCGGACCATCCGTTGTTTTAGGCATAGCCCACCCTGAAACAAGTAGATATGAGAATTTAATATCAGACATTAAGTGGAAACTGATCGACTCGGCAATTTTAGACGAACTTTCCATCAACAGCAATCAGAATGAATACACATACGGAAACAAGTAGACAAATTCATTTTTTAAGCATTTTGATACTTGGAATTTCGTCAAGTGTGTGGGCCGTTGCAGCAAAACACTATTTAATGCCCCTCATTTGGCTAGGATTATTAAGTATATTGGTAATAACTCACGATCCGGGGGAATTCCGGCACTTTATTAAGCGCTTTACTCAACTAGGTTCAGCATTAATTATTGTGTCTTTTATTCATATTTTATTTCGACGGGAAGGCGCCATTCTTTTTCGCTGGAACGACATTCCGCTTATCTATTCTGATGGTGCACGCGAAGCTATACTGGTTTGGATTCGATTCATGATCTTGTTTGTACTGGCGAAAATATTTACACAGGTATCTTTATTTCACTTTCTGGTATTTTTAAATAAATTGGGGCTTTCACTACAGATGAGTTTGCTTTTTCAAACCACATTAAAACTAATACCGTTTATTTTTTACGAGGCAAGGAAAGCGCTGTGGTTCCTCAGATTTCGTGGTATAGACTTGCGTTCATTGTCTATTAAACATAAATTTTCAGCAATTCGAAAATTGCTCTATCCGTTATTGATTCGAGGTATTCATTATGCTTCGTATTCAGCGCTTGCCCTTGAAACCAGGGGTTTTGGCGTTGTACAAAAAGTTAAAATCGACCAAAAATATCCGTTGAGATTTATCGATTATTCTATTATTTCAATCACACTGCTTTTAAATTTTTGGGGATTGAATAACATATTTTGAAGGAGAATTTCATGAAAACATTTCAGGTCTGTGGTCAGTCAAATTCAGGTAAAACCACAACAGTCACAGCAATTATCAAGCAACTTGCCAATTATAAGTTACGTGTTGCTTCTATCAAATCAATTCATTGTAAAAAATTTAAAATGGATTCACCCGGGACCGATTCATTTAAACATGTTGAAGCAGGGGCAAATCCTACCATTGCTGCTGGATTGCATGAAACCGATTTTCTTTATCAGCATGCGATGAATTTCCCGGATATTGTACAAAAAATTTCCGCAGACTGGCTTGTTGTAGAAGGAATGAATGAATTTCCTCTTCCCAAAATAGTATGTGCGAAATCTATGGACGAATTGGATGCTCTTGTTGATCGGCGGACTTTTGCCATTTCTGGAATAATAAGTCAAGAATTAGAAAATTATAACAAAATTCCGGTCTTTGATGTTCAAAAACCGGAACATGTCAAAAAGCTAATGATGTTAATTCATGAAACAATATTCCCACTTCTGCCTTATGTAGACGACGCCTGTTGCGACCTTTGCGGTTTAACCTGTGCCAAGCTGGTTGAAGCCATCATCTGTGGCGAAAAGAAATATGAAGACTGCATTATTAATAAAACAAATGTTACGCTTAAAATTGGTGGAAAAGACATAGCGATTGTCCCATTCGTACAAAACATTCTCCGAAACACCATCATGGGAATTGTTACAGAGCTTTCGGGTTGGGAAGAAAATAAAAAAATAGAGCTAACCATCATTCGATAATATTGGTACCATTGTATACATGAAATCCAGTGACATCAACGAGCGATATCTGGGGTTTTTGATCCATCACTGGCCGCAACGATGCACAGCCCACCTGGCCGGTTTTACTTAGCGCACAAAATATCACGTTAAAGCCATGTTGTTTTACTTTTTCATTTCCATCGTTAATTTGGATAATTCTCAAACAGGCTTCTTCGCACGCTTTTTGCGGAGGCATCCCCTGTCGCATAAGCTCGATAATTAAAAATGAACTACAGGAACGAATCACCTCTTCTCCCCTTCCTGAAGCAGCAGCTGCGCCAACTTCGTTGTCCACGTATAATCCGGCGCCGATAATGGGAGCATCACCGACGCGACCAGGCATTTTCTTTCCCTGAGAACTGGTGGAATTCATTCCTGCTACGTTACCGTTCAAATCAACTCCTAAAACGTTAATAGTCCCATATAATAACTGATTCCGGCTCAAATCGTCTTTCGGAGGCAGCCAACTATCACTGTCATTTAAATTTTCCTTCCAACGCAACCACTCGCTTCTCGCCCGATCAGTTATCAAATTTTCTTTTTGAAATCCCTGCATCAAGGCGAAATGCAAAGCCCCTTTACCTGTCAAAAAAACATGGTCGGTTCGTTCCATTACTTTTCGGGCAACAGAGCCGGGTGTTTTTATATGTTCCAAAGCCGCAACAGCGCCGCAATTATGCGTTGCACCATCCATCACAGATGCATCCAATTGGATTTCACCATGTTCATTCGGAATACTACCATATCCAACTGAAAGATCCTCGCCATTTTCTTCGGCTGTATTTACGCTCCTTTCAACCGCATCTAAAACATTCCCACCTTTTTCCAGGATTTCCCATCCTGGTTTAGTTATTTTCTTGCCCCAATATTCTGAGCGATTGCATAATAATACTGCATGAGATTTTGTTAAATAATTACCCTCAACCCTCCACAGAGGCATCGTCATCGCTGCTGCACTTATTCCTGACACCTTTTTTAAAAATTGTCGTCTTGACTCTTTTTTATCCATGGCACCTCCCCTAATGTTGATAAAAGAGTGATAATACATGAAATAATAACTATTAATAATCTGTAACATCGATATATTCTTTATTTATAACTTAATACATCAATGTTTGTTTTAAATTATTAATAATTTTCATAAATGTCAAGAAATATTTAAAAGATGTCAGGAAATTATTTCTGAAAATAATTTATTTAATTCCACATTTCCACCTGAAAGAATTATGCCAATTTTTTTATTAGAATTTTTGATATTATTATCGATTAATGCCGCCAGCGGAACTGCTGATGATGGTTCGACAATTATTTTCATGCGTTCAAATATCAACTGCATTGCATGTACAATTTGTTTTTCCGTGGCCAATAAAATTTCGTCGACATAATCTCTAATAATAGGAAAAGTTTTATCCCCAAGAGATGTTTTCAATCCGTCGGCAATCGTATCAGGATTATTGGCCGGTATTATTACGCCAGCATTTTTAGATTTGTATGCATCATCGGCATTTTTCGGTTCACATCCAAAGACTTTAATTTCATGTTTCATCGCTTTCGCAGCTAATGCGGTACCGCTTATCAATCCTCCACCGCCCACTGGCGCCATGATAAAATCGAGGTCATCAATCTCCGACAGGAGTTCCAGGGCAGCAGTCCCCTGTCCCGCAATAATATCGTAATTATTGAATGGATGAATCATTGTTGCGCCTGTTTCCTCAATTATTTTTTCGGCTGTTGTTTCTCTGGATTCCAAAGTTGGTTCACAGAATGTAATGTGGCCGCCGTAATTTTTAACAGCAGCGATTTTTACTTTTGGGGCATTCGAGGGCATTACAATATATGCCTGAATTCCTCGTTTTCGCGCTGCCAATGATAACGCCGCGGCATGATTACCTGATGAATGTGTAACAACTCCTTTTTCTGCGTATTTTTTATCAAGTGAAAACAGCGCATTACAAGCACCACGAAATTTAAAAGCCCCTACCTTTTGAAAACTTTCACACTTAAAATACAGCCGAACGCCAAACATTTCATCAAGTGAGATACACGTCAATATTGGCGTCCGATGAATATAACGCCGGATGCGTTCATGAGCTGCTTGAATATCTTCTAAAACAGGTTGTCTTTCCAATTTACACTCTCCTGATGTTTAGATTCTCTGTTCATTTTTATAAATGTCTTTTTTTATTTTTTTCCCTCTAATTGCTCGTGATGTTTCTTTTTAGCCGGCATAAACAATAAATTAAACCAATCTACACATTTAGACATCCATAACGGCTTCCCTTCGGTAAGAAACTCCCACAAAACCTGTGAAAATTCAGGGGCACGCAGATAACCATAAGATTTATGAGGCTTTCGCTCTTCATCGATAAAATAGTCATTATATATCACTTTGTCTATTGCCTTTACACTGTGCGAATTTTTATCGTAATCATCACCAAGATTATAATTTAACGCGACTTTATCATCCAAATCAGAAAAATTGAACCATTTTTTTTGAACGTTTTCCGGTGTTGTACTTCTCAAAATTTTTCTTTTCAGAATTTTCTTTTGTTCAGCATAGTTTTTACTCATAATAAATGGCATTCCAAGCGGTGATCCCATCGTCACAAAAGTATGAATCTTTATATCTGGTACGATTGTCGTTAGCACATCGTAAGCGATAATAGAGCCCATGGAATGACTTATTAACATAATTTCTTTATTTTTATGTTTTCGTAACACCTGTGCCAGTTCCTCACGAATGATATCCTTTGCCAAACGTTCCTGTTTTTTTTTATCGAAACAGTCTTTGGAATAATATGTATCCAAATCTTTAAAAAAACGTCTGATAATTAAATCAGTAATTCCGGAGAAATTTATCGACATATCGCTATTAAAAAAAATGCCGTCCATTTGTTTTTCCAGATACTCTAAAAATTTCTGTCGCAACTTGTTTTTCTTCGGTTTAATAGTTACCTTTGCCGGGAAATAGGGATCATCAACAAACAACGGATGATCTTTATCTTTAATTTTTTTATTGAGTGGCTCTTGATAAAAGTAGCTTGCCCAGTACACAAGTTCAAAATTAAGAAACATTCTCGGATGACCGATTGATCGCAAACCTTCTTTAAGTGCTCTCTTCCACCATCGTTGCAATAATCTTTTGGGAGGTTTATTTTTTAAACCGTGTATTCCAATAATAATTTTTGACATTCTCCTCTCCAGTTCGTATTAAACTCTGTTTTTTTACAGCCATTTAATCATGAATTACATTGAGAAGTGGGTGCAATTCCATTTTGTTGGTATTTTAAAATCCGAAACAATGTTCTCGTTCCAATGCTTTGCGTTGGAATGGATTTTAGGATGCTTTGCGTCCAGTAGTAAAAATACGACGCAAAGCGTCGATAATACATGGGGCTGTATCAAAAATCATTTTTTGGTGTCATTCCTGCGAATGCAGGAATCCCCTAAATTTTTAATAATTAGGAGATTCCGGGACAAGCCCGGAATGACATTTTACAAAAAAATCAAACTTATGATACAGCTCCGCGAGAAATTACCAACTTTTGGGAATTGCTCCCTGAGAAGTTATCTCTTACAGGATGCGCGTCTGGTGTTTCTTTCAACTAAATTAAGATATTTTTTTATCAAAATCAAATACTAATTTTTCCGGATAGTTAAAATAAAGTTCTGACAAATAATTGTTGACATAAATATTTTTTTTAATTATCTTTAGGGTATGTATGAATCAATAATAACACATAATGATTTTGATGGTGTTGTAAGCGCAGCGCTCTGTTCCTATATTTTCAAAATTGAAAAGATAAAATTTGCTGGTCCCAACACCATAGCTCGTGCGCAAATTCCCATCACAGAGGATGACATTGTTTGCGACCTTCCTTATCCACTGGAGTGTGGGATGTGGTTTGATCATCACGAAGGTAATCTGCAGGAATTGAATTACCGCAATATTGATCCTGCAACAATCGAAGGCTCATTCGATCCCCAGCCTTCATGTGCCAGAGTAATTTATAACTATTTTACAAAACGGGATCATAACTTTCCTGATTTTTTTGCAGTCCTTGTCGATGAGACAGATATTATCGATTCATTTGATTATAACAGCATCGAAGATTGGCGCAGAGAAACATTCGGAAAAATAATCGACGCCACGCTTAAAACACGATTTGAGGACAGCAAAAGTAAAAATAATTATCTTCGTTCGCTAGTTATTTTACTCCGGGATAATCCCCTTGAAATGGTTGCGCAAAAATCTCAAATAAGGGAAAAGTACGATCAATTCAAAAATGAAGAAACAGAAATGTTACAACTTATTGAAAACAATTCAATGTTTCTTCCACAGGATAAGAATAAGGAAATTATTATCATCGACCTGACTGGTTTTAGTCGACGCCCACATATTATAAAAAATTTGGCATATCTGCTTTATCCTCAATCTCACGCAGTTGTGGAAGTGAACAGCCTCTTTAAACGCGGGATAAAGACGAACGATCTCAGCGTTTCAATGTCCCTGAGCATTAATTTAAATAACAAAGGGCATCAGAAAGACGTGGGAGAAATTATGCGGGAGCTAAATATTGGCGACGGCCATGCTGGCGCGGCCGCGGGCACGGTCTATTGCGATTCCAAAAAAGACATGCTCAAACAAAAGCAAGATACTTTGAACACTATTTTGAAAATATGGCGCAATCAAAATTAGCATTTTATTGGAAATTTAGTGCTTACTCTACCAAGCTCACCTTTGGTGAATTGCCTGTAATTCAACAACATCGCTTCACGTTTGAAATTAATTTATTTTGCCGGAAACATCCATCAGAATGATAAAAAGTGAACTTTTTCGCGCGGAATCGTTATTTTGGATAAATTGATTTTTCATTATTTTTCTTAATTCGCCATTGCAAAAACTTTTTGTAACTATTCAGGCGTCACGCCTGCGAATGCAGGTTAAAAGATTTATCTTGAATCCGTAAATTTACAAATGTGGATTCAAATACTAATAAAGTTTCATTAGGATCAGTATTTAAATAAGTTAGTGCAAAAATATCGTATCCACTCAATAATTGATGGTGTGCATCAAAGCTTTCGGATTCTCTTTAAATT
>CAZCJL010000080.1:0-30866 GCA_964498785.1 uncultured Cytophagia bacterium | reverse complement strand
AATACGACATAGCGGCAATCGCCCATATCTACCATAAAATATTGAGAAGATACCAATTTAATTATATAACTATAGATTTTATTAATGGTTGGAGGCCAATGCTCGTAGCCGATCACGAGGTGGAAATTATAGTGTTATAAGTTATTGTAAATATGGAGCGAAAGCCATAAAGGCGTCGCACCCCAACTCTTTAGATACTAAAGAATTCATTATTATTACCCTGCGATCAGCTAACAATGCTCCTGCACGCATTGGGAGCATTTATGTAGAAATCAAGCTTTCATTTTAGAATTTAGGTGCTATTTTGATATTTTTGCGATCTTTTGTTTTTGATATTTATCAAATTCTCAATTTTATGAATAATTCAGGCTATTTCTTTCGGACTATTAAATACTCACCCATTTGTTCATAATTGCTTTAGAGAAACCATCTTTCGTGTTTTTATCTGTTACAAAATATTTTTCTTTTAAATCTGGCGGTGCATTTGCAACAACAAAACTATGGTTTGCCCAGTTCAATAAATCCAGATCATTGTAGTCGTTCCCAATAGCGATCACTGAATTAACAGGGCATGATAAATACTGGCACAACCAATCAGCAGCATGCCCTTTAGAAACGTCACGCGGGAAAATTTCAACCCAGGTGGTTTCACCATCGAGTGGAGATGTGGTGCGAATTACTTTGTAGTCCACCAGCATATTTTTAATTTCATTATATTTCCTAAATCCCTCCGGGATGATTGCCAATATTTGACACGCCGGTCGATAACCGTCATTTATGACATCCATAGAATAGATATGTGGTTTATACAGTAAAAGTCTCGTATCGAAATCAGGGTTTTTTCGTTTGGTTCGAAAATAGCAAAACCGATGACTAGCCGGAACCGGGTCCAGGATCATAAAATCTATCTGATGATCTATCAACAGGCGGGAAATAGACGCCACCTCATCAGACTGTAAATATCGGGTATAGATATTTTGTTTAGAATCCCATTTCTGAATTCCGGCTCCAGTAGAAAAAATAAGATAATCGATGGGAAAATTTGGTGGTAAAACCTTTAATGCAGAAAAATATGAACGACCAGTTGCGATTACCCGATGAATTTTATACCTGCCCAATAATTCAAGCGTCTGATAATCTCGATGACTTACTTTCTGCGACGGATTAAGCAGAGTTCCGTCAAGATCAGTGATTACCATGTCAATGCTATTATTCTTTATTTTTTTCAGTAGTTCGACCATCGTGATAATCCCACCCACTTATTAAAAATTATAATTTAAAAATCGAATCACCAGTGGTAACGATACATCAAACAAAAAAACATCGTCATCACCATCTGATGTAAAAGGGCGGTAATCTCCGCCATACGTGCGTTTTTCCAAACCGATAAAAAAGAATGATGTTTCACCTCGCATTTGGCGGGCAATGAACTTTATCCCCACTCTCAAAACCTGATATGGACTTTCAACAATAGGATAATCAGAAATCATGATATCGCTGAGTCCAGTTTCGGCGACGGAAATATATTCTGTCTCTAAATTGACAATCTGACCATAACTAATAAAATTCAGCCGCATTCCTAATCCAGCCCGAATATAAAATACCTTCCCTGGCTCATATTTTTTACCATTATGCAAAAGTCCGCTATTAAATTTTGTCGGGCTAAACGTTCGCGGAAATCTGTAAATATAACCGCCATTTGTGAACAGCAGAAAATTAAATCCAAGAAATCGGCTAACTCCCGTGCCCAGATGAACAGAATGAAACCCTGCCCCCAAAGGTAAATATCCTTTATAACCAGAATGATACCTGCTTTCACCAATTGCCAGCAAAATGCCCAAATGCGTTGTTAAATTAACCGGATATTTTTCATTCGCCAAAATATTCCAGTTAAGATCGATTGTAAAATCACCAACGCCATCATTTCTGAAATAATCACTTAATCCGGGCAGTGGTTCGGCATAATTCGGATATCGATCATCTTCACGAATACCTGCTTTTATTAAATAAGGCACATAAATCCGGGCGCTCAAATTTTTCATAATTGGGAAATAACCTCTCACAGCAAAGCCAATCTGAAACATTTCATCATCAACTACAGCAAAGATCGGCTTGGAATAATGCTGATTAATTTGGGAAAAGGCGAGATCCATGCCAATATTTATATTTGATTTTTTTGGAGTTCTCTGGCCTCGAAAAAATTCTTCCGCGCCAATGTAGTCGGTTGTTTGCGCAGATAAATTAACCGATAATAAAACAAACAGTAAACATAGTAATCTTTTCATTATAAAATTCCTCATGTACAGATAACGCCCAGTTGGCCAAAACCTGATTTGAATTTTTTTGCATAATTCATGTGAACGCAATTTTAAGATGCCTGCTCACGTTAGAATAATATACACGTTTCACACCGATTTTTCAATCTTTTTTAACCTGAAAAATTCATAACCACAGAGGCTTAGAGCACACAGAGTTTTTATTTTCAAAACGTTACGGAAACAATAGCAACTCGTATTTTTCTTAACTCAGGTTAAAAAGCAATATGCACACAAGTTGTTGTTTCTCTGCGACCTATGTGCTTCTGTGGCACGTTTTGTGAATAATGCAGGTTAAAAATAAAGTTACTATTCAGCATAGAGCTGTCGGGGCTGTATCAAAAGTCTAAAATTATTATTTTGCAAATTCATGAGGAATAGCGATCCCATCGCTTGGAGCGATGGGATCGCTGCTCTGCTAAAACATATTGCATAAGAAAGATTAAATTTTGATACAGCCCCGACATCTGAATAGTTACAAAATAAATTATTTGTTCGCTTTTTTTTTGAAATAGTTCGATTTAACCCAGGACCAGTTCAAAATCAAATGCAATATAACGAATATGACCAGCGTAAATCCGGCAACCGGATGAACGTTTTCAAAAATTTCTTCGGGTATAAAATCATGACTTAGCGCACTTATCAAAATCCCAAATATCACAAAAAACATTATGATATTAATTATTTTTAGACCTTTTTGCTTACTCATCTTGATTTTCCCTCGATTTATTTTATCAGCATTTTCCTGAGTTCAAGATATGTTCCTGAATCGACTCCGGCCTATTCCGGCCATGAGTTGATTTTGCTAAATTAAGCCAACTTCTCTGATCGCGTTTTCGAGTTGTTCAATTCTTTTTTCCAGACAACCGGAGAACCCGATAGAAAGACGTAATAATCCTGGCGAAAGACCCATTTTTGCCTGGTCCTCAGGAGGAATTTCTGAAGAGGTTGAGGATCCTGAACAGCTCATCAGAGTATCGAAATATCCCAACGAGACGGCAATTAACCCAAATCGATATTCATTCTGTAATAACATCATCAATTCTTCGGCCTTGTTGCGTGTTTTACAGTCAAGCGATATCATTCCGCCATAACCAAAACCATCATTTATCAATGAGGTAATTAAATCATATTGTTTGTGCGAAGGCAATCCAGGATAATACACCGGTGCGTTCAGTTTTTCCAAATGCTGTGCGATTGCCAATGCGCGTTTGCTATGCTCACGCATACGAATTGCCAGATGGGGCAACCGTTGAATTATATCAAATGCAACTCGAGGGTCCATAGTCGGGCCAAGCAGCATGATACATCCTTTGTGTAAATCCATCAATTGGTAGATAAAATCCCTGGTTGCACAAACAGCGCCTGCGATAACATCACTGGCTCCGTTTATGAATTTTGTCATGGAATAAACAACCACATCAGCTCCTAATTTGATCGGAGAAATAACCATTGGTGTAAAGGTATTATCCACAACCAATTTCAGATTATTTTCATGAGCTAATTCAGAAAGTTTTGGAATATCAGCTACCTTTAGCGTTGGATTTGCCACCACTTCAGTGAAAATTAGACGAGTCTTTTCAGTAATCGCATTTTCAAATGCCCTGAGATCAGTCGGGTCTACAAATGTGGTTGAAATTCCCATTTCCGGGAGCAATTCACTAAGCAAAGCATGGGTTCCTCCATACACCGTATCACTGGAGACAATATGATCTCCGCTTTTGCAAAGCTGCAATAAAGTACATGCAATGGCAGAGATACCACTCGCTGTGCACATCGCGGCTTCACTACCTTCGATTGCCGCGATATAGCGGTTTAATACATCAACGGTTGGATTGAAGTGACGGCTGTAAAGAAAACAGCCTCCTTTTTCCGGGCCGCGCAGGCCTTCAAAAATTTCAGGCATTATTGACGGATCCATTACCGTAAAGGTTGAGGAACGTTCAATAGAGGGAGCAACACCTCCATGTTCGCCAAATTCTCGGCGCACTTCAATTAAAGATTGTTCCGGATTAAATTTTTGCATCTTCCCTCCTGAATTATAATATTATTTGCCGCATAAAATAAAAATATGGGTAGTATACTCTTATTTAATTAATTTTTTGAAAAATGTCAAGAAATATATTTTACTTTTATCGCCAACAACCGGTTTCAAAGATTTGATAAATAACAAACCATCAATTTTTATGCTTTCTGGTATTTTTTATCGACATTATCAGAAATTATTTCTCATAGATTTAATAAACGATCTATATTTTCAATTTTATTATTTTACTAATTTTATTTAACAAACTATTAACTAATTTATTTACAATAATATACCAAAACAACATTACGTTATAAATTAAATATCAGATCGTTCGCCTCAATTGGCATCAAAATTGATGATTACTGAGATCAATTGCGAATCAACTCAACATGGTTTGTAAAATTGAATAACAAGGTAACTAATTTGATTCAATCTGTTTAACTACTCGAATACATCCAGCACTTACTGAATCGGAGAAAAGCGATGAAAGATGCGACTCGAATGCTGTGGGAAAATTATTCCAATACTCGAAATCCCGAAATCAAAGATGCTCTTGTACTAAAATACGTACCGATTGTGAAATATGTAGCAAATCGAATGCTAATGACTTTACCCTCCTCGGTCGAGTACAATGATTTAGTTAGCGCGGGAATCGTTGGATTAATTGGTGCAATGGATCGGTTTGATCTTGAGCAGGGAGTTAAGTTTGAAACCTTTGTTTTGCCACGAATTAAAGGAGCGATATTGGATGAACTGCGGGCACTGGATTGGGCGCCTCGCTCATTGCGCTCTAAAGCTCGAAAACTGGAAAAAACCGTTTCCACACTGGAAAAAGAACTGGGACGTTCGGTAACCGACGAAGAGGTTGTCGATCGCCTGGATATTGACTTCAACGATTATTATTTTATTCAAAAAGAAATTAATTCAGCCGTACTTTTATCGCTGGACGGAAGCATTCATGAAGAATCGGATAATACCACGTCGATGTACGACATGGTTGAAAATCCGATCGCTGAAAATCCCCTCACGTCTATCGAAAACTTTGAAATGAAAAAAGTATTGCTCAATGTGATTGATAATTTACCAGAGCAGGAAAAATTGGTTATTTCACTTTATTATTATGAAGAATTAACGCTTAGAGAAATTGGCCATGTTATGGATATTACAGAATCCAGAGTATCTCAAATCCACACAAAAGCAATCTCGAACTTAAAACACCGAATGCATGACGAAATTTTTAATTGAGAGTTATACCGTTCGATAAATAATTTAACTCACTTTTAAAGAATTTTTATGATTTGGCGAATAACGTAAATAGAGTTTTAATTACTGAATTTCTAATATCATCTAAAATTCTGAAGTTAATGTCCAATCTAATCATATAACTATTTTGTTGCTGGTTGAAGTGCAATGCTCCGGTGCGCCCGGAAAGCATTTATGCTTTGCAGTGTGGAATCGCTTAAATACGCCAGAATCGCACAGGAGCGATTCACTGCGGAACGCACATTCAGCCTGAAAAAGTCACGGCCACAGAGGCTCAGAGTACACGGAGTTTTTCTTTTAAAAACGTTACGCAAACAATAGTAACTCGAATTTTTATTAACTCAGCTTGAAAAGTAATGTGCACACAAGTTATTGTTTCTCTGTGACCTCTGTGCTTCTGTGGCACGTTTTGTGAATAATGCAGGATAGAAATTAAATTTTCATTTTAGAATTTATGGATCACATCAAATTACAAAAAAATACAAATCTCGTGCATCATTGTTCAGAAAATCATTCAATTAGGAGAATTTGATTATGTTCAAATTGCCACGATGGTTACCCGGTTCTTCAAATGACAATTCTAAAATTCATTTGGATCGAAAAACTATATATAAAAAAGTGTTAATGGATATTAAAGATAATGTTGATTTTAATTCAGCCAATCTGCTGTTAGTAAATAAAGAAGCTGAAAAACTTGAAAATGCTGCTCAATATGGAAACAATTGCAATTTAATACGAACAATGAATTTTAAAATGGGTTTTGGATTATCCGCATGGTTGGCACAGAAAAAACGAGTAGTTTGTTTACCAGACATTCATCGGGGAGCTCGACACATACATAATCCGATTCGTTCATTTGTTGCCATTCCAATTATGTATAATGAAGTAGTCATTGGCATGATAAATTTGGCACACATTAAACCAAATGCTTTTGGACCAGAGCAGGTAAAAGTTCTAACCAGAATGATCGAATCGCTTGCTCCACAATTAAATTATTTGATTACCACCTCTTTAGCACAAGGAGATTCCCCTGTTGAAAGGCACGATTTTACTCATTGATGATGATAAAGTTATGCACCAATTTAGCAAAAAGCTGTTATCAAACGCTGGATATGACATGATATCTGCTTACAACGGTCAAACTGGTTTGCAAATGATAGGCACTCATCAGCCGGATTTAGTTCTTCTTGATTATCTGATGCCGGGGATGAACGGGTATGAAGTATATGAAGCGATAACACAAAATCAGGAACTGGCTTGTTTGCCAATTATCATGTTAACGGCAGTAAATGAATGTCCGAAAAAAAAGAACGAGCTATTTCAAATGGGATTAGCAGCGTATCTGAATAAACCATTTGGGCACAAGGAGCTAATTAATGTGATTGATAATGTTCTGTTTACAAATAAAATAAAAATTGAAAATGAACGATTACACAAAGCGTTAAAAAATGCAAAAAATTTTCTTGAAAATTTAATTCATTGTTCGCCTGATGCTATCATTACAACGGATCTTCATGGCTTAATTACATCTTTTAGCCGGGCGGCAGAAGAAATTTTTGGTTATCCTGCCGAAAAGATTGTTAATACATCTATATCCGATTATTTATCGACGCCACCAGGAGATGAAGATTTCATTGAAAAAGTATTTAATCAACAATCTATACGTAATTATGAAATTGACTTTTTAACACCATCAGGGAAATACATTCCGGTTAGTTTTTCGATATCATTAATCAAAGATAAAAATTATGAAAATCTCGGAATTATGTTTATTGGCAAAGATATTTCCGAATTAAAGAAACTTAAAAATGAATTGGTGGAAAGCGAAAAATTAGCAGTACTAATGGACACTGCAGTGGCAATTAATCATGAAATTAATAATCCTCTGACCCCGATTTTAGGTAATATTCAATTATTATTATTAAAAGAAAATGAATTACCAGGGTGGATTATTGAGAAACTAAATATTATCGAAAAGAATGCGTGGCGTATTCAGCACATTGTACAAAAACTGAATCAGATTACACAACCTGTTAAAAAACGTTATTATGGAAATACCAATATGTTAGATATTGATCAATCCTGAAACTAACTTGAGGAGTTTTTACACATGGAATATGTCTTATTTAGAATTTTACGACTGATCGAGCGTGAAATAAAATTATATGAAGAATTATTAAATTGCATCATCCATCAAAATAGTAATCTAAAGAACGGAAAAATGATCGATTTGTTAGTTGATCGTATAGAACAAAAAGCCGCAGTATTGGAAATCACCGATATTGAACGGGATGTGAAGGAGGAAATTAGCGAATTATCAAATTTGTTAGAAATAAAAACCTTAGAACCAAATATTACTGTCATTGTCGAAAATCTTCAACTTAAATATCCAAAATTATGTGGTAAATTTTCAACCATGAGTAAACAAATCAACGATCTGTTAATAAATATTGATTTAGCTAATACTGAAAACCAGGAATTACTGAAAATACGAGAAGATATCTGCTGTGATGTTATCCCGATGATTGACGCGTGGGAAGATTTTGAGGCATTTCTTGAAACTGAACTTGAAAATCTTAACCTGAATGCCATAACAGAACCAGAGGGTAATCTGACAGTTGAACATGTTTAAAATATATTTTTTGTAATAAACATTAAAGTTTAGTCGCAAAATGGCGATAAATAAAATAGCTGTAATTATACTACTTGTTTCTTCGTGTCGTTGAGTTATCGTAGCACTCATTTATAAATAATCCGGGATACAGACAAAATGAAAAGGATCGATTTTCCGTTTCCCAATGAATTACGGAAACAAATCAAAACACTGAATTCACTGTTTAATATAATCATAGAACAAAAATCGTTATTAGAGAATAATGATTTTGAGAATCTATTTACAAATCATTCGAAATTCAATAAAATTACTGATCTTGTTGCTAAACGCAAGCAGAAATTAGACATCATGGAAAGTGAGTGGGCTTCGGTTGATTTTGAATCGTTCGGAATTGAAATCACCGAAATAGACGAGTTAATCAATCAATTGAGTGATTTGATGCATCAGATTATCGAAATAGAACATTATAATTCATCAATAATGGAAATATCTCAGCAGAAAATCGATGAACTTTTACAAAACGAATAACTCAATAAAAGAAAGGAGCGCTTATCGAAACGTTAACCCATTGTCCTGAAATCGACAAAAAAACAGACGAACAGATTCGTATCGAAAAAATGAACCAGGTGAAAGAAAGATTAAAATCAGGTTTTTACTTTGAAGAAGAATTCACTATCAAATTAGTTGATAAGTTATTTAAATCAATGGGATTATAAAATTACTGTGATGCAGGTACTTGAATAATGTGATTACAATAAATGTGATTAATTTAGATGAGAATATGGAAATATATGTTCAGTTTTGATATTGTGAGTATTGTGTTCCTGCACCATAGTTCGCGAGCGCCACTTATTATATGGCGCTCGTTTTTTTTTATTTCGGAATCATAAATCACATCAATATTTACTTAAAGCGACAGGCCATTCTCCTGAATAATTTTTTTAAACAGAAAACCGCTTTCCTTAATAAATCGCTGTTGAGTTGGGTAATCTACATAAATCAGACCAAATCTGGGTCGGTATCCGAAAGCCCATTCAAAATTATCCATCAATGACCAGGCAAAATATCCCGTCACTGGTGCGCCGTCATTTATTGCCCGGTGAACCTGGAACAGGTGTTTTCTTAAATAGTCCTGCCGTTTATCATCATAAACTTTACCATCATGTGATAAAACATCGTGCCACGCGGAACCATTTTCGGTAACAATAATTTCATGGACATTATATTTATTCTTTAACGTCATAATTGATTCATAAAACCCACCTGGTGTTACCGGCCAGCCCATTTCTGTGTAATCAAAAAATAACGGTCTGTTTTTAATTTCCAGTATAGACTCATCAGTGCCGTGCATCACCATAATATCAAAATAATACTGGATGCCGATAAAATCACACTGATTCATAATTTTTAGATCATTTTTATTAATCAGCGGCGCGTCACTTCCTATTTTATCGAGAATTATTTGTGGATAGGTTCCTTTTAAAACCGGATTCAGGAAAATGCCATTGTTTTCTTCCCATTTAAAACGGATAAATTCTTCAGACGCCTCGTCACGGGTAATATTAAACAAGTTTTGGTAATTATGTGTAAAACCAACTATATTATTTTTGTCGATACTCTTGATAGCTGAATATGCTTTTCCATGCGCTAACATCAAATGGTAAGCAGCTTGATATGCTTGTTTTTGATCCTTAATACCAGGCGCAAATGTGCCATCCCGGTACCCCATAAAAGCAATAACCCAGGGTTCGTTAAATGTCATCCATCGGGTGACTCGGTCGCTCAATTTTTCGGCGACTGTTTTCGCGTATTCAGCAAAATAATCTGACATTCCGCGAAATGGCCAGCCGCCGTCTTCTTCCTGTAATGCCTGCGGTAAATCCCAGTGGTGCAAAGTAACCCACGGTTCAATCCCGGCCTTTAAAAGCTCATCTACTAACCGGTCATAATGATCAAGTCCCTGTTGATTAATATCTTTTTTCCCGGTGGGAAAAATGCGCGGCCAGGATATGGAAAAACGGTATGCATGAAGCCCCAAACTTTTCATGAGCTGTACATCTTCCTTATATCGGTGGTATTGATCACACGCAATATCGCCAGTATCACCTCTTTCAATATTTCCTGGCGTATGCGTGAATCGATCCCATATTGATTCACCTTTGCCGCCATCGCGCCAGGCGCCTTCCACCTGATATGAAGCGGTTGCCGATCCCCATGTGAAATTATCTGGATATTTTAACACTGTAAAAACTCCTTTTTTAATATTATTGTCTTTCCTGGTCTATGTTTATTTTGAAGATTACTCAAAAATTGTAACTCAAACCCAGCGACGCATTCTCCAAAAATTGCCCCCCTTTTGATGTATCTCGATCATAGAGAAATTTTGTCACCACATTAAACTGAACATATTTGGTTAGTTGCGCTGTAAACAACTGCTCCCAGTAGATATCTAATTTTTGCCAGTTTTTTTTAGGGTCTTTTCCCGGACTGATTGATGAAAAAATAGCTTGAAAAAATTTTAATTTATTTTTCCATTTGACATTAGAAATAAAATTCGATTGAACTTCAGTGTACCACTCAAAACCGCCATCAATTTTCATCCATTTGGTCTCATCACCTGTCCATAACTTTCTAAATTCAGGATTGGCAGCAACAATTTCTTTCGCTCCATAACCCAATCGACTTGTTAGTTTAAATTTCTTCTTTTTTATGATGTTGCGGGTAATGCCGGCAGTTTGAGATAACTTAAAAGGATTCGCGAATTTGGAAACAAGCTCTTTTGTTTTAGAATTATATCCTTTCTGAAACTGAGTATCAAAGCTAATTGCAAAATAAGGATCGATGTACTTTTCCATTGTCAAACGAATTACAGAATCAAAATCAATGACATCGTTTGACTTTTCCGGTGCATGCCATTGTTCATTTTCCTGAACCGATATTTGACCAAATGCCAGATACAGCGTGTTAAGTACTTCAATACGTTTGCGAACATATTTGGATTCAATTCTGGAATATATCTTCCAGGTAAAATTTCCCTTTCCACCTTCCTTCCAGTTCGAATTCAACGAAAGCTGATTTGCATCAAAGCCAATGAGATAATTATTATGCCAGCGTTTCGGTCCGCCGGTAAATACCGGCTTAAACCATTGCACCTCCCAATTTTTATCGAAATATCCGTAATCAATCCATCGCTTGTAAGTTTCTCCGCTGGCTTGTTTATCGATCACAACATAATCATATTTGAAAATATGATTGGAATAGTCCAGATTCCACACATTTTTTAAATTTTTTAATCCGGCAATATCCGCTGCCATTGCAATTAGAATCATAAAATCCGTATTTTCCGGGTTCGGGTAAATATAAAAAGCAGCATTTCCTTCTGAAAAATAAAGTGCGCGACCAAATCTTAAGCTACCGTCTTCTCCAACTGTTATTGGTAGTTTCGTTGCTATTTTTTGTAAATAATAATTTGATTGTTCGTTTCCGATAATTAAAAGATTCGAAGTGATCGGCTTATTTGCAATTGTCGTATCTGCGACGACAAGATGATCAAGGTAATATTCTCTCCCCCGTTTGCTCGTTTCCCGTGCTATCTTGTACGAAATATGATTAAATTCAGAATTCGCAGAGGCGGTACTGTAAACATACTGAAGGTTTTTTTTAAAAATTGCCGAAAGCGGCCCGGTAATTGACCTCGTTTTCAGGAGCTGTGCATCATCCTTCTGAAATTTTTTCCAGAGATTGTTCTGTTGATAAAAAACGAATTTTTGATCGTCGTCAATTATTTTAAATTTGGCACGTTGATTAATCATCACAGAAAGCGGGAAAGTTGTCCCCTGTGGCAATTTGCTTTTAATCAACGAAAAACCAGCGATATTGTTTGTTTCGATAAAAACTTTGTTACAATCCCAGACAGCATCGATGAATCCCGGATAGGAATAATCATCCATTGCTAAAATTTCCAACCAATAAACTTTATTGGGACAAGCATTCTCAACATCAAGTTTTACTGCACGTACGTTGCTTGCTTTTTGGCGAACAAGCATCCATTTGAAAAAAGAATTTGAATAAATATTCTTCTTTTGTGGGAACTGAATATGATTCACCCGGACATTGTTCTTTTCTAATTTTCTGATAAATAATGCGTCTTTTCCATCCGCGTCAACATCGCTGACCAGTTGAATGGGAGTATATCGTAAATTGCTCACATTCACAGAAGTATCAAGTTCCGCATGAATAATTGATAGCGCTGCCACCTGATCCGGATGTTGACAGGCGAAACAGAGCGCATTTCGTCCGCCCATCCCTTCTCCGAAGACAAAAACTTTCTGTTCATCAATCGAAAACTTTTTTTTCGCATCCTGAAGATGCTCAGCAAGATTTATTAACGTTAATTGGTTTGTTCCCAAATAGGAGTACTCATGCGGAAAGATGGCAATCGCCGGGATATCGGTCAGCAATAGTGCTTGTGCGATACGACGAGCCATTGCTTCTTCAGTTTCCCAACGGTCATGCAAAAACATAAATAACGGATATTTTTTATTTTTATCAAAATCAACCGGTAAAAAAATTAAGTAGCGTTTATCCATTTTTTCAGATTGAGAAAAATACATTTTCTCAACAATTCGATATTCACGATCATAAAAAACCTGGCGTTTCATATAAAAATTCGGGATTTGATCAATTCGCTTTTTCGCCTGAATCATGACACTGTAAAAATCAAAATCTGTTATTGCAGAAGAAAATCGCTTTTGCAGCCAGTTGACCCAATGCTGCACTAAAATGTGTGCAGTCGGTTCAACATCTTTTATATCTTTTAGAACGTCTGCTTGCTGTGCCAGATATGCAATTTGTTCAGTAATATGATGTTTAGACCAAACCGCCACATCATAAAGCTGTTGCGTTTTTCTGGATGTGACTTCCAACTTAAGTTGTCCCCATTTAAGATATTTGTGGGGAATTGAAATTTTTGTCCAATTTTTATAAATAAAGCGCGATTGTCGATACAGGGTTTCATTATTTTCAAGCAAACGATATGAAATTTGCTGTCGCCAATAACGGGAATGCACCCAAAATGACAGTGTATCACTAACTGCTAAAAACGGCTGCGTTGCAATTGCCTGCGCCATTCTGGCGCGTTTATCATAAAGTAATATATTCGCATAAGGTAGTGTAAACTTCTTTGTCGCAATTCCGTTTGTCCATTCCAGCCAGCCTCTAAAATCGTCACCATCATTATCAAAAACCACCGCAGACGCGCCAATATGCATACCACCCGGAGCCCCGCTAATACCCAATTCCAACCACGGGATAAGCACTTCATAGCGGATTGTATCCGACGAAATAGTTACCATTGCCGGATAGTCGCAAACCCCTGACTCACGATGTTCGGAAAATGTAAACTCATAAACCACTGGTGTGGAATCGATTCTTGTGATAACAAATTCCCGGTCATCGCTTTGATACATATCCTGTGAATTATCATCCATCGGATCAATCGCAAACTGAATACAATCATTTGCCCATACCTTTTTACCAGTGAATGGCGCTGAAATCGAATCATCAATGACCTCTGCGGCTAAATAAAGCCCCTGATTACTCCACCCCCACCATAATTTCGCACTGCAATCCTGCGTACCTCTCCAGTCCTGCTTTCGATACTCTGCATGTATCGACGTGTTCAGATACACAGGTGTAAATTCCTGCCACTCATTTAAAACACCATCCACCTGTGCTCTGATTTTCGGAGCAATATAAAACAATCCGCTATTCGGGTCTGGTTGGTGAGCTTCCGCTGAATAGCCGATATTCACACTTGCCATGATTGTAATAATTAAAGATAACTTCCGCATCTTCCACTGTTCCTCTATTCATTTCTTGTACTGATCATTTACGCTACACCGCTAACCGGAAAATAAGTCTATTTGCTCACTGCCACTGTTCACATTAAAAGCGCGAATAATTTTATCGATTACCCAATTCGTCCGGGCTGCGGATTCTCCGGTACTGGGGCTTGTCCCGTTACCCTGAAGTTCAGCCACAACTGTTTGGATCAACGGCTGTTGGACATGCTCCGGCCAAGCGATTGAATATCGCTCCTCGTCCTTAGATGCGATTACCCGGATGGAGGCTTTTTCAAACGTCGGAAATTCAATTTTTCCGTTTGTGCCAATAATTTCAATACGATCCATTACTCCCGGCTCCGGCACAGTAAAGCACCATAATCCGTTGCCCACAACACCTGATTCAAATAAAAAGCTCGCACTGACCGTGTCCTCTGCCGGATAAAGACCGGACAGATTTTGAGCGATTCCCTTCACCGACACAATTCGTCCGAACAGATAATCCAGGTAATCGAGCTGATGAGATCCCATGTCGATAAAATACCCCCCACCGGAAATTTCGGGTAATACCCGCCACGGCAAATTCTCAGGATTTAAATCATCCTGTGCCGGACACATAAATAATCGGACATTTACAAATAATATTTTACCGATCACTCCGTTATCAACCAATTCCTTTACTTTTAGAAACAGCGGCAAAGTGCGTCGATAATAAGCAACGAATAGCGGCACACCAGCGCTTTTACAAACAGAAATCATTTTCCGGCATTCTGTGTAATTTCTCGCCATCGGTTTTTCCACATACACTGCTTTGCCTGCCAGGGCTGCTTTAGTGGTGTATTCTGCATGAGAATCAGGAGGAGTCGCGATATAGATAGCATTCACATCAGGATGTTTGATTACATCATCCGCATTATTGGTCCATTCGGAGATTTTATGTCTTTCCGCATAGTCCCGGGCTTTGTCGCCATTTCGGCGCATCACAATAACAACGGAAGAATCCGTTACTTTGCTGAAAGCCGGTCCGCTTTTGACTTCTGTCACATCTCCGCAGCCAATGAAACCCCATTTAATTTTTTTCATAAATGGTTCCTTTTGTTTATTTAATTCGATATGTCGATCGACTCCATACTCCCCATCGGGATTGGATCGCGAATTGATAATAACTGTGATGAAAATAGTAAAAAGATCAATAATTGTCAATAATTTCAGCCATCTTTTTATATTTCTTTTTGGATAATTTCTCATTCCCCCAGAAGAACCGGCTATAACAAAAAATTCGAATATAAAATCTATATGTTCGGGAATGGCCATTGTGCCTTTATGCGTATTTAAATAATTCTATTCAATATTCGCACCCACATCTACAGAACGACTAGCAAATCCCCTTACTTGATATTTTTCTTATCAAATTTATTAATGATGTTGTTGAAAAAGCCTGTTTTTCAAGAACTCCCAATGCGTAAGTACAATATTAACATTATCAAAATTTATGATAACTGACTAAATCAACCACATCATTAATTAACTTGTATTTTTTTAAATATGGAATTTTCAGGTTTGGGTTAAACGTTTGACTGAATAGCATGGGAAAAAAGTTTATTTGGCTATTTCGAGACAATGTCCACACCTATCAAATCATCAATGAAAAATTTTGAAATACGCGATTGCGTTTTCAAGGTTTTTGGCTATTTGTAAAATATTATCCAATTTGCACACACTAAAAATCTCTTTTACTTTAGGATGGGGATTCACAAAAACAATTGCTCCGCCTTCCTGACGAATTGTTCGATGCACATTGATCATCATCGCAATTCCCGGAGAGCTGGTGTAATGCAAATCAGACAGATCAACAATAATATCCAGGTGCCCCGAATTAAGGAGTCGATCCACGAGGTCTCTAAAGCGGTCTACTTCTTTTTCGAGCATTTTATTTTGCAGTTTAATGAGATAAATTCCATCATCCATTTCATAAAAACGAATGGACGCCGTCACTTCCTGACATGTCGTTAGCGATAAATCCGGTGCTGGCGCTTGCTCGGCAGCGTCTTGCTGTACATTTAGCATTTTTAAATCCATAATCTCAAAATCAAATGGCATCAGACAGGACATAGTAAGCCGGCCTTCTGCATGGAGAACGCTGATATTAATCCCCCGATTTCGCAGCATGGAAATGAAGTGCTCCCCAGATTCTGTATCAATTTCCCGAATATTGAATTCCGGGATATCTGGTTGTTCAGTTGAAATATAAATTCCATTACTCGTTCTGTCAAGTTTTAAAAAGAGAT
Source organism: uncultured Cytophagia bacterium (assembly GCA_964498785.1). GTDB lineage: Bacteria > Zhuqueibacterota > Zhuqueibacteria > Thermofontimicrobiales > Thiofontviventaceae > Mariaggregatimicrobium. The sequence continues at coordinate 14,514 of CAZCJL010000080.1, read as the reverse complement.
CATCGTCATCATCTAAATCACCGTGCCTGAAAACATTATCCATCATCTCATTTGCAATCCAATTCACCGCGATTTTCGTTTTTTGGAAAATTTTCAGACTGTCCAGAAATTCCTCTAAATATGCATGCAAATCATTGAAATAATCCTGATCCCGACCTTTTAAATGAATACTCAAAATATTTTCTTTTAAACGGCTCTTTCGAATATCCCGCAAGGTGAGCGAAGGATCGGAATCATCGCTGCGTTTTAACGGCGTGTTATCCAGAAACGAGCTCTTGTAATCGATGTACTGAAACAGCGAAATGACCACCCCGTGCTTAACCATAAAATCATCAAGGTACATCAATTTTCCTTCATAGTTTCTGTAATTGCTTAAATCTTCATACACGCGACGGTGCATTAAAATTCGGCCATGGGTGCTTAAATTCGTGATTCGTTGGGCCAGATTGATTCCCACGCCAACGATGTTTTTTTTATTATTAACATCCAGCACAATGGAATCTACGTTAGTATTCAAGCCAATACGTAATTTAATTAGTAGATTCGAGTTTTTATTATATTTTTCCAGAATTTCCAACACCATCAGCGCGGTTCGTAAATGAATATCCGGTTCTGCTTTTAAATAATTCAGAATTAATCCATCGCCAGTGGGCAGAGCAATAACGTCTTCCAGCAGTTTCGCATCTAATTTATCGAGACAGGTGCGAATGATTCGCGTTAACTGGGCATGACATTCATATTGGCTGGCAGCAGGAAGTTTAGAATAGCCAATAATATCACAGAAAAATATTTTATTATGAAACGGAAGAGGATCGTATTTAATTGATTTTTTTGCCATGTATTACTACTTTAATTTTCCTGAAATTTATTCATTTACTTTCGTTGGTCCGGAAAAGCCGGAAATGGGGTGCAGGGCTGGGCAGATGCATCTTTTGCCGGTTCCGGGTTAAATGGATAAACGCAATCGCAGGGAAATGCTTAAATTATCTGTTATGAATTTAATGTAATATATTTCGACGTAAATGTCAATATAAAAATAAATGCATCTTTTTATTATTCAAATTATCTAATTAACGTGAAAGTTTTATTCTGAAAATGAATAACGAAAGGATAGATATGGCAAAAATATCCGAAAAAAATATCCGCGACGCCTTATCTCAAATTACATATCCAGCTATCCGATCCGATATTATTAAACTGGGCCTTGTTCGAAATATTTCAATCAAAAACAACAGCGCGCATATTCTGATGACGTTTCCCTTTGTTGGGCTGCCTGTCAGCGACCTCCCGTATAGAATTGAAATCAGAAATGATATAAAGAAATTAAGTTACTATTCAGCGTAGAGCTGTCATTCCCGCATGTTTTTAGCGGGAATCTCCTAAAATTAAGCAAAGTGGATGCCCGATAGGAGCTGTATCATAAGTCTGATTTTTTTGTAAAATGTCATTCCGGGCTTGTCCCGGAATCTCCCGATTATTATAAAGTTAGGGGATTCCTGCATTCGCAGGCGTTACGCCTGAATAGTTGCTTTTATTTTAATCAGTCATCTCAAAATATTAAGCTATTCCTGTAAAACTTCAATGTAAACCGTATCTGCCAGCGCAGAACCAAACACGCCAATGCCGTCGCCATCAAAATGAAATTTTGGTTCCCATAAATTACCATCAATATCCTGGATGTTTTTATGGGTGAGAAAATAGTCCTTTAAATTTTCATCAGCCGCGTACAAAATGACACGGTATCTTCCGTAAAACCACAACGAATACCATAGCAATTCCAGTTGCGAAAAACCGTCGCCACCGGTTTGTGTTTGCAGCCATTGACTTTGGTGTTGCAACAAACCGAACAGATTGTTCTCATCCAAATCCTCTGTTTTAATGTCAAAAGGATTGTCGGTGACAAATGTTTCTTTGGAAGCATCTAAAGAAACAATAGAAGCAATATAAGAATCCGTATCAATCGAACGATTAAATGCGATGGTGAACAGTTTTAAATCCTCGTCATCGCCACGTTCTCTGTATTTAAGCGGGGTCAAAACAGATTTTTCTGTTAGAATACTAAAACCGTCTCTGGGGACTTTAGTAACGGCAGAGGTTGAAAGCTCTTTTCCGTCTACAGTCGCATGTACCGAAAGCTGATAACTTTTTCCGTATTCGACGAGCAAATCGCCATTGTTAGATTCATACGATCCGGTCAGTGGATTATAGGTCATCGGGTAATCGTTACCGGATTCCATGTCCGTAATCGAAACCACGGCATCTGTGATAAAGAATTCGTTAAAATCAATATTCTGATTTAATGCAAAATTTCGGGAAATTCTTATATTTTGGAATGGTTGTCCCGGCATAACAATACCATCAACAACGATTTTGGGTTGATATGTATCTTCATCAATGCTGACCGGTACATCGCCGCAACCGGTCGCCAGCGCAATCAGCGCAGAAATTATAATGTATTGAATATATTTTTTCACTGTTTACTCCAATCTTTTGTTAAAAAGTCATTGTCACGCCAATCGTCGGCAAAATCGGAAACATGCTAAATGTGTCAACTTTTTGTATCAGTTTGTTCCCCTGAATTTCATCATCATAATCGATGAACCAGACATTTTTGCGATTCGTCACATTAAATATTTGCAAATATGGTGCAAGTGTCCAGGATTTATATCGTTTTTCCATGGTCAAGCTCAGGTCGAACCGAAAATATGGCGGCAAGCGAAAATTATTGCGCTCGGTAGGATAGAGATTGTATCCGCTATAAAAATATTGATCTGGCAGCGGATTGGTCACGTAAATTGAACTGGTGGTCGTAATCGGTTGGCCAGACGCGTATACTACACCAAATCCCAGTCGCCATGTTGTTTTATCCCGATGATAATCAACACCGCGAAGTTGACGCAATGAATTTTTAATATCTATATTACCGATTAAATTCAGTGTATGGGTGCGGTCGTGCCGCGGGACAAAATTTTCACTCTGGTTTACGCCTTCAATTTTTTGTATGGCACGGCTTAATGTATAAGAAGCCCAACCAGTGATCGGCCCGCTATTTTTCCGAAGCAGGAACTCAAGACCATACGAATGACCGTTCCCGCGGTTGAAAAGTCCTTGTGTGCTCTGGTAAATCGGTTCGCCATTATCTGTATAATTTTTAGGTTTCAAACCTGTGTAAAAGAAATAATCATACGAATAGAGGTTACTGTAATCTTTGTAATAGGTTTCAATTTCCAATTCAAAATTATCAGAGATTTCTTTTTGAAAACCCATGATATAATGGTGTGATGTAGAATTTCCATAAAATTCATCTGAACTGGTCCAGATGTCGGCAATAAATGTTCGCGGAATTCTGAATAAATATTGATGATAGATACCGAATGCGCTTTTTAAGTTGATCGTGTCGGTGAGGCGGTATTTTACACTGAGCCTGGGTGCGAGATTTTGAAAGGATTTGTTGCTATCAAAATAATTATAACGCAACCCGGTTTGAATTTCCAACAACGGCATGGGGTTCCATTCGGATTGAATGTAAGAGGCAATATATTTTCCCCAGCGATCAACTTCAACACGGCCACCAGGGAATTTTTGACGGAATGTTCCATGGATTGATTTATATTCAAACCCTAATTTCAAATTCAGGTTTTGCGAATAATAGTACTCCAGGTTTCCCTTCAGCGACCGGTCGCCCATATCATTTTCTTCCATAAATTCTTCGAAACTGAAATCCGAATCAAAGTCGCTAAATGTCGTCCAAAAATTGCCAAACAGTGATGAAGAAAAAATATGAGTCCAACGAATGCTGTAAGTTGTATTGCCCCAGTCATAGTCAAGTTCTTCTTCTTCTGTTGTCGCATTATTTAATTGAAAATCCAGATTATCCTGACCCTTATAAAAACTAATTGTTAATTTATTTCGGTTATCAATATCAATAAATGCCTTTAAGTGGCCGTCATAAAAATAATAATCCGGTATGTCATCGATTGCTTTGGCCAGGGTTTGATCGAAATACGTTCTTCGAAACGATCCGGAAATGGCTCCATATTTTCCCAGCGGATATTGCATGGTTGTTTTTGCGGAAAGAAGGCTGATGGCAACTTTTCCCTGATATTCCCGGCGATTTCCATCGAGATTGGTGACATCCAGGACCGAGGAGAGTCGACCGCCGTATTCAGCGCCAAATCCACCCTTGGAAATATCCACATTTTTGATAGCATCTGTATTAAATGTAGAAAAGAGGCCGAAAAAATGTTCAGGATTATAAACATCGGCGCCGTCAATTAAGTACAAATTTTGATCCGGTGTTCCTCCGCGTACATACAGTTCTGATGAATAATCTGATACCGGCATAATACCGGGCATGGTTTGCAGCGAACGCAGTAAATCTGCTTCCACAACCTGTGGAATCCGTTCAATCTCACGCGGTTTCAACTGGATTTTGGAGATTGATTTGCGGTACAGACGAACGCTCGTTCGTACAGAATCGGCATAAACAAAAACCTCCTCTGTTTCGATGGTTGCAGGGTCCATTCGGATGTTGAACTGTTTGTCCATATTTGAGGTTATTTTAATAGATGTGCTAAAAGTTTTGTATCCGATATATTGACACAGCAACGTATAGTTTCCCACAGGAACTTTCGGAAGTGAATAATAACCGCTCACATTGGTGGATGAGCCAAAGTACGTATCCTGTAAAAAAACATTTGCTCCAATCAACGCTTCGCCGGATTGATTGTCATACACAAATCCGCTAATCGTTCCTTTTGTCTGTTGTTGTGAATATAGTATACTTGTAATCATTAGCAGTTGAAGAATCAGAAATCGCTTCACCATATATAGTCCTTTCATTCGGATGTATAATTCATAGCAGAAATATTTATTTGACCTGAAATTCTAAAATTATACCGGTATTACGAAGGAATCGTCATTTGGTTCCTGCAAAAAATAATTTTAAGATAATAAAATGATAGCATTCAAGTTACGTGGGATTAAAGGATAATATCATTCCCTGATTTCCGATTATCATTGGGAAATTGGTAAATGGGGAGTTGTATTTGAGATTTTGGCGCCATTGATCGTCACTCCATCCAAAAGCCGGCTGACCGGATTTATCCGAATGTCCACTTAAATGGAGCAGGATTACTTTGCGCGGATTAATGACGTCCAGATACTGCTGTGCATCGATGAGCGATCCATGGCCAGGTGCGCGTGCTGTCCAGCCGTTTATCTCTAAAAAAAGCAGATCAGGTTTTTCCAATAGATTTTTATGTTCACGGATGATTTCAATGTTCGATTTGTTATCTGAATATCTGGTAGCCCTTGGATGATCAATATCCCACATGAAGATGCACTTTTTGTGATGTGAAAATTCAGCGACAAAGATCACTGATCCTTTCACCGTCCCATGTATAATTTCAATGGGAGTAAATTGGATGTCAGCAACGTTCGGAAGTGAAAATGGTTTACCGGAAACGATTTCTTGAAAAGATAGCATTTCATCAAATTCATAGCTGAATTTTGGATAGAGCATAGAATAGGTGTGTTGTGTTGAATAGAACGGAATTTTAGAAAAGGAATGATGCCTTCTTTTGCATGATCGTTTTACGGATTCTGCGAATTGATTTAAACCAAGTGTATGATCCGGGTGCCAGTGAGTTATTAAAATTCCGTTTATTTTATGAAGATTTTCAATGCGGGAACAAACGAGACTATCGACAATTCCGGCGCCGGCATCAATTAAAATATGATGAGCGACGGCTTCCGGCTTGGCTTTATTCGGGAGCAGGATGGACACAGATGTATTGGCTCGCCAGGGAGGATCATTCCAGCCCGAAAACTGGGCCAGAGGGCCGCCGGAATTTGTCACAGGGTCTTTCATGGAAAACTGAATGGTTTGGCAGCGCCGGCAATTGCAACCTAATTCCCGTGAGAACGCATGCGCATTACCGTTTATGCGCAGAAACACTGGTTGAATCATACATCAGGACCATTTAATAATATACGTCGTAAAACCGGAATTCGGAATTTCGATAAAACCTTTGGCAGCAAGAGAATTTGTGAGTTCTGTATAAAAGAAATGATACCACCAGATAAAATATTCCTCAAAAGTAATTTCGTTTTTATACCGCGATTTTTGATAGGCAGTCATAATAAGAGGCTTGTTTTCTTCGAGATATTGAATCAGATCATCTGTGATTACACCCGCGATTTTATTGAGGCGCGAATAATCCTTACGGTTTAAAATGGGGATCGATGGAGAATCTCCTGCCATAAGACCTATCTTATTGAAGCCGGCATTGCACTTTTTTTCCATGGAATACTGCGGGTTATCATATTGCCGGATCAATTCTTTTAATAAATTGTGTTTAGATTGATCAATATCATCTCGTTCTGCCATTCCGAACAGATCAACAAGATCTTTTTTATTCAGGTTAATAAAGGTATTACCATAGCGTTGATTTCCATAAATACCTACCACTATGTCACCATAACTTTTGGTTTGATTGCCATAAATACCAAAGGCTTTCCGGAAATCATTTTTATCCTTCTCCAGCAGTGAAAAATAGTAACGTCTTTGATTTCTCAACGGTGGTTCTGATTTTAAAAATTTTGTTTGAATGTTATTGATCTGCCAGTTATCCAGTATCACATTGCTAAGAATGAGAAAAGAAAGACTGCTGAACGAATGCTTCTTTAATGCATTAATCCGGTCGACTTCGTTTTTAATTTGAGCTGTTTTGTTGATCACAATTTCGGAAAAGCCCGGAACAACCATCTTTGCCAACTGTTTTAATTCCTGGCCCTCTGACAAACTTATTACCATACAGGAAGGAACATACACGCTGAGGCTTAAGCGTTTAATTAAGCCCTGCTGTAACAACGTGTCCAATTTGCCGGTCAATGTTTCTTCTGACCAGGCAAAATCATTTTGGATATTTCTTAATGATATTCGATGATGGAGTAGAATAATGAGATCAGACAGGTGATTTTTTCGTAAATCAACAGTGGGAAAATTGTTACCAGAGGAAATCATCTCAGTTTCATACGTTGAATTAATAATTTTTCGTATGTCCCGATTTCCTGAACAATTTAAGAGGATGAGTAAGAAAGTGATCAATATTGAACTTTTTCTTGACATTTCCGAAGGTTTCCGGATTTTATGGGTTCTAATTTCAGTATAGCATAGTTTGCAGGACTGATTTTTGACATCTGAATTCAAAGATATCATATTATATGCAAAAGATCAGAGGCAGCTTTTTATTAAGCCGGGCAATATGTATAAGCTCCCACGAGGATACGTTATAAACCAGTACGAACCTTAAGAAGACGATATGCCGCGTGCGGGTCCAACTCATTCTGGAGAATCTCTTCGGTACGGCAGCTAATTTTTTCCACTTCTGCTTCGAATTCAAATGTAACATTAAAATGAATAAATATTTCTCTGGCTCTTGCGCTCATCAATTTAGTTTTTACGGTTTTTATTTTCAAATATACCAGAAGTAAAGCTGCCGCTCGCCCTAATATTTTATCATAAACAATTAGCTCAGAGGGGGTAAATGAATTATGTTCGATCAAAAATATTTCTAAATCAAAAAGCGGGTAAAGCCATTTTTTATTACTAAAAAAAATTAATGTATCATCGAAATAGACTTCTAAAGCATGTTTCATTGCGCACCACAATCCGGTGTATTAATGTATTCAATTGAAATTCTTTGAAATTACGGCTCAGAAACGAATGGTGTTGTAAGTAAAGACGTCGATAATCGTTGCCTGATTCAGCAAATTTATTTCAATTAGCTTGATTAAGAAGTGTCTATAACCTCAATAATTCATAAACCGTAAAGACGCCATCACGCAACGCATTATTCTAAATGGCGGTTGTCTGTTTTTATCATTCTGACGATCCCTTCTGCATGATCCGGATAAATTGCCAACAACGGGTGCAATTCCATTTTGTTGGTATTTTAAAATCCTAAACAATGTTCTCGTTCCAATGCTTTGCGTCCAGTAGTAAAAATACGACGCAAAGCGTCGATCAATACATGGGGCTGTATCAAAGGTCATTTTTTGGCGTCATTCCTGCGAATGCAGGAATCCCCTAACTTTTTAATAATTAGGATATTCCGGAATAAGCCCGGAATGACATTTTACAAAAAAATCAGACTTATGATACAACTCCGTGAGAAATTACCAACTTTTGAAAATTGCTCCCCCAACAAAGCGCCTTGATCCGTTAAATTTATGTCTTTATTACGGTTCGTTGGATGAGATTCTTTATCAAAGATGCACTCAAAATCGTATTATAATTATTTTTGCCCGGATAAAATGAATGATTAAAATTTCTAAAATAAACCGATTTTTAAAACTGAGCTACATTCATGAATAGAATGTACGTTTTTATTTCTTTACGCCTTAGCGACTCTGCGCTACATATTTCTGAATAATTCAGGATAAAGAAAAAAAATTTAATTGTCAAGTTTTTTTCTCAGATTTAATAATTTTATCAATGGCTGTTAGTTCTTCTTTCGTAAAAGACAGATTTTCCAATGCCGTGATGTTCGCTTCAAGCTGTTTAACCTTGCTTGCTCCAATGACAACAGAAGTCACGGTTTTATATCGCAAAATCCAGGCGATCGCCATCTGAGCGAGCGATTGATGCCGCTCTCTGGCGATGTCGTTTAATTGACGAATGACATTAACTTTGTCCGGTGTAATTTGTTCCCGTTTTAAAAATCCATATTCTTTGGCTGCGCGGGAATCCTCCGGAATCCCTTCAAGATATTTATTAGAGAGAAGGCCCTGTGCCAGCGGAGAAAAGGCGATGCATCCAATTCCTAATTCTTTGAGTGTATCAATAAGCCCATCTTCAATCCAGCGATCAAACATGTTATATTTAGGTTGATGAATGAGACAGGGTGTTCCCAGTTTCGTTAAGATATGAGCCGCTTTGCGGGTATCCTCTGGTCCATAATTGGAAATTCCCACATAAAGGGCCTTACCCTGTCTTACGATAGAATCGAGAGCGCCCATTGTTTCTTCCAGCGGACATTCCGGGTCTGGCCGATGGTGGTAAAAAATATCCACATAGTCCAGTCCCGTTCGTCTCAAACTTTGATCCAGGCTGGCGATTAAATATTTTCGCGAACCCCATTCACCGTACGGTCCGGGCCACATATAATATCCGGCTTTTGTTGAAATAACCATTTCATCCCGATGACCGTGGAAATCTTCACGCAAAATACGACCAAAATTTTTCTCTGCTGATCCGGCTGGCGGCCCATAGTTGTTGGCCAGATCAAAATGAGTAATGCCTAAATCAAATGCCCTGCGGATTATCGCGCGTGAATTTTCGAACAGGTCGATACCGCCGAAATTATGCCACAATCCCAGGGATACTGCGGGTAAAAGCAAACCACTCAGGCCACAGCGGTTGTATTTCATGTTTTCATAGCGCGCTAAATGTGGATGATATTTCACAAGCTTCTCCTCAATAATATTTTCTTGTTAATTTAACCTCTGAATATCGCCAAAATTAAAGACAGCATATAAGTGATTATAAATCCTGTCAGACTGATAAACAGCGAAAGTAACAAAATCGGCGTTGCCAACATGATATATTTTGACGAAACCTCTATAATTGACATTGAGTCCTGTGTAAAGGGTAAAATAATTAAATTAAGTAAAACAGTGAATATGATGATAGCGAACAGTGGATGCCAAAAATTCTGAAAATCAGCCCAGGATGGAGAAAGGTGGTTTGCAATTCCGAACAACATGAACAGAGAAATATAAAAGTGCCATTTTGTAAACAATCCTGCTTGCTGGATTTTTAAAACGAGAAATTTAAAAAAAAAGAGCACTGATTTTCCGAACATGACATAGCTTTGCCAGATAAAAGCATTTTTAGACGTAATATAGTATACCCTCGGGACATCTGCGGAATATAATGAAAATCCTGGTAATAAGAAATAGGTTAGCAAATAAATAGCCAGCGCACCGCCAAAAAAAGGGGCAATTGGGATGAGCGTGTTTCCGATAACAGATTGATAAAAATTGTTCGGATTATATGAATGGGAAACATATCCCAACGTGCCGGTTCGCTCGTCTGGTTTAAAAAGTTTAAAATCGACGATTTTGTGTCCGCTAATGAGCGCTGCAATAATATGACTGAATTCATGTATCGGCGTCCCGATCCAGGCCGTTACTAACAAGCCCCTCCAGCCGCCAATGTAATAAAGATGTTTATTTTGTGCATTTGCGATTAAATTTAGAATAGAACACAAAATGATAATCGGTAAAAATAGAGTCAAAAAAATATTGATCGTTAATGCAATTGACTGCCAGATATGGTTAAGCATGTGTGCTGAATTTTCCAGAACAACAAATCCGCGTTTTAATGTTAATATTTAAAAGTGGATTAAGAAATCATTTTTTGAAATTCTGTTTCATTGATAACTACAATTCCGAATGCCTCTGCTTTTTTGGCTTTGGACCCTGGATCTGTTCCCATTAGTACAAAGTCAGTAGATTTACTGACAGCAGATGCCACATGACCTCCCATCGCTTCGATCAATTTTTTCGCTTCACCACGGGTGAACTTTTCAAGAGTGCCGGTGAGAACAAATGTTTTGCCAGATAGTTTTTCACTGGTTTGCGATTCCATGTCGGTAAGTTTTATGCCCGCATTCAGCAACCTGTCGATAGTCTCTGTATTTCGTTGTTCCTGAAAAAATTGAACAACACTGCGTGCAACCTGTGGTCCTATTTCATGGATAGAGATCAATTCATCAAAGTCAGCTTTTTTTAAATTTTCCAGTGTTTTAAAATGATTAACAAGCAGCCGCGAAACATGCTCGCCGACAAAACGAATTCCCAGCGCATAAATGAAACGATCCGGCGAAACATTTTTGCTTTGTTCCAGCGAATTCATAATGTTCTGCGCTGATTTAGCTGCCATACGTTCCAGATTAGCCCAGTCATCTTTTTTGAGTAAATACAAATCCGCGTAATCTTTGACTTTTTCCCGCTCCACCAATTGATTCACCAGTTTATCGCCCAGCCCTTCGATGTCCATTGCATTGCGTGATGCAAAATGTTTAATGCTTTCCTTAAGTTGCGCCGGACAGGAAACATTCTGACAGCGATGAGCGGATTCTCCCTCAACACGAACAACATGGGAACCGCAGACAGGGCAGGAGTCAGGTATCTGATATTTTTTTGAATGTGCCGGACGTCGGTCGTCAATGACTTTTACTACTTCCGGAATCACATCGCCAGCTCGTTGAACAACCACCCAGTCGCCAATACGCACATTTTTTTTATCGATCTCATCCTGATTGTGAAGTGTAGCCCGCCGAACTTCCACGCCACCGATCCGAACGGGTTTCATAATGGCAACAGGTGTTACGATGCCGGTGCGCCCAACCTGAGCAATAATATCTTCGATTTGGGTGATTTCCTGGCGCGCCGGAAATTTATAAGCAATTGCCCAGCGCGGACTTCTCGTTTTAATACCAATTCGTTCTCTGAGTGCGAGATCATTTACCTTAATAACAACACCATCGATTTCAAAATCAAGTGTTTCTCGCCGTGTTTCGATGTCACGATAAAAATCGATGACCTCAGAAATGCCGCGACATTTTTGTCGTAGCGGATTTACTTTTAACCCCCAACCCTGGATTGACATCAGGAATGCCTCGTGCGTGTTAAATGAAATTCCGGTCACCTGGCCAATGCTATGACAATAAATGTCAAGCGGACGAGTGGCTGTAATTCGCGGGTCCAGTTGCCGTAATGAGCCTGCGGCAGCGTTGCGAGGATTTGCAAAAATCGGTTCTTCGTTTTTTTGTCGCTGCTCATTTAATCGGATGAATTCGCGATTCCCAAGAATTACTTCGCCCCGTACTTCCAGTCTTTGCGGGACAGATAAATTTTTCGAGTATAATCGGAGAGGGATGGATTTAATCGTTCGAAGATTTTGCGTAATATTTTCACCAGTAATACCATCACCGCGTGTGGAACCGACTGTGAATACGCCGTTTTCATAAACCAACTCGACTGCGAGTCCGTCCAGTTTGGGTTCGGCAATATATTCGATGGTAGCAGAGTTATTGAGCAGGCGTTTCATACGAGCGTCGAATTCATGAACTTCCCCATCGCTAAATGCATTATCCAGACTAAGCATGGGCAGGGTATGAGTAATCGTATTAAATTCGGTTAGCGGTTTTGCGCCAACTCGCTGAGTGGGAGAATCGGCTGTAACCAGTTCCGGATGTTGCGCCTCTAATTCCCGGAGACGGCGAAACAGGCGGTCGTATTCGGCGTCTGAAATTTCCGGATCATCCAATACATGGTACCGATAATTGTGGTAATTTAATTTCTCACGCAGTTGAGTAATATCTTCCTGGCTAAACATATAATTGCCCCGATTTAACGATGATAATTATCCTTTAATAGCGCCCAGTGGCCGCAATTTAGCAACCTTTTTAGAAATGCCTGCACCAACGACCGCATCCACGACGTCGGATACATTTTTATAAGATTCAGGCATTTCTTCAGCTAATGTTTTTCTCCCCGCTGCACGGACAAAAATTCCCTGGTCTTGCAATTCACGGTAAATCGCTCGCCCTTTTGCTTGTTTTATCGCCTTTTTTCGGCTTAACATACGCCCGGCGCCATGACAGGTGGAACCGAATGTATCATCCATTGCCTGTCGTGTTCCCACCAGAACGTAGGAACAACGTCCCATGTCACCAGGGATAAGCACCGGTTGACCTATATCGCAATACGATTCCGGGATGTCGCGGCTGTCTGGTCCAAACGCCCGTGTTGCTCCTTTTCGATGAACGCAGACTTTTTGTTTTTTACCGTTCACAATGTGCGTCTCATATTTGGCGATGTTGTGTGCTACTTCATAGACAATATCCAATTGCAATTCTCTCGGACTTAAATGTAATGATTTTTCCAAAGCAGTCTGTGCCCAATGTGTGATAACCTGTCGATTGGCAAACGCATAATTTATAGCGCATACCATTGCTGCAAAATATTCGCGGCCTTCCGGAGAATTGATCGGAGCACAACACAACTGGCGGTCGGGTAATTCGATGCCATATTTTTCCGAAGCCCGTAGCATTTTGTGGATATAGTCATCGCAAATTTGGTAGCCAAAGCCGCGTGACCCGGTATGAATGGTTAAAGCAATCTGGTCTTTAAAAAGGCCCAGTCGGTCAGCAGTTTTAGCGTCGTAAATTTCATCGACGTACTGCAATTCCACGAAATGATTTCCTGATCCAAGCGTTCCTAACTGCGGTTTCCCGCGTTTGATTGCCCGGTCGCTGACAACAGACGGATCCGCTCCGTCCATCTGACCATTTTCTTCGATTTTATCCAGCATCTCCTGGTGGCCATACCCGCGTTCCACAGCCCAGCGAGCGCCTTTTTTCATCACATTTGATAAATCGCCTGCCGAAATCCGTAATTCCCCCTTTGATCCAACACCGGTCGGGATATGATTAAACAGGCTGTCAACGATCTGTTGAACATCATTTTTAATATCTTCGCGAATCAAACCGGTTCGCAATAATCGAACGCCACAGTTTATGTCGTATCCCACGCCACCAGGCGAAATTACGCCTTCATCCATATCAAAGGCAGCAACACCGCCAATTGAAAATCCGTATCCCCAGTGAATGTCTGGCATGGCCATGGAATAATGAATGATCCCCGGTAAGTGTGCAACGTTCGCGACTTGCTTCGGAGCATCGTCCTTATAAATGTGAGGTAACATTTTCTCTGATGCATAAATTCTTCCTGGAACTCTCATTTTTCCGGTTTTGGGAATTTCCCAAACAAATGCATTAATTTTTTTGAATTTTATATCCGTCATTTCAAAGATGCCTCCTGGTTAGATATCAAAGATGACCTGTGCCTGCCAATGTTGATCGATTTTCTTTACATATAATTGATGAAAGGTAACGGCTTTAATTTCTGTGTAAATTTCGTGTATATCCGGATTGAAATAGCCCCCGCGCATTGACACTTTGATGTTCGTTGTTGTTAATTCATGAAATGCAAAATCATTATAAAATTTATTTTCTGTGGTAAATACAAAATTCAATTCAGATAGCCAGTTCACAAATAATTCGTCCAAATCATTTGCTGAGACAATTAGTTCCTCTTTAATTTGCGTGTCAGTGGGAAGCGTATGGAATATAATCTCGAACATTCCGTTCGCTGCATAAGAAAATAATTCTTCAAGCGAATGCCCGTAAACACGGATTCCGATGTCTCCTGTGTGTTCTATCTGTTCGTATCGGTGTTTGTTTTTCATGATATAAATTGCTTTCAATTATAATCAATCCGACAGTTTTAATTACAAATAGTGTGCAAGGGGGTTGTTGTTTGAACTAGGGTGCAATTCCATTTTGTTGGTATTTTAAAATCCTAAACAATGTTCTCGTTCCAATGCTTTGCGTCCAGTAGTAAAAATACGACGCAAAGCGTCGATCAAATACATGGGGC